>NZ_CP017244.1:600000-1200000 GCF_001908375.1 Rhizobium etli 8C-3 | reverse complement strand
GCCGTGGTCTCCATCTCCAATCGCGCAATCGAGCGCGCAAAGGTGATCGGTGTTTGCCGTGATGACCGCCCGGCAAGCTTCGATCAGTCCCAAAACAAGCACGGGTTCTGCCTGCACCTCATGTCCTCCCAACGGCGGCACGTTTTTACGCCATGGCTGTCGCCGCAATGGCTGCCGCGACCTCGAATGCGCCCGCGACCGCCACCGCACCAGGGTCAGGCACTCCTTTCAGATCCTCCTCCCCGACATACGAGGCGCGTCCAGCCTTTGCCTTCTTCATCGACTTGGTCGATTCCGCGCCTGCCACAGCCGCCTTCGCCGCCGCCGCGAGGTTGCCGGAGGTAAGTGCTGCAAGCGCCGGGGCCAGCGCATCGACCATGGTGCGGTCGCCGATCCCGGCTCCACCATAAAACGTCATCCGATCAAGGCCGGCAAGAAGGGCCGCGGCGATATCGGCTTTATCCGCCATAGCCTTGGCTGCGGCGGTAAAGAAGATCGACAGCAAAACGCCGCTCGAGCCCCCCATGCTCATACTCAGAATGTCGCCGATCGAAGCCAGGGTGGCGGCGGGCTCCTTGAGCGGCAGGGTGTCAATACGGGCAAGCACGCTGCGAGCGCCGGTTGCGACCGTGGAGCCAGTGTCTCCGTCGCCGAGGCGGCCGTCCAAGCGGTTAAGCTCGCTTTCGAGCGAAATCAGGTGCTCGCAGAGCGCTGTTATCAGGCGACGGCTATGGCCGTCGTCGCTGGCTGCGGCCGTTTTATCCGCAACGGCGCCGCTTTGGGGACCTGCAATGACATTGATCCCACGATGTTCGACTGCAGGTACCCAGGCATGCGGGTCGACCGGGGCCTTCAAAGCGACCTCGCGCGCGTCATCCAGCGGGATCAGGGAGAGCGAGAAACCGTTCATGTTGAGCGCCGTCATCATCGGCGCCGGCCCGACAATCAGTTTGACACGGCGTGCGAGAGGGCAAGACAGGACGGTATTGGCAATCAGGCCCATTTCGAGAGGCGGGACGGCGCCAAGATTGTTGATGAGAAGGGCATGGCTTCGCGAATCGTCCACCTTTGCGGCAAGCCGCCCGGTCATTGCGGCAACGATATCGGCGACCGGTTGAAGTGCGATGCGCTCGACGCCTGGTTCCCCGTGGATACCAAGGCCAAGTTCGCCTTCGTTCGCGCCAAGCCGGTCCTCATGCAACTGGCCGGGTACACTGCAAGTCGAAAGCGACATGCCGAGCGAGACGGTATCGGTTGCTGCGGATGCAGCACGTGCGGCGACTGTCTTTAAATCCGTTCCGATCTCGGCGTAATATCCGGCAATCTTGTGAACGAACAAGGTGCCGGCGACGCCACGCGGTTGGATGATATCCGGGATCGCGATGTCGTCTGCAACAATGACCATCTCAACGTCGAAACCTTCGGCGCGGGCCCTTTCGGCCGCAAGCCCGAAATTCAAGCGGTCGCCGGTATAATTCTTGACGATCAACAGGGCTCCGCGGGGTCCGGTAACGGCGCGGATCGCCGTCAGGACCGCGTCGACGCTCGGCGAAGCAAATATCTCCCCAGATACCGCTGCCGTCAGCATGCCCTTGCCGACGAACCCGGCGTGCGAAGGCTCATGCCCCGCACCGCCGCCTGAAATGATTGCCACTTTCGAATGATCCCAGTCCGCGCGCAATATCACCTTGATTTCGGGAAATGTATCAAGACGGGCAAGGCGGCCCGGGCCGCTTGTGAGCAGCAGGCCGTCCAGAGCGTCCGTGACGATGTCTTCCCGACGATTAAAGAAATGTTTCATTGATTGAGACCCGTCTGTTTTTCGCATGCCTGCGTTGCTCAGTATCTTCGGTTCAAGCCAGCCGCTGTCCGCTCGCATCGAAATAGAGCGGGTCGCGGAGTTTAAGATTGATCCTGTCGCCCGGTCTGATTGACAGATATGGATCTGCAAGCGTGACGAGCTTGTGATCACGAACACGGATATGCAGATGGTTCTGGTCGCCCAAGTGCTCGATCCAATCGACCTCTGCGTTTGCATCCTTGGCGACAATGATCTCGAGATGCTCGGTGCGTGCGCCGATTGTCTTCGTACCCTTTGGAGGACTTGCGCCAGGAAGCAGGTCGGCAGGCAGCAGGTTGATATGCGGTTGCCCGAGACGGGCTGCAACGTGAAGGCTGGCGGGATTGCCGTAGATTTCCCGAGGCGTGCCGACCTGCAGGAGCCTGCCTTGGGCGACAATGCCGATGCGGTCCGCCATCGTCATGGCCTCTATCTGGTCGTGGGTCACATAGAGAAGGGTCGAGCCCAGTTCCCTCTGAATGCGCTTGAGTTCCAGTCGAAGCTCCCCCCGAAGCTTGGCGTCGAGAGACGAAAGCGGTTCGTCCATGAGGTAGATGGCTGGTTCGCGCACCAGCGCGCGGCCGATTGCAACGCGCTGCATCTCTCCGCCGGAAAGACGCGTTGAGCGGTTTTCCAACTTATGATCGATCCTCACCATCTGTGCAATTTCGCGAACGCGCCGATCGATCTCGTCGCTGCTCATCTTTCGAACCGCCGCCCTGAGGGGAAAGGCAAGATTTTCGTAAACCGTCATATGTGGATAAAGCGAATATTGCTGGAACACGAATGCCACGTCGCGTTCGGCAGGGGATTGGCCAGCAACGTTGCGGTTGGCGATCTCGATATGGCCACTGTCGGGCCGCTCTAAACCGGCGATCAGACGGAGCGTCGTCGTCTTGCCGGCCCCAGTCGGCCCCAGCAGCACGACGAATTCGCCATCGCGGATCGTCAGATTGAGGTTGCTGAGCGCCTGCGTGTCGCCGAAACGCATGTTGAGATCTCTAAGAACGACATCAGCCATTACGGACCTCCGAATAGAGCGATGAAGCGACCGCACGGCCCGACTGGCAGTCAAAGAGCGCAAGATTGGCAGGATTGAATTCGAGACCGACCGTTTCGCCGATGCGAAAGTTGCGGTTCGCCGGAACGCGGGCTTTGATCAGTCCGCTGCGGGTTTCGATCGCCACGATCTGATTTGTTCCAAGATACTCGCTGCCATATACGGCGCCGCGCAGGTCGGAGGCATCGCTGAAGCGGATGTGCTCGGGCCGCACGCCAAGCGCCAGCTCGCCGACCCTCAAGTCCTGGAGAATCTCGGGAACGGCGACATCGACGCCATCGAGAGAGATCGATCGGTCTCCCTGCTTAAGGCCGCAGGTGAAGCGGATGAAATTCATCGGTGGAGAGCCGATGAAATCCGCGACATACATGGTCGCAGGCTTGCTGTAAATTTCCTGTGGCGTCCCGAATTGTTCTATGACGCCATGGTTCATGACGGCGATCTTGTCTGCCATCGCCATCGCCTCATGCTGATCGTGCGTGACGTAGACCGTCGTCGCGTGGATGCGGTTGTGCAACTCGCGCAGCTCATGAACCATGACCTCGCGGAACTCCGCATCGAGTGTACCGAGCGGTTCGTCCATCAAAAAGCATTTCGGGCGCCGCACGATGGCGCGGGCGAGCGCCACACGCTGGCGATCGCCACCGGCAAGCCCGGAGACGGACCTGGCGAGAATATGATCGATCTGTAGCAGGCGCGCGGTCTCCTGGACGCGTTCGCGTATTTCAGCCTTCGGCATCCCTTGAGATAGCAACGGAAAGCCGATGTTCTGGCGCACGTTCATGTGCGGATAGAGCGCAAAGAGCTGGAAGACAAAGGCGATGTCGCGGGCGCTGGCGCGATTGAAGGTGACGTCTTCGCCGTGGAGATAGATCTTGCCGCTGGTCGGCAGTTCAAGACCGGCGATCATGCGAAGGGTGGTCGTCTTGCCGCAGCCGGATGGCCCGAGCAGGGCAAGAAACTCGCCGTCATGGACGACGAAGCTCGAGTCTTCGACCGCAGCGAAGCTGCCGAACTGCTTGCGGACATTTTCTACCCTGATCTCCGCCATGGTTCACTCCGGAAATTTCGAGACGACGATGAACAGGGCGGTCCCTGTCAGCAGTGTGACCAGCGAGTATGTGTAGACCACCAGCAGGAAAGGTTGAAACAGCATCACGAAACCTGCTGCAATCACCACGGTTGCGATGTTTTCCATCGGACCGCGCCGCAGGAAAAAGGGACGTTTCGGACGGGCAGGGCGGGGCGTTTCGATCATGTTCATCATTTGCGGACCGCTCCGAAGGTGATGCCGCGCAGCAACTGCTTGCGCAGGAGAATGGTAAAGACCAGGATCGGGATCAGGAAGATGGTGGTTCCCGCGGCAACAGCCGGCCAGTCCTGCCCGCCTTCGCCGATGATCGTCGGGATGAATGGCGGTGCAGTCTGCGCGCTGCCTGATGTCAGAAGTGCGGCGAAGGCATATTCGTTCCAAGCAAAGATCAGGCAGAAGATGGCGGTTGCGGCGATCCCGGTCGTTGCCTGCGGCAGCACGACCTTCCGGAAGGCCTGCAGCCGGGTGTAGCCGTCGATCATCGCGGCCTCCTCGTATTCACGGGGGATCTCGTCGATGAAGCCCTTGAGCAGCCAGACTGCGAGCGACACGTTGACCGCCGTGTAAAGCAGAATCATCCCCAATGCAGTGTCGGACAGCCCGAGCTCCCGGTACATTAGGTAGATCGGGATCGCGACGGCGATCGGCGGCATCATGCGCGTTGACAGGATGAAGAACAAAAGATCGTCAGCGAGCGGCACCCGGAAGCGCGAAAAGCCGTAGGCGGCCATCGTGCCGAGCAAGACGGCGAGAAAAGTTGATCCGAACGCAATCAGCAGCGAATTGAAGAAGCGCGGCAAGAAATTCGAGGGGCCGGCGATGACCATATTGCGCTTGCGAGTCACCTCGTCGCAGGTGCCTGTCGGCTCGGGCAAGGAAGCGATGTATTCAGGCGTCTGCCGCGTTCTCGTGGTCAGAAGATTGCAGTAGCCTTCAAGTGACGGGGTGAAGACGATTTTCGGCGGGTAGCTGATGGAATCTGGAGGCGATTTGATGCTGGTCAGGAAAATCCAGACCAGCGGTATCAGAGTGATCAGCGCGTAGAGGATCACGATCGCGCCGGCGATCCGCTTGCTGGTGAAGCTCGGCTCAACGACCGAATGGGCGGAGTTCGCGCAGCTCATCGTTGCTTCACCTTGTTAAGGGCCCTGACGTAGATGTTGGCGAGACCGAATACCGCGACAAAGAGAACGATAGCGAAGGCGGAGGCGCGGCCGGTGGCCCAGCTCTCGAAGGCCGCTCGCTTCAGCGTGATCGAGGCGACTTCAGTAACCGAGCCAGGCCCGCCGCCGGTTAAAAGCGTTACCATGTCGAACATTTTGAAGTTCTCGATGCCGCGGAACAGGACGGCGAGCATGATGAAAGGCAGCGCCATCGGCACCGTGATCGACCAGAATTGCCGCCATGGGGAGGCACGGTCGACCTCTGCGGCTTCGTAGATATAGTCCGGGATCGAGCGCAGGCCGGCGAGGCAGATCAGCATTACATAGGGCGTCCACATCCAGGTATCGACGATAATGATTGCCCAAGGCGCAAGCGAAACGTCGCCGAGCATCCGAATATCCGACGTCGCAATGCCGGTGAGCCAGGAGACTGCATAGGCGAAAAGACCGATCTGCGGCTCGTACAGAAAACGCCAGAAATTGCCGACCACAGCCGGAGACAGCATCATTGGAATCAAGATGATGGTCGTCCAGAAGGCGTGGCCGCGAAATTTGCGATCGATCAGGTAGGCGAGTGTGAAGCCGATAACGGTCTGCAGCACAATCGTCCAGAAGACGAAATGCGCCGTCGTCTGCATCGCCTGCCAGATGTCCGGATCAGTCAGGACGCGCTCGTAATTTCTCAAACCCACCCCTTCGACAGCGGCATTCGGCCGGTTGGCACGATAGTTCGTGAAGGAAAGATAGATTGCCCAGATGAGCGGAAAAATGTTGATCGCGAGCAACAGGACGATAGCGGGGGCGATGAACAGCCATGCTATCGCTCGATCGGACAAGCCGCGGACGCGCCGGACCACCGAAATCGGCGTTACCTTTGCAGTCGCATCCGCTGCCTTCTCGACGATGGAGTTGGAAATGTTCAAGATGTCACCTGGTCTCTGCTTATGTGGGACATCATGCGGCCCGGCTCCTTTGCCGATCCGGACCGCCGTCCAGACAAGAACTCCACGTGTCCAGCCACGCACTAGATCTTGCCGTCATCCTCGAACACCTGGGTCCAATCCTTCACCAAGCCGTCGAGCGCTTCCTGAGCGGTCCCATTGCCGGCAACGACATAATTATGAACCCGTTTCTGCATGGCCTGGAGAAGCGAAGCGTAGCTCGGTTCGGCCCAGAAATCCTTGACGATTGCCATGGAGTCCAGAAACGCCTGGGCGTAGGGCTGGCTGCCGGCGAAGCTGGGTGCATTGACGACGGAATTCAAGCAGGAGAAGCCGCCGAGCTCCCACCACTTGGCCTGCACATCAGCTTGTGCGAACCACTTGATGTATTGCAGCGCGGCGTCCTTCTTGTCGGAATAGGAAACCACCGAGATGCCTTGGCCGCCGAGTTGTGCAAAGTGCGCCTTCTCGGCAGGATTAGGAAAGAAGCCGATGCGGTCGCCGCCGACCTTCTCATCCTTGTAAAGGCCGGGCCAAGTAAAGGCGAAATTCATCTGCATGGCGACCTGCCCGGATTTGAAGGCATCCGCGGATTCGACCATGTAGACGTTTGAGCTGCCCGGCGGCGTGCAGCAATCGTAAAGGGACTTGTAGAATTCAAGGCCCTTTACCGCGTCGGGTGAATTGACGAAGCTTTCCATCTCGTAGGGCTTCTTGGGGTTTTCATATTGGAAACCCCAATCATAAAGGACGTTGGTCACGCCCATCGTAATGCCCTCCGAGCCGCGCTCGGTATAGATCGAAGCGCCGTAGACGGTCTTTCCGTCAATTTCGCGCTTCTGGAAGAATTCGGCGATCTGCTTCAGTTGACCATAGGTTTTCGGCGCGACGAGATCCGCGCCATATTTCTCCTTGAATTCCTTTTTCAGTTCGGGACGCTCGAACCAATCCTTGCGGTAGGTCCAGCCGACAACGTCGCCCATCGCCGGAAGCGCCCAGTAGTTCGGGGTGTTCTTCGGCCATTCGGAGTAACCGACGACTGTTGCCGGCACGAAGTCATCCATCTTGATGCCTTCCTTGTCGAAAAAGTCGTTGAGCTTGACGTAGTGGCCATTTTCCGCCGAACCGCCGATCCACTGGCTGTCGCCGATAATCAGGTCGCAGAGCTTGCCGTGAGAGTTGAGTTCATTGAGAAAGCGATCGGCATAGCTCGTCCAAGGGACGAACTCGAACTTCATCGTCGTGCCGGTCTTGGCCGTGAAGTCCTTTGACAGTTCCACGAGCGCGTTGGCGGGGTCCCAGGCGGCCCAGCACAGTGTCAGTTCATCGGCTATTGCAAGGTTGGGCAATGCCGACGACAGCATGAGCGTCGAGGCCAGCCCGAGAAGGGCTTTCGATTTCCTTTGCATAAGTTCCTCCCAGAACCAGGCCGGCTCCCACCGGCGTCGCAACTTCACCCACTTCCAAGGAATGCTTACATGAACTTCACGATGTTCATGTTTAGCAATGTGTTTAGTAAAACTCATTTTAGTAAACAATGCAAGCGGCAAAATCGCAGGCGGTACACATGCCAAGCGCCCCCTGCGCCGATTGGCGGCACAGGCCAGTTGATATCGCCCGTCGCTTCAAAACGGTCGTGCTGTAAGACCTCGCCACGGCCAAGAGTCGCGCAGCGCCTGGGGAACCATGGACGCGCCCGGAAGCGTCATCTGCCAGAAGGCGAGCCTCAATCCGGCGATCCTCGAACAGGGCTGGCAAGGCTTTGAAACCTTGGTGGCCTACAGGCTCGAAGAACGGGGCGGATACCGGTGCTGGGTCAATCCCCGCCACACCTGGCAGACCTGTTCGGCCTGCCGAGCCGCGCAAGCGGGGGAAGATGTTACTCGAGCCTTCGGCGAAACAGCCACGAGGCTGCGCTCAAGGTTCCGGCGGCAATCGCGGAAAGCGGCCATGTCTGGTGCCACACCTCCATCAAGGGCATGTCTTTGAGGAAGATGCCCTTCACAATCACCAGGAAATACCGCAGCGGGTTGATTAGCGTGACCGGCTGCAGCCAGTCTGGCATGTTCTCAATCGGCGTTGCAAAGCCTGAAAGAAGCATCGCCGGCACCATGAAAAGGAAGGCGCCGAGAATTGCCTGCTGCTGCGTCATCGACAAGGCGGAGATGAAGAGCCCCAGACCGGCGACCGACGCGAGATAGAAGAGCGAACTGCCGTAAAGAAACAGCAGCGAACCGCGCAGCGGCACGGCGAAGATGAAGATCGCCGCTAGGATATAGACCGTCATGTGAAAGAGCCCGATCATCATCGGTGGGACAAGCTTACCGATCAGGATCTCATGGGTGCGAAGCGGCGAGACCATCAATTGGTCGAAGGTACCGAGCTCGCGTTCACGAGCGATCGAAAGGGCGGTGACGATAAGCCCGATGAGCAGCGCGATGCTGGCGATCAGGTTCGGCACCATGAACCATTGGAAGATCAGGTTGGGATTGAACCAGTTGCGCGGCACTGTCGTGACGGAACGGACAGCTCCTCGCACACCTGCAGGCGTCTCGGCGGATAATGTCGCGACAATCTGCGCAATGTATCCCGAAACGATCTGCGACGCATTGGAGCGCCGGCCATCAAGAATGACCTGCAGATGGGCCGGCTCTCCTGCCTCGATCTTGCGTGAGAAATCGGCCCCAATTTCGATTGCGGCTGTGACCTTCTGTCTATCGATAGCATCCCGCACGCTGGCGGGCGTGGCGGCGATGAGCACCTGGCGAAATGTCGGTGAACCCTCGATGCGCCGCACGAGTTCTTGCCCCCAATATCCACTGTCGCGGCTGAGGAGCATCACATCGACATTTCGAACCTCGAGCGTTGCTGCATAGGAAAAGACAAGGAGCTGCACGATCGGCGGACCGATCAGGATGGTACGGCCTTTCGGATCGCGGAGCACTGCCAGCAGTTCCTTGACAATGAGCGCTTTCACACGCGTCCACCACATTTAAGCAATCCTCTTTCTGGTGCTGCGGGCGGCAAGCAGGAACAAGACAAAGCCGATCAGAAACATCACCGCGATTGCATGGAGGAACATCGGCCAGATATCGCCGGCCAGGAACACCGTCTGCAGGCTGGGTATCAGGTAACGCGCCGGCACGATGAAGGTGATCCATTGGATTGGTTTCGGCATTGAATTGATTTCGAAGAGAAAACCGGAAAGCAGGAAAGCGGGAAGGAAAGCGGTAATCAGCGCCAGCTGCGAGGCAAGAAACTGGTTCTTGGTGGCAGCGGAAATCAGCAGGCCCTGGCCGAGCGCCGGCATGAGGAAAACGGCCGACAGGGCATAAAGCGCCAGGATGGAACCGCGAAATGGAACGCCAAACAAAAAGACCGCAAGCAGCACGCAAAGCGTCATCGATGAAAGGCCGAGCAGGAAATAGGGAAGTATCTTTCCGGCAAGCAACTCGGCGGCCGTTACCGGCGTTGCCATCATCGCTTCCATCGTGCCCCGCTCCCATTCTCGGGCAACGACCAGCGATGTCAAAAGCGTTCCAACCAGCGTCATGACGATTGCGATCGAGCCTGGCACCAGAAATGACCGGCTGGTCAGTTCTGGATTGAACCAGAAGCGTTGCTCGGCCGAAATCGGCACCGCGCTCGCGGCCATTTCGGACTGTTGCTGGAGGCGCCAATTTGTCATAGCGCCCTGGACATAATTCTGCACGAAATTGGCGGTGTTGGGATCGGAACCGTCGACGATTACCTGGACCTGCGGCCGATTGCCTGCTGCATAGTTCCGCGTAAAACCCGCCGGGATGACGATGATGCCGCGGATGCGGGAAACTACCAGGTCTTGTGCGAAGAGCCGCCTGTCGCGGCCGGTCGTCACGGAAAAATAACGGGATGCCTGGAAGCTTGCGGCAAGATCATTCGTCAGCGGTGTTGTTTCTTCGAGGACCAATCCGACCCGCGTCCGCGTCGTGTCCAGCGAAACGCCGTAACCGAATAGAAAAAGCAGGATGAGCGGCAGCACAAATGCAATCAGAATGCTGCTCGGATCACGAACGACCTGAAGGCACTCCTTGCGAACCAATGCTGCAAAACGACGGTATCGGCTGGAGCGGGACACTGGCGCGGGGGGAGGGAACGTCATGCCGCAATCCTCTCCTGCCAGGCTTGAACAAGCGCGATGAACGCGTCCTCCATCGTCGGATCGGGGTTGTCCGCATTTGAACAACGCGCCTTCAGCTCGTCCGGCGTACCGAGTGCGATCGAACGGCCTCGATAAATCAGCGAAATGCGATCGCAATACTCGGCCTCGTCCATGAAATGCGTGGTGACGAGGACTGTGACGCCCATTTCCACGAGCCCGTTGATATGTGTCCAGAATTCGCGGCGCGTGATCGGATCGACGCCTGATGTGGGTTCGTCGAGAAAGAGCGCCTCAGGTTCATGCATAACGGCGCAGGCAAGCGCCAGCCTCTGCTTGAGCCCGAGCGGCAGGTCCTTTGCGGACATTGCAAGACGCGATTGAAGATCGAAGATGGACGTCATCAGCTGCGTGCGCTCGCGCTTGCGCGGGCCGCTCAATCCATAGACGCCGGCAAAGAAATCAAGATTCTGAGCGACGCTGAGATCGCCATAAAGCGAGAATTTCTGCGCCATGTAGCCGAGGCGGTTACGTGCCTCTGCTGCATCGCGGCGCAGATCAAAACCGGCCACCTTTCCTTCGCCGCTCGTCGGCCTCAAAAGTCCGCACAGCATCTTGAATGTCGTTGATTTGCCCGCGCCGTTCGGCCCGAGCAGCCCGAATATCTGGCCGCGCGGGATGTCGAACGTAATGTCGTCGGCTGCTGTGAAGTCGCCGAAGCGTTTGGTAAGGCCTTTCGCTACGATCACCGGGCTGTCGTCCTTGCCGGTCACAGGTTTCTGCGCCTCTGCAAGCCTCGAGCGACCACCTGGCCCTCCACCCAGCATGTCGACGAAAGCATCTTCGAAGCGCGGTTCAGTGGGGCTGACTTTTGCGACACCGGCTGCGGCAAACAGGCCATCGTGGCCGGTAGCGGTTACCAGCCGGATCGCTTCGCCCTGGATAACACCGTCGATAACGCCGTCCTCGTCGAGAAGCTTCGCAAGCAGCTGACGGCGCCGACCAGAAACACCGGTCAACCGAAAGACACGGCCTTTGACCTGGTCCGTCAGATCCTTCGGTTTACCGGAGAAAAGCAGCTTGCCCTCATTCATCAGCAGGACGCGATCGCAGGCCTCGGCCTCGTCGAGGTAGGCCGTCGACCAGACGACACCGATGCCTTCTGCTGTCAAATTCTCGACCATCTTCCAAAGGTCGCGCCTGGAAATCGGATCGACGCCCACGCCGGGCTCATCAAGGAGCAAAAGGCGGGGTTTCTTCAAAAGCGCGCAAGCAAGGCCCAGCTTCTGCTTCATGCCGCCCGAAAGCTTTCCGGCGAGACGGCCGGTGAAGCGTTTCAGATCCGTGAAGGTCAGAAGTTCATCGAAGGTCGCCGCTCGTTGGCGTTTTGGCAACCCGCGAAGCTCGGCGTAGAGTTCAAGATTCTCCTGGACCGACAGATCCTCATAAAGCCCGAAGCGCTGCGGCATGTAGCCGATCGAAGCTTGGATGGCAGCCGATCCGTCAGGCGGTTCGAAGCCCAGCACCTTGACCGTACCTTCTTCCGGCAGCATGAGACCGGTCATCAGGCGGATAAGCGTGGTCTTGCCTGCTCCGTCGGGTCCCACGAGCCCGGTGATCTCGCCGCCGCGGATCGAGGCCGAAATTGCATCGAGCGCCGGCTTTGCCTCGCCGAACCGCTTGGTAACGTCCTTCAGGTGAACGAGTTCGGCGGTATCGCGAGGACTTTCTGGCGCACTCATCTTGTCGCTGCCTGCAACGATGGAAGGCGCAGCGTCACCGGCATGCCCTGGCGAAGATCCAGCCCGGGCCTTTCGATGACGACGCGCAGACGATAGACGAGGTCGGTTCGAAGTTCCGGCGTCTCGACGGATTTCGGCGTGAACTCCGCAACCGGTGAAATGAAGCCGATCCTGCCTTCATAGGCCTGATCCGGTTTGGTGTCGGACGTGACCTTGACCTTCATACCCGGATAAATCCGTCCGAGTTCTGCTTCTGCAACATAACTGCGGACCCATACAGGCTCGGTCAGCGATAGCACATAGACTGCATCGGCGGACGATACGATCGCCCCGGGCTCCTTGATCCGCGACAAGATGATGCCGTCGTTGGGTGCCCGAAGCTCCGTATCGTCAAGCGATGTCTGCGCCGTTGCTAGAGTGGCTTCGGCCGCTTTCAACTGTGCCGCCGCGGCTGCGATGTCTTCGGCGCGGCTGCCTTCCCTCAACAAAACAAGCGCCTGATTTGCCGATTCCGCACGTGCCGCAGCCATTGCCCTTGCGGCCGTTGCCTGATCGAGACCCGCTTGAGAAACCGTACCCTGCGGCCGCAGCTGCCGGGCGCGGTCGTAAGCGAGATTGGCGTTTTTCAGGTCAGCAAGGCTTTCGTTGTAAGATGCGCTTGCCTGCGCGATCTCAGCGGGCCGTGGACCGGCCTTGAGCTTGTCGAGTGTGGCACGCAGCGCGGCGACGTTTGCCTGCGCCGAACGGACCGCATAGTCGTAAGGTTCGTTGTCCAGCCGCGCCAGAATAGCACCGCGCTTGACAGTATCGCCCTCGTCGACGCGTGCCTCTTCGAGCCGGCCGCTCACCCGGAAAGCGAGCGAGACCTGGCGGATATCGACATTTCCATAGAGGGTGAACTCCCCTGGATCTTGCGGGCCCCAGCCGAGCCTCGACGGCGCGTCGAACCACCAGCCGGCTGCGGCTGCGCTGGCGAGAAGGATCGCAGCCGGAACGAGCTTGTTCATTCTGTTTCTCCTT
The DNA here is from genome assembly GCF_001908375.1 of Rhizobium etli 8C-3. NCBI lineage: Bacteria > Pseudomonadati > Pseudomonadota > Alphaproteobacteria > Hyphomicrobiales > Rhizobiaceae > Rhizobium > Rhizobium etli. The sequence goes on along the minus strand of NZ_CP017244.1, from coordinate 1,187,003 downwards.
TCGCAGGTTCGAGCAGCGCGACAAGACTGCGCGCGTGGGCCCGCAGCGTTGCGATCTGCTCCTCGCCGATGGAATTCCATTCCATCTGCGCGAGCACTGCAGCGTTCGCCATCCGGAAAACCAGAAGGCTGCCGACGAAGGAGAGAGTGCGCAGACGCATGTTCTCGGAGGCGGGGTCTTCTTTCAAAATCGTCCCGATGAGCCGCCGTGCCATGTTGATCACCGGTCCCATGATGCCAGCATAGACCCTTTCGAAAGCCGCCGTCGGCTCCAGCTGCTCGCGGATGATGAAGCGGGCCCAGGCCTCCGATTCCTTGCTGACGAAAAGAACGATCATCGTTTCCACGATCTCCGTCAGAAAGAGCCGTGCCTGCGAAGCATTCAAAGGCGTGTTCGTCGCATCGATTTGCGCAAGATGGCGGCCGACGCGATGGCGGATGCCGGCGACATGTCCGGCGACAATTCCCGCCAGGTGATCGGCCGTTGCGACGTAGAGCCCCTCCTTGCTGCCGAAGTAATAGGGGATGGCTTGCAGGTTGACGCCTGCCGCGTCGGCAAGCTTGCGCGTACTGGCTCCGTCAAAGCCGTATCGGCCAAATACGTCAAGCGCCGCCGCAAGCAGTCTCTCGCGGGTAACCTCGCTTCGGGATGCCTCGACTTTTTTGTCAGGATTTTCGTTCATGAAGACATGATATACGCATTCTATTGTAAGTCAATCGAATGAATTATAGGAGGCCTGCCGAAAATGGCCAAGGATGGCGCTAAAGGAAGACGATGGCGCGCAGTGTTGTTGCTACCGAAAACGTAATGTGGATCAAGGGTCGGATGGGGTGGGGCCATCGCTGCCACAGTCATGATGAAAGCAAGCGAATTGCAAGGGACTGCGACGACGTAAGATCGCACGCCGCGTCGTTTACTCGGCGCTTCTTTCTGGCGGCAGGCACAGATCGGTTACTTGAGGGTGGCCATCACAGCTTTTGTGGTTGGCGCCAACGATCCCGTCGTAGCGCCTCGGCCCGTCATGGGGCGGGGCAACGGGTTTCCTCAGCCCGTTGCCCTTGACGTCAGCTCCGGGGCTTCGAATTTTCGGGGTCGTAAAGCGGCTTGTAGCCAACGGCGACGACTTCGACGGGATAGATCTCGCCGAAGTAATCGACGTTTAGCCCGCGGCCCACCTGGCAATAGGACCAGGGCAGAAATGCCAGCGCGATATTCTTGCCGATGGTCGGGCCATAGGCAATCGACGTCGTATAGGAGCGGCGGCCGAGTTCGTCGACCAGCGTTTCGCCCGTGGCCGGATCCATGACCGGCAATGAGCCTACCGGGTAGCGGGCAACTCCGCTCCTGTCGACATTGTCTGTCATCACCAGCGTGCAGAGCATGGCCGGCTGGTGCTCGCGAGCCTTGTATTCCAGATGCTTGGATTTGCCGCGGAACTCGGCTTCCTTGACCTTCGGACGGGCGAGGTCGGATTCGATCAGATTGTACTGCGTAAGCAAATCGGCGTTCTGCAGGCGCAGGCTCTTTTCCATGCGGCGGGAATTGGCATAGGTTTCCACGCCGAAGGCCATGACGCCGGTGGAGCGCAGCGCATCCCAGACAGAAAGGCCGTCTTCGTATTTCATGTGCAGTTCCCAGCCCTGCTCGCCGACATAGGAAATGCGGAAGGCAGTGACGGACTTGCCGGCAATCTCGATCGGCTTTATCGCCGCGAAGGCGAAGTTGTCGGGATCAAGGCCGGCCGGATCGGCGACGACCTTTTTCAGGGTTGCACGCGCATTGGGACCCCAGATGCCGATGGTGACGTACTTCTCTGCCACATCAGTGACGGTCACGTTGAAGCCCTTGTCTTCTGCGATCCGCTTCACGTAATGGAAATCGCGCGGGCCGGCATCGGCGCCGTCGATGACACGGCAGCGGTCGGCCATGCGGATCACGGTCAAGTCGGCACGGACCATGCCCTCGTCGTCTAGGAAATGCGTGTAGATTCCCTTTCCGATGTTGGCATCACCGCCGATCTTGGCCGCGCAGATCCATTCCATCAGCGCCACATGGTCCGGGCCTTCGACGTCGAACATGTAGAAGTGGCTGAGGTTGACGATTCCACAATCCTCGCTCATGGCGAGATGTTCAGCATTCGATACGCGCCAGAAGTGCCGGTTGTCCCACTCGTTCTCGCGAACCGGAACGCGCTCGCCATATTTTTCAAGCAGATGCTCGTTGGCCTTGTAGCCGTGCGCGCGTTCCCAGCCTCCGAGTTCCATGAAGTATCCGCCGAGCTCCACCTCGCGCTCGTAGAAGGGCGAGCGCTTGACGTTGCGTCCGGTGGCATAGGGCTCGCGCGGATGTATGGCGGGAAAGTAGATCTTCTGGGCAGCCTCGAACGTACGGCTCTCGATGAAGTTTTCCTCGAGCTGGTGCGGGTAGAAGCGCGCATAGTCGATACTGGCATGGTCGATCTCTGTGCGGCCGTCCGTCATCCAGTCGGCGATCAGCTTGCCGTAGCCTGGCCCGTCCTTGACCCAGATGGCGACGCAGTACCAGAGGCCGCGAACCTTCTGGCTTTCGCCGCAGGACGGGCCGCCAGCTGCAGAGACCTGCAAGAGGCCGTTGAAGGAATGGCCTTCGTTGTAGCCCAGTTCGCCGAGGATCGGGGTGAGCTCCATGGCGCGCTCCAGCGGCTCGAGGATCTGCTCCATTTCGAGGTCGCGTTGCGAGGGCGAGAGGCGAGCTTCATGCTTCTCCAGTATGTCGCGCGGATGGCAAAGGCGAGGATTGGTCGTTTCGTAATAGCCCCATTCGATCTGGCCGCCTTCGGTGGTCTTCGGGTCGCCGGTATCGCGCATGTAGGCGGAATTGCCCTGGTCGCGCAAAAGCGGAAAGCCGATTTCCTTGCCCGTGCCTTCGAACTCGTTGTAGGGGCCGAAGAATGTCAGCGGATGGTCGACCGGCATGACCGGAAGGTCTTCGCCGACCATTTCGGCGATCAGGCGACCCCAGATGCCGGCACAGACGACGACATGATCGGCCATGATCGTGCCGCGATGGGTGACGACGCCCTTGATGCGGCCATTCTCGACGATCAGTGATTTGGCGGGCGTATTGCCGAAAACCTTGAGCTTGCCGGCCTTTTCGCCAGCATCGACCAACTTGCCCGCGACGGTCTGCGAGCGTGGAATGACGAGGCCGGCATCAGGATCGAACAGGCCTCCCTGGACCATGCTCTCCTCGATCAGCGGGAATTTTTCCTTAATCTCGGCCGGGCTGACGTAATATGCTCGGGTGCCGAAGGCCTTAGCCGAGGTCAGCTTGCGCTTAATCTCCTCCATCCATGTGTCGTCGCCGGTGCGTGCAACCTCCAGGCCGCCGATGCGGGCGTAATGGCCCATTTTTTCGTAGAAATCGATGGAGTATTGCGTCGTCCAGACCGAGAGATAGTCATGGCTGGTCGTGTAGCAGAAGTCGGAGGCGTGCGCCGTTGAACCGATGTCGGTAGGGATTCCCGACTTGTCGATGCCGACGATATCGTCCCAGCCACGTTCGATCAGGTGATGCGCAATCGACGCGCCGACAATGCCGCCCAACCCAATAATTACGACTTTCGCTTTCTGTGGAAATTCTGCCATCACATGTACCCTCGAATTGTTCCGTCGAATCTAGTACACGCAATGACGCAACTACAGTCGATCCACGACATAAAAATGTAGCGATCCGTCAAAAGTCTCGCTTGTTCAAGACCTATTGGCGGAAGCCATTCTCCTTTACTCCGCAGCCTCTTTCCCGATGCCTTCTCGCAGCTCGCCTCACGGACCACCGGTATGTTCCTGTGGACGATGGTCGAGCGGCTTCGTGCTCGCGGGATTGCAGGCCCAACTTTTTCCCAATATTATCGGTTCGCGATATCGAATGTCGACTATCTGGTTTGATGGCAAGGAATGGAATATCAGGATCTTCTCTCCGGTTTTGTCCGGCTCCACGTCCTCTATCACGCCGCCAAGGGCGATCTGCACGGCCTATGGATGATCGAGGAACTGGCCAGGCACGGCTATAAAGTCAGCGCCGGAACGCTCTACCCCATGCTGCACTCCCTGGAGAAGAAAGGTTATCTGGCCTCACGTATCGAACGCATAGGCCGCACGCGCCGGCGGACCTACAACGCTACGCCCTACGGCCTTGTCGCTCTCGAAAGGGCCAAGGAAAAAGCCAAGGAGCTCTTTCGTGAAATCCTCCCAGACAGCACCGGCTGAGTTCGAAGTCGAACGCCCCCGTGGCAATCCGGCTGAAGTCTTTCGCGTCTTCCTGAAGCTCGGGTTCACCTCCTTCGGCGGACCGATCGCGCATCTCGGCTATTTCCGGCACGAGTTGGTGGTGCGGCGCAGATGGATCGACGAGGCCGGCTATGCCGATCTCGTGGCGCTTTGCCAATTTCTGCCGGGACCGGCGTCGAGCCAGGTCGGCTTTGCGCTCGGTATCTTGCGCGGCAACGGCTTGGCCGGCGGGTTCGCAGCCTGGTTCGCTTTCACCATGCCATCGGCTTTCATCCTCCTTGTTTTTGCGCTCGGTGCCGAGGCTTTCAGCGGACCCGTAGCAGGAGGCTTTCTGCACGGCCTGAAGCTGGTCGCCGTTGCCGTTGTGTCGCAGGCGATCTCGGGTATGGCGAAGGTTCTAACCCCTGACCGCGAGCGGGCCGGTATTGCGCTGTCCGCAGTTGCCGTCACTGTCTTCATCGGCGGAACGTTCGGCCAGACCGGGGCGATCGCATTTGGTTCTGTTGCTGGGCTCTGGCTTTGCCGCGCCGACGTCCCTGTTCTGGCCGGACGTCTCAGCTTCCCGGTCTCGCGCCGATGTGGAGTGATCGCACTCGTCTGCTTCGCGGTCTTGTTCTTGGCTCCGCCGATTGTGGCAGGCGTCACCGGCCATGAGGCTGTCGCGCTGTTCGATGCCTTCTATCGCTCGGGGTCTCTGGTGTTCGGTGGCGGACATGTCGTGCTGCCCTTGCTTCAGGCGGAAGTGGTGGCGCCCGGTTGGGTCACCAAGGAGGCCTTTCTCGCCGGCTATGGCTTGGCGCAGGCAGTTCCCGGACCGCTCTTTACCTTCGCCGCCTATCTCGGCGCGGTCATGGGGCCTACACCCAACGGGCTCGCCGGGGCGGTCATCGCACTTGTCGCCGTCTTTCTGCCGGGCTTGCTGCTGGTCTACGGTATGCTGCCGTTCTGGGACGCGTTCCGGTTGCGACCCGCCGCACAGGCCGCCATGCGTGGCGCGAATGCCGCTGTCGTCGGAATCCTTGGTGCCGCCCTCTACAGCCCGGTCTGGACGAACGCTGTACTCTCGCCCGTGGATTTTGCACTGGCGCTCGCAGGGTTCCTCTTGCTTGTCGTGTGGAAGATGCCGCCGTGGATTGTCGTCTTGTTGCTGGCAGCAAGCGGTGCGCTCCTTCAGCTCGTCTAAGGACCTTTGGGCAAGGGCGAACCTTTGCCATTATCGGGGGTGAAGCAACGAGAAGTAAAAAGGAGGAAAATTCCATGTCAGGCATCAGTGTGCGTTACATCGTTGACGACGTCGACGCAGCAGTCGCTTTCTACCAAAAGCATCTCGGCTTCTCTGTCTCGTTTCGTCCTGCGCAAGGCTTCGCCATTCTCGAAAAGGATGGTTTTCGCCTTCTCGTCAGCGCAATGACCGGACCAGGCGGAGCGCCACAGGCGATGCCGGATGGGCGCAGGCCCGAGCCCGGCGGCTGGAATCGCATCCAGATCGAAGTTGCAGATATAGAGGCGCAGGTCACAGCACTGCGTCAAGCCGGCGCACGGTTTCGGAATGAAATCGTGCAAGGAATGGGCGGCAAGCAGATCCTTCTCGAGGATCCCGCGGGAAATCCGATCGAACTGTTCGAAGCGCCGAAGAAATGAGCTTGAACATGTGCGGCCGACAGGCCTCTCAAACGACGGGGACGTCGGGAGCGCTTGGCATCCCGATGGCGCAGGTCTCGCCGCCGAAAAGGCGCGAACGGGTGAGGAAACGCTTCTCGCGCCCGTTGTCCAGCGAAAACATGCCGCCGCGGCCGGACACGACATCGATGATCAGTTGCGTATGTTTCCAGGCCTCGAACTGGCTGGCGCTGATATAGAAAGACACGCCGGCGATCTCGCCGACTTTCACGTCTGTCTCGCCGACGCGGAATTCATTTGACGGGTAGCACATGGGTGACGACCCATCGCAGCAGCCGCCGGACTGGTGAAACAGGATATCGGGATTGTCGCGGCGGATCTCGTCGATGAGAACAAGCGCCGCATCCGTTGCAAGCACGCGCGGTTCACCGGTAACGGTCGTTTCCATGCTGGTTCCTTCATGCCAAAACCTCCTCCCCGACGAGGGAGGAGGCAGCAGTTTGGTTAAACCTGTTGCTCAAAAGAAGCCGAGCGCCTGCGGACTGTAGCTCACGAGCATATTCTTGGTCTGCTGGTAATGATCCAGCATCATCTTATGCGTTTCGCGGCCGATACCGGACTGCTTGTAGCCGCCGAAGGCTGCATGCGCCGGATAGGCGTGGTAGCAATTCGTCCACACGCGGCCCGCCTGAATCTCGCGGCCGAAGCGATAGGCGCGGTTTCCGTCACGCGTCCAGACGCCTGCTCCCAGGCCATAAAGCGTGTCGTTGGCGATCTCCAGCGCTTCCTTCTCGTTCTTGAACGTCGTGACCGATACCACCGGGCCAAAGATCTCTTCCTGGAAGATGCGCATCTTGTTGTGCCCCTTGAAGATCGTCGGCTTGACGTAATAGCCGTTGGCAAGTTCGCCGCCGAGATCGTTACGCATACCCCCGGCCAGCACTTCGGCGCCCTCCTGCTTGCCGATGTCGAGATAGGCGAGGATCTTCTCCAACTGTTCGTTGGATGCCTGCGCGCCGATCATCGTCGCGCTGTCGAGCGGGTTGCCCTGCCGAATGGCTTCGACGCGCTTGACGGCCTTCTCCATGAAGCGGTCATAGATCGATTCCTCAATCAGGGCGCGGCTGGGGCAGGTGCAGACTTCCCCCTGATTGAGCGCAAACATCGCAAAGCCTTCCAGCGCCTTGTCAAGGAATTCGTCGTCTTCGGCCATGACGTCGGCAAAGAATATATTTGGCGACTTGCCGCCGAGTTCGAGGGTAACCGGAATAAGGTTCTGGCTGGCATATTGCATGATCAGTCGGCCGGTCGAGGTCTCGCCCGTGAAGGCGATCTTGGCGATGCGCGGGCTGGTCGCAAGCGGCTTGCCGGCTTCCAGGCCGAAACCGTTGACGATATTGAGGACGCCGGGCGGCAGCAGATCGCCGACGAGTTCGGCCCACACGAGAATCGAAGCCGGTGTCTGTTCAGCCGGCTTGAGAACGACGGAGTTGCCGGCCGCAAGGGCCGGAGCAAGCTTCCAGGCTGCCATCAGGATCGGGAAGTTCCAAGGAATGATCTGGCCGACGACGCCAAGCGGCTCGTGGAAATGATAGGCGACAGTATCGTGGTCGATTTCGCCGATAGAGCCTTCCTGTGCACGTATGCAGGCAGCAAAATAACGGAAGTGGTCGATGGCAAGTGGAATGTCGGCCGCCATCGTCTCGCGGATCGGCTTGCCGTTGTCCCACGTCTCGGCCTGGGCGAGCAATTCCAGCTTGTCTTCCATGCGCTGGGCAAGCTTCATCAGGATATTGGAGCGCTCGGCAGGCGAAGTTCTCGCCCATTTGTCCTTGGCGGCATGGGCCGCATCGAGCGCCGCGTTGACGTCCTTTTCGTCGGAACGTGCAATTTCGCAAAGCTTGCCGCCTGTGACCGGCGTGATGTTGTCGAAATATCTGCTTTCAATCGGCTCGCGCCACTCGCCCCCGATGAAGTTGCCGTATTTCAACTTGAACGGCGATTCGACGATCTTCTGATGCAGCATGTCATCCTCCCTGATGAGCCAGGTTCATGAGTGAACCAGTGGAAGAAATCTGCGCGTCTTTTGCAGAACGAACCAGACTGTCGGGGGATTGTTGCAGTGCACAGTGTCGCAGTGTTGCGACATCGCACTTCGAAAAGAACAAGGGACGTCAGTGGAGATCAAGCTTCTTCATCTTGCGATGGAGGGTCGCCCGGCTCATGCCAAGATCAATCGCTGCCCGCGAGACGTTGCCGTTGGTCCGGGTAAGGGCGCGCAAAAGTGCCGCACGCTCTGCTTCCAGAAGATCATCGCCGCTTGCGGCGCTTCTTTCATGAAGAGCATCGGCGGCGGGAACGCCCGCGGCAATCTGACGGTCGTCGAGCTTCAGCGCCAGCCGCGCCGCGCGGGTGGCTCCGAGCACGAGGTCGTGCTTGTCCACGGCAAGCAAGGCGGCCGCCGAATTCGCCCCTGCGGGGACCATCAGGAAACGTGCACCGCTAAAGGCGCTTCGAAAGATGTTGAGCTCGATGCGAAGGGCCGCGTCGCGCACGGTCTGCGAAAGGATCGACAGCGTCATCTCGTTGACATCGTCGCGGCAGGTGGAAATGTCGAGTGCGGCTGCGAGCTGGCCGCGATGATCGCGGATCGGCGCGGTCGTGCAGCTGAGCCGGATATTAGAGCAGAAGAAGTGCTGGTCACGGAAGATTGCAACGGCACGCTCGTCGGCCAGCGCAGTGCCGATGCCGTTCGTTCCAATGCTTGCCTCCGTCCAAATCGATCCCGTCCAAAGGCCGAGGTCGTAAAACTCCTTGTCGTCGCCGGCATTGCCCCGCCGTTCCAGCGCAATTCCGTTGCGGTCGGTGAGCAGCAAGCAGCAGCCCGCCTTGCCGACCGTCAAGAAAAGCCGATCGAGCTCGTCTGTCGCATCCTTGACTAGCTGTTCTGATTGCTCGCGTGCCTGCCGGAACTCGTGCTCGGTCAATTGCAAAGGTGTTCGCACATCCTCCGGCGCCAGCTGGTGCATGGTCATGCAACGGCGCCAAGAAGCCACAATGGGTGAACTTGCCGCCGCTGATTTCTGTTGCGCGCTTGTATAGACATGACCGGCATGTGCGGAGTGTTCGTGCATCGGCTCCTCCCACGGAACGCCATACCAATCTGGCGGAAATCAGGAGCTTCTGCAATGCTTGTGAAATATGAAGATTGTCGCATGCGGTGACTCAACTGTCGCATTCCTGCGACAGTTGGTGTTTCTGAGGGCATCCGGCGCAGCGTCATCGGGGCAGCGTTGAGGCTGTATTTGCCTGATGTTGCAAAGCGCCAAAGATTGAAAGGGTCCTGCCGGCGCCGTTCGGGCACGACAGGTCCCGACGATCTGGCCGCGGCAAATGTTGCCGATATTCCGCCAACGTCTTGGTCCTGCAATGCTGTGCGCTGACGTCCTCTAAAATGAGGTGCTGCCGAATGACGCTCTGAGTGCAATTGGGCCTCGGCTTTGGCTCCGAATTCATTGAAATCGATGGGATGCCATCATCGTTTGTTATCTATTTTCTCCTAATATGATCGAAAGGACGGAAGATGGGGGAACAGATGATCGGCCGGTTCGCACTTGCAGCAGTATTGTTTTTCGCAGGCTCGATTGATCTCGCGACGGCGAATGAAAAGCTCCGGGTCGCGACGGAAGGCGCATACCCGCCATTCAATTTTCAGGATTCCTCCGGTCAGCTTGCTGGTTTCGACGTGGATATCGCCAAAGCGCTCTGCCAGCAAATGGCGGTCGATTGCACGTTTGTCGCCGTCCCCTGGACCGAGATCGTCCAGGGCTTGTCGGATGACAAATACGACATGATCGTCGCGAGCATGGCGTTTACCGAAGAGCGCGCTAAAAAAATGGAGTTCTCCGCTCCATACTACCGATCTCATTCAGTGTTGGTCGGCGACGCTGAAAAGTTTCAGGACAGTGCGCCTGCTGCCCTGTCCGGCGTCCGCATCGCGGCAGCACAGGACACGATCCAGGCGGAGTATTTGCAAAAGGCCTATGGTGCAAGCAAGGCCGTGCTGGCCAAGGACCAACCCGGTGCCCAACGTCTTCTGCTGGACAACCAGGCCGATCTCTTGATCGGCGATGCCATTGAACTTTTGAGCTTCCTGCAGACCACGGAAGGGGCGCGCTTTGGATATGTGGGAGATCCAATTTCCAGCGAATTTCTTCAAAGTTCGGCGCACATCACCGCGAAGAAGGGAAACTCGGCCCTGATCCAGAAGGTGAATGCCGCACTGAAGCAAATCAAACTCAACGGTGTCTACGACCGAATCAACGACGCTTATTTCCCCTTCAGCATTTATTGAGCCGATGGAATGGAAGAAAACAACGCCCCGAAACGGCGTCAGCTTTCACTTAGCGCCGTTGCAAGATTTCTTCTGATCGGCGTCGTCGCATATACGCTGATCGCGGCGGTCTTTTCGTTCGTCTTTCTGAAAAGAATTGAGACGCAAGCGAACTTTACGCGCGATGTACAGATTCCCCTGATCCTAACTCAAACGCGCAATGCGGTTAAAATCGAGCGCCTCTCGTCTCTTGTCCGGTCCATATTCTTGGCGAAAGACCGCAGACTGGAGCGCCAGATCCAGTTACAAATCCAGGCTCTTGCGCAAGGCTTTTCGTTCGATCACAACGGTTTTCTGATCGAGAGATCTCAAAAAGTCGCCGACGAAGCCAAGACGATCGCTAAGCTTCGCCAGCAGGCCCGCGACAAAGAAAGCTCGACGCAATCGCCCTCCGCCACTTCCATTGACGTCCCGGCCGCTGATGAACTCGACCGGCTGGCGACGCAGGCCTATGAGAGGGCCATACACGATCTCGATGAAATGGCGGCTCAATTGAGCGGCGATGCTGCCGTCGTGGCGGACAATATCGCCAGCGAAATCCAAAGCAGTGCAGGCTACATGCAGGTCGGTTGGCTCTTCATTCTGGTCGTTCCCGGCCTTTTCGCCGTCACGACACTCATTGCTGCAAAGCATCATCTTGCAGCGCCTATCGGCGCTGCGATCAAGAACTTGGAGTGCATTGGCAGGAACGAACCCGTCCTAACGCTGGAACGCCTTCCACTCATTTCGGAACTCGCGATGATTGATGCGGCGATAGTAGCCTACGGCCAGGTCTCCGACGATTTGCACCGCACCAATTCGATCCTGCAAGGATTGGCAGAAAAAGATCCTTTGACGGGCCTAGCGAACCGCCGCACCTTTGAAAGCTATCTCGCGGCAGTCTTGACCCATCCGGCAATAAGCTCGCCCAGCGTTGCGATCATGATGATCGATATCGACCACTTCAAATCTGTCAACGACACCTTCGGCCATCTTGCAGGCGACAGGTCTCTTGTGGCTGTCGCGAATGTGTTGACGTCGGTGCCATGGCAAGCGAACCACCTTGCCGCGCGATACGGCGGGGAAGAGTTCGTGGTCGTCCTGGAGGAGTGTTCGCTCGAGCAAGCGATTGAGCGGGCGGAATGGCTGAGGCGTTCTGTGCAGGAGCTCAACATTGAGACAGGGACAGGGCCACTTCTGAAATTGACCGCCAGCGTGGGCGTCGCTGTCGCCAACAGTGTTTCCGATCAGCCGCCAGACATAATCGCCAGAGCAGACCGTGCCCTCTACACTGCAAAGAAAAACGGACGCAACAATGTCCAGGTCGCATCGCTCGATATCGGAATTTCAAAAGCGGGCTGAGCATCTGTCAGCAGTCGTTTCGTCAATCCTCAACCTGAAGCCTTCGCATGGCTTCGGCTTCAAAACTCGTCCTTTCATGTGTCGCTGGTGATGTGTCGCTGGCACCAACAGGCGCGGGCATCAGTTGCGCGGGTGCGCGGATCTCACCAACTCGACGACGATAATGTTGGCTTCATGCGCAGCCTTGATAAATGCTGCCCGCACATCTTCGGGAGGTATTCGGTCGTACAAACCGTCAAGGCAGGCCATGACTGCCTCAGAAAAATCCTCTCCGTCATCGGTTGGCCAGTGCTGCAGTAATGTGTCGGCCGCAAGACCCACAGAGTTAACGACGCGATACTTGCCGATGCAATGCATCGCCAAACCAACCGGCTGAAACGCCAAACCGTTCCTTTTCATAACACTTGCCTCCGTTTAAAGCGCCGTACCCGTACGCCTTGCAAAACGCGTGCCCGATGCCGCGGCCTCCTGGAGGACGCAATCAACTCCACGGCGCCAAACAAACAGGCCCGTTGCGCGTTTACCCAGTTGCCCATGCCTATATTCGTGGCTGGTAGAGCGCTGGTCACAGGCAAAACGGGGTCCGGGTTAATTCAATGCTTGGCCCACGCACTGACCGAAGCGGAAAGGACAAGGGAGACAAGGATCGCCCAAGGCCAGACATTTTACGATATTTGCGTGATGCGATGGCCGGGCTTCATCCAGGTATCGGGTGGACAATTTACCTCGCTCTGGTGGTGCTGATCTTTCTAATGGGATCACTGCCCAAGTGGTGGCTGTTATGACACCGAGGACAGAGCGAATCATTCTCGCCGTGCTTTGCCTTATAGGCATCGTGGCACTGGTCTATGAATTTGGCTAAGGCTGCCGCTTTGTTATGCAGGCCGGCCGAGCGTCCGCAAATGGACTGACGGCTCACTATCGCCTCTTACTGTCAAACGCCCCGTATCGGCTCCAGCAGGTAATCGCCGGCCTTGCTACCATGCCGCCGCAGCTGCATCCGACCAGGAGGGTCGGCCCCTGCAAGTCCAGTTTATCCTGGTTTCCGCCACATCGTCAGTCAGCGCCAAGGGCTTCTGAAGTGGAAGCAAAGCGCCATCAAAAGGACTTGGGTGGTCAACGCGCCATGGACTGTGGCAATGTTCATGAGCTTAGTGCCAGGCCGCAGACGCAATCACGCCGGATATTACCAAGCCTGAAGTAGCGAGCCGTTTCAAGTAAATAGCCATATCGGATAACATCGCGAATAAAGGCCTTGAAGTGCTTTCGAGGTTTCGGCCGAAGGAAACAGCGAATGCTTCCACGCCCGTCGAGGGGATTTCGAAATTGCGGATCTGACCTGGCTTCGTTTCCCTGAGAGTGCCGTGTCCACCGGCATCGATATCTAGGCGCGATCGTAAACCTTGCCGTCGATCGTCAACTGGAAACGGACCCGCCTTCCGGAGGTGCCAGGGACGAGAATGAGATCAAGGTCGCCGGCGCTGAAACGATCGGGCAATGACGCCGCCCAATAATGCCCGCGGCGCTTCCTGCGCCAGATCATGGCCGATCACCTCCGGTGATGGTGCGATGCTTTTTGTCTTCCTTCTGACGGGTCTGGTGATTGCATGTGGTCGCTCCTTCGGCGTCCTTTGACTTCTAACGATACATGTCGGCAAAGGCTGTGATGCTTGCCAAGCTCGCGACAGAATATAGCCACCTCATCGCGGTTTTGGACTGCTGCCTGCCGGAAAGGGATCGGTGTGACGGTCCCGAAGGCATTATCACGTTCGATTTGCCGGTTGCGCCGGCCGCAAGTTGCAGTTCCGGTGAACTTCACGCAAAGGCGCAGATCACTCGGGCGTCGAACGGGTCTGGGCGACAGGTGTCAGGTCAGCCGCAGATCCACGCCTGGATGCAACTTCTTGAGGTTGGGCAATGATTTGATCTGCCAAGGAACTTGGGAAGAGCCGCGCACGGTCAAATGAATGTCCGGGTGATTGCGGGCCTCGATCGTCAATTTGGCAAGCAGGTTTATACCGGAGGAGTTCAAGAATTGGAGTCCTGTCACGTCGAAGGTGGCCTTGCCGGCCCCCTCTTCGAGCGCTTTCATGGCCAAAGCATGAATGGGTGCGTAGGCATCCGGGCCTGCCAGCCGCATGGTTCCGTCAAAATAAACGGTACCGCCCTCGGACCAGACGCGGAACGCTTCTTCTCTGATTTCCATAGCACTTTTCTCGCGGTTCTATGACGGTGAAATTGGCATTGCGGCATATGTTTCGATTTTCGCACGGTTGCGGGCGCGGTCCTCCTCAAAGAGCCAAGCCAGGTCTGCTTTGTAATCGCTCATCAAGGTCAGCAATCCCAAACCGGAGCCGCTGTCGGCCATTTTCGCGCTCGCCTCGATCCGCTGGATGAGAAGATCGCTCGGATCGCCCTGGGTTATGGTCGACAGCAACCGCTGGAACCTGGCTGCCGTCTGTCGGTCGACGAAGTTCGATATTCTCATCTTGAAGTTGTCGTCTTCCGCCATGGCTTCGATCGCGATCTCGCCTGGGGCGCGGAACTTGATGGCATTTTCGATCAGTTCGTTCGTCAGATAGCCGATATCATGTCGGACCTGATTATAGCGGCGCCTCGAAGATAAAAATCGGAGTGCCATCATCTCGGCGATGAAATCCGACGTCATGCCGGAATGTTTCCAGGCAAGATCAAGCGGGCCATCGTGTAGCCGCAGCTGAACGGCGTGCGTCGCGTCAAACGAAGCGAGATGCTCCTGCCCATATAGGACCGTTGCCATGTTGTCACCTATGTCGCACTACGACGAGCGTAATGTCATCATGTATCTTCTGCGTCCCGATATAGGCCATAAGGCTTTCGAGAATGCCGTTCATCACCTGCTCTGCGGTGCGGCCCTGCAGGCGGCGGGCGTTTTCACAAAGCCGGTCGATGCCGAAGAGTTCGCCTTCGGGATTTTCGGCCTCGGTGACGCCATCGGTATGAAGGACAATCAAATCGCCGCTGTGAAAGGGTATTTCGCGAGTATTAATGAAAGCCGATATATCAGATTCGAGTCCCACCGGAAGACCGAGGTCGCTGGTGTCTATCCGTTCGACCGCGCCGGTTTGACGAATGATAATCAGATCCTCGTGCTGGCCCGAAATGGTCAAGCGCTCGCCATCATAATCCAGAAATGACAGCGTGACGTGCTTGTCGGTTTTCGTCCGCTCGATGTTCTTGTAGATCGTGCGGTTCAGGTAACTGAGGAACCTTGAGGGGTTCGTTTCGCCGGCTTCCTGTAGCGCCCTTGCGACGGACTGCACCATAAGCATCAAAACACCGCTCTCGAGGCCGTGGCCCGTCACGTCGCCAATGCCTATCTTCAGATGATCTCCGTTTTGCAGGATATCGTAGTAGTCGCCGCCGACCTCGTCGGCGGGACGCATATAGGCGGCAATCTCCAACTGCTCGATTGCCGCAAGCTCCTTGGCGCGTGGCAGCACCATAAGCTGAATCTGCCGAGCCACATCCAGTTCGGCACCGAGGCGTAGGTTTTCGCTCGTCAACTGGCCGTTCAGGATCGAGATTTCTTCCTTGGCCTCCTCAATTTCCTTCGTGCGCTCAACAACCAGGTTTTCGAGATTTTCGGTATGGAAGCTTATTTCCTCGGCCATGCGATTGAAGGCGAGACCGGCCTCGCCAACCTCGTCCTTGGTGGATATGTCCACCCTGACAGAATAGTCCTTTGCCTGTATGCGCTTGGCGGCACCAGCCAGTGCGCTGATCCCGCTTGTAATTCGCTTTGACACCGCAAAGACCGCCCCCGTGACGACCAGCATCGACACGAGAACCGCGAGGATCTGATAAATCAGAATGCGATTGGTTGCCCGCGATATTTGGTCCCTGGCGGCAGTGAGAGAGGCATAGATTTCACGCTCGGGCACCACGATGCCGAGCGACATGACCTCGCGCTGAACCGGTCCATTTATCCAAAGATTGGTTGCGTTTAGCTGTTTTGTGACGACAAGGTAGGGAACATCTTCGCCCCTTTCATTCAGCGAAATGTGCCTTATGACGCCATCGGCATCTAGCGGCAGCGAGGCGATCTGATTTTGCGAACTGTTGCGCAAAGATCGGTCAAGGCCGGTCACGCCCTTGTTCGTGGCGTCGCTAGCAGAACGAAGACCGATTATCTTTTCACCGGCAGGGTTGATTGCAACGACGTTGCCGTCCGACATGGTTAGAAAGCCAAAGCCGCTTTCGGCGACCTTGACGCGCTCGACGATTTCGGCGAGCTGGTCAAGGGTGATGTCTGCTCCGGCAGCCCCCGCCACGCCACGCCGATCAGAAGTCCAAAGCGGGTGGAAGAAGCTGACGATCAGTTTTCCGGTGATCGCGTCCGTATAAGGAGCGGTCTGGGTGATATTGTCAGGTACCGGCCGCAAGGATGGATCGCTTGCCCACTTCTGCCAGGATTCATAAAGACCGGGGAAGAAGAAATCCCAAAAGTCTGCGCTGTTGTGACCGGGATAGAGCCGATCGAACGTCTGCGCCTGTTCCGTATAAGGTGCCGTCCTGAAGATCGGGCGTTCCTTTGGCCCGATATAGTACATCTGCAGCTTCGAGGCACCGTTTTTCAGGAGGTCGGGGGCGACAAGATCAAGGACCGCACTGGTCTCGATATCGGTCTGGACCTGCGGTAGCGGATGATGCTCCTTGTCCAGGAGGTAGCTCCAGACGCTGACGACCGACGGCGCCCCTGGAAGGTTCTGCGCCCATTGACCTTTGGTGTCGAACGTCACTGTCACCGCACCTGGAGCTGCCCTGGCCATGGCGGCTCCAATCTCCCCGTTCCTGGCGGGTAGATCAATCTGACCCTGAAGCACACCTGCCAACGCCTTGACGTCGGAATGGACCTGATGAAGAAGCAAATTAACCTGCGCGGCCGTGGAATCGGTATAGGAGCGGATATAGTCTTGGCTTGCCCGCTCAAGGCCGTGTCCTACTTCTGCCGTCGCATCGCGAGAAAGACGCTGGACATTCCAAAGGGCGAGACCGCCGCTGATGAGCAGGTCAAAAAGAACCGCCCCACCGACAACGATCATGAATTTGGCGCGAAATGAGCGCAGGCCGAGGTTTGCCTTCCTGATCGGCGCGGTCATCATAGCGGTTTTCGCCCGGACGCTGCCCAAATGGGCCAGCCAGCGTAGCCCTTCGGATGAAGCGCCGCAAAGATATGGTCGGCGAATCCCTGTTTGAAACGTTCGATGAACTCCGCCGAATCGCCTCGGCGAACAGACATTTCGTCCGCATAGACATCGCGCCATGCCGCGATGACGTCCGCGAACTCCTGGGGATCGCCATCGAGGTTGGTGACCATGAAGCTCTCCATTTTCACCGCATCGAAGCCAGCTTCCAGCAGAAGACGCAAGCTCTTTGGCCCCATTTCGACGTCCATGTCGAAATAACTGAAGAGCTTGGCAACCTCGTTATAGGTCCATTGGATGCTGTCTGCCCGCGGTTCCCCGAGGCAATGGGAGTTTTTCTCGTTGGTAATGTAAACCCGTCCACCAGGTTTGCAGATCCGATAGAGCTCCCTGAGCAGCAGTTCGGGACGATCGAAGATTTGCAACGAGTGCCGGCAGGTCACGAAATCGAACTGGTCGCTTTCGAACAGCATCTGCGATGCATCGCCGTAGGTGTATTCGATATCGCGGACATCGAACCTGTCGGCAACATCGCGGGCATAGTCTAGGCTTGGCGAGGAATGATCCAGCGCAACGATCCTTGCCGGAGCGAACTCCTTTCTGACGAGCATCGCGAAATCGCCAATTCCGCAACAGATGTCGGCAATTACCATGCCGTTGCGAAGCCCGTGGCGCGGCAATATCTCTCGTTCATGCCGCCAGGTCATCTTGGTCTGGGTTCTGAGGATTGGAATGAAGCTTTGGTTTTCAACGAATGTCTGGCCGGGATAAAATGCCGAATCGTAGATCTCGATGGCAATGTTGGGCGAAAGATCGCTCAGATGCCGGAACATCCGTGCCGCCCAGGCGACAACGCTTGATGCGACGATGACAAATTTGACCTCGGGCCTTGAACGCGAAGCATCGACCAAGACGCGCGTCAAGGCACGAAATGCCGTGCTGTTCATATGCGTAACGCGCTTCAGATTGATATATAGAACACCGCTGACGGTCTCGATTCCATTTCGCAGCAGCAAGAAATCGTCGGCAATTTCAGCCGGGGAATGAGGGCGAAGCACGCCTGCGAGGGAGAATTCCTGATCGTTGATATTGAATTGCGCTGTAAAGACAGGCGAAGGACTTTGTGCAGTCAATTCAGTAGCCTTTCGAGCGGCAGGTCGACAATGAATGCAACCGTGCCGACACCCAAATCGCGGACCTGGATTTCCGCGTCATAGTTCACAGCCAGTCCGAGCAGGATCGCCTGGCCATCTGAGGCGGCATCGTTGGTGATCACGTTGAGATAATTTGCACGGGCCTGACTAGATTTAAGTCCCAGGGCAATCTTCTTGTAGAATTGTCGCTGTTCTGGCGGACAAGGAAAGATCAGCTCGATGCGCTCGATCTGCTGACGGCGATAAAAATTGCAAACGAAGTCGCCATCATCCGTCTGGGAGCGAAACGACATCTCAAGAAGCTCGTTGAGGGCTGATGAGAGCAGGTTGGAATGGCGCACGGGATCGCGACGGTCATGGCTGACCATTCGAGCGACGTAGTTCGACAACTGATCGCAATGCAGCCAGTCGGCGGTAAAGCTCGCCATGTCCATCTTCAGACTGAGCAACTGGTCAAATGATGGGCCTATTGCCGCTTCTCGATTCGTCAACCGACACCTCCTCGGCGAATTGCCATTTCACCTTTCAGCATTTGGCCCGGTCATTCCAGGTCCGTCGTCACTATGCTTGCGAATAAATTCATCAACCATGTCGGCCCCCAGAGGAGAGCTCAGGAAATAGCCTTGCAACCGGTCACATCCCTCTGCCTGCAGCCAGGCGGCCTGTTCGGCCGTCTCAACGCCTTCGGCCGTCACGCGCATGCCGAGCCCATGGGCCATTTCAATGACGAAGCGGACGATCGTCTGGCTCTTCTGATCGCCGGGCAGGTCGTTGATGAAGTACTTGTCTATCTTGATGTTATCGAAGGGAAAGTTCTTTAAATAGCTCAAAGAGGAATACTCGGTCCCGAAGTCATCGAGGGAAATCTGGATCCCCAGCACGTTAAGTGTGTTCAGCGTATCAAGATTGTTGATCGTGCGCTCCAGCAGCACGGTTTCGGTGATCTCGAGCTCCAAGCGCTCCGAGGGCAGTCCGACGACGTCGAGGGTCTGCGACACTCGGTCGGTCAGCCCCGGGGTTAGAAATTCGGCGGGAGATAGGTTTACCGCAATAGTATAGTTGGCCGGCCACGTCAGGGCCTGCCGGCACGCTTCTTCCAGCACCCATTGACCGATTTCGCTCATAAGCCCGTCTGCTTCAGCCATCGGTATAAAGGCGATCGGGGAGATTACTCCGAGGATTGGGTGGCGCCAGCGCAGCAGTGCTTCGAAGCCGGCTATCGCCATCGATCGATCGACCAGCGGCTGATATTCAATAAAAAATTCATGGTGTTGCAGCGCAACCCGAAGGCTCCGTCTCAATAGTTCTCGCTGTTCCAGTACCTGCAGCATGCTCGGATTAAAGGTTCGCGCACGTCGCCGTCCATCCTTCTTGGCGGCATAAAGGGCAACGTCGGCAGCCTTCATCAGCTGTTCGCTCTCATTGCCGTCGCGAGGTGCAATCGCAACGCCGATACTGGCACCGACAAAAACGGTAATTCCGTCCACCGTGAAGGGCTTGCGAAATTCGCTGATCAGCGACTCTGCTAATTTTTCGGCTTCGTCGGGCTGCCCACGGGCGATCTGTATGACGGCAAATTCGTCACCGGCAAGGCGGTAGGCGGTCTCGTCTTTACCCAGTGCCTTTCGAATCCTCTCGGCCGCAAGCTTCAGGACGATATCCCCGGCTCCATGGCCTAGCGTATCATTGACGGGCTTGAAATCATCCAGATCGATCTGCATCAGTGCAAGGCCCGCCTTTGCACGGACCGGGAGAATCTTTCCCAGTTTGTCGCTGAATTGGCGGCGATTGGGCAGCCCGGTCAAAACGTCATGGGTCGCCTGGTGAAGGAGCAACGCCCGGTCCAGCTCTTGGGCTTTTGCGGTATCAATGTCATTGCCGCCAACTTCGACGATCGCAAGGCCGTCCCTGGCCTGGAACAACAAAAGATTGCGCCGATCCGATTCATGCGAGCGGAGACGAATGGTGCGAGGCTTGCCGCTACTGACGACAAGCTGAACGAGGGCGGCGAGGTCGGGATTTGCCAGGTCGGGATACACATCCGCCAATGTTACGGGTGCCTCGTCAGCAAGATCCAGGCGCTCCTTGAGCATTTCGGAGCAGTCGACAAGCCTGAGATCATGATCCCAGACCGAAAACAGACCCTCGGCGCGGCTACCGAATTCGGACTTCTGCGGACCCGGCTGACGCCAATTCGCACGATTTTCCGGCATAGGGTTACCACCCTCCTTAACCCGCCTTGCTTCACTTGGTCCGTTATCGATACATCCCGTCGAACCCAATCCTGTTCCGTATCAGAACTAGAGCGAGCCCCGTTGTAGTCAACGCAGAGCTCTACCAGAACGCGCCGTCTTGCGGCCGTGTGACGACCGGGTTCTCGATCGTATATGACAGAAAGCTTATCCAAAGAATAACAAACCAACTACGGACCTGGTGGTCCGGTGGCGGTGGAAACGCTGAGATCTTCGCACTCGTCATCGGCATCAGTCTCACCGGATGGCATGGAATGGCCACGTCACACGATGAGAACGCACAGCGTGTTTAGGGAGCCGGCTGCGTCATTGCGGCCGGTTGACTGTCGCAAGGGTGCGATTTTAACGTTTGATTAACCATGTCCGCCGTTTATTCCCCGTCAACGGCCGGTCGGGTCGTTGATTCGAACATCCATTGCACGAAGTGCCGATGGATATCTGGAAAGACGATTTTGCGGCGGCACCCAAAATGCGCTTGCTGGGGTTGATATCGGGGGTCGCGGCGGTCTTGTTGGCCGGTTGTGTGTCGACGAGCGGCAGTGTCAGGCAGCCCTCGGCGCCCGAGACCGTGGCCAGCGAAAAGGCACTCATTCTTCCGCCCCCCGGCGGGCCGGCCATCGTCAGTGTCGTCGAAACAAGGCGCGGTAACGGCGTGGAGCAGATGCTTTGGCTGTCTACCTCCTCTTCCGTGCCGGGGCAGAATTTCCTGAAGGTGCAATTCTATGGGGCCAGCGGGTCCAATCCGGGGGCGGGAGGCGATTCCTACAAGATGATCAACGAGAGGGGGGTTTCTCGTGAAGCATGGGTGGCCGCCCCGGGCGTTGCGATGGCGAGGAACTATACCTTCCTGCAAAACAACTATGGGCCCTTCGCTTATGCCGCAGGTCGCAGCCGCGCCGGCGATACCTGCCTCTATGGCTGGCAGCAGATCCGATCGAACCAGGCGGCACACTCGCAAGCGCGCAATTTCGGGATGATCCAGGTGCGGCTTCGCCTTTGCGACGGGCGTGCCAGCGAGCGTCAGCTCTTGAGCGTGATGTATGCCTATACGCTCACCGGCACTCTCAATGGAGAGATATGGAACCCTTACGGTGAGGTAAAGGGCGCCGATGAGGTTCTCGGCCGCGCCGGCAGTCCCGTCTACCCCGATGACGGCGGCCCCCGCCAAGGCGCCATTGAAATCGGCTATGAACCGGCCCCGACCGCCGTGCGCCGTCGGCAACGTCAAGTCAAGGCGCCGGTAACAGCGACCACGCCGACACCGGTCGGGGTGCGCGTACCGCTGCCGGACGAAGCTTTCGAAACACCTGGGGCGAGTACGCAGCCGATGCCGGCGCCAGACCCCGTTCAAGAAGCGGCAAAGGCAGGTGGTATCACCGTGCCTTCGCCCGACTGCATAGGCGATGTGGCCATGACGGCCGCATGCCGAAGATAGGAAATGCATAGCCGGCGCCCGATGCCCGGCAATGCTTTTGAAGGGACGTCGATGCATAAGGCTCGAAGCATCTTCACCTGGGCGATCGTTTCGCTCTGCGTCATAGTATTGATCACCTTGCCGGTGAACCTGCAGACTCAGCTCATTGCCAGTATCACCGTCGTCACGATCATGGCCGTGATCAAGGTCCTGAAGGGGGAGGGCACATGGCGCCTGATCGCGCTTGCCTTCGGTACTGCCGTCGTCTTGCGTTATGCCTACTGGCGCACCACGAACACGCTGCCGCCCGTCAATCAGCTTGAAAACTTTATTCCCGGTCTGCTGCTCTATCTCGCCGAAATGTACAGCATCGCAATGCTGGCGCTCAGCCTCTTCATCGTCGCGACCCCACTACCGCCGCGCCGCTCGCGCCCTGTCAAGCAAGAGGATTTCCCCCATGTCGACGTCTTTGTGCCCACCTATAACGAAGACGCCCATCTCCTCGGCAATACGCTCGCCGCCGCAAAGGCGATGGATTATCCGACCGACAAATTGCAGGTCTGGCTGCTGGATGATGGCGGCACGCTGCAAAAACGCAATTCCAACAAGCTGCTCGAAGCCCAGGCTGCCATTGCCAGGCACAATGAACTGAGGCAGCTGTGCCAGGCACTCAGCGTCAATTACCTGACGCGCGACCGCAATGAGCATGCCAAGGCGGGCAATCTCAACAACGGCATGCAGCATTCGACGGGCGAGCTCATTGCCGTCTTCGACGCCGACCACGCACCCGCCCGGGATTTCCTGCGCGAGACGGTCGGCTATTTCGACGACGACCCGAAGCTCTTCCTCGTGCAAACCCCGCACTTTTTCATCAATCCAGATCCGCTGGAGCGCAATTTGCGTACCTTCGACAGCATGCCGAGCGAAAATGAGATGTTTTACGGCATCATCCAGCGAGGCCTGGACAAATGGAATGCGGCCTTCTTCTGCGGCTCAGCCGCAGTTCTAAGCCGTCGCGCGCTGCAATCCACCAATGGCTTTAGCGGCATCAGCATCACTGAAGACTGTGAGACCGCATTGGCGTTGCATGGCGCCGGCTGGAACAGCATCTATGTCGACAAGCCGCTGATCGCAGGTCTTCAGCCTGCCACCTTCGCAAGTTTCATCGGCCAACGTAGCCGCTGGGCGCAAGGCATGATGCAAATCCTGCGATTTCGGTTTCCGCTGTTCAAGCGCGGTCTGTCGATTCCGCAGCGCCTCTGTTACATGTCCTCGACGCTGTTCTGGCTCTTCCCGTTCCCGCGCACGATCTTCCTGTTCGCGCCGCTCTTTTATCTGTTCTTCGATCTGGAAATATTCACAGCCTCCGGTGGTGAGTTTCTTGCCTACACACTTGCCTATATGCTCGTGAACCTGATGATGCAGAATTATCTTTATGGGTCGTTCCGCTGGCCGTGGATATCGGAGCTTTACGAGTATGTGCAGACAGTCCACCTTCTGCCTGCCGTCGTTTCCGTCATGATCAACCCACGAAAACCAACCTTCAAGGTCACGGCAAAGGACGAATCGATTTCGGTCAGCCGCCTTTCGGAAATCAGCAGACCCTTTTTCGTTATATTTGCCGTGCAGATCATTGCGCTCGCCATTACGATCTATCGCATCTACGCCGAGCCCTACAAGGCGGATGTGACGCTCGTTGTCGGCGGGTGGAACCTTATCAATCTCATCATGGCAGGCTGTGCGCTTGGCGTGGTGTCGGAGCGCGGCGAGCGTGCCGCATCGCGGCGTGTGCGGGTCAATCGGCGATGCGAATTCGGCGTCAACGGCAAATGGCATACTGCCTCCATCGAGGACGTCTCGGTCCATGGAGCGCGTCTCCATGTGTTCAACAAGCAGCTGGACCCGATGACGATCGGCGCCGAAGGCGAAATCCGCTTCCGCCCCTATAGCGGTGCTAACCTTGAAACTCTGCCGCTCATCGTTCGCAACATGGAGCGTGACGGCGATATCATGGCTGTTGGCTGCCAGTATATTCCGAAGAGCGCGCTAGATCATCGCCTGATCGCCGATTTGATCTTTGCCAACTCCGATCAATGGGCGCAGTTTCAGGAATCGCGCCGGCGCAATCCGGGCCTCATCCGCGGTACCATCTGGTTCCTCGGCCTATCGCTTTATCAGACAAGCCGCGGGCTCATCTATTTGTTCCGCAGCATGCGGCCGGAGCGCGAAGCGCAGCAGCAGATGGCAAAGGTGAACGGCTGATGAGGACGTGTCTTGCCGCTGCACTGTTTGTCGTCACCACCTCGACGCTTACCTCGGCTCAGACTGCACAGGCGCCTGCGCCCTTTGACATGTCGCCTGAGCGCCCGGCCGGTCTTCATCCCATGGTGCCGCGCCTGTCGTTGCCTGCTCAAACCGTGACGCCGCCCGTTGCGGTTCCAGCCGCACCGTCGGCAACTGCCGCCCCGCCGCAACCTTCCAGATCATTTCCGGGCTCCGCAAATCCCGATCAGCTGCAAGCCGTCCAGCCGCCCGGCACCCCGCCAGAGGCGGCCAGCGGCATGCGCCGCTACGTCGTTCCCTTCGACAAATTCACCCTGGAGGGCGAATACGACCGGAAGTCCTGGAGCGTCTACCTCACCCCGGAACAGGCATCCGCGCCGGCACGATTCAATTTCGCCTACCAGAACTCCATCGTCGTTGCGCCGGAAGCCTCGCAGATCACCGTGCTCATCAACAACCGTCCGATCGGTCAAAAGCAGATCGCATCGCCCGACACACCCGTTCAAGTCAGCTACGATGTTCCGCGCGGTCTCTTGCAGCCCGGCGCAAACCTCTTGACCTTCGAGGCGAGCCAGCGTCACCGCACGGACTGTACGATCCAGTCGACTTATGAGCTCTGGTCGAATATCGATCCGGCGCAGTCCTATCTGAGCTTCGAAGGGCAAGACGCTGCAAAGCAGTCAAGCATGGATGCCATTCGTGCGGTCGGCGTCGACGGGGCCGGCAGAACGGAATTTGACCTCTTCGTTCCAGCCCTTGAGCAGCCTGGCACGACGAAGCCACTGCTGCGCCTTGCACAGGGACTCTCCGTGCTGAGTGGTATGCCGAACCAATCCATCTCCTTCAGCGTCGACACGCTGCCGGCAGCCGGTGCCGGCAAGCTTACCGTTCTGGTCGGTACGACGTCCGAGCTGCAGCCCTATTTTCCAGATCTGCCACCGGCGGCTCAGTCCGCAGCGCTCGCGACATTCGTCACCGACCCGCATACCGGCTCGCCCGTGCTTCTGATCAGCGGCCCTTCGTGGCAGGCAGTCTCCTCCGCCATCGATACCATCGTCTCCCCAACCGACATCGCCCCGGGAATCAGGCGCGATACCCTCACAACAGAGCGCTGGAGCGCGCCAAACGCACCTTTGATACTTCGCGACACGCGGCTTACATTCGCCGATCTGGGCGTGAAGACGACCGAGTTTTCCGGGCGGCGTTTTCGTACGAACTTCAATGTCGCGGTTCCTTCCGACTTCTATGCGAATGCCTATGGAGAAGCGACAGTTCTGCTGGACGCAGCCTATACTGGCAGCGTCCTTCCCGGTAGCCATATCGACATCTATGTCAACGGCAATATCGCATCGACGATGCCGATCACCGGAACCGGGGGCGGCATCCTCCGTCATCTGCCGATCCGCGTGGCGATGCGCCACTTCAAGCCGGGCCTCAATTCGCTCAGTCTTGAAGCAATCCTCACGACGAGCGATGACAACATATGTGTGCCCGGTGCGACCGCCTCGACCACGTCGCGATTTGCCTTGTTCGATACGACTGAGTTCCGCATGCCGGATTTCGCCCGCGTCGGGCAGCGTCCCAATCTTGCCGCCATGGCTGGTACCGCCTACCCCTATGGACGGCTTGCCGGTCCGATGCCGCTCTTCATAGACCGAATTGATGCCGACACGCTTTCTGCCACGGCCACGCTGCTTGGCCAGATGGCCGTAGTTTCCGGTCGTCCGATGAACGTAGAGCCGACGGCTTCGCCAGGTTCAATCGGTGATCAGGACGCCGTGTTCATCGGTTCCATCTCGCAATTGCCGGCGGCGGTATTGTCCCAGCTGAATATCTCCGCCGCAAGCCAGGCCACCTGGCGCCCGGTACCCGATACGCAGGTGGTCCAGCCGGATACCCATTCCGCTTTCGAGCAATGGCGCTCGAAGGTAAGCAGCGGCGCATGGCGCGGTCGGGTCACGGCATTCCAGGAGTGGCTGCGCAGGAACTTCGACATTTCGCTGAGTTCGCTGCAATTCGTACCGAGAGCAGAAGCCGTCTACAGTCCGTCCAATGTGGCGAGCCTGATGATTGCGCAAGGCGCCAGCCCGACCGGAGCCGGGGCCTGGACAGTCGTCGCTGCCCCCTCGGCAAAGGACCTGCGCGAGAGTATCGATGCTATGACGGAGCAGCGCAACTGGCCGCAGATTTCCGGGCACATCACCACCTATTCCGAAAAAACGGGCGAGATCGAAACCGTGCCGGTGTCGCGTTTCGACTTCGTGCCCTCCCAGCCCTGGTCAGTTGCAAATTTTAGGCTGATCGCCGCCAACTGGCTTTCCACCAACATCCTTTCCTATGCCTTTTTACTTGTCGTTCTTTCGATTCTCCTCGGCATGGCGACCTCGGGCATGCTCGGCAGACTGGGCAGGGGCAAATGAAGAGGATCGCGGCAACGGCGCTGGCTGGTGCACTCGCTTTTGCGATTGCTGTCGAACCCGTTCAGGCCCAACAGGTACTCGTCGATCCAAAGGCGTGGACTGCATACAAGGCGCTGTTTGTCGATAAGAGCGGCCGTGTCATCGACAACGGCAACGGCAATGTCAGCCACAGCGAGGGCCAGGGTTACGGCCTGTTGCTTGCCTACCTCGCCAACAACCCCGCCGATTTCGAGCAGATTTGGTATTTCACCCGCACTGAACTGCTTCTGCGCGATGACGGGCTTGCTGTATGGAAATGGGACCCTTCAGCCAAACCGCATGTGACAGACACCAATAACGCCTCGGACGGCGACATGCTGATTGCCTATGCGCTTGCGCTCGCCGGCAACTCCTGGAAGAGGAGCGATTATATCGAAGCCGCTGCCAGGATGGCCCAAGCGCTGCTTTCCGAAGCAGTTGTGGAGGCCGGTGGCCGCACCGTGCTCTTGCCTGGCGTCGAAGGTTTTACAGCTTCCGACCGCACCGACGGGCCGGTAGTCAATCCCTCCTACTGGATCTTCGAGGCGATCCCGGTGATGGCGCTGCTTGCGCCGTCAGGCCGGTGGCAGAAGCTTTCCGATGACGGCCTTGCACTCCTGAAATCCCTGCAATTCGGGCCGCGCAAACTTCCAGCTGAATGGGTAAGCCTTGCCCGCCGGCCAGCACCAGCGGAAGGTTTCGATGCGGAGTTCGCATACAATGCGGTTCGTATCCCGCTCTATCTCGCAAGGGCAGGGATTATCGACAAGGCCCTGCTTTCCAGGCTGCAACTTGGCATGACGGCGGATGGTGCTCCGGCCACAATTGATCTTGCCACGGGTAGCGTGAAGACGGTGCTGTCCGACTCGGGTTATCGAATTGTTAACGATGTTGTGGCCTGTGTGGTCAACGGCAAGAAACTGCCCCCGACCGCCCGGCAGTTTTCGCCTGCACTCTACTATCCGTCCACGCTCCAGCTGCTCGGGCTGGCCCTCGTTGTGAAGAAACATCCGGAGTGTCTGTGAAGTCTTCCCTCATCGCATTGTCGGCTGCAGCGGTGGTGGCCCTCGTGATTACCGGGGTGAAGGACCGTGGAGCGCTGCTGGGGAAATTCGGCATCGGACGCTCGAACCTGCAGACGGACCGTCCGATGCAACCGGGCACGCTCGACAGCCAGCCGATCGACGTCCAGGCAGTCGCCGATCGCCTTCAGGAGGCGGCACCGGTGCTGAAGGCGCAGGCGCCTCAACCTCAGCAGGCGGCCGCCCCAGCGGCTCAGCCGCAGCCGGCCTGGGAGGGGCGATCGGCCCAACAGCTGCCAGCGCCGCAACCGGCAGCTCAGCCCAAGGTCGACGAAAGCGCGCTGCGTTACTTTGCAAGCCGCGGCGACAAGGTCCGCCTGCAGGCCGAAATCTCCCGTCTTCAAGCACTTTATCCGGACTGGGTGCCGCCCGCCGATCCGCTGGCCGTGCCGCAAGGCGGCGACAAGCAGCTCGAAACCATGTGGCAGCTTTATGCAGAGGGTCGTTATGCAGAGCTTCGCAAAGCGATCACCGACCGCCGGACTGTCGATGCCAGCTGGCAGCCGCCCGCTGACCTCATCGATCGCCTGGATGTCGCCGAAGCCCGGGCGCGGCTTGTCAATGCGTCCGACCTCAAACAGTACACAACCGTCATCGAGATCGGCGCTGCGACCCCAAGCCTTCTGACCTGCAGCGACATAGACGTCTTGTGGCGCCTCGCCGAAGCCTTCGTCCATACAGGACGAGAAGCGCGCAGCATAGATGCCTACAGCTACATCCTGAAGAACTGCACGAACCCGCAGGAACGCGTTGCCAGCGTCCAGAAGGCTTCGGCATTGCTGCCCTATCAGGCCATGCAGCGGCTGCTTGCCCTCGAGCAGCCTGCCGTGAGCGGTGCGCGCGAGTTCGATAGCATCCGTGACGAGCTCGCTCGCCGCTTCGTCGCTGAAGGCAACGCCGATCCGAAGCTCGATGTCGCGGCAGACTATGTATCGCGTGTAGCGCGTCTGGCGCAAAACCAAGGGCTCGCCTCCGACGCGCTCCTGCTCGGCTGGTATCAGCTTCGACGCGAGAATGCGCCAGAGGCGGAGAAGTGGTTTCGCGCAGCTCGTGCCAAGCAGGATTCGGCATCCGCATCGCAGGGCCTGGCACTGGCGCTTGTCGCCCGCAAGGCGCCTCAAGAGGCCGAGGATGTGATGTACAGGTGGCGCAGCGATACCAAGGATGCTACCGATACCTATCTTGCCGCTGCTGCCAATCTGATGGCTTTGCAGCCGCCCGCCGATATAAGCGAAGACGTCCTTGGTCGCATGGCAAAGGAGACCATTGCGCACAAATACGTGCCGGCCGCGCAGCAATTCGGCTGGTATGCGCGCTCGCTCAATCAGCCACACACGGCAGCGCGCTGGTTTGAAACCGCACTTCGCTGGAAACCGGACGACGAACCTTCCGCCTATGGTCTTGCCATCACGCATGAGCAACTGAACAACCGCAAGGGCGTTGCGGAAGTCCAGCGGATTTGGGCCGGCCGCTCGCAGCGTATCGCCTCGCTTGACGATGCATCGCAATCGCCGCCCTCGGTCGAGGCGCCGCTTCAAGCGCCCGCCCCACAAGGGGTTGCGCGGGCAGCTGTGCGGGCTCAACCGGCTGACGGGGGAGGCGCAACCGAGCGCCCTGGCCCGGTTGTGCGAACGGAAAAGTCGGCAACGCAGACAGTGATTGAGCAGGGAGGCACCCGTCAGCCGCGCGGCTGCTCGACCACGGCGGATGCGAACCTCCTCAGCCCCGATGCCGCGCTCAGCCGCGGCTGGTGCCTGATGGATCTCAATCGTCCGATGGAAGCTGTCGCCGCTTTCGAAAGAGCCTTGAAGGGCTCTGCGCGACAGACACGCGAAGACGCCGCCTATGGACAGAGTCTCGCTTACCTGCGCGCCGGGCTGTCCAATAATGCAGCCGTTGCTGCAACACGCGCGCCTCAAAGCCGTGAGCGCGCCGCCGAACTCCAGGTTTCAATCCTTGCTGACCGGGCACTGGCCGCTTATGGCGCCAAGCGGTATCGCGAGACGCTGATCTATCTCGATCAGCGAGCGCAGCTCAAACGCGAGACGATCGATCTCATGGTATTGCGCGGCTATTGTTATCTGAACCTCGAAATGTATGGCGATGCCGAACGGATATTCAATGCGGCCGCCGCCACTGGCAGTAAGGATGCCAACAGAGGGCTAGCCGACCTCAAGCAAGCCACGCGCCCGGAGACATCGGGCTGATCGGCTTTTGCACGCAGCGTCGCTGTCGGCGTCCCGGCACAAACTTCGTTCTCACGCAGCCGTTGCCAGTTCGACGCGGTTTCGTCCAGCCGTCTTGGCGCGATAGAGCGCTCTGTCTGCGGCCTCGATTGTTGCACGAATATTGGTGCTGCTCGAATCGAAAGCCGCGACGCCGATGCTGACCGTAACCTTGATCGTGGTAACACCGACGATCAAGTCTTCTGACTCGATTGCATGGCGGATCTTCTCGGCAACGGTTGACGCGTCGGCCTTTTTGGTATCCGCAAGCAGAATGATGATCTCTTCGCCCCCGTAGCGAGCCGCGACATCGGTGTTGCGCACGGTCCGGCGGATGAGATCGGCAACCCGGGACAGTACGGTGTCGCCCACATGGTGCCCCCAGGTATCGTTGATCTTTTTGAAGTGGTCGACATCGAGCATAATGATGGAGAAAGGCCGCCCGCGGTTGTTCGCCTCCTCGGCGCAGCGGTCGGCCGCCCGCTGGAAGACGCGGCGATTGGGTAGCTTCGTCAAAGGATCGACGCTTGCCTCATTCTCGAGTATCCGCACCATCCGGACCCGCTGCTTTTCGCGCTCGAGCAGATCGGCAAGGAGGAGGACGCCGAGAATATTGGCAAGCATGACGGGTGCTGCAGCGCTCAGAAACAGGTCTTTGGCGACCTCCGGAGGTAGAAAGACAAGGACGATGAATGAAGACACCGTCGCAAGACCGAGCAACAGCGACCTCAGCCAGCCGGTGCCGACGCGGTGACGGGGTATGAGCGTGCTGGCGTAACCACTCAGTGCTACAATGATGACGCTCACCGCGCCGCCCGTCGCGCCGACGCCGCCAAGAACCAGGCGGTGCGCGCCAATCATTGTTGCAGCAATGATCGTGCCAATCGGTCCGGTGTAGAGGGGGGAGAGAATGAGAAGTATGGACCGGGCGTCATAGATGAGACCCGGTCTCATCACGATCGGGTCATTCATGGAAAGTATGCCGCCGAAGCCAAACAAAAGACCAGCAGCAACACCCCTCATCAATCTTTGGCTGATGGTGCGAATGACCCACGCATAGCCATAAACGACTAACACAGCCAGCGCCAGGACACGTATGTAAGCGGCGACGATTTCGCTGATTTCCATGCTTCTCTGTTAAATGTCCGATGACACGGGTACGTGATTGCAAATGAGCACCGATAGATGGCGGCCGTCCGGCACAAGACAAGGGTGCTGCGCTGCCGAACGTGCCACAGTCGCGCTTTGGATTGCGGCGCCGCCGACCTCTGCGGAGAGGCCGCGACCCGGCAGAACGCAACGCACATCCGCTCCGGCATGGCCGGAATAACCAGTCATCGCCGGATGCGTCCAGCCCTTTCTGTTTCGGCCTTTTGACATCCGATCGCCAGACGACATCGGCTCCATTCGCCGGTCTATCCGACCGGCGGTGCGACCTCGAAGCGTGCGATCTCGGCACCGGCCTGTAGGTAAACGCCGACTTGGGCCTTGAGCCGGATCGTGCCGGCCCGCGATGCCGTCACCTGGGTTTCCATCTTCATCGCTTCCATCACCGCGATCAGGTCGCCGGCCGCCACTTGCGCGCCATCCTCGACCTTGAAGGCCTGCAGCGTACCTGAGATCGGCGTAGTCACGCTCGAGGTGTCTTCCGCCCTTGCGGCGGTCGCCGGTTCGGTGTTTTTGCCTGCAAGCGCGCCGAGACCGGCCAGCAGTGCGCCCGGAATGCCGATCTCATGGCGCCTGCCGTCGATTTCCACATGGGTGCGGACCAGCGAGGGGTCGGCAACCGGTTCTGGCCGGGCTTGCGCTTCAAGACGATTGGCGAAATCTGTCTCGATCCAACGCGTATGCACCTTAAAGCCGCTTTCGCCCCTAAAATCCTTCGTCTCGACCGCGGCGCGATGGAAGGGCAGGACAGTCGCAATGCCGTCGATCTTGAATTCTCTGAGCGCGCGGCGCGAGCGGCTGAGCGCCTCGTCGCGAGTAGCGCCGGTGACGATCAGTTTCGCCATGAGCGAATCGAAGGTGGCAGGCACCATCGAGCCGGAGGCGACGCCGCTGTCAACACGGATGCCAGGCCCCGCGGGCGGCTCGAAGACGGTGATTTTGCCCGGGGTTGGCAGGAAGCCCCGGCCTGGATCCTCGGCATTGATACGGAACTCGATCGAATGGCCCCGCGGAACAGGCGTCTCGGTCAAGCGCAGCGGCAGGCCGTCGGCGATACGGAACTGTTCGATGACGAGGTCGATGCCTGTAGTCTCCTCGGTTACGGGATGCTCGACCTGCAGGCGAGTGTTCACTTCAAGGAAGGAGATCGTGCCGTCGGAACCGAGCAGGAATTCGACCGTACCCGCACCAGAATAGCCGGCGGCAGCGCAGATCTTCTTCGCAGAATCGTGGATCGATCGGCGCTGGGTGTCGGTAAGGAAAGGGGCGGGTGCCTCCTCGACCAGCTTCTGATTGCGCCGCTGGAGCGAGCAATCACGGGTGCCAAGCACCAGCACATTACCGTGCTTGTCGGCCAGAACCTGCGCTTCTATGTGGCGCGGACGGTCGAGGAACCGCTCGAGGAAACACTCGCCACGGCCGAAGGCGGCTGTGGCCTCGCGGACTGCAGATTCATAAAGTTCGGCTACGTCCTCCATCCTCCAAGCGACCTTCAGGCCACGGCCGCCGCCGCCGTGGGCAGCCTTGATGGCAACGGGCAACCCATGCTCTGCGGCAAAGGCGATGACTTCGGCAGCCGACTTGACGGGGCCGACGCTACCGGCAACCAGCGGCGCGCCGACGCTGGTGGCGATCCGCCGCGCTTCGACTTTGTCGCCCAATGCCTCGATAACATGCGGATCGGGTCCGATCCAGGTGAGGCCAGCATCAATCACTGCACGGGCGAATTCGGCCCGTTCGGACAGAAAGCCATAACCGGGATGCACTGCATCTGCACCCGAGCGCCTGGCAATGCTGATCAATTTGTCGATGTCGAGATAGGTCTCGTCCGGACGAGAGCCGACGAGCCCATGAGCCTCGTCGGCCGCCTTGACGAAAAGCGCGTCCACATCTGGATCGGCATAGACGGCGACGGATTGCAAGCCGTGATCGCGACAAGCCCGGATGATGCGCACTGCGATCTCGCCGCGATTGGCGATCAGGACCTTCTTCATGGAGTGTCTCCTCACTTGATTTTGGCCGTCATCGATCTCGATCCGTGGCGGGCAGAATATCGCCGAAAGTCGTCACCGGCCGGAATCGAATTTTGGCATCAACCGGAATCTGTCCGGCGAGATCGAGATGGTATTCGGCGACCGTGCCGATGACGGGATAGCCGCCAGTCAGCGGATGGTCGGCAAGGAAAAGGACCGGCTGGCCGCTGTGCGGCACCTGGATTGCGCCGGTCGCCGTACCTTCGCTCGGCAATTCAGCCCTGTCCTTGCGCTCCAACGGGGCTTGGCCGGAAAGGCGGATGCCGACCCGGTTGGACTGCGGTGTCACCTGCCAGAGTTGGCCGGAGAGGGCAGCGATACCAGCTGCGGTAAACCAGTCGCTGCGCGGCCCCATGATCACGTCGAGCGTGACGGTTTCGTCGGCTGCCGGAAGGTCGAAGGCCGGCGCTTCATGAAGCGAAACGCTGGTCAGGGCCGAGCTATCGTTGTCAATGGCCAGCACTGCGCCTGCGCTGACAGGGGCGGGGCCGACCACGGCCAGCGTATCGGTCGAAGCGCTGCCGAGTACCGGCTTCACAGAAAATCCGCCGCGCACGGCGAGATAGCTGCGTATACCTCTCGGTGCATGGCCGAGCGTCACGACATCGCCCGGTTCAAGCGAGATCGGCTGATAGGTCCCGGCGCTGATCGTGCGGTCAGCTGCGTCACGGATGCTGATCGGGCAGGGCGCGCCGGTGAGCGCCATGACGGTGCGGCCAGAAACTTCGAAGGAAAAACCGCCAAGCGTGATCTCGAGGCAGGGCATGCCGGCCGGATTGCCGACCACCCGATTGGCCGCCTTGAGTGAACCCTGGTCAAGCGCACCGGAGGATGACACCCCCTGGCCGGTCTTGCCGAAGCGACCAAGGTCCTGAAACAGCGCCGGCATAGGGGCGGCACGAACCTTGAGCGCAGGGCCCTCCGAGGCAACGTCCGGGGAGCGGACTGCCAGGGTCTTGGTCGTGGTCCTGGTAGTTGAGACTGCTTTCTTTTTGAGGTCGAAGAAATGCACGCGGTAGCCGGGCTGAAGGAGTGCTGGCGGACTGCGTGATAGATCCCACATCTTTTCCGGCGTCGTGCCGATGATTTGCCAGCCGCCGGGGCTTGCCTGCGGATAGACACCGCTGAAGGCGCCGGCCAAAGCAACCGAGCCGGCCGGGATCCTTGTGCGCGGGCTCTGGCGGCGCGGCACCTGCAGTGCCGGATCGCCGCCCGTGAGATAGCCGAAGCCGGGCGCAAAGCCGCAGAAGGCGACGGTGAATTCGCTCTCGGTATGGCGGCGGATGACGTCCTCGACGGACAGGCCTGTAAGGTCGGCCACATCTGTCAGGTCCTCGCCGTCGTAGCAAACGGGAATTTCGACGGACTTGTCGGAGGGTGCCGCGCGAAGCGACAGATCGCGCGTCGCGATCTCGCCGGCCAGCTTTTCCAGCGTCAGCCTTTCCGGCCGCAAGCGAATCATCAGCGTGCGGGCCGCAGGCACCATGTCCTCTATACCCTCCAGCGGATCAGCCTTGAGCGTGGCAAACAGCGCCAGCGTCTCGTCGAGATCGGCCAGTTCGACAAGCATGGTTGTCAGGCTGACAGGCAAAAAACGCATCTGAACCTCAAGCGTGATAGGCGCAATCGGGTATGTCGGTGATGAACATGTGTCCCGGCGCATGAGTGATCGCAAAGGGGACGCAGGAGGCCATCACCGCCGCCTGCGGGGTAACGCCGCAGGCCCAGAAGACAGGGATTTCCCCCGGCTCGATGCGCACCGGATCGCCGAATTCCGGCGTGGCGAGATCATTGATGCCGATTTCTTCCGGTGCGCCGACATGTACGGGCCCGCCATGCACTGCCGGGAAGCGTCCCGAGATGGTCGCGGCGTCGGCAACGCGTGACGCCTTTATCGGCCGCATTGAAACGACCATGTTCCCATGCAGGCGGCCAGCCGGCCGGCAGGGCATGTTGGTCAGGTACATCGGCACATTGGACTTGTCCGTGATGTGGCGAATCTCGATCCCGGCCTCCGCCATGGGTGTCTCGAAGGTGAAGCTGCAGCCGATGAGGAAGCTGACGAGGTCGGGATATTCGCTCCAGGCTGCTGTCGCATCCGTGGTCTCTTCGGCGAGTTTTCCTTCACGCCAGATGCGATAGAGCGGCAGATCGCTGCGAAGGTCGGCGCCAGGCGCAAGCACGGTCGCATGCGAACCCGGATCGGCGACATCGAGCACCGGACATGCCTTTGGATTGCGCTGCGCATAGAGCAGAAAATCGAAGGCCCAGTCGCGCGGAAGCACGATCATATTGGCCTGGGTGAAGCCTGGCGCGGCGCCAGAAGTCGGCTCGATGACGCCTGCCCGGTAGCGTTCGCGGGCCTTTTGCGCAGGCCCAGCATCGATGTGGCGAAGGTGTTCGATGGCGATCATTGTATGTCTCTCGCAGGTTGGTCAGGCAGACAGGAAGGAGCGGACGGCAATCCCGTTCACTTCGAAGACGCGGCGGATCTCCATGGCGATGGAGACAGCGCTGGGGCTGTCGCCATGCACGCAGATCGACTGGGCGTCGAGCTTGATGGTCGAGCCGTCGATCGCTTCGAGCGTACCTTCGTGTGCAAGCTGCAGCATGCGTCGAGCAATCAGTTGGGGGTCATGCAGGACGGCACCCGGTTCACGACGTGAGACGAGGTCGCCATCGGGCGTATAGGCCCGGTCGGCAAAGGCTTCCGCCACCACCTTCAAGCCGCAGTCGCGGGCGAGCTTGAGAATTGGCGCGTTTGCTAGACCCATCAGCATCAAAGAGGGATCCACTGACTTGATGCCGTCGATCACTGCCTGGCCCTGCTTCGGGTCGCGGGCGATGCGGTTGTAAAGAGCGCCGTGCGGCTTGACGTAACCGACGGTGACACCCACTGCCGCTGCCAGGCCCTTCAGTGCGCCGATCTGGTAGATGACATCGGCGGTCAGTTCGTGGCTTGCGACATCCATGTCGCGCCGGCCGAAGCCGACGCGATCAGGATAGGAGACATGCGCGCCGATCATGACGCCCGTTTCAGCTGCGGCCCTGACGGTCTTCAGAATACCGAGCGGGTCGCCGGCATGAAAGCCGCAGGCGACATTGGCGCTGGAGACGAGGGCGAGCATCGCGGTGTCATCGCCCATGCTCCATGCGCCATAGCTTTCGCCGAGATCGCTGTTCAGATCAATGGTAGTCATGTCAGGCTCCCTAGGCGGCCAGAAGCGCGAAGATCGGGCCGATTGACTTGTAGCCCATGTACCAGGTGAGGAGGCAAGCCAGCACACCGAGCACCAGCAGCCAGCGCGGATAGCGATAGCCACCCATCAGGTCAGAACGAGCCCAGGCGGCATAGATGAAAATCGACAGGCCGATCGGCAGAATGAGGCCGTTCAGGCCGCCGACGAAGACCAGCATCTGAGCCGGCGGGGTGGTGATGACGACATAGAAGAACAGCGATACGGCGATGAAGATTACGGTCGCGATATTGCGGGCTCTCTCACTAAGGTCTTGCTTGAAGATCGTGATGAAGGAAACCGACGTATAGGCAGCGCCGATAACCGAGGTGATGGCGGCAGCCCATAGGATGATGCCGAAGATGCGCATGCCCAGGGTGCCAGCGGCTGCCTCAAAGGCTTGGGCAGCCGGATTGGCACCCTTGCCTGTGACATCGATGACGACACCGCTGGCGACTACGCCAAGCACAGCGAGAAAGAGCACGTAGCGCATGATGCCGGTGACGGCGATGCCGGTAAGCGCTGCGCGGTTGACGGCGCCGAGATTCTCGATGCCGACCGTGCCCTTGTCCAATAGGCGATGGGCCCCGGAATAGGTGATGTAGCCACCGACGGTGCCGCCGACGATCGTGGTGATCGTGGCAAAATCCACGGTCGCTGGCAAAAAGGTCTGGAACAGTGCTTCGCCAACCGGCGGGGCCGATACGATGGCTACATAGAGCGTCAATGCGATCATCAAGATACCGGCGAAGATGATGAAGCGGTCGACGGCCATGCCGGCGCGCTTCGACAAGAAGATGCCGATCGAAAGAACTGCGCTGATTGCGCCGCCGATTTTCGGATCAAGCCCGATCATAGCATTGATACCAAGACCCGTTCCCCCGATGTTTCCAATATTGAAGAATAATCCGCCGACGATCACCAAAACAGCAAGCAGATAGCCGGCGCCCGGGATTGCCGCATTGGCGAGATCGGAGGCGCGCATGCGCGTCAGCGTCACGATGCGCCAGATGTTCAGCTGCACGACGAAATCAATGACAATCGAGGAGAGGATCGCAAAAGCGAAAGCCGCGCCGAGTTTGGTGGTAAATGTTGCCGTTTGGGTGATAAATCCCGGGCCAATGGCCGAGGTTGCCATCAGGAAGACCGCAGCCGTTAGTGCTGCGCGCCGCGACTTGACCGACATGCCAGACGTTGCGGCCGATGCACCGTCTGTAGATGAAATAGATAGCTGTTCCATAAACCCTCTCCTTATGCGGCCCGCCCGCACTTCCTTGGGCAGGCCATGTGAGATTTGACAGGAACCAGCGTCGTCGGGTTTCACTGCGATGTCAATATTGTTCAACGATTTAATTTTATCGTTCTACTATAATGCCGAAGTGTTGAGCAATCTGAGCAGTTATTAAGCGACGGTCTCTTCGGTACCCGTTTGCAAACTGCCCGCGTGCTTGTCACTTTTCGTGCCTTGAGGAAAAGCCTGACTGGCCGCGAATGACATTGGCCGCTGGGCCTGGCTGGTCTTGTCGTTCAGCCCATAGTTCCCATTGAGCAAGAACCGCTATATCGATGCGAATGGAAAGGGATGTTTCATCCATTTCCATTCAGAAGGGGCTTTGATGGCTGAACAGGATACCATATCGGCGCTTGCGCCGCGTCTGGCGGAGGAGATCCGCGACATGCTGATTGCGGGCGAATTGAAGCCGGGGCAGCGCCTGTCTGAGGCAGCGCTCAGCGCCGGCCTGGATGTGTCGCGCAACTCACTGCGCGAAGCCTTCCGGCTCTTGACCAAGGAAAATCTCTTGCGCCACGAGCCCAATCGCGGCGTCTTTGTCGCCACGCCGAGCATGGCCTCAATCATCGACATCTACCGTGTGCGCCGCATGATCGAATGCCAAGCGCTTGCAAGGGCCTATCCCAGGCATCCGGCCGTGGCGCGCATGCGCTCGGCGGTCGAGCGCGCCAGGGTGGCGCGGGACCGAAAGGATTGGACAATGGTCGGCAGCGAAAACATGGTCTTTCATGCGGCGATCGTCGATCTTGCAGACAGCCAGCGCCTGAATGCCTTCTACGCGCAGATCGCCGCAGAATTGCGTCTCAGTTTCGGCCTTCTTGCCGATCCCGAATTGTTGCACGCGCCCTATGTCGACCTCAACGGCGCAATTCTCGAAAAGCTCGAAGCCGGATTGACGGCCGAAGCTTGTACAGCGCTCGAAGCCTATCTAATACAGTCCGAGCGCACGGTGCTTGCCGCTTTCTCCCGGATCGATCCTGGCAGATGACCCCCGATGAAACCGGCACCTATGTCCCAGACCACGCACGCCGCCGGCGAGCCGCTTCGTCGTGAAGCAACAGCGCCGGCGGGCTTGCCGAAGATTGCTGGCACCATTTCGCGCTCTTTTTCGTGCGAAGCGCGAACGGACACTCAATACTAATTTGCCGCAATTCTTCGCGCGAGCGCCATCACATAGTCGTCTGCGATGTCGGCCAAGGTCAAAGCGACCTCCGGCTCCTTCCACCCCGCAGCAAGAGCCCTTTGCACGAATTCTTGAAATGCCGCTGCAAGAACTTCCTCGCGCTCGACGGCTCGATAGGGATCACTTGCGCCATGTTGCGGGTTGCTGATCTGTATTGTCGGACGGGTAAATTCCATTGATATGCCCCCTCAAGGTTGCGCTATTTGCATGGAGAGTACATTTCATCATGTACTCGGGTTCTCTCGCCTGAACTGCTATTATGCTTCTTTTCTAATAACTTAAGTGTCGCCTGTCGTTAGCCATGCATCCCGAAACTTGCAGCAGCGTCCATTTTTGCAATCACCGATCGCCAGTTTGGAATTTTACCCTCCTGGCCTTGATATTCTCTGAAGCAAACCTCGCCCACGGCTCGTGCAACGACCAGAAGACCAGTAGAAGGCCGATCATGAGGAGGTAGCCGGGCTCTTTTGGATCTGTCGCATCGGCTGGACAACGCAGCACTCGTTTATGTGGCGGCACAGGATCGATGAGTGCGGCAAGAGACAGAGCATCTTCGATGCCACGATCCCCGCTTTGGCGGCGAACGGGCCGCAACTAGCGGCTATGGCCGAGCGTCTTTAGCCATTTGTCGAAGGAATGAGCGCTTTCGACCTCTGACACTGGTGCGACAGCATGCCCAAGATAAAGTGGAACGGCTACATTTCTCGCCTCGCGCGGGCTGTAACCGAACTCCTTGCTGAATGCTCGGCTGAAATGAGCAGCAGAAGAAAAGCCCACAGCAAAGGCGATGTCGACGATTTGCTGCCGGTTGCTGACGTCACTCAGGGCAGCGTGAGCAGACAAAAGCCGCCGGCGCTGAATATAGTGATGAACGCCGCCATCCGGCTCGAACACCTGATAGAGGCGGGTGCGCGAAACTCCGAGCTCCCTGCATATGCGGTCGGTCGTGAGATCGGGTGACATCAAGTTTCGCTGGACGAAGCGGCGCACGCGCTCCATCAAAGCCAAGGTGCTGTGTTGCTCCGGAGCGACAATATTCGAAGCCGATGCCGAAACGCAGGTCAAAATCATGTCACGTGTGGTCTGGACGACGTAGGGTAGGTCCACTGCAGCCAGACGTGGAAGGTTTGCCTCGACACCATCCAGATATTCGATCAGGAGTTTGGTGTAGGTTCCGGACAAGGCGACATTGTTTTTGATTTCGCTGGAGGCGGGGACAGCAAAAAGCAGTTCGCGCGGCAAATAAAGCGAGAGGGTTCTGGCCTCGGTTGATCGACCTCGAAAGGGGTGGCCCAAAGAACGCAGCTCCACCTTTCCTGGCTCACCCTCCGAGACATACCCGGCAACTTCTGTCCATGTCCGGCCGTTGCGCAGGATCGAAACATGCCAATGATCGATAAGGTTTGACCGCACCTTTGCCTCCGAGCGCATATAGCTATGGGCAGGTGTGCTTTGTTGGACGATCAGCATGCCGCCGAGATTCCAGGCCGCATGATCGGCTACAAACCCCACTTCTTGCGATGGACCATCCGGACGTCGAATGTCTATCAGGGGAGCGACATAGGCCTGCCAGGCTCCAAATTGATCTGCCGGTTCCAGCCCGCGCGTGGAAAACAGCAATGGTTCCAACGCTGGCGGAGCCGGAGGCGCTTCGGCGCTTGGTTGTGCCGATCTCGGATAACGACGGCGTTCGACCTTTACTGGCGCAGTCTCGTCGCTCCGCACGGCATTTTCGGTGTCGGGACCATTAGGTCCGGATTGTTCTTTACGTCGATCATCTGACAATCTGGTCCCCCGAACTGGCGTCAAGACAGCGCCAAATAGTCACCAAAACCCCATTCACGTCACCGAATCGGCCGAAGCAGACGCAGAACGCTGTCCACTCCAGGACACATTAGGCCGCTCGATCAAGCTAAAGATTGCGAAGGTTGAAAAGCTCGGCGGCATGCCATCTCTTTAAGCGACCCCGACGGTATGGTCGATCAGGAACCGGTCTGATTCTGCCAATGGTTCAGTTCAAGTCATTCTCTAGGAAATTTCTTGTCTAGATTGTGGCATTTAGCCCATGCACGACCACCTGCGCGTCCGATTTCGGCCCGGCGCGTGAACCGGAGCCGAGATGGTCGTCGGAATTGATGAAAGCCTCAACGGACGCGGAGGCCGCGTGCATTTCCGCGGTCAGCATTTCCAAAGCATTGGCCAATTGTCGTTCAGCGTTGACGGTTGATCCTGAGCCGGCTTCGCGCAATTCGCCATAGAGCTTTGTTCGCTCGTACACCTCCTCGGCTCTTGCCAGACACTCTGCCGTCGGTTTGACCAGCCTCAAGGCGAGACGTAGATTGATTGCCGCCGTAAGCTCAAATGCAGCAGCCGAGAAATTTGTCACCGCACCCGGGGGGTGGGTCCGGTTCAAAAACGCCAGCCATTGAGGGATCATTAAGGTCTCCGAGGAAAAACGAGAGTACGCGATCACATATCTCTCGTGGGTTGATCATGCCCTCCCAGTCCTCATCTGTCCTCGGACTTTGGTCCTATCCGAAGGCGGACGAAGGTCGGAACCCATGCGCAGGAAAGGTCTGATCTTCCTCTATCAGCCGCTTGAAGGGTTGACGATCGGCATGCGTCATGAGCAATCTCAAGAACTTGGACTGGCCGTTTAGGCTCCGGATCTTGGATGCTGCATGTAAATTTGCTCAGCAGGTTTGCCCACCCTTCCGAGCCGAATATTCGCCATCGATCCAAGTGCACTTTTAATTGAAAAAAGGACGTGGGCCTTTAGCCCACGTCGGGTAACAGCGATGACGACGCGTCGGAATCTTCTAGCCACGTTGTGTTGGGCTTTGGTTGGTGTCTCCCTTTCCATCCTTCCCTACAGGATTGAAGTATCGGGATCCGCATTCGAGGTTGCCCCCCAATCTGCCCTGGCCAAGAGTGGAAACAACGGCAATGGCGGCGGCAACGGCAATGGCGGCGGCAATGGCGGCGGCAATGGCAATGGCGGCGGCAATGGCAACGGCGGCGGTGGCAACGGCAAGAGCGGCTCGAACAACAGCTCTTCCGGAAAAGGCTCTGGTGTGTCGGCAACGACAAGGGGCGAAGACAACGCCTCCCTCGAAGTACTACACGTCGATGGAATGACCGAGGAAGTCAAAAGGGGACGCTACATCATGAAGGATGCGAAAGGGCGCACCATCGTCAACCGGCGCGCCACTTTTGATGATGTAAAGCGGCTGCAATCATTCAGTCCCTGATCGGCCTTCGATCGATCGCATCGCGAAAGACCATCGCCGCCTCTGTCCTGTTGTTGACATCAAGCTTCGCCATGACCTGTGTCATGTGATGCTTGATCGTTTTCTCGTGCAGGTCGAGCTTACGAGCCACCTCTTTATTGCTAAGGCCCGTCGCGACAAGCTTTAGAACTTCGTGTTCACGGGCGGTAAGCGCAGCGATGGCGTCGACATTGGAGGGCTCGGATGGATTGTGAAGCAACTTGGCAGATAGGGTCGGAGCGACATATCCGTCCCCGTCAGCCACCGTGCGGATGATGTCGGCGAGTGCTCTGGAGCCGACGCCTTTGAGAACATAACCTTTCGCGCCCGCCTTCAAGGCTCCGGTAACATCATCATTGGCTTCCGAGACCGTCAGCATAATGATCTTCTGCGATGGCGATGCTTCAAGGATCGGACCAATCGCGTTCAGTCCTCCGCCTGGCATGGAAATGTCGATGAGAATGATGTCGGGTCGCAGGTTCTGTGCAATACGCAACGCGTCATCCTTCGAACCGCCTTCGG
Organism: Rhizobium etli 8C-3; assembly: GCF_001908375.1. NCBI lineage: Bacteria > Pseudomonadati > Pseudomonadota > Alphaproteobacteria > Hyphomicrobiales > Rhizobiaceae > Rhizobium > Rhizobium etli. Next base: position 1,144,646 of record NZ_CP017244.1, on the reverse strand, counting down.
CGATCACCTCGAAACCATCGATTTCCGACAAGCTTCTCGTTACGCCCTCTCTAAACAGCGGGTGATCGTCGATAACCGCGACCCTGATCGTTTCGCTCATGCTTGCTCGGTCTCCTCGATGTTGAGTGTCATCGTAACGATCGTACCTGGCGCGGCAAATGTGATCTCGAAAGTGCCGCCAAGACTTTCCACGCGTTCCCTGAGACCGGCAAGTCCAAGGCTGGTAGGTCCGACGTCGTCGATGCTGAAACCTGGCCCATCGTCTGCGACTTCTACGCTGACACGATTACCCTGCAAACGCTGAATAACACGCTGGCCCGCGCCGCCGCCATGGCGATAGGCATTATTCAACGCTTCCTGCACAAAGCGGTAGATGCATATCTTCGCCGATGGCGATAGACAAACATGTGTGCTGGACATCACCAGGTCGACGATTGTCCCGGTTCTCTGGCGATGGGCGTGAACACCCCGCTCCAATATTTCAGAAAGGCTCGCTGCCTCGATCTGCGGCAAGACCAGGCCGCTGCAAATCGTACGGATTTCGCGCATGGCTTCGTCGAGACTTGCCTTGATGGATGCAATCTCCCGCTCGCGGTTTGCAGGAGAGGTCGATGCGCTGACGACGGTGCGGCTATCCAGGCGAAGCGAAGCATAAGCAATAAGTTGGGCTGGGCCGTCGTGAAGATCCGCGCCGATGCGCCGCAAATAGCTCTCGTTCAACGCGGTGACGCGCTCGGAAGCGCGCTGGACACGTTCCCGTAGGGCCTCGTTCTGGGCAAGCAAAGCGGACAGATCGTCAATTCGCTGCCTCAACGCATGACGCTGATTTTCGATTGTTCGGCTACCCCTTAGAACAATCGCCGAGAGCGTCGCGAAGAATACAAGGGTAAAACCCGCCACCGCGAGCCAGGTGTGAAGCCTTGCCTGGCTGAGGCTGTGCTGGAAGTCATTGGCAATTTCGTAGAACTCGGAAACAGCGACCACCTGTCCCGACCAGGGCTGCAGGACGGGGTTGTAGATCTCAAGAAGCGGTTTACCGGCAAGACGCTCTGTCTTGTCCTCGACGTCGTCGAGCTCGTTGAACTGAGCCGCCATCTTGCCTGCAAAGGCCGTCTTGAGCTCATCACTGAGCGGGAACTTCTTTCCAATCATGGTCTTGTCGTTCGAATAAAGGACAGTACCATCCGAGCGCCATAAACGGAATGACAACAGCCGCTCGCCGAGAGCACCTTGCCCGAGTGTCTCGTCGAGAGCCCGCGCGACGGTATCGTCAAGTGCTTGGCTGGTCTGCATGTCAGGCAGCAGCGGAGCAATGACACTGTCCACGTAAAGGGCAGTCGTTGCGGCAGAATTACGTGTAACTGCGTCCTCGATCAAGCGAGTGACGAACGCCCCGACCAGAAGCATCGCTACAATCGAGACAATGCCGCCGATCACCAGGAACTGCTTGGCCAGCGACTGCGAATTCCATTTTGAAATCAGGTTGGGCCGACGCACGAGTTATTCTCGGGGATTGGTCGCATGACGTGGCGACCCGTTTCGATCTTGCAGATAGCCTACCTTCTCCGTTGCGGCGGTCAATGGCGGGCTTTTCAAGCGTGCATTATCAGACGTTTGGAATCCATCCATCGGACCTAAGTCCTAACCGCTATGGCATTGGTCTGAGGATCATGGAATCGCGGCCGCGCGCAAGCTATCGTTGCGTTTACTGAAGCCGCTCATCCGCGGCTGGCTGTGATATGCATCGCCGCCGCTTTAACGAGGAGACCATCGCATGCCTATCAGAAAACTGATCAGCCGAAGCATTCTTGCGCTTACCATCACAGTCGCTCCGCTAACAGGCGCTTGGCTCGGGGGCTCGAATGAGGCCCTTGCCAAGGACGGAAATGGCAACGGCAATTCTGGCGGTGGTGGAAACGGCAATGGGAATGGGAATGGAGGCAACCGCGGTAGCTCGGGCTCGAACCACGGCAAGTCTGGCAACGCCCATTCGAAAACGAGTTCAAAGTCGAAAGAAAGCACGCCGACACTCGAATCGCTTTTCTTTCAGGGCAAAAAAACTGATAAAGCAACAAAGGCAGATAAGCCTGTAAAGAGCGGCAACGCTGCAAAAAAGAGTCTGAAGAACACCAAATCGGACACGGTCGGGCTGAGTTCGTTGAACCGCAACTATCACGCCTACCTGAATTCCAACGACCCTCGACTGGCTCCCGTTGCGGCCTACGTGATGGCATATGCTGAATTCGAAAACGTAAGCGGGCCCGATGTGGTTCCGACCGATCCGGCGCTGAGCGATGAGGCGCTGCGCGAGGCCCTTGCTGGATTCACGAAAGGCGGCGTCGTGAGCGACGATGCTCTTGCTGAAGCCAAGGAAATCCTTGGCGTGGGACCGGCAGTCGGCAAAATCGACGAGATTCGCGAAACGCTTCCCGATCCGGAGACGGTGGATACGGTTGAGGAGCCAGCAACTACGGAAACGACCACTACAGTCACGATCGTCACGGAGACGCCGGTCGAGCCGGCAAACTGAATATCGGCGACGTACTCGCCGGCACCTGAGGTGCCGGCGCACCTGATCCTTTCACTTGGCGGAAGTTACCAACCTTCTTCAAGATGAGGTCAGGATGCCGGAATTGAATGGCTCACAGCTGTTGGCCAATAGATCGACTATCTGGAGTTTAGAGTTCTCAGTTGGCCGCTCTCGCAGGCGAGCTGGATTCGTGACTGCCGTGAAGGCGGGCGAGGGGAGCGGGAAAGATAACGCAGCGCGCGAAGATTTTCACACAGAGCCCGGAGTAGTGCAATCATCTTGGGCACTATCGCGCCTTTTGCCGACGCTCATCCCATTTTTGGGCTCTCCAGGCGCTGACCTGGTTGCGACCGTTGTGCTTGGCATCATAAAGCGCATCGTCGGCGCGTTTGATCAGTTCCGAAGATACGAGTTCGGAAGATGAACTTTGCTTCGTCGAAACACCCACACTTGCAGTGACAAACCGGAATTCGCTGCCCGCATGCGGTATTTCCAGCGCCCGAAGACCTGTCACGAATTTGCGGGCCAGCGCCTTTGCTGCGCCTCACAGAATGTCCCTGATACTGGCTCCGGGAATGCGCGCTGGAGCTGACAAGGGGAAAAGGCACCGGTACTGTTCGTTGCAAAATAGCAGCGTACCGTCACGAGCAAACATCGCAAATCCATCCGTCATGCCGGCCATGGCGTGCGACAGCAGGTTACGGCTCGGTCAGTTCATGCTGCGCGCCGTTGCGTCGCAAGCTGAAAATCGGTGAGGCCGATCATCGCTGCCGGCGAACTGAAGTGATGATGTTCGGCGACATTGCGGTTGACGATGACAAACTGGCTCTGGCTATTCTTGACGTAGTGGTAGTCGGATGTCTGGGTGAGGGCGGCCGTCAACAGATCACGTTCGAGTGCAATGCGTTCGAACTGCAACAGGACGAGCCCGCAGATGATGATGGCGCAGAAATTGAGGAAGACAGCGGGTGCAATGATTGTCGCAAGCGTTTGGTCATCGGCGTAGCTGAGCAATACCAGTGTCGACCCCGCGAGTATTACGCAAACCGCAACAGCCAAGAGCACCACATCTGTAATCCCGATCTTTCGGTCTTGAGCGACCATATGAGCGGCAAGACCAACGGCGCCGATCAGCAGGATGCTGGTGATGCCGCTGATTGTTCCGGCTCCGCCTGCAAATATCTGAAAGGCGCCCGCTTGGCCATCGTGGCAATGGCTGCGACTGGCCCGCCAAACAGCCCGGAGATCGCAATGAGCGACGATCTCAAATCGATGAATGCGCCGGAGTTAACGGGGATCGAAAGTAGCATCGACGCAATGGCGCCAAGCCCCATAGTCAGACCGAATGCAACCCTCGACTGAAGCGCTGAAAGATTGCGCAGACGATAATAGAAATGTGCCCAAAGCGACATGACGAGTGCAACGACGGCGAGGTTTCCCGTCAATATCTGCCAGGTTGTGCTCATGATCGTTTCAGCAGCTCGAAAACGTGGATCAATTTGATCTATCTACGCTTTTTTTCTTTCGGCCAGCTTAACGCTGTGTTCGCTTCGAGGTCCGGTCGCCGGGCAATCATTTCGCCGCCGCCATCTGCGTTGAATGCTTACTCCTGTCGTTAACCACGCTCCTTAAGCACGCTTACATGGTCGAATGCTAAAACCGAAATGCAGCGCATTGCGGACATGATGTCTCCTGCCGTCCCCAGGACATGATCCTTAAACTCTCGGATTTTTTGGACCCTTCATGTCGTCCAGTTTTGCAGCGAAATATGCTCGTGCTCAAACGACTTCCATCATTGCTGCAACCATCTGCTTCCTTGCGGTTGCTCTTTTGCTGACGGGCCTGATGGCCCACGTTGTTGCAACCATGACCCGCTCGGGCAATGAAATCGACGATGCGCGGGCCACGCGTGCCGCAGATGCTGCATTCGCAGCCTTTGCAGTCCGCCTCAGTGGGACCGTAACGGACAATGCCGTGTGGGATGATGCCTATGCCGCCATTGCTTCATCCGGTGCCGCCGCCTGGGCCTATGACAACTGGGGGAAGACCAGCGAGGACTATCCGCTGTATGACGGCGCAATCGTCACCGGCCCCGATGGAAAGGTGATTTCTTCCTATGCGAAGGGCAAGTCTTTCGGGCCACGCGACTATTTTGGCGAGGCCTTCGCGCGGCAGAGTAAAGCTGCCGCGATCGCTAGCGAAGCTCCTCTGGTCAACTTCTTCAAGACCGGAAACGGTGTCGCGCTGGTCGCATCGCAGGCAATTCAGCCCTTCTCGACAGATGCCGAGCTTCCGAGGCTGAGCGTACTGAGCTTCTACAAGGACATCACGCGCGACGTCCTTGGCACGTTCTCCAGTGAATACGAGCTTGAGGGGCTGCGGCTCCAGGCAGTGGCCGAACCAGGCCTCCTGAGCACCCCGATCAAAGACATGGACGGCACTGCCATTGCCTTTCTTGCCTGGCCCAGCAAAGCACCGGGTAACGCGGTCTTTACGACGGTCTATCCATACATCCTGGCTGCCGCGGTCATCCTTTGCCTGTTTCTGGCAGCCGTCCTTTTCGCCGGGGCCTCTGAAGCGCGTCGCTTGCGTCGGCTGGCCGACGTGGCACGTTTCGAAGCAGATCACGACAGTCTGAGCGGTCTGCTCAACAGACATGGTCTTTTGAATGTGCTGGAGCATCTCAAAAGCTCGGCTGTGCCGGGGGTATCGCTCTATCTCGTTGATCTTGATGGCTTCAAGGCTGTCAACGATGCTTGGGGGCATGCAGTCGGCGATGATCTGATCTGCATCGTTGCGAAGGCCATGGCGACCTGCCATGAGGAAGTCTTTGCCGCCGCGAGACTGGGTGGCGACGATTTTGCGCTGGTGCAAGTCGGATCGGCCGCGCTCGGCGACTTCAAACAGGCAATTCTTGCCCTCTTTGCCGGGTCGTTCAAAATCGACGGGCGAACGATCGAAGTCGGGGCAAGCATCGGAGCCGCAACCAGAAGCGAGGACATAACACCGCTGGAACTGCTTCGACGGGCCGACATGGCTCTCTACCGCGCCAAGGAACATGGCAGAGGTCAAGCAATTGGATACGATCCCGAGCTCGACCGCGAATGCGTGCGTATCGGCGAAGTGGAAGGCGAATTGAGAAACGCCATAAGAAGTGGAGCAATCGAACCCGTCTTCCAGCCGCTCGTTTCTGCCGCCACAGGTGAGATCACCGGCCTTGAGGCCTTGGCGCGCTGGCACAGCGCCACCGGAAAGGTCAGTCCGGAGGTTTTCATCCCGCTTGCTGAAAAATCCGGCCTCATAGACGCTCTCGGCGTTCATATGCTGCGTGCGGCGATCTCCCATGCAAGAGCTTGGCCCGGTCTGACGTTGTCCGTCAATGTGTCGCCAATCCAGCTATGTAACCCCGACTTTGGGGCGCAAGTGATTGCGGTTCTGAAAGAAACAGATTTCGACGCCAGCCGCTTGACTTTGGAAATAACCGAAGGCGTCCTCATGACCAATCCTGATCAGGCCCGCCGGTCCATAGACCAGCTTAAGCGCGTCGGAATCAAGTTCGCGCTTGACGACTTCGGTTGCGGCTATGCGAGCATTGGCGCTCTGCGGCAGTTTGGCTTCGATCGGATGAAGATCGATCGATCGCTTGTTTCGGGTGTCGAGGACACTGCAAACGGCATTGAGGTACTTCGCGCGACGGTCTCCTTGGCGACGGCTCTAAATATTCCGGTAACCGCCGAGGGAATCGAGAATGCTCGTCAGGCAGCGATACTGCGCGATACAGGATGTGATCAGCTTCAAGGATATCACGTCGGAAAGCCCATGTCGGCACGGGAGATTTCGAAGAAACTTCGCCAAGAAGATCCAGCCGCATGACATTGTCCAGCGGCTGTGCAACCTTTCTCTAGCCTGTTAACTTTTTGTTAACCATGGCAGCGGTAGACATGGTCAACGATTTCTTAACATAGATGACCATAGTGCTAACAGACGCTCGCTCTATCCGCATCAAGGGCCGCTCTTTCCTCGCGGTCATGCTTTCTCCAGACCTCCCGCTCGATGATTGGCTGGCGAGGCTGGATGATCTCGCAGCTCGCTCAGCGGGATTTTTTCTGGGCCGACCCATCGTGCTGGATGTCACGGACCTGCAGATCGACCGATCACAATTGAAGGACCTGATTGCGCAACTGACGCAACGCAATGTCAGCATCATGGGAATCGAGGGAGGGCGGCCGTCAATCCTCGGGCCAGGCATGCCGCCTTCATTGAAAGGCGGACGGCCGGTTTCCGACTTTGAGCTGCCAAAAGCCGAACCGATCATCGATTTGCAAAGCAAGGCGCCGGCAAGCGAAGCGCGGCCGGTACTCCAGTCCATCGTAATCCGGCAGCCCGTGCGTTCGGGCCAGTCGGTGATTTTCCCAGAAGGCGATGTCACCATCGTCGGTTCTGTTGCCTCCGGTTCGGAGGTCATCGCCGGAGGTTCGGTCCATGTTTATGGGACCTTGCGGGGCCGGGTAATGGCAGGGTCGGTCGGAAATGCGTCCGCGCGGATCTTCTGCCGAAAGCTGGAGGCAGAGCTGGTTGCGATTGATGGCGTCTACAAGACCGCCGAAGACATGGCCCCGGGCCTTCGAGGAGAAGCTGTCCAGCTCTGGCTGGAAGGCGACACGATCATGGCAGAGAAACTTATCTGAGCCGAAAGCCGGCTAGGACACAGGAGAGCAAGATGGGGAAAGTCATCGTCGTCACTTCAGGCAAAGGCGGAGTTGGCAAGACAACTTCCACCGCCGCGCTTGGAGCGGCTCTGGCGCAGAGGAACGAAAAAGTGGTCGTCGTCGATTTTGACGTCGGGCTTCGCAATCTCGATCTGGTGATGGGTGCAGAGCGAAGGGTCGTCTATGACCTGATCAACGTCATACAAGGCGACGCCAAGCTCCCCCAGGCGCTGATACGCGACAAGCGGCTCGAGACGCTGTTTTTGCTCCCGGCATCGCAAACACGCGACAAGGACAACCTGACCCCGGAGGGTGTCGAACGTGTCATGGCCGACTTGAAGCGCCACTTCGACTGGATCATCTGCGATAGCCCTGCAGGCATCGAACGTGGGGCGACCCTTGCAATGCGCCATGCCGATATCGCCGTCGTCGTCACCAACCCGGAAGTTTCTTCGGTCCGTGATTCGGACCGCATCATTGGCTTATTGGACGCCAAGACCGCCAAGGCAGAACGCGGCGAGCGGATGGAGAAGCATCTGCTTCTGACCCGCTATGATGCCAACCGAGCCGAACGCGGCGACATGCTCAAAGTCGATGACGTTCTGGAGATCCTTTCCATTCCGCTGCTCGGCATTGTTCCCGAAAGCATGGATGTTCTACGCGCCTCCAATATTGGCGCGCCTGTGACGCTCGCTGATAGCCGCAGTGCACCCGCAATGGCGTATTTCGATGCCGCGCGCCGTCTTGCCGGTGAGGAAGTGCCGATCACAATTCCCGGGGAAAAGCGCGGTCTCTTCGGCAAGATTTTCGGACGGAGGGCCGCATGAACATCTTCAGTCTTTTCGGCAAGAAGAAAACAGCCCCCGCGGCCCGTGAACGCCTGCAGGTGCTTCTGGCCCACGAACGCTCGTCGGTGGGTTCAGACCTTGTATCTCTGCTGCGCGAGGAAATCCTTGCGGTCATTGCCAAGCACGTGCAGCTCGACAATGATAAGGTCCAAGTAAAGATGGATCGCAATGAGCACGTGTCGATTTTGGAAATCGACGTCGAGATCCCTTTGAAGGCAGCTGCGCAAGCTGCTTGAAACGGGAAAAGCGGCCGCATGCCGAAGCAGTGCGGTGGATATTAAGTGCCGGGTGGGCGAGGGAAGGGCGACAAGCCTGCCGCAACCGTCACTATCGGTTGGCTGATAGGCGCCGCGCTGCCACTTCCGGCATGCGGCGCCCGATAGCAACCATAATCTCTGGACGACCGGGGCAATCGGGCAATGGCGCTTGCATGAGCTCGTGTTCGGCATGGCGGGGGCGCTGTCGGCTGCTCGCTATTCATTCGCGCTACCCGCCTGGACAAAGCAAGGTCCAGGTTCGCTTAGGCGGCACGATGATTGTCGTGCTCCTGTGGTGTCTTGCCTGGCGACGATGATGGCCTTTGCATTTTTGCATTGGTTTTCCTCGCATTGCTGCGGATACTCGCCGGCACGATTGCAAATTTCCATGTCGATCTATTTGCAGCCGGCTGATATCAGCTAATCGCGAGCGCGCCGGGTGGAGATCTTGTTCACGTGTTCAACGCTGAAGCGTTTGGGGCCGCCATGGAGGCTGGCCGTGACGATCCAACGCTACAGCGATCCGCACCAGCTGCCGAGTTCGGCGGGATGCAAGTGACGAGGCGGCCATATACATCGGCGTTCAAGCGGACCGCTGCGCTATAATCGATTAAACTCAAGCTAGCTTAACAAACTGATTTACATGACATTTGAGGCGTGGCAACGGGTAGAAACTCAACTGTTTCCGGGGGTCAAATGAGCAGGGGTGTTTTTGCTTTCAGACCGGCCGCTCTTCGTGAAAGAGCGGTGGGCGAAATCCACGCTCGGCCATATGCCCTAATTTCAGTGCCTCGCGTCATCTTTCAGCTTGCCTTCTTGACGGACAGCGAGCCCGATCAGGATCATGATATCGTAAAGCGGCTGTCCCAATCGAGTGGATCGCCGCCTCCGTCTCACGAGACCAATCATCATGCGATCAGCTGGGGACAAGGGACGCTGAGATGGGAACGCCACACGGAATTCTCGACCTATTTTTGGGACAGCCCCGCTCCAGAAAAGTTTGGAGCCGAGGTCCCTGTGCATCCATTTGGCGACGGGTTTTCGCAACCGGGACCCTTTATCTCGGGCATACGACTGGAGATCAGACCCGACACTGAAGAGACACAGAAAGACCTCGCCGTTTTCGACCGGACGAGCCTCTGCCGCAGCGATCTGAGAAGCGGGGAGGCCACCATTCTTACGGATTTCCGTCCGGATGGAGATGGCTTGACGAAGATCCTCGTCATTGACCGCGGTCTATCCGACAGCTCGCGCGGCGCGCTCGTTCAGAAGCTCCTGGATATCGAGACCTATAGAACACTTGCAATGATGGCATTGCCTTTGGCGCAATCGCTGTCGCCCGAGATCCGGCGGATAGAAGCTAGCCTGACGGCAGTCACTCAGCGGATGAAGCAGCACGCTCGCGACGAAGCCGATCAACTGCTTGCGGAAATTACTCGTCTGGCGGCCGAACTCGAAGCGAATGCTGCAATGAGTCTTTACCGGTTCGGCGCCAGCCGCGCCTATTACGAAATTGTCCAGGAGCGAATTCGGGCACTTGCCGAGACAGCGACGTCCGGGAGCGAGAGCCTTGGCACTTTCTTGGAGCGGCGCCTGGCACCGGCGATGCGAACCTGCCAATCGGTAGAGGAGCGCCAGGCAAATCTCTCGCGCAAACTGGCTCGTGCCACGTCCTTGCTCAGGAGCTGGATCGATGTCGAGTTGGAGCAGATCAACATGACGTTGCTAAACTCCATGGACCGAAGGGCAAAAATGCAATTACGCCTGCAGCAGACCGTTGAGGGCCTCTCCGTTGCTGCCATTTCATACTATGTCGTGGGGCTGATTGGATATGTCGCCAAAGGAGTACCCTTGTTCGGCATCAAGTTTGGACCAGAAATTGTGACGGCGATCTCGGTCCCTGTGGTCGTATTGGGAATTTCCCTTGTTGTGCGAAATATCAGGCATAGGCACTCGGAAGAAGACGACGCGCAATAACCCATCAGCGAGTCTGCTGGATCAATTCAAAACGATGCAATTCCTTCTGCGACTCACGATCAAACAAGACATGATGCTCCGAAGGCTCACGGGCTCCGCCTGCTTCACGCAGCCATCCTTCCTTCGAAATGCTTACGTTTGACGAGCATCCCAAGAGGCGACGACTGTCGCATCTCTCTTATGTTCGTATGCAAGCTCTTTCGTCATGATTTTTTCCTTCCGGCTTTGACGACGAAAGCACATGCGTGAAGCTGTTGAACAAAGGAGGAGACAGGGCATTTTGACGACGGCTGGCATACTCTTATGCGCGGGCTGGGTACCGCATTTCCGTATGTTCGTCTGGGGCTGCCTCTATCTAACATCGGGCATGGATTTTATCCGCCACATAGAGATGACGAGGGTTCCCCACCGGAACCCTGCCTCCATCTTTGTTCAACAGCAGATGTTTGCCTCTCGACTGGTTTGTCGCGCCTTGCACCGACGATAGGCTTTAGATTTTTGCTGTGGGAGCGACTTCCTGTCCAATCGCCCAAAGAAAAGCTGCCATCTCCCGGGCAATGGCGGTGACCGCGACGACCTTCGGCTTGCCTGCCGCCATCAGCTTGCGGTAGCGCGCGCAAAGCCTCACCTGGCCTTTCCAGGCAATTTCTCGAACGCTCCTTGGTAGTCCCTCCAGCCGCGCCTGGATCGTCGGGCTTACACGTGCAGGGAAGCGATACGTCCAGGCGCCTTCGATGAGGACCCGACGCGCCCTTGTGTTGCCTGCCTTGGTGATCCCACTACGCTTGACCCGTTCGCCCGTCGAGCTTTCCGACGGCACAAGACCAAGATACGCCATCAACTGACGAGGATTATCAAAGCGCCTGACGTCGCCGATTTCGACCACAAAGGTGACCGCTGTCATGAATGCAACACCGCGCATCGCTTGGTAGGCGGCCACAACCGGGGCCATCGACCAGGATGCTGCAGTCTCCACCACCAGCTCGGTCAGTCGGCCCAGGCGCACGTCTGCATCCTCGATGGCCTGGCAATATTCCGCCAACAGGATGTGGTGGGCGGGATGATCGAAGGCCTGGCACGTCAGCCATCTTGTATGGGCGCGCGTCCATGGTTTGCGGCCGGTATAGATCCGGCCATGACGCAACAAGAAAGACTGAAGTTGCTGGCGTGCCTGTTTCAGCGCATCGCTGGCCGCCTCGCGAGCCCGCACCAGGTCGCGGATCGCCTCATGAGCTTCATCCGGAATCCAGACCGCGGTCAGCTCGCCGGCGCGGTGCAGGCGCGCCAGGCTTACGGCATCCCGGCGGTTGGTCTTCACCCGGTCGCCCGCTCGCTTAGGCACCAGCGACGGCGCCACCACCACGCAGTCATGCCCCAGCTCGACAATTTGACGGTAAAGGCCGTAACCGGTGGGACCCGCCTCATAGCAAAAGTGAAGCTTGGCTCCACGCTTGGAAAGCTTGTTGACCAGCGATGCCACAGACGCCGGCTCGGAAGAGATGTCGCCGAAAAACCGGATCTCGCCGTTGCGTTCTCCTTCGGCAACGGCCACTGAAATCTTCAACTTGGACGTATCCAAGCCGATGAAAATTACGCTATCTTCTTTCATGGTTCGCCCTCGTTAAACTATGGGGCTCGGCTTTGGCTCTATCCAGAGCAACCCCCGAATTTAGTTTACCGCGGGGGCGGGCCACCGCCCACGAACATACGGTCTAACTGGTCCATGTGACCGTGGCGCCGGGCATGCCGCGGTCTGCGTCTGGCGCGACGCTCCGGCAGATGCCGCCAAGCTTGATGGCCTGGCCGTCTGCGGAATAGGCGAATTTGTAGATTGTCTCGTAACTGACGCAGAACAGATGGCGCTTGGCACTATGCGAGAAAGTGCTCGGGCGTCAGATCATCTGGCTGACAAAGCGCGTTTCAAGATAGGCCTCGACGGCTTCCGAACCGCCCTCAGTGCCGTATCCGGAATCCTTGATACCGCCGAAGGGCACTTCCGGAATGGCGAGGCCATTGTGGTTGATGGTCAGCATACCGGCTTCCACGCGGCGGCCGAGTGAGTGGGCGGTCGTCACCGAACCGGTGAAGGCATAGGAGGCAAGTCCGAAGGGGAGGCGGTTGGCTTCGGCGATCGCCTCGTCGAGATGCGAGAAGCGGTTGATGACGGCTATAGGGCCGAAGGGCTCGTCGTTCATGATCCTGGCCGAGGTCGGTACGTCGGAAAGCACTGTGGGCTCGAAGAAATAGCCTTTGTTGCCGATGCGTTTGCCTCCGGTCATCAGTTGGGCGCCATGCGATATGGCGTCTTGGAGCATGTCCTCCATGGCCGGTATGCGGCGGTCATTGGCGAGCGGCCCCATGGCGACGCCGTGTTCCAGGCCGTTACCGACCTTGATCGCTTGTGCTGCCTCAACGAAGCCTTGCGTGAACCTGTCGGCGATGCCGTCCTGCACGAGGAATCGAGTGGGGGCGACGCAGACCTGCCCGGCATTGCGGAACTTCGCAGGAGCCGTCACCGCGATGGCCCTTTCAAGATCGGCGTCGTTGCAAATGATGGCCGGCGCGTGTCCCCCGAGCTCCATTGTGGCGCGTTTCATGTGCTTGCCGGCGAGTGCTGCCAGATGCTTACCGACCGGCGTGGAGCCGGTGAACGAAATTTTGCGGACGACCGGATGCGCAATGAGGTATTGGGAGATGTCCGCCGGCACGCCGTAGACGAGGTTGACGACGCCGGCCGGAACGCCGGCATCGGCAAAGGCGCGGATTAGCTCGGCTGGCGAGGCGGGAGTTTCCTCGGGTGCTTTAACGATAATCGAGCAACCCGTCGCAAGAGCAGCGGAAAGCTTGCGGACGATCTGGTTGATCGGGAAGTTCCAGGGTGTGAAAGCCGCCACCGGTCCGACCGGAAACTTGATAGCCATATTGGACACGCCGCCGAATCGGGCGGGAATGATTTGCCCATAGGTCCGGCGAGCTTCTTCCGCGAACCAGTCGATCGTGTCGGCGCCGTTCATGACTTCCGCCTTGGACTGGGCGATCGGTTTGCCCTGCTCGCGCGTCATGATATGGGCAATGGCATCGGCCCGCGAACGCAGGATATCCGCAGCCTTGCGCATCAGCTTGGAGCGGTCGAAGGCAGATATGTCGCGCCACAGTCTAAAACCCGCGTCGGCGGCCTCCAGGGCGAGGTCGAGGTCCGGCTTGCGCGCGTGAGCGATTCTGCCGATCACTTCCTCCGTTGCCGGGTCGATGACCGGAATGACCTCGCCGCCGATGGCATCGCGCCATTCTCCGCCGATGAAAAGCTTCACGTCAGGATAGATATGCATAGTTCACCCGTGTAGACGCCGCAGAGTGCCGCTTCGGCGGCCTGCGGCACTTGATCTAGAGGACATCGGACTGGTGGCGTCGAGCCGCCTCCGCGCAGGTCATCAGCACGGTATCCTCATGCTTTTGCACGTCGGCCAAGAAATGTTCGAGGGACGCAATCCGGCTGGCCCGGCCGCTTCCATAGTCGGAGCGGGGACTGACGGTTATTGCGGCGAAGCAGCGCTCGGCATGCATTGCCTGGAATTCCTCCCGCCACCAGGCCAGAAGCCTTGCATGGGTCGCGCGTCGAGAATAATGCGTCTCGTCGATCAGCATTTCGTTCTGCGGCAGTTCCACCATCCGGTCCGCACCGTCTGCGGCAAGTGAATAGGGAAAGTCGTCATCCTGATTGCTGGAATCATAGACATAGCCCATGTCTTGTAAGACCTTCAACGTGGCAGGTGCCAGCGACCCGGTCGGCGCCCGCCAGCCTATCGGCGCAGTACCAGTTGTGCCTGTCAGGAGGTCATGCGTCCTTTGCAGCAGTACAGTTTCTTCCGGTGCCCCGATATAGGCCTCGTGGGCAAAGCCATGCGCGGCGACTTCATGGCCTCTTGCGGCGATTTCGCGGACAAGACCGGGATTGTCCAAGGTCTCCTGGCCAGGCACGAAGAAAGTCGCCTTGATCCGCAATCGGTCAAACATCGCAAGCAGCCGGGGAGTACCGGGATGGGCCGTGTACTTGCCGTAGGATTTCTTGCCGAAGAGGGTTTCCTCGGTCTCCGCCCCGGCGCGGGTCTCGACCACGGAACCCTGGAGATTGACGGTGATTGTGACGATCATGAGTTGAGGTGTCATCAGGCCGCTCCGCCGTTCACGAATGGAGGGGTCTTCAGCCATCGACGTGGCGACTTGAGGCACCAGTCGGCGAACTGCGCGAGGTTCACGAACTGGGCGTCGCCGCTCTCCTTGATGTATTCGATCAATTCCTTGACGATGTGCGCCCGGGCTGGCGAGCCGGAACCATAACCAACGCGCGGATGCAGCGTCAGATTGAAATAGCCGCCTTCGGCGCGGATCGCCTCATACTCCTCGATCCAGTGCGCCAACACTTCCGACGGGGGCGTATAGCTGACCCGATAGAACGGGAAGTCGTCTAGGCTCGAGGTGTTGTTCGGCAGGATGATCAGGTTGTCGTGGACGCGGCCGCCGAACTCTGCCAGGTAAGGCAGGTCCCGATCCTTGTCGCTGGAATCGTAGATATAGCCGAGGCGCTTCAGCGCGCGCATCGTGTGCGCCGATTTGTGACCCGATGGCGAGCGCCAGCCAAGCGGCGCCGCGCCAACGAGATCCGTCAGGATTTCATGTGTCTTCTGAAGGAAGAAAGGCTCCTCGTCACCGAGATCCCAGCCCTCGTGAACGTAGCCGTGCGCGGCGACCTCATGACCGCTGCCCACAATTTCCCTCACGCTCTGCGGGTGCTGTTCGGCGTCGTAGCCCGGCACAAAAAAGGTAGCGGGAATACCCGTCTCCTCCAGGATGCGCAGGTATCGCGGGATGCCGCATTTGGCGGAATATCGACCATGCGAGTAGATACCGAGGGTGTTGCGTCCGCGACCTATTTCGAGCGATGGCCCGTCGAAATCTATGGTGATCGCAACCACACATCTGGCAGCATTTGGCCAGCGTGATGAATGGTCGGCGCTTGTCTGGTCGATCATCGCTGTTTTCCCGCGCTATCCGCCTCAGAGCTCTTTCAGGACGCCTGCAATGGTCTCGAAAATCGTCTCGATTTCCGCTTGCGAAACGATCAGCGGTGGCGACAGCACGATAGTGTTGGCAACCGGGCGGACCAGCACACCCTTCTCGAAGCAGAAGTCATGAACCTTTTTGGCCAAGAGCTTACCGCTTGCGACGTCGGCACCAAGTTCAATCCCGGCCAGAAGCCCGAGATTGCGGATATCGACCACACCCGGCAGCCCCCTTAGCCGGTGGGCGCAGTCTTGCCACACTGGCTCGACTGCGGCGGCATGTTCGAACAAGCCTTCCGAGAGATAGACGTCCAGCGCGGCCAGGCCGGCCGCGGCGGCCAGCGGATGGCCGGAATAGGTGTAGCCATGGGCAAACTCGACGGCGCCGGGCGCAGCGCTGCTGGTCAATGTCTCGTAGATGTTGCCGCTGGCGATCACCCCCCCCATCGGCACGGCGCCGCTCGTCATCCCCTTGGCGATCATCAGGAGGTCCGGCGTCACGCCAAAGCGGTCCGCGGCGAAGGGACGGCCGAGCCTGCCGAAGCCGGTGACGACCTCGTCGAGGATGAGCAGGATGCCGTTGTGGGAGCAGATCTCACGCAGGCGTTCCAGATAGCCGATGGGCGGCACCAGGACGCCAGTCGATCCGGCAACGGGCTCGACGATCACCGCAGCAACGGTCGAAGGATCATAGGTCTGCAGCATCTGTTCCAGGGCGTCGGCGATCTCGGCGCCATGCTGCGGCTGGCCTCGGCTGAAGGCATTCCGCGCGGGATCATGCGTATGCGGCATGTGTGCAGCGCCGGGCAACAGCATGCCGAACTGCTTTTTGTGCGGCCCCATGCCGGCGGCCGAAAGACCGCCGAAACCGACGCCATGATAACCGCGCTGCCGACCGATGATGCGCATGCGCTGACCCTCGCCGCGGGCATGGTGATAAGCCAGCGCCATTTTCAGCGCAGTATCGGCTGCCTCCGAACCCGAATTGGTGAAGAACACGTGATCCAGCCCCTCGGGTGCAATCGACGTCAGCCGATTGGCATAGTCAAACGCCAGCGGATGGCCCAGTCCGAAGGAAGAAGCAAAATCCAGTTGCGCGGCCTGTTTCTGAATGGCTTCAACGATCTTCGGATGGCTATGTCCGGCATTGACGCACCACAGGCCCGCGATGCCGTCCAGCAGCCTGTGGCCATTCGTCGTGTAGTAATACATGCCGGATGCGCTGGAGACGAATTGCGCGTGTTTCTTGAAATCACGGTTCGGCGTGAACGGCATCCAGTGGGAGTCGAGATTGTTGGCGCCATGCATCAGGGGCGTATCCATTTTTATTCACCTTCCATTGCAACTGTAGTGACTGTGGGCTCGTCGCTGCACAGGCGCACCGGGCAGCCGGATCACTCAAACGCCGTTTTTATTCCGTGGCTTCAGAGTCGTTGCGGGTGGGATAGCGGGTGAATTCCGGATTTTCGGCGGGCAGCACCGCCAGTTCCATCTCCCCCGAAGCGGGGCGCATGACGATCGTAGCGACCGTCGCCGATACGTGGCCGCGCGAGGTGCGATAGGGGGGGCGGCAGACGCTGTAGGGGTAGCCGAACTTGTCAGCCAGCGCCTTCTTTACCTCCGCGACCCCGATCTTCGGCAATTGTTCCAGTTCGTGGCGGACCCGCCAGTCGCGATAGAAGCTGTCGGACCAACTGCCATGCGCCTGTTCGCGCAGCTTGAGAAGCGCTGTTGGGCTTTGCCAATGGTTGGCATGTACGATCAGGCCGTTTTCCGGATAGATGTTGAAGGCCTCGTCGGGGGCGCATTCGAAACTGATGCCGAAGCCGTCTTTGTGGCTGACGATGATGTTGTTTGAGGCCGATTTCCCGGTGGCGGCCACGGCACGCATTGCCATAGCCATATGCTCCTGTTGCAACACCATGCGTCGGATGAGGGAGAGCGGGACGCCATCCTGAGCGAAGTCGCGGTCGCTCTCGAGGTAGTTGGCGGTGATCGCGATTCCCCGGTCGTTCATGCCGCTTCTGGCAAGACCGCCCGCCTCGGTAAAGGTCTGGTAAGAAGGACCTTTGTCCGGCTGGACACGAAGGACGATCGCAGTTTCTGCACACTCGGCAATCCAGTCCCAATTTTGGGCATGAATGAGTTCGCCGGTTTGACTGCGCTCGGGCAATACGACGACACCGGTGCAGCCGTCGCCGGAATGTTCGGCTTGGGCTGCCTGCCGGCGG
The DNA here is from genome assembly GCF_001908375.1 of Rhizobium etli 8C-3. Classification (NCBI taxonomy): domain Bacteria; kingdom Pseudomonadati; phylum Pseudomonadota; class Alphaproteobacteria; order Hyphomicrobiales; family Rhizobiaceae; genus Rhizobium; species Rhizobium etli. The sequence continues at coordinate 1,127,034 of NZ_CP017244.1, read as the reverse complement.
CGGGCTTTTGCCAGGATCTCCGTGCGGGCGTTGATCAGGACGATCTGATCGAAGGAAAGACCGGCGCCCTCTGCGATGCCCGTCATTTCTTCGATGAACGCGGGATCAAACGCTTCGATCACGGGAACATAGCTTCCAACCATGTCCGTCAGGTCTTGCTCCGAAATGCCGATCTGCCCGAGACGTCCGGAATACAGCGCGACGCTGCGGCGAACCCTGTCTTCCGCCTGCCGACCATACTGAAGGCCGCGCTCGCGGGGTGAGCCGAAAATGGAGATCAGAGGAAATGATGTGGCGGGCATTTTTTTCTTCCCAAGCTAATGTATTTTGTGTAGTTAAAAAGCACGTATTTCGCTGGTTGTCGAGAGCAAATCTCAAGTCTATTCGGTAGGGACGACATCGAGGCAGACTTCGGAACAGGGACCCAAGGCATGGACAGCGGACACAGCGCCCTACAGATCGATATCGCCCGGCAGATCCTCCTTCAGGCTCAAAAGGAAGGTTGGCGGGCAGGGCACCAGATCGTCGAAAAGTCGTTGGCTTCGGCATTCGGCGTTTCCCGCTCGCCAATGCGGGGTGCGCTCGAAATTCTGGAGGAGAAAGCGCTCGTGCGGCTCATTCCGAACAAGGGATTTGTCGCAGCGGTCGATCTGGGCTCCGAGAAGCTTCTGGAATCCTTGACGACGAGCGAAACGGAGCGGCTAAAGCAGCAAGTCCTGCATGATCGGTCCCGAGGATTGATCCCGCAGGAGGTCTCCGAGAACGAGTTGACCGAACGCTACCAGGTGGCGCGTGGCATACTTCGCAAGGCGCTTGCGCAACTCTCATCGCAAGGGCTGATTCACAGGCAGCGGGGCCACGGATGGGCATTCGTCGATTCCCTCGACAGCGCCGAAAGCCTAGCCGAAAGCTACCGTTTCCGTCTTGCGGTAGAGTTAGCCGGCCTCTCGGAGCCAGATTACCGCGCGGAACCAGAAGCGCTCGACGCTCTGATCGCCGCACATGAGAACGTGCTCGGTCAGCTCCATGAAAAAGGCGAAATCGGCCGCCCCGAGTGGCTGCAGCTCAACGCTTCCTTCCATGAAGCGCTCGCCAGATGGTCCGGTAATCGTTTCATTCTGCAGGCGGTCCGCATGCAGAACGATCTGCGGCTTCTGCGAGAATCCTCGGTTTTCGACCGACTGCAGCGCGAGAGGATCGAGGCCTCGCTCGATCAGCATCTTCAGATCCTGCACCACATCAAGGTGGGAGACCTGGAGATCGCGCGGATCGTGTTGAAGCGCCATCTCGAAGTCATCCTCAGGAATGTCGAGCAAAGAATCGCTGCCGGCGACCGCTAGGCTTGATCTGTAGGCCTGCAACAGCCGCTTGCTGCGAACAAATATCGGCGCTGAAGCCAGACGCGACTCAGGCTCACGGCTCGGATTTCTTCGCCGGATTTTCCCGCAGGTGAATACGGCTCCACGGCAGATGAATCTGTCTATTTGATTTTTGTATTGCATTTTGGTGATGTAGAAGGCAATGTGAGCAAAAGGCGGACGAAATCGCCGGATAACGATCAAGAGGAGAACGCACGTGAACAAGCATTCTGCTGCCATGGCATCCGTCAGCCTGATTGGCTTGATGCTTGCGGCTGCGCCGCTGCAAGCCAAGACGCTCAACATCGCCCTCAATGCTGATATCCGTAGCCTCGACCCAGGCGTGAACCGGGATTCGAACAGCGACGCGGTGGTGCTTCATATGGTGGAAGGGCTGGTTGCCTACGGCGAGGATGCTTCCGTGAAGCCTCTGCTGGCAGAGAAGGTCGCCGTTTCTAAGGATGAGCTTACCTATACCTTCACTCTGCGCGACGGCGTCAAATTTCACAATGGCAAGGAGTTGACTTCGGTCGACGTGCTGTGGAGCTGGAACCGCTACATGGCGGAAGCGACCAAGTGGCGCTGCCGCCCCGACTTTGCGGAAGGCGGCGCCTCGCACGTCGTTGCCGCCGACGCTCCGGACAAGAAGACCGTCGTTTTCAAGCTCGAGCAGCCCAACGCCCTTTTCCTGGCGACGCTCGCCCGGCTCGATTGCGGCATGACCGGCATTCTCGAAAAATCGTCGCTCAATGACGATGGTTCCTTCAAGCAGCCAGTTGGAACCGGCCCGTTCAAATACAAGGAATGGAAGAAAGGAGAATTTGTCGATCTCGAGGCTTTCCCCGAATACAGCGCGAGGGCGGGCGAGGGCCGTGATGGACTTACGGGATCAAAAAGGCCCTTGGTGGAGACGGTCCACTTTCCCATCATCCCCGATCGGTCGTCGGCAAAAGCCGCCCTTCTCAGTGGCGATGTCGATGTCGTTCCGGACGTGCCCTATGCAGATATTGCCGAGTTCAAGCAAAATGCGGATCTCGACGTCTCCCTCGCCAGCAATCCCGGCATCACCGCAGTTCTCTTCCAGACCCGCGACCCGCTCCTCAAGGATGTCCGTATTCGTAAGGCGATTTCCATGGCGATCGACACCAATGCCTTGGTCGACGGCATCACGCTGGGGCTCGGCAAAGCCAACAATTCGCTTGTGCCTGCAACCTCGAAATTTCATTCGGCCGAACAGGCAAAGGGATACAAATTCGATCCTGAGGCGGCAAAGACCTTGCTGCAGGAAGCAGGATACGACGGACGCCCCATCAAGCTCATCGCCAACACCCGTTACGCAAACACCTACGACGCGGCGGTCATGGCGCAGGCCATGCTTCAACAGGCCGGCATCAATGTCGAGATCGAGGTGCTGGAGTGGGCGGCCCAGCTCGATCGCTACCAAAGCGGCAACTACACGGCGATGACGTTCCCCTATTCGGCGCGCTTCGACCCCGCGCTGACCTACGATTCCGTCATGGGCAACAAGGAGAAGGAGCCTCGCAAGGTCTGGGACGATCCCGAGGCGCAGGCCTTGCTCGCCGAGAACGTCCGTTCTTCCGATCCCGCGAAACGCCAGGAACTGTTCGACAAGCTGCATGCCCGCTTCCTGGCAAGCGTGCCGTTCCTGATGCTGTACAACGGCCTCGAAGCTTCCGCCTTCCAGAAGAGCGTCCAGAACTACCAGGCGTCCATATTTTCCATGCCGCGGGCCTGGGAAGTTTCGATAGCCGATTAAGGGAGACTGCCACGTGCTGCGCTTCGTCCTGTCCCGAATTGGAATGGCGGTCCCGACCGTCATTCTGGTGTCCGTGCTCGTCTTCTTTCTCATACGCCTGATACCCGGTGACCCTGCCACTCTGATGCTGGGTGATATGGCCGACCCGGCAAGCGTGGCCGCGCTGCGCACGAGCCTTGGGTTAGACAAGGACTTGCTGACGCAGTTCGTTCTCTGGGTATCGAATGTCCTGCGAGGCGATCTCGGCACGTCGATCACCACGCATGAATCGGTGACCCATCTCGTGCTGCAGCGGTTTCAGGTGAGTGCCGGAATCGTCCTGGTTGCTGTAGCGCTTTCTTCGCTTGTTGCCGTACCTGCCGGCCTCGTCGCCGCCCTGAAGCAGAATTCAAAATTGGATCTCGGTCTGGTGACGATCGCCGCACTGCTCCTTTCGGTACCCACCTTCTGGCTCGGGCTCATCATACTGCTGGTCTTCGGTCTCAAGCTCGGCTGGCTGCCGGTGGTCGGCTACGTCTCCATTGCCGAGGACCCGGCTAGAGGTTTGCTCTACGTTCTGATGCCGATCGCAACCCTGTTCCTGCATGAGATCGGCGTCCTGCTGCGCATGGCGCGTGCCTCGGCACTCGAGGTGTTGCGGCTCGATTACATCACGCATGCGCGGGCGAAGGGCCTCCCGGAGTCGACGGTGCTTTGGCGCCACGTGTTTCCGAATGCATTTGCGCCGACATGGACGCTGATCGGTCTTGTGCTGGGTAATATGTTGGGTGGCATTGCGGTCATCGAAACGGTGTTTACCATTCCCGGTCTGGGTCGGCTGCTGGTCGATGCGATTTTTGGACGTGATTATCCCGTGATCCAGGGATGCTTACTCTTCATTGCGGTCATCTACGTACTCGTTAATCTCATCGTTGACCTTTGCTATCCCCTGTTCGATCCGCGGGTAAGAATGTCATGAGACATCTGTCACCCAATGCGGTGGTCGGCAGCCTTCTCGTCGGCCTCTTCGCGGTGGTCGCCGTCGTCGGATCATTCTGGACGCCCTTCGACCCCATGGCGCTCGACATGCGGGCGCGGCTCGCTGCGCCGTCCTCAGCGCATCTGCTCGGCGCGGATGAATTCGGGCGCGACGTGCTCAGCCGCATCATGCGTGGCGCATCTGCGAGCGGTATCGTCAGCCTGCTGACGGTAGTCGGCGCCACGATCTTCGGCACCGCGATCGGCGCTGTTTCGGGATATGTCGGCGGCTGGACCGATCGGACCCTCGCGGCCATCACCAACGCCCTGCTAGCCTTTCCCGGCATTCTACTGGCACTCGGCCTGCTTGCTGTTTTCGGTGCGAACAAATACGGCATCGTCCTCGCACTCGGTATAGCCTATACTCCCTCGGTCGCGCGCATCGTGCGGGGCACAGTGCTCTCTCTACGCGAGCGCGAGTTTATCGATGCCTCGCGCGTGGCTGGCGATTCCGAACTATATACGCTGCTGCGGCACGTATTGCCCAATTGCATTGCGCCGCTGACCGTGCTGACCACGTCGATGTTCGGCTGGACCCTGCTCTCGGAAAGCGCGCTCTCCTTCCTCGGACTAGGCGTGCCCCCACCGGCGCCGACATGGGGCAACATGCTCGCTGGCGCCAGACCTTTTCTCAGCCAAGCAATGTGGCTGGGCATCTTTCCCGGCCTTTGCATCTCGGCCGTTCTGCTGGGTGTCAATCTGCTCGGCGACGCCTTGCGCGACAGGCTCGATCCGACGATGAGGGGCATTTGACGATGAACCAACCGCTGCTCAAGGTAGACAATCTGGCGCTTGGTGCCGCCCGGCTCCAGAACCGCGTCGTTGATGGAGTCAGCATGACCCTTAAACGTGGCGAGCGCGTCGGCATCGTCGGGGAGTCAGGCTCGGGCAAATCCATGATGATGCGCGCGGTCATCGGTCTCTTGCCGCCAGGCATAGTAAAGTTTGCCGGCTCGATCGCTTTCGACGGCCGCGACATGGGCTCTCTTCCGCCGCGCGACTTGCGTGCCCTGCGTGGTGCGGGGATCGGTTTGATCTTTCAGGAACCGATGACATCGCTCAATCCTGCTCTTCGCATCGGAACGCAGATGGAGGAGGGACTGGCTCTGCATAAGGAAGTCGACGCCGCGGCACGCCGGGCGGCGATGGTCTCCATGCTCGAACGTGTCGGCATCCCGGATCCCCAAACCGCGCTGACCGCTTTTCCGCACGAGTTTTCTGGCGGTATGCGCCAGCGCATCATGATTGCCTCGGTGATGTTGCTGGAGCCCGCCCTGCTCATCGCTGATGAACCGACGACCGCCCTGGATGCGGTAGTGCAGCGCGACGTGCTGGAGCTGCTACGAGATCTGGTGAAGGAGAAGGGCACCGCCATGGTGCTGATCAGCCACGACATGTCCATGGTGGCGCAATATACCGATCGGCTCCTGGTAATGGAGAAGGGCGTTTGCGTTGAGCAGGGCGAAACGAGGGATCTGCTGAGCGCCCCCCGCCACGATTACACGAAGAAGCTTCTCTCGGCTTTGCCGCGCCGTGGGCCGGCGCGCGCAATTGCCGACCGCCAGCCGATCGCCAGCGTCAGGGACCTGCAGTTGACTTACGGCAGCGGCAAGAACGCCAAAGCAGTGCTTCACGGCATTGATCTCGACATTCGGCCCGGTGAGATCGTCGCCCTGGTGGGTGGCTCCGGTTCAGGCAAGACCACGCTCGGCCGCGTTATCGCGGGTCTGTTGAAGCCAAATGGCGGCAGCATGACCTTCCGTGGCCGCGAAATCAGCCGCAGGAACGGGAACTACGACGACTACCGCGCCAACTGCCAGATGATCTTTCAGGACCCGTATTCGTCGCTGGACCCTCGCATGCGCGTCCGCGACCTGGTCGCCGCGTCGCTCCGCCACGAAAAGAGCCTGACGGCTGCACAGCGCAAGGCGCGCGTCGACGAAGTGCTTGTCGATGTCGGCCTCGGTCCGCAATTTGCCGATCGCTTTCCCCACCAGCTTTCCGGCGGGCAGCGCCAGCGCGTCGCAATAGCCCGGGCGCTTGCCCGACGCCCGGACCTCGTCATTGCCGATGAGGCCGTTTCGGCGCTGGACCTGACGGTCAAGGCGCAGATCCTGGAACTGCTGGCGCGCCTTCAGGAAGAGCAGCGTTTTGCCTGCCTGTTCATCAGCCATGATCTGGGTGTCGTGGAGCAGATAGCCGACCGCGTCATCGTCATGCATAGGGGGCGGATCGAAGAGCAAGGCTTGAAGGCGCGGATTTTCGACCAGCCCATGTCTGACTATACCAAACGGCTGCTGGCCGCGGTCCCGACCTTGGTTTCGACTGAGGAGGGCGGCGTCAGTCTCGAATGGCGGTTTTCCGGTCCCGCCACCCCGCGATTGCATCGGAACGCTGCGGCAAATTAGGCCATCGCGCGTTTGACCGATCGTTCGTCGATGCCTTCTCACCGCTGCCGGCCTTTGCTCGTCAAAGCTCGCCTTCGACCACGGTACCGAGTTTTCTCGTCTTCAGGGCCGACCAGCGAGGTGACATTGGCGTTCCCTAAAGCGCGGTCGAAGATCAGGAGATTGTCTTCCCAGCGCCTGAATTGCGAGCGTCAATGAAATCAGGATGTTGACTGATCTTGCTATCAAACGGGATCATGTCATCTCGGGGCTTGCCTGCCGTTGGAGCTTGTCGAAGCCCATGATGCTTGGTTCGCGCGAAGGCATTGCAGGCTCTCGAGGATACCGACCTGACCTCGATGATGCCGAGGCCGGTGCGCGCTTTCGCGGGGGCCGGGAGGCGGCCTTGCGTAAAGCAGGAGCGGGTGGCCAATGAGGTGTGTGAGTTCAAGCCGAATTGCGACCTGCGCCTGTGACGCTAACCGACACGTCGGATGTGCGCGAGCAGTTTCTTGCGGAATACTTCCGCGGGCGTTCGGTAGCCCAGGCACTTCCGCGGCGTCGAGTTGAGCCGGTCGCAGATGTCTCTCAGCTCGCCGTCGCTGATCGACGGGGCATCCACCTCTCGCGAAAGCCATTTGCGAACCCGGCCATTGGTGTTCTCGACCGTGCCTTTCTGCCAGGGCGACTGCGGGTCGCAGAACCATGTCTGCGTTCCGATGCCGGCTTGCAGATAGGGCCATTCGCTGAACTCAGTGCCCCGGTCGAAGGTGATCGAGCGTCGAGCAGCGTGGGGCAGGGGTTGGAGCACCTCAATCAGCCCGTCCATGATCGGTTTCGATTGCCGGTCGTTGTTGCGCAGGAAGACCGCAAAGCGGCTGACCCGCTCGACCAGTGAGGTCACGTTGGCCTTGCCGAACTTCTTGCGAAACTGAATGAGATCGCACTCCCAATGCCCGAACTGCTTGCGTTCGGCGACCGTGTCAGGACGGTGAAGAATGTTGAGTTCCGGGCTGAAGCGGCGACCGTGACGGCGTCGGGCATGCCGCGGTCTCCGTCGCGCGCGACGCTCCGGCAGGTGCCGCCACAGCTTGATGGCCTGACCGTCTGCGGAATAGGCGAACTTGTAGATCGTCTCGTAACTGACGCAAATCGGATGGCGCTCCAGCCGCATGCGACCGGCGATCTGCTGTGGCGACCAGCCATGCATGATCCGCTCGATCACCGACTGGCGCACATGGACGAAGCGGGCGAGCTTGCGCAGCTTGGCTCTGCGTTCACGTGCCATCTCGTTGGCGGTCACGCAATAGTAGCCGCTCAGATCCGGCATTTGCGGATCCTCAAACGCATTCCGCTTGAGCTCGCGGAAAATCGTCGAACGATGCCGTCCAAGCTTCTAGGCAATGACCGTGGCGCTCAGGCCGGCCGCTCGCCAGCGAGCGATCTTACGACGTTCATCCATATCGATCTGGGAGTAGGTGCGTGTCATGAGCATTCCTTGCGAGTTATAACCCATTGGTATCTATCGCAAGTCGCACTTCATCCTTGAACCCACCCGGCTACAGCCCAAAGTCACATAATCTATCTTATGGAACCAGCGCGAGGACAGCCTTGGCCGTCGTCTGTGGTTTCAGGTTCTCGAGCGATCCCTTATGCCGTCTCCGGATGTCGTGACCGCCCTTGAGGACACGTTGCTTGACGCACTCAACGTTCATCTCGACGGAATCCAGGGCGATGTAATAAAGGCCGACCTTGAAGCCGGCCGAGTTTCAATCATCTCCGCGATCTTGCGGAGAGCAATCTCGGAGGCGCGCCGTTTCTTTGATTTGCCGTCGTCGATTTCAGGGAGTGTCTTCGCGATCTCGTCGGCATTGATCCAGACACCTTCGAGCTTCAGCTTAGCAAAGGCGGATGATTTGCCGGAACCTTCCGGCCCTGCGAGGAGGATGCACGACAGTTCCGGCATAGAGCGATTACTGCCTCATGGCAGCGGGAACGCGCTCTTCCTGCTCGTGTTCGGCTCGATCTTGGCTTCGTTTCGAGATCCTTGGCAGAGATCGGCAGGCCGAGACGGCGGCTCTCAGCAAGAGCTTCCCGCCCGATCTGCTTCAAGGCTTCCTTGTTCTCGCGATATTTCTGCAAGAGCATCGTCGATCTCCTATTACTGGTTAACAGGAAGATCAAGCGTGAGTGGGGACCGCTCTTCAACGAAGCAAAACGCCGGGAAGACGGCATCCTTCACCGCGGCTAGGCGCTCAACGTCCATAAGGCTCAGGGGTCGGCCTTCCGGAGGGTGATCGTGCCGCTCGTCGGCTCGAAGCTTCTCGACCGGACCCTGCTCTATACGGCGATCACCAGAGCCATCGATTCGTCATCGTCGGCGATCCGGTAGTTCTGCGTCGGACGATAGACGAACCGCCTGGAGCCCTTGAACGAACCAACGCCATGGTCTTTGCGAGGCTGTGATCGGTCACTTATGCCGCCAGACCTTCCAAGCCGACACCAGCAGGATTGCGGCAAGGAGCGGTAAAAGCAGTCCGTTCGGAACGATCCACAGCAGGAGCCCACCAATGAATGTGCCGACTATCGAGCCTGCCGCCATCGACAGCAGGAACACCTTGTTGCGGCCGAGGACTGAAAAGCTCTGGTCACGGCTGTAGCGGGTGAATCCGACGAGCATGGTCGGAAGGCTGACCGCCAGCGAAAGACTGCCCGCCAGTTTGATGTCCACGCCAAACAGAAGGACGAGGGTCGGTATCAGTAGCTCGCCCCCGGCAACGCCGAGCAACGAGGCTACGACGCCGATGATGAAACCAGCTACGATCCCCGCAACAAGCTGCGCCGTCCCCTGAAGAAGCGGCTGTCCTGCCTTCGTGTCGTGTCCGAGCAGGAGCACCATCGCGATAACGACCAGAAGAATGCTGATCACTTTGTAAAGCGTGTCCGACCGAAGCTTCACTGCCCAGCCAGCCCCGAACCATGCGCCAAGCAGGCTCCCTGCCAGGAGGTTGACGACGATAGTCCAGTGCTCTGCGATGGAGCCGAACGGAACGGTCGAAGCTCGGAACGGAAGAGCCGAAGCCACTACAACAAGGCTCATCGCCTTGTTCATGATGACGGCCTCCAGCGGGGCGATATTGAAAAAGCCGATCAGGAGCGGCAGCCGGAACTCTGCGCCGCCGAGACCGATAAGCCCGCCAAGCGTCCCGATCACGGCCCCTCCTCCGAAGGATGCTGGAGGGCTACGAGGCGCCATTCGAGCGGCAGGTTCGGACATCGAGAATCCCTTGGGAGCGTTATAGCCACGGGAACCTATCGGGCAACGCTTCGCACGTCGACTAGAGATTTGGCCGCCCGCCGCTCGCCGCGCTCAAAAAGCAACAACGGCATGGTCCGAGCGTAGCAACAATGTTGCCAAGTGTAGTGAAACAGGGTGACTTCAAAAGCAACAAATCGGGTCGAAAACGCGTTGCAACACCCTTCCGGAGGATTTGCGGCCGCCTCCACTGCATCGTAAGGAAATCTCGCCACTCACTCACCGAGCTACAATGCCGAAACCGCACTCTTTGGAAACTCCACGAGCGGTTTTGTTTCTGCTTTTTGAGTTTAAACCGCGGTTCACGCGAGCCGGTTCGAAGACCACGTCATCATCGGCCGCGACGAGACAGCAGCTCCGTCACGCCTCGTTCCTTCGAAAAGGTCACCGCGCGATCCGGCCGTGGGCGAGACGTGGCGTGTGACGGACTCCGTCCAGCTTCATCCCGAATACGGACCGCAGCTCAATGCCAAGGGGGCCCTGCCCTAATGACCAAGGGGCGGGCGACCATCCGAAATCTTGCCACTGGCAAACGCTTCGTCGGTATCGGCTGGGCAACGGCGGAGAAGGTCTGGGAGCGCTTCGGCGAGACCATGTACGACATCATTCGGGATCGCGATCTGAAGGCGTTGGCCGACATGGTCGGCGCGGATCGGGCTATCGCTATCGCTGACGGGGGCGACCCCTCTACGATGACATTGCTGGAGCCGTGGAAGGACGTGGACGCGAGAGCGCTTCGCCTGGGCATCGCCCTCGACGATCCGAGGCGGCTGATGGCCGCCGTCGAGGAGGCGTTGGCCATCCGCTTCCGGGCAGGGCACATGGCCTCCCCTTCCCCTGGACCGTTCTCCAGTGGGCGAAGTCGATCTTATCAAGGAGATGATCGCTTCAGCTCCAGCGAGTCTTACGAGAAATACGGCTCTTCGCTTCTCATTTGAATCAGCCAGCGCCGCCCCTGGGACATGACCAGCATGGGCAAGACGGCCCAGTTCGGCTTTAAGTCCCAATCCCTCTAAATCGGTCGGTCGAACGAAAGTAGCAGACTTTCCACCCCGCCCTCGATGACGTCTCGACACGGTAGAAACCCTGCGGACAGCGAACCACGAATGGCTATCATGTTCTCTTTAGCGTGACAGATGAAGCATTTGCTGTCTTGAGGAAAAATGGAAGGAACCACGTTCAGCACATAGGAGCGAAGCATAGCCTTCCCCAAGCCCCTTCCTATAAAACGCTCGTCACCGATAAATAGGTCGACCGCTATGCCGTCGTGCTCGCCTATATCAGACGCGAAATCGGGATAGTTGCGAAGCAAATAGCACTGCAACGTTCCAAAAGGCTCACCATTATAGCAGGCTATATGGCAATGGATGGGATGGCTCGGTCTCAGGCGCTCAGAATACTTCCCCTGAACTTCCTCGATCGTTATTGGCGTCTTCTGGTAGTGAGCACGCATATGAGAGCTATTCAACCATCCACACAACATCGGAAAATCTGCTTCGGTCAGTGATCTGAAATCAATCATCTGGGGCTTTACCTTTGGGTCGTGACCAGCAGGCGTTATTTTGCTCGGGCATCCCTACCCGCGTAAAGTACCGAAATCTGTTGTGGTCGGAGTGACCGCCTCGGGCAACATTGCTCGCCATGGAATTTGTAAACATAACATCGAAATCGTGAACACCTGATCGAGGCACCAGGAAGGAGAAGGACGCACCATGCCCGTCGCTATCTTGATTGGAGCTTCTGGGTCGGGCAAGACCACGATTGCTCAGGCCATCTCGGAACGCTTCCGTGACAATGTCGAAGTTCTCTTCTTCGACCGGATAGGCGTGCCTGCCTTCGAGGACATGGTGAGAGAATATGGGTCGAGTGATGCGTGGCAGCGGGCCAAGACCATTGAATGGATGAGCGTGCTGGCCAAGATTGCCGAGACTGGACGGAAGGTGGTCTTCGAAGGCCAGACTCGCCTTACATTCGTAGCTGAAGGGGCAGCGGCGGCAGGTTGGTCCGATTACATCCCAATCCTCGTTGATTGCGATGATGAGACAAGAGCGAGGCGGCTGATCATCGACCGTCAGCAGCCCGAACTCGCCAATTCCGAGACGATGAGTTGGGCGAATTATCTCAGAAGAGAAGCGAAAGCGAGTGGGTGCGATATTCTTGACACCTCCACAGTGTCGCTGGACCAAGCCGTCTCTTACGTCATTGCGCGTGCCTCCCCACGCTTATGACTGATAGCCGAGGGCTACCGTGAGAACGCGTGCGAGGGCTTGTTCTCCGCAATCGGTCAGACGCAACGCAACATCGCGTAGGTCTTCGTAACACCACCGCTCGTGTTGCGTTCCAATGTGCGATGAAAAGCAACAAACGCGGCGAAATGTAATGTGCAACGCCTCTGTGAACGTCCCCGCCCGCGAACTCATGCCAAGCATAGAATTTTGGTTACTCACTCACCCCGCTACAGAGCCGACCCGCATTCTTTGGAACTTATGGAACTCGGGATACGGCATCGGGCTTGGACAGCAGCAGCCGCCTCCGGTGGCAGACAAGAGCGAGTGGCCATCCGTCGGGCCGCCAAACACCGGCCCCTTATGGTGAGCGCCGTCAGTAACATAATAAGCCCTGAGCTCATTTGGGAACGGCGAGGCCTCTCACAGCGTTTTCAGAAGGTCGGGTTCGCCATCAACGCGCCTTGCTTCTCGAGCACATCGCCGCCTCAGATCGGAGGTTACAGCATGATGCACAGCAAAGTCCTGTTTCGGCCCGGCCGCACTCGACGCCCACGGCCATTTGCGCCGCGGCAGGGAAAAGGAGTTTTCGCATGACATCCTTGGACGATAGAAGACGGGCGCTTGAAGAAACATACATTCTCGACTTTGAGCGGTCGCTAAAAGTTCGTGCCCGGCGGAACCGCCTGCTGGCGGAGTGGGTTGCCGCTGAAATCGGCCGCAACGACGTCGACGCGTATGTGAACGAGGTTATGACAATAGCGATCGCTTCGCCGGAAGACACGGGTCTGATTCAGAAGATCCGCGCCGACTTCAGCGCAGCCGGCCGGGTTGCCGATGAAGCACTTATTCGCGAGAAGATGCACGAGCTGATGTACACGGCTGCCGAAGCCTTGGAGAGCGAGCAGGCAAGGCAAGGCTATTAGCGGACGACAGACGGGACCATAGCATCCCATGTGAGCAAAGCGCCCCCGCCTTTATCGCAGCTCTCGGTCACCTCCTGGCGGCGCCGGCTTTAGGTTCGGCGACGGCGTAAATGCGTGCCGATGTCCGGACAAGCAGACCGCCTCCGTCGGCTCGCTTACTTCTTTGATCAACCCTATGCCTGGGTCGATCCCCTTGGCGGTGTGGTGTTCATTGGCAATATCCCCCTCGACCATGTTCTGCCTGGAGCACGCCCCAGGGTTCCTCAATGCCTCGGGCGACCAATCCCGGGATCATCAATGAGGCCGAAGATCCGTCGCCTTTGGTTGCTTGAGGTGCTTGGCCGAAGTCACAGCATTCCTTTCTGCCCATGAGGAAGTTCCCGCTGGGCGTTATGATCAGTGACGGGCCACGAACTTACTAAACCGGCTTGTCTGACCAGACTCTGTCTTTTCCTGATAAAGGAAAGCGAGCTTGTTTTGATCGAAGATACGGAAGAACTCGTCCCAGGAAATTTCCTCCAACGCTTCTTCGGGTTCTCCAAAATCAATGCGTAGAATACCCCCCGGCTTCTTATCCTTTACCCGTGCCGGATGGCCTTTGCGGGCCTCCACCCACTTGCGGATCACGTCATGATTCGTCGTCGTGTTCGAAGCGCTCATGAAAACCTCCGTCGCGTTTAAGAATGTTGAACTAACCGCCACCGGCATGGATTGTTCCCGGAACTTCTCGCAGCCCTTTGGCACCTTGGCCAACCGATCGAGCGTGACGACACAGCACCTTCCTTTGCAAGCATCGGGCAGTCACAACATGGTTCCTGCCGCTTTGAAAACATAGAGGACATTCGCGTTTCCGCGCTTTCGCAGGAAGCTGCCATGACAGGAAGTGTCCGGGGCCGAGCAATTGTTTCATGGTTGCAAGGCGAATATCTGGATGGCCGCACGGCGACATTCCGCCGGCTAGCTGCTTTCGGCATCGTCCCGGTTCGAAAGTCATCCTATCTGGACGTGGCGCCCTTATGCGACCTGCCTTGCGAGCGCGCACCGTGACCAGAGGGAATGGAGTGCTGCGACCAGTTGTTCGATGTCGGCATCGGAATGCAGCGGCGTCGGGGTGATGCGCAGCCGTTCGGTCTTCTTCGGCACCGTTGGATAATTGATCGGCTGGACATAGACGCCGAAATTGTCGAGCAGCAGATCCGAGATCCACTTGCACTTTGCCGCATCGCCGACCACGACCGGCACGATGTGGCTCGGGTTCGGCATATGCGGGATGCCGCGCTGGTCGAGCAGTAATCTCAGCTTGCGCACCCGGTCCTGATGGCGGGCGCGCTCGAACTGGCTGACCTTCAGGTGCTGGATCGAGGCCACCGCCCCGGCAGCAAGTGCTGGCGGCAGCGCCGTCGTGAAGATGAAGCCGGAGGCAAACGAGCGGATGAAATCGCAAAGCGCGCTCGAGGCGGCGATATAGCCGCCCATGACGCCGAAGGCCTTGCCGAGCGTGCCTTCGATGACGGTCAGCCGGTCCATCAGCCCCTCGCGCTCGGCAATGCCGCCGCCGCGCGGACCATACATGCCGACGGCATGCACCTCGTCGAGATAGGTCATCGCGCCATACTTGTCGGCGAGATCGCAGATCTCCCTGATCGGTGCGATATCGCCATCCATCGAATAGACGCTCTCGAAGGCGATCAGCTTCGGCGCCTTCGGATCGGCGGCCGCGAGCTTGGCTTGGAGATCGGCCACGTCATTGTGCTTCCAGATCACCTTGCTGCATTTTGCGTGGCGAATGCCTTCGATCATCGAGGCATGGTTCAGCGCGTCGGAAAAGATGATCAGCCCGGGGATCCTGGCGCCGAGCGTGCCGAGCGATGCCCAGTTGGAGACATAGCCGGAGGTGAAGATCAGCGCGGCTTCCTTGCCGTGCAGATCGGCAAGCTCGCGCTCGAGCAGCACGTGGTGGTGATTGGTGCCAGAGATATTCCGGGTGCCTCCCGCACCCGCGCCACAGTGGTCGATGGCCTTCTTCATCGCCTCGACCACCTTCGGGTTCTGGCCCATGCCGAGATAGTCGTTGGAACACCAGACGGTGACGTCCTTCTGACCGTCTGCCGTATGGCGCGTGGCGCGCGGAAAGCTGCCGCGATGACGCTCGAGATCGGCGAAAACCCGATAGCGGCCTTCCTTGTGAAGCCCGTCCAGCTCGCTCCTAAAAAATCCTTCGAAATCCATCCATGTGCTCCATGACCACCACCAAGACCTAACGCTTGCCGAACCGGATGGTCTTGACATAAATCAAGAACGGACCGCCAAGTGGGCACCATTTTCCGCTGAAGGCGCAGCAGCGGCACCAGCGAATGCGAGTTCCCCCAGACGTTCCTGACGGTAAAGTCAGTGACCGATCGCTGCCGCCAGCGCCAGGACAAGTGCGTAGTGGCCGATCTCGATGATCATTGCGTATCCTCGCCTTCCTGCCACAGACCCTGCGCCTTCAGCCGGTCGGCAACGTCCTTCGGCATGTATTTCTCGTCGTGCTTGGCAAGCACCGTGTCGGCGATGAACTCCCGGCTGCCGGCCGCAAACGTGCCTTCCGTCACAACCCCCTGCCCCTCGCGGAACAGGTCGGGAAGGATGCCGGTATATTTGACCTTCACCGCGTCGCCGCTGCCATCGGTGACGGCAAATTCCACCGTCGAGCCTGCGCCGCGCACGACGCTGCCCTCGCCGACCAGCCCGCCGAGGCGGATGCGCGTCTGCGGCGCCACCGGTGTTTTGGCAAGGTCGGCCGGCATGTAGAAATAAGCGACCGACTGGCTGAAGGCGAACATGACGAGCAGCACCGCGGCGAGGATGAAGCCCATGCCGCCGCCAATCACCGCCAGGCGCTTCTGCTTGCGCGTCATTGCGTGCCTCCTTCCGCCGCATGGTCGCGGTAGACCATCTGCTCGCAGGCAACGTGCCGGTCGATCGAGGCGCGCCGTCTATCGAGCGGCGCAAGCAGCACAGCTGCAACGGCAGCTGTCAGTCCTGCAAAAGCAATCAAAGGAACATCTGCATCGGGTTCTTCGAAATGTTTCATTTTCAAAGGACATACGTGCTTCAGCTCCCGCCAACATTGACGGGAATCAATTAACCGGCGTTGTTTTGAGGATTATCGGCTGCCACCCGTAAAGACATAGCCGACGCCGCGAACGGATTGGATGATTGTCGGGTTCTTGGGATCCTGTTCGATTTTTCTGCGCAGCCTGGCAATCTGCGCGTCGATCGTTCGATCAAACGCTTCGAGATTGCGGCTGCGTGTCAGGTCCATGAGCGTTTCGCGCGTCAGCACGCGCCCGGGGTTGCGCGCAAAGACGAGCAGCATATCGAATTCGCCCGTTGTCAATGGGGTGTCTTGTCCGCAAGGATCGGTCAGCTTGCGCCGGTGGATATGAAGTTGCCAACCATCGAATTCCAGGACACCTTCGTCCGCAGCCTGCTGCCCGGCGTGTCGATCGGGAGGCTGGCGGCGACGCAAGACGGTTCTCAGCCGCGCAAGAACCTCGCGAAGGTGGAATGGCTTTGCGATGTAGTCATCGGCTCCGACTTCGAGACCCACGACTTTGTCAGTCACATCATCGCGGCCGGTCAGCATCAAAATCGGCACGTCCGAATTCGCGCGGACTTCCCGCACCAATTGAAGCCCGTTTTGCCCGCCAGGTAAAATCAGATCGAGGAAAATCGCGGTAAAGTCCGTCTTTGCGAGCTCAGCGTGCATGGCAGTCCCGTCGGCGACGGCAGTCACGCGGTACCCTTCGTCTTCGAAATAACGGATCAGCATTTGCCGGATCCGTGCGTCATCATCGACGACCAATATATGCTCGGACTGCTTGCCCGTCATTTCCATCATTCCCCGGGCTTCTTTGAGAAACGTGCCCGCGCACCGCATGTTGCTTTCTCAATTATCGAATTTTTCGGGAAATGGGAACGTCGCCGGTGATGCTTCCCCAAAAGAATGGCGAAGCGGTTCGCCCGGGCCGCGAGCTTTGGCGCTCTTTTCTCGCCTGGGTCCTTGATCGAAATCAAACAGGAATTCGCTTGCGGAGGCTAAATGGGGTTTGGGATTCAACGAGGGTAGGAAAATGTCCGTTGAGACATCCGTATTAGCGCGTTCAAAGCTTTTTGCCGGGCTAGGCAGCGACACTGCCAACAGGCTGCTCAAGCTGGCTGACATCATCAGGTTCGAGCCTCGCGTTTTCATCATCCGGGAAGGTCAAAGAGCCGATGCGTTCTTTTGCGTTGTGCGTGGCTATGTTCGCTTGTTCAAGACGAACGAGATCGGCCGCGCTGCAGATATCAGGATCTGTGAACCGCGCGATACCTTTGCCGAGTGTCTGATCGGCGGCGGTGGCATCTATGCCTACAATGTTCAGGCGGCAGATAACGTTGTGCTAGCACGCTTTGCTATTGACGGCGTAAGACGACTGGCGGAAGAGGACCGAGCTCTTGACAGGAATATCATGCGACTGATGGCCGACCATCTGCTTGCGACGATGGAATGCGTCGCCAGCGACCGTCTGCGAACTTCCTCGCAGCGGGTTGCCAACTATCTTTTAAGCCAATGTTCGGCAGGCAACCCAAGCCAAACCTTTCGCCTCCCCTACCAAAAAAGTCTGCTCGCCGGTAAGCTCGGCCTTGCACCTGAAGCGCTTTCGCGTGCATTCGGTGCGCTCAAGGAAGCGGGCGTCACTGTCAGAGGCAGAACGGTGCGGATTGATGATATTGCGGCTTTGCGGCAAATGTAGCAGGACAGCGGCAATGATCCGCCGCTCCTGGCGACCGTCAAGCCCTTAAGGCCGGGGCCTTTCATCCTCGTCATCGAGAATGCGCCACGACGCGCCCTCGAGATCGTCATACTGGCCGTTCTTCAGAGACCACAAAAAGCCAAAAAGGCCCAATCCCCCCATGAAAAGCGCGATCGGAATGAGGTAAATCAGCATGTTCATGGTGAAACGACCTCCACCGTCGAAAGCTTCGAATTGCAGATCGGATGGCGCCTGCCGGGGACTTTCGCCTTGTCGTTCAAACGCAGGGCATTTGCAACTACGATGAGCGACGATGTCGACATCGCCACGGCCGCGACCAGCGGCGTCGCATAGCCCGCGATCGCGATCGGTACGGCGATGATGTTGTAGCCGATCGCCAGCGCGAAGTTCTGCCGGATGAATCGGGCCGCCTGGCGCGACACGGAAATCGCCTCAGGCACGGCCCCAAGACTATCATGCATGAAGACCAGGTCTGCAGCCTGCCTGCCGACATCTGCCGCTGTTGCCGGTGCCATCGACACATGAGCGACCGAGAGCGCCGGTGCGTCATTGATGCCGTCACCCACCATCAGGACGCGATGGCCGAGCTTGCCCAGACGTTGGCATTCCTCCATCTTTCCCCGGGGTGTCAATCCGGCAAGCCAGTGATCGACCTCGAGCGTTTTGGCTGTCGCCTCGACGACGCACTCCCGGTCGCCTGACATGACAATGGTGGCAAAACCTTGGCCCGCAAGGCTTTTGATGGCGAGATCGGCGTCTGGCCGCAGCGTATCCTCGAAGTAAAAGCGTGCAAGCTCGATCCCGCCCTTCGATAGGACGACCTCGGAGAAGGCGTCGCTTAGGTGTTGGCCAAGCGGATTTCCGGGGCAAGCGAAGGTCGCATTGCCCAGACGGTAGATTTCCTTTCCGCTTTTGGCTTGCAGTCCAGCGCCTGGGATCTCCTCGACCCCGTCAAATGCCAAGGCCCTTGATGGCGCGTCGCGCAAAAGCGCCTGTGACAACGGATGCCGGGAATGAGCCGCCAGGCCGGCGGCAATAGCCAGTTCGCGAGGCCCAGCTTGGGTGAGGGAAGCGAGACGCGGCCGACCCATCGTCAAGGTTCCGGTCTTGTCGAATGCAATCATATCGATCTCGGCCAGTCGTTCCATGGCCGAGCCGTCCTTGACCATGATGCCTCGCCGGAACAGGGTTCCGGCAGCCACGACCTGAACAACGGGAACCGCCAGGCCCAGGGCGCAAGGGCAGGTGATGATCAAGACGGCCACGGCCACCAGCATCGCTTGCTTCCAGTCGCCGCCGATCAGGCCCCAGCCGAGAAACGACATCAGTGCCAGGAGATGAACGGCCGGCGAGTAGTAGCTTGCGGCGCGATCGGCAATGCGCCGGTAGCGGGCGCGCCCGCCTTCTGCGGCTTCCATCAACCCGATAATCTCGGCCAGCAGTGAGTTTCTTGCAGCCGCCGCTGCCTTGATCGTCAGTGATCCCGTCAGGTTCATCGCACCGGACTTCAGTTCGCTTCCCGTTGACACCGCCAACGGAATGCTCTCCCCCGTGACGATAGACAGGTCGACCTCACTCTGGCCAACAACGACGGTGGCATCCACCGGAATACGTTCGCCGGCCGGCACGGCAATCAGGTCTCCGACATTGATTTCGTCCAACGGAACATAACGCCTGGAACCATCCGGGTTGATCAGCAGCGCGCCTCGCGGGGCAAGTCGCGCCAGGCCGGTGATCGCCGCGCGTGCCTTGTCACGCATGACGTGATCGAGTGTGCGGCCAATCAACAGAAAGAACAGCAGGGATACGGATGCATCGAACCAGGCGTGTTCTCCATGATGGATCGTTTCCCAAAGCGACATTGAATAAGAAAGCGTCACGGCAAGCGATATCGGCACATCCATGTTGGTGCGGCCGTGCTTCAAGGCGTTCCATGCGGATTGGTAGAAGAAACGTCCGGCATAGATCAGCGTGGGCGCCGCAATCATTGCCGATATCCAATGGAACATGTCGCGCGTTGCAGCCTCCGCCCCAGACCAGATCGATACGGAAAGCAGCATGATGTTTGCTGCTGCAAAGCCCGAGACGCCGACTGCCAGCAGCAGTTGACTGCGAATCCGATCATCGTCGCTCAAGTCGGCCGTGAACAAATGCGCTTGATATCCGCAGGCCGCAATTTCAGACAGAATGCCGGCTGGACTGACCGGGCTGCCGTTCATCTCCTCGTACCATACGCAGCTCACGCGCTTTGCCGTCAGGTTCACCCGCGCGCTCTTGACATATGGCAACTTTATCAGCGCTTTTTCGATGGTCGAGATGCAGGCACCGCAGTGGACGCCTGGAACGCTGAAATCCGATTGCCTGAGACCTGAGCCCAGAGGCTGGCTGGCAAGCAGGGCTTCCTCGGAGCTGATCACGTTGCTGCTGAGCGACAGCACGCCTTCCACATCCATGGTGCAGCATGTCATTGGACGAACCCCGCCCTATTGATCCTGATGGCCTCGTGCATCACGGTCGTGCCCTCGTTCTTCGAAACGATCTCAACGATCCAATCGCCCGACAGGACGCGGTGGCGCGTTTCGAAATGCCCGTCACGGTTCTTCGACAATCGAATGACGAAATCCTCGTGGTCGCCGACCGGCCGCTTGAAATGCGCCGTGACCGCGTCAGCGGCGGCTGGCGAACCGTCGCGATTGCGCAACCTGTAGACAATCAGCCCGTCTTGAAGCGCGAATTCGCCGGAAACGCCGCTCTTGGCCATTGCTTGCATTGCCTGCGCCTTCTTGTTGAATTCCTGGCTCGCGACATAGGTATTTTCCACCACAAGGCCGCTCCAGCTCGACGAGGCGTACCAAGCCATCGTCATGTTGACGGAAATGATGATGCCGAAGAAGACAAGCATGATGAAAAGCATGTGGCGGCCGGTAAAGCCTTTGCCGTTGGTGATCGGGTAGTCGCTCATTTTCTGGCTCCTGGCGCATTGAAGGCGGCTTTGTAGACCGAGCGATCCGTGCCGGCCGGGTCGTCGGCCACGAAGAGAAACTCGTTGACGGCACTGGAGGAATTCCTGTTTGTGACGAAGACCTTGAGCGCCATTGCCGCGTCAGGCTTAGTCTCAATCATGAACTGCCGGCTTTCCTCTTCCGACAGTTCCGGGATCCTCATCGTCGCGCCGTCCATCCCTTCGAGATGCAACGCAATCTTACGGGGCTGCGGCAGCATGTTGAGAATGCGCAGGGTATAGCCGTTGCGGATCGAGCCGTCAGATTCGAGAACGAACTGAGGGTTCCGGTCGTGCACGACGTTGAGGTCAAGCCGCTCTCGCAGTGCGAGATGAACGAGCATACCGATGCCAACTGCTGCCCAGACGGCTGCATAAAAGACCACGCGCGGCCTGAAGATCACCCGCCAATTGAAATGGCGGATTGCGGCGAAGAAGTTTCCGTCGCCATCGCGAACCCGCTGAGGCTGCACGCCTGTCTTTCCGTTGTCTGTGGCAAGGGCCATGTTGGCGGCGTATTCGCTCAGCGTTGCATAAGCGATGAGGCCGCGCGGCTTGTTCAGCTTGTCCATGATGTCATCGCAGGCATCGATGCAAAGCGCGCAGGTGATGCACTCCATTTGCTGTCCGTCGCGAATATCGATCCCCATCGGACAGACGGCCACGCAGGCATTGCAATCGACGCAGTCGCCAACGGCCTGGCCCGAGAGGGCTGCCTTCTTGGCATGGCGGGAGCGCGGTTCGCCGCGCCAGTCGTTGTAGGTGACGACGAGGGAATTTTCGTCGATCATGGCGCCCTGTATTCGCGGCCACGGACACATGTAGGTGCAGACTTGCTCACGCATCAGGCCGCCGAGCACATAGGTGGTCGCGGTAAGCGTTGCGACGGTCGCATAGGCAACAGCCGGCGCCTGGCCCGCCAGGAAATTCAGCGCCAGTGTTGGTGCGTCAGCAAAATAGAATATCCACGCGCCACCGGTTCCTGCACCGATGACAAGCCAGATCGAGTGCTTGGTGACGCGCTTCAGCAGCTTGGTCACGCTCCACGGCGCGTTGTCGAGTTTGATCCTGGCGTTGCGGTCGCCCTCGATGGCGCGCTCAATAACGAGAAACAGATCGACCCAAACCGTCTGGGGACAAGCATAGCCGCACCATGCTCGCCCGACGGCGGAGGTCACCAGAAACAAACCAAACCCCGCCATGACAAGCAAGCCGGCCACATAGAAGAACTCCTGCGGCCATATCTCGATGAAGAAAAAGAAGAAGCGGCGCGACGACAAGTCGACCAGAATAGCCTGGTCGGGCGCGTAAGGACCCCGGTCCCACCGCAGCCATGGTGAGAGATAATAAATCCCCAGCGTAATCAGCATCACGATCCATTTGAAGCGACGGAAACGCCCCTGCGCCCTTTTCGGGAAGACTTTCTTGCGCGCGGCATAAAGGGCCTGACGATTCCGTGCTGCGTTGACCGGCTCCACCTGGAGATGTTCCACCGTCTTGGTGTCGCTCGGATTGGGGGCGGTGTAGAGGTTCATGATCACTAACCATCCAAATTGATGCGCCGTTGTCGCATTCCGCAACGCTGCCTTCCTTGACGTAGGTCAAGAAGCGGGATGTATGCCAAATGAAAAAAAGCCACGCCGAGGGCGTGGCCAGGAGGAATTGCAGAGATAGAGCCCCGCGTGGGACGCCCACTTACTCAGCGGCTTGTGGTCGAATGATCCTTGAGGCAAGTCAAACTGATCATCGCCTGGCCAAGTTTTTCGGTCTCTTGCTCTTCTTCTTCTGCGGTAACGGGCATCTTGGCCCGCACGGAAACTCGCGTGTGGACGACTGAACGCGGTGTTCCATACAGCGAGATCAGCGGATTGGTATCGCGCGTTGACATGTCGGCCTTCCTATTTTCCGCCGCCGAGCGAATGCACGAAGACGGTGAGTTCCTTCACGGTCGTCTCGCCAAGGCGGGCGGACCAGGCCGGCATCATGCCATGTTTTGGCGCGTTGATCTGCCGAACGATCGCCTCTTCGCCCTCCCCCTTCAGCCAGATGGCATCAGCCAGATTGGGCGCACCCATGTCGACGTTGCCCTTGCCGTCTTGCCCGTGACAGGCCGCGCAGTTGTCGAGGAAAGCCTGTTTGCCGGCGCTTGCCATCTTTGTATCGGAGGGCGTTTTCGTCAGGCTCCAGACATAGGCCGCGACATTGCGGGTTTGCGTTGCATCGAGAGCGTCAGCAAACGCCGGCATCTCAGAGGCGTGGGTATCGCCGTCACCGTCGAAACGAACGCCATGCGCAATGGTCTTTTGGATTGATTGAAGATCGCCACCCCACAGCCAGTCGTCGTCGTTCAGGTTCGGGAACCCCGGACCACCGGCTGCGCCACTGCCGTGGCACGGTGCGCAATTGACTTTGAACGCGGAGGCGCCGCCAGAGATGGCAAATTGCCGCAGATTGGCATCCGCGTCGATTTCGTCGACCGTCTTTGCGGCGATCTGTTCGAGATAGACGGTTTGGGTCGACCTTGCTGTCTCCACCTCCTGTGTGAGCTCGGCGCGGCTCGAAAAGCCGAGCAGTCCGTCCGTTGCCTTGGTCAGCAGCGGAATGGAAGGATAAGCGATGGCATATCCCACCGCCCACAGGATCGTTGCATAGAACGTCCAGACCCACCAACGCGGCATGGGATTGTTTAGCTCGCGGATACCGTCCCATTCATGGCCGGTGGTTTCGACGCCGCTGAGCTCGTCAACATGTTTGTCCGACATATCAGTCATCCTTCAAAGGTATGCTTGCGGCTTCATTGGCGTGTTCCCGGCTGCCCGGCCGGAGCGTAAAAAGGACAACGCCGATGAAGAACAGCGTCATGGCAAGGAGGCCCCAACTGTCCGCGAAGTGGCGCATTGCTGTGTAGGTTTCCATGGCGTATTCCTCAGCGATATCCGGTTGCGTCGTCATAGGTCGAATAATCGACCAAAGTGCCGAGCATCTGCAGGTAGGCCACCAGAGCGTCCATCTCCGACAGCTTCGAAGGATCCCCGTCGAAGTCGCCCGTCCTGGCCTTCGGATAGCGTTCGAGCAGTGCCGTGGTGTCGGAGTTCGGATCCGCCTGCATTTTCATATCCGCCTCAGCATTGGCGATCATGTCTTGCGTGTAAGGCACACCGACAAGCCCATTTGCCTTGAGGTCCATGCCGACATCCTTGACTGTGACCTCGTTTGTTTTGAGGAAGGCGTAGCTCGGCATGATCGATTCTGGCACGACAGCGCGGGGATCGGCGAGGTGCTGGACCTGCCATTCGTCCGAGTAGCGCCCACCGACACGCGCAAGATCCGGTCCCGTGCGCTTTGAGCCCCACTGGAACGGATGATCGTACATCGATTCGGCTGCGAGCGAATAATGTCCATAGCGTTCCACTTCGTCGCGGAATGGCCGGATCATCTGGCTGTGGCAGACGTAGCAGCCCTCACGCACGTAGATATTGCGGCCGGCCAGTTCCAGTGGCGTATAGGGGCGCATCCCTTCCACCTTTTCAATCGTGTTCTGCAGGTAGAACAGCGGTGCGATTTCGACGATACCGCCAACGCTGACGACCAGGAGCGATCCCACAAGCAGGAGCGTCGCGTTCTTTTCTATGATTTTGTGTTTCTCAAGTATCGACATGGTCGTTCCTCACTCGGCAGGCTGGGCGACGAGGGTACCTGGCATCGGCGCCTCATTGCGTTGGTAACCACGAATGGTCATGTAGACATTGATGGCCATGATCAGACCGCCGGCGAGATAGAGAATTCCGCCCAAGGCTCTAAGCAGGTAGTATGGGAACATGGCAGCGACGGTCTCGGCGAAGGAATAGACGAGGAAGCCCTGGCTATTATATTCGCGCCACATCAGGCCCTGCTGGATACCGGCAACCCAAAGCACGGCGGCATAGACGACGATGCCGAGCGTTGCGAGCCAGAAATGCCAGTTGACCATGCGAAGACTGTAAAGACGCTCCCTCCCCCACAGTCTTGGCGTCAGGTAGTAGATAGCGCCGAAGGAGATCATGCCGACCCAGCCGAGTGCGCCCGAATGGACATGACCGATTGTCCATTCCGTATAGTGGCTGAGCGAATTGACCGCCTTGACCGACATCATCGGGCCTTCGAATGTCGACATCCCATAAAAGGCGATCGCCATGATCATCATGCGGATGATCGGGTCGGTGCGGATCTTGTCCCAGGCACCCGATAGTGTCATCAGACCGTTGATCATCCCGCCCCAGGAGGGCATCCAGAGCATGACGGAAAAAACCATGCCGAGGGTCTGTGCCCAATCCGGCAGAGCTGTGTAGTGCAGGTGATGCGGTCCGGCCCAGATATACATGAAGATCAGGGCCCAGAAGTGGATGATCGACAGGCGGTAAGAATAGACCGGCCGGTTGGCCTGCTTCGGCACGAAATAATACATCATGCCCAGGAAGCCGGCGGTCAGAAAGAAGCCAACCGCGTTATGGCCGTACCACCACTGGGTCAGCGCATCCTGGACGCCAGAGAATGCCGAGTAGCTCTTCGATCCGAGCAAGGAAACCGGAACCGACAGGTTGTTGACGACGTGCAGCATCGCCACCGTGACGATGAAGCCCAGGTAGAACCAGTTCGCGACATAGATGTGTGGTTCCTTGCGCTTCAATAGCGTTCCGAGGAATGCAAGAAGATATGCCACCCAGACGATCGTCAGCCAGATGTCGACATACCATTCAGGCTCTGCATATTCGCGCCCCTCGGTGATTCCCAGGAGATATCCTGTCGCGGCCATAACGATGAAGAGCTGATAGCCCCAAAATACGAACCAGCCGAGGTTGCCGCCGAAGAGGCGGGCCCGACAGGTCCTCTGGACGACGTAGAAGGAGGTGGCGATCAGCGCGTTGCCGCCGAAAGCAAAAATGACGGCGGATGTGTGGACCGGCCGCAGGCGCCCGAAGTTGAAATATGGGGCGATGTTCAGGTCGGGATAGGCGAGCTGAAGTGCGACCACGACGCCGACGAGAAAGCCGACCACGCCCCAAAACACGGTAGCGATGACACCATATCGAACAACGTCATCGAAATACTCAGACGAATCCGGCTTGCGCCGCTGACCGGCCGGTACGAAATTGACGCGGCGAAGGAGAACAAGTGTGCTTCCCATCAGCACGAAGAACAGCACCCACATATGTGCTGCAAAGAGTTGGTCATGCGCAAAAGCGGCGCCCAGCAGCGCGAAGAACGCGCATATGGCGATGACCACGGTTTCCGTCGTATAGTTCATGTCGTTGTCCCCAAGCACAGATGATCACGCAGACGCGCAATCTTCTTTCCGATCTTGTCCGGGCAGAGCTGACACGAGCGCCGGGTCCGATCCTTGATCTATGTCAACGACGGCAGTGTTCGGCGCAGGCGCACGCTGGATTATTCTTCAAAGTCTGAAGCAAACCGGCGTGCTGTTACAAACTGTTACACATTCGCACCGATACGCACGCCGCCAGCATTCCGGTGTAACGCGAACCGTTTCTACTGCCCTCATCAAACGGGACAGAGGGTTCAAATATGTTGATGCAAAAAAATATTGCGTTCGAAGCCATTCAAGGTTCGGTGAATGACAATTCGGGACAGCTGTCTCTGAAATCGCTTTTTCACTCTATTCCGCAGGAAGTGGTCCAAGCCGGTAAGGCCCTTTTCTGGGAAGGAGACGGGGCAAACCATCTTTTTGAACTCGTCGAAGGCGTGATGCGCCTCTACCGCATCATCGGCGACGGTCGGCGCGTCATCACGGCATTTCTGTATCCGGGCGATCTTGTCGGCACGTCGCTCCAGGAGCGCTACCTCTATACGGCCGAAGCCGTCACCGATTGCAAAATCCGCCGCATCGCACGGAAGAATTTCCATGATGAAATCTCCCGCTCTGCCTGTCTGCGTCCCGATTTCATCTCGCTGCTGTGCCAGGAAATGGCCGCTGCGCACGATCAGATGGTGCTGTTGTCGAAGAAGAATGCAGAAGAGCGCTTGTGCAGTTTCCTGCTGCAGCTCATCTCCCGTGATATGACCAACGCGGCAGGCGACCTCGTGATGCTGCCCATGAACAGGCTCGATATTGCCGACTATCTTGGTCTCACCATCGAGACAGTGTCGCGCACTATCAGCAAGCTTGCCAGCCGGAACGTTCTCGTCCCGGTCGGACGCCACGACATGAAGATCCTGAGCCTCAAGCGTCTCATCCAATTGTCCGGCAATGGCGATGATTTCTCATTGGAAAATTGCCATAGCAGCAGTATTCACTAACGGGCTCGGGACAATCGAGTTGACCACTATGTCGCATCGCTTCACTTCGCCGCGCACAGTATCAAAGCAAGAACTCGAGGCCATCGTTCGCATTATGGGCGGCGCCAATAACATCATCGTGTATGGCGTTGACGGCATCGTTACCGACTGGTCGGCCGGCTGCGAAAACCTGTACGGCTGGACGCGTGACGAGGCTGTCGGCAAAGCCCTTGAAGAGCTGCTTGATGCGCAGTTTTGCGAACCGCGCGAAGATGTTAGTGAGCAGCTGCGACAGCAAGGATACTGGCAGGGCGAAATCATCCATCGCCACAAGGACGGCCATGATGTGTATGTGACGTCGCGCTGCATGGCGGTGAAACCTTCCGACGGCGAAGCGGTCATCATCCAGACCGACAACGATATCAGCGATCTGAAGCGGGCCGAAAGCGAGGTCAACGCGCGCGAGGCTCACCTCCGGTCCATCCTCGCAACGGTTCCCGAAGCGATGATCGTCATCGATGAGCGAGGAATTGTCATCTCTTTCAGCACCGCTGCAGAAAAGCTGTTCGGCGTTAAAGCAGACGACATCTGCGGCCGGAATATCAGTAATCTGATGCCGAATCCCGATCGTGATGCGCATGATGATTATATCGCGCGTTACATCAGGACGGGCGAGCGCCGCATCATTGGCTACGGCCGGGTGGTGACGGGTCAACGGGCCGACGGTTCAAAGTTCCCGATGGAGCTACATGTCGGTGAGACGACGGCAAACGGCGAGCGGATATTTACCGGCTTCGTCCGCGATCTGACGGGCCGGTACAAGATCGAAGAGGATCTCCGGCAGGCGCAAAAGATGGAAGCCGTCGGGCAGTTGACGGGTGGGATTGCCCATGACTTCAACAATCTTCTGACGGTGATCAGCGGCAATCTCGAAATGATCGAGGCGAAGCTTCCGGAAGGGCCGCTCAGCCTGCTGCTGCGGGAGGCGCAGGACGCGGCCGGCGATGGCGCGAAGCTGACGGAGCAACTCTTGGCATTCGGGCGCCGACAGCCTCTCAATCCGACGCTTGCGGATCTCGGATTGCTGGTATCGAGCTTCTCAGATCTGTTGCGGCGGACGCTCGGCGAGAATATCGACCTGAAGACGGTTATCGTCGGCTCGAACCACAACGTGCTGGTCGACAGTTCCCAGCTGCAGAACGCCCTTTTGAACATCGCGTTGAATGCCCGCGACGCAATGCCGCGCGGCGGAAGCCTGACAACAGAGATCAAGCGCGTCTATCTCGATGCGGACTATGCAAAGATGTATCCGCAGGTGCGCACTGGAAATTTCGTTCTCATTTCCGTCACCGATACCGGTGTCGGCATGTCGGACGAAGTCAAGGAACACGCCTTTGAGCCGTTCTTCACCACCAAGGACGTTGGTTCCGGCACCGGCCTCGGCCTCAGCATGGTCTATGGTTTCGTGAAACAGTCAGGCGGTCATTTGCAGCTCTATAGCGAGGTCGGACGCGGCACGACAATCCGCATCTATCTTCCCTGGGTACAGGCAGCTGCGGCCAAAGTCGAGACCTCCGACACGAGGCCCGACCCGCGCGATGCGCTGCCAGGCGGAGCCGAGACGGTACTGGTCGTCGAGGACGATGTGCGCGTGCGCCGCGTTGCGGTCGCGCGCCTGTCGTCAATGGGCTACAAGGTCATCGAGGCAAGCAACGCCCAGACCGCGCTCGAGATCCTGGCCGAAGATCCCACGATTGCCCTTCTGTTCACCGATATTGTCATGCCCGGTGGCATGACAGGCAACGAGCTTGCCAAGAAGGCGCGTGTTGTACGCTCCGACCTGAAGATCCTCTTTACGTCGGGCTACGCCGAGCCGGGTCTCGGCGGCCGCGAATTTGCGACGCCGGGCAGCTGGCTGCGCAAGCCCTATACCGCAAAGGACCTAGCCATGCGGGTTCGTGAGCTGCTCGACTGATCACCCTTGGGCTCCATAGTGTGCTGATTGATGAAGCGCTCGCAGCAGTGTGTGAGGGCCGTCAGCGCTCGACGGCTACGAAGGCAGAGTCGGAGGATCGACTCTGCCGCGAAGTCTTTTCAAGCACCATTCCGCTCAGTGTTCGTCCGCGATCACACTCTCGGACTTGCGATGTTGATGGCTCCTGTTTGACCAACGTCAAAGAAGCACCCGATCAAGACGCCTATCAAAGCAGCGACGGCCAGTTCGGCCATCGTTCAACTAGGAGATATGAAATGCATTCGATTACTGCGGGTCTTGTTGCCGCGACGGCCGTGCTTGCTGCTACCACCATGCCGCTGATGGCAGCCGACCATCAGGTGCAGATGCTCAACAAGGGCGCCGCCGGCGCCATGGTGTTTGAGCCGAGTTTCACCAAAATCGCTCCTGGCGACACAATCACCTTCGTCCCGACTGACAAGTCGCACAATGTCGAGGCCTTCAAGGGTTTGATTCCCGAGGGTGCTACCCAATTCAAGTCGAAACCGAACGAGCAGGTTCAGATCAAGTTTGATGCGCCTGGCGCCTATGTCATCAAGTGCACGCCGCACGTTGCCATGGGAATGGTCGCACTGGTCCAGGTCGGTGATGCGCCGGCAAATCTGGAGGCCATCAAGACCGCAAAACTTCCAAACATGGTGCGCAAGCGCCTTGATGCGGACATCGCCAAAATCACCCAATAATGCGTTTGTCGCCGAAATGCCTGCAGCTGGGCTCTGACGGCCCTGCGGCAGGCGGGCGGTTCAGCAGCAATCAAGGCAAGGAGAACGCAATGCTGAAAACGAGCCTCATCACACTTGGTCTTTGCACTGCAAGCGCAGCTTCCGCCAGCGCCCATGTGACGCTGGAAAAGGTGCAAGCGTCTGCCGGCAAGGCCTATAAGGCGATCTTGCGTGTCGGGCACGGTTGCGACGGCAAGTCGACCACCAAGATCCGCGTGCAGATTCCCGAGGGCGTTCTCTCGATTAAGCCGATGCCGAAACCGGGCTGGACGATCGAAAAAGCCAAGGGCAAGTATGCAAAAGCCTACGATCTTTATGGCAAGCCGGTAGCCGAAGGCGTTACCGAACTCGTCTGGTCCGGTGGCAATCTTGCCGATGATGAGTTTGACGAGTTCATATTCCACGGTGTCGTTGCCAGCGACATCGCTGCCGGCACCAAGGTTTACTTTCCGGTTGTCCAGGAGTGCACCGATGATGCCGTCAAGCGATGGATTGACATCCCGGACGCCGGCAAGACTTCGCAAGATTACGAGACGCCGGCTCCGTTCTTCGAGATCGTCGCTCAGCCCCGCTCATAGGAATGCGCGAGCGGGGGAGCACGTCATGGCTGAGTTGCGAAAGCGGATCGCGGCGCTTTCCTCCGTCCCTTTTGTCACTTTTTCTTGGCTTGCGGCTCTGGCTATCCTGACAACGCTGCTTGAGCCTGCCGCAGCGCTTGCACATGCCTCCCTCATCCGGTCGAAACCCGCGCAAGGGGCGGTGCTCGCAGCGCCGCCACCTATTATTATTTTGGAATTCAATGAAGCGGTTGCACCTCTCGCGCTGACCTTGGTTGCGCCGGACCGAAGCACTCGACCACTCCAGGCGACGGCAGACGGCTCAAGACTTGTCGTTTCCAATCCCGACCTTGAGGCGCACGGGACCTACCTCGTCAGTTTGCGCGTCGTCTCCGAAGACGGCCACCCGGTCGTCGGCACCATTGCCTTCTCGATCGGCGCACCGAGTGCCTCACCCGGAGCTGTGACGGGTTCGAACCCTGCCGCCCTTCACTGGTGGATTTGGGCGACGCGTTGGGTGCTTTACCTCTGCTTCTCCTTCGCAGTCGGAGGCGCTTTTTTCGAAGCTTGCCTGAAGAACACAGCACCTGCATCTTGGCTCAGCCGCAGCTGGGCGCCGCTTGGCCTGACACTTCTTGCGGGCTCCGCCTATCTGCAGGGCCTTGACGAACTTGGTCTGCCCGTTTCGGCAAGTCCCCAGCTTGCTTCGTTCATTCTCGCCCTCAATGGCGGTTACGGCATCTCGATAGCCTCTGGCGCCGCAGCGTTTTTGCTCGCCTGGTTGAAGTCGATGCGCCGGCATGGAGACGGCGGCGGCTGGATCGGATTGACCGCACTGCTTGCCGCGGCCGCCGCTTTTTCATCGACCGGCCATGCAGGCAGCGCCGAGCCGAGATGGCTGGCGCGTGCAGCTATCTTCATCCACAGCGGTTCGTCGATGTTCTGGGTCGGCAGCCTGCCCGTTTTGCTAAGACGCTGCCTGGGGGCGCATCGCAAGGAAGTAGGCGTCCTACGCGTCTTTTCGCGCCTTATCCCGCTCCCGCTTGCCGCTCTTATTGTATCTGGCGTTGTCGCCGTCAGCCTGCAGGTTCCGGAACTGTCGTCCCTGTGGCCATCAACCTACGGTCTGATTTTGACGATCAAGCTGCTGTTCGTCATGACGTTGCTTGCCCTGGCCTGCGTCAATCGGTTTTGGCTCACGGCGCCAGCCATCCGGGGCGACGAGCGCGCGCGTCTTGCTTTGCGCCGCTCTGTCGCTGCTGAGGTGGTCCTTGTTGTGGCGATCTTCGCGGCTGTCGCCGGATGGCGTTTTGCCGAACCGCCGCGTGCTGCATTGGAAAGTCAACCAATGAGATTGCGTACGCACTTGCATTCTTCGAGCGCAATGGCACAGCTCGAGATCACTATTCGGTCGGCCGGCACCGGCTCGGCATCAATTTCGGTCGTAGACCAAAGCCGACGTGAAATGACCGTAAAGGAGCTGGGTCTGCAGCTATCAAACCTTGAACAGGGAATAGAGCCGTTGAAGTTCAGGGCCACTCCGGCAGCCGGCCGTGGCTGGATGGTTAACGGCATTCCTTTCGTGCGCAGCGGACGATGGGCGGTGACAGTCGATATCCTGATATCGGATTTCAAATCAGTTCATTTGGATGGGTTCGTCACCGTTCCCGAACTTGGGCTTTGACGACATCCTCGTTCTTCCTGCAGGGGATGAGCCAGCCATCCCTACCGGGCGAGTTTCGCGTTCTTGAGCATTCGCAGCACCTCCTGCTCGGCGATGATATGACGCCGCATGCAGCAAAAGAACGACCGCAGCATGTAGCCGATTGCATCCCACGACATCCTTGAGCCGCCCGTCTTCAACTCGCCAAGCGTGAGGACGACCTCTTCGGCGGCGATGCGATCCCGGTGATGATCGTCGCGGCGCCTTGCAATCGCAACGGCGGCATTTTCATAAAAGAGGCAGCTTTCCATGCGCGGAAACACCAATCTTTCTTCCAGCGCCTGCGTTGTCTCCAAAACAGGAACAAGGCGCGAGCAGATTTGTTCGCAGACCTGCTGATCGATGCGGCATGGGAGAAAGTCTGCAACGGCCTCCAGAACGGCGCACCATGACAATAGCTCGCGATAGTTCTCCTCGAGTTCGGCAAAATCACCGGTTCTCGCCATCATGTTCATGACTGCGTCTCTCCATCATCTCTGTAAAAACAGGCTGGCAGCGATGACAACGGCGGCAAGCACTGCCGCAATCGTCGCGCCGCGTTGCAAGACGCCCATGCGGTTTAGCGTCATCGCAAAAAGAATGATGACCGGCGTGGCCACTGTTAGACCGATCTGTGCGTCTGTCATTTGCGCCTCCAAACAACCAGTGACCTAGCGAGGAAGGCAGCAAAACTCTTTGCGCTGGATCAAAGAGGTCTTGCCGCTGAGGCAATAAATCGGCTGAGACCAGAGAAATGGACACAAATGCAAGACACTCGTGCGCACCCTGCCTTTGAGGACAATGACATGCTCCTGGCCTGGGTGCTTGGATGGAGCGAACTTGCCGCCTTCGGCGCTCTCCTTGGCGCGTTCCTGGTCGCCGGCTACCTGCAGCCGGCCGCCTTCTCTGAGGGACGCGGTCATCTCGCTCTATCTTATCCGCTGTTCAACACCATCATCTTGATTTCAAGCGGCTGGTGCGCCGCAAAGGCTGCTTGTTATCCGGCCGGCGCGCCGAAGCAGCGAACGGCGTTGCTAGGTGCTGCGGCTGGCGGTTTTGCATTCACTACCGTCAAGATCACCGAATATCTGGGCGAGCTGCCGCTCCTGAGTGGTGAGCGGCTCGAGACTTTCAGCCAGCTCTATTTTCTGACGACCGGATTTCATCTCGTTCACGTGATTTTCGGGTCGCTGGTCCTCATCGTCGTCGCCTGGCGGCCGAGGCGCGAAAACGTCGCGATCATCACGACGCTCTGGCATGTTATCGACATCGTCTGGCTGGTTATGTTTCCGGTGGTTTACGCGATATGACATCGGAGAAGCTCACCGATCGTGCGCTTGTGTATCTGATCGCCCTGACTGCGCTGACATCTGCAATCGCTTACTTCGCCCATGCAGTGGCTGGGCTGGGTGTCCTCATCATAGCCGCCGCACCGGTGGCGCTTGTGAAGGTGCGGCTCGTTCTAACGGAATTCGTGCATTTGCGAGGGCGGGAAAGTCCGCTTGTTCCCTCCGTCGTTGCCTGGGCGGCGCTTGTGCTGACGATGGCCTGTCTCAGGCTGGTTGCCCTTGCTGTCACCGGCGCCAGCTAGCGCGCTTTGGATTTTGTTTGCGCGATAGCAAAGACGATTTCGATCGATCCTTTAGATGCTGACGCTCACGAGCCAGATGGCTCGACGGCCGAGTTGCGGCATTTGCGCTCCTCGACGATGAAAGGATGATCGATGGCAGAACGCCTAACAAAAACCGGGGCCCGGAACGTCTTTTACGGCGGGTCTATTTTCTTCTTCGCGATCTTTGTCGGTCTGACGGCCCACAGCCACTATTATATCCGCACGACGTCGACCGACGAATCCACCCTGACCGCAGGTGTCGCTCGTGGAAAACATGTCTGGGAAAAAAATTCCTGCATCAACTGTCACACACTCCACGGCGAGGGCGCCTATTTCGCGCCTGAGCTCTCGAATGTCTGGAAGCGGTGGGGCGGCGATACCGATCCTGCCAGTGCGCGCGAGACCCTTGGCGCCTGGATGGCGTCGCAGCCCTCGGGGATAGAAGGGCGCCGCCAGATGCCGCAATTCAACCTCAGCGAACAGGAAGTCAACGACCTTGCAGATTTCCTCGAGTGGGTGAGCCGCATCAAGACCCAAAACTGGCCGCCGAACCAGGCCGGATGATCGGCGACAAAGGACCATACATATGAAGTACAAGACACAAAGCGTCGCCATGCTCTACTTCTACGGAGCGCTTGGCCTTTTCATCGCACAGCTGCTGTTCGGCGTCCTGGCCGGCACAATCTATGTCCTGCCCAACACCGTCTCGGAAATATTGCCCTTCAACATCGTGCGCATGGTCCACACGAATGCGCTGATTGTCTGGCTGCTGATGGGCTTCATGGGAACAACCTATTTCCTGCTGCCCGAAGAAGCCGAGACCGAGCTCTATAGCCGCAAGATCGCGATCGCGCAGTTCTGGATCTTTCTGATCGCAGCGGCGGTCGCCGTTGCAGGATATCTTTTCCATATCCATGAGGGGCGCGAGTTTCTCGAACAGCCTTTCGTGATCAAGGTCGGAATCGTCATCGTCGCGCTCATGTTCCTGTTCAACATCACGATGACGGTGCTCAAGGGCCGAAAGACGACGGTCACCAACATCTTGCTGTTCGGTTTGTGGGGCGTTGCGATCTTCTTCCTGTTTGCCTTCTACAATCCGGCGAACCTGGCGCTCGACAAGATGTACTGGTGGTACGTCGTCCACCTGTGGGTCGAGGGTGTGTGGGAATTGATCATGGCCTCCGTGCTCGCATTCTTGATGATCAAGCTGAATGGCATCGACCGCGAAGTGGTGGAAAAGTGGCTCTATGTCATCATCGGACTTGCGCTGTTCTCCGGCATTCTCGGGACTGGTCATCACTATTACTGGATCGGCGCTCCCGGCTACTGGCAATGGATCGGCTCGCTGTTTTCGACGCTTGAGGTCGCGCCGTTCTTCACGATGGTCGTCTTCACCTTCGTCATGACGTGGAAAGCCGGCCGCAAGCACGAGAACAAGGCCGCGCTCCTTTGGTCGATCGGCTGCTCGGTCATGGCCTTCTTCGGCGCAGGCGTCTGGGGCTTCCTGCATACCCTCTCTTCGGTCAACTACTACACGCATGGCACGCAAGTGACCGCAGCCCATGGGCACCTTGCCTTCTTCGGCGCCTATGTCATGCTCAACCTGGCGGCGATGGCCTATGCCATTCCTCAGATTCGCGGCCGTGCGCCCTATAATCAGTACCTGTCGATTGCAAGCTTCTGGATCATGTGCGGAGCGATGTCCGTCATGACCTTCGCCTTGACCTTCGCCGGCGTCATTCAGGTCCATCTGCAACGCGTGCTCGGCGACCCCTACATGGACGTCCAGGACCAGCTTGCGCTGTTTTACTGGGTACGCCTCGGATCCGGCATCTTCGTTCTCATCAGCGCGCTGATGTTCCTCTGGGCGCTCTTCGTGCCCGGGCGACAGCGCGCCGCCGCAAATGTCGCAGCACAGCCCGCCGAATAAGCGGGCTGCCCTTCCCTCAAATTGGAGTTCGTCATGACGATCGCCCTCACCACGCCGCTGCCTCTGCCGTCCGACATTCCAGCCTATGTTCCATCCGGCAACGAGTGCGCCCTCTTCGAGAGCGCCTGGATGCGGCAGTTGCCGCTGCTGCTCAAGGGCCCGACAGGATGCGGCAAGACGCGGTTTGTCCATCATATGGCCGCGCGTCTGGGCCTGCCTTTGTCGACCGTCTCCTGCCACGACGATTTGACTGCTGCGGATTTGACCGGGCGTTATCTCCTCAAGGGCGGCGACACGGTTTGGGTGGATGGACCGCTGACCCGTGCCGTCCGCGAGGGCGGGCTTTGCTACCTCGACGAGATTGTCGAGGCACGCAAGGATGTCGCCGTAGTGGTGCATCCTCTCACCGACGACAGGCGAATCCTGCCGCTTGAGCGGACTGGCGAACTTCTGCAGGCCCAGCCGGGCTTCCTGCTCGTCGTATCGTACAATCCCGGCTACCAGAACCTGATGAAGGCGCTGAAGCCCAGCACCCGCCAACGCTTCGTTGCAATCGAGTTCGACTTCCTGCCAAAGAACCAGGAGATCGCAGTGGTGTCGTGCGAAAGCGGGCTGGATGAAGCCCGTGTGGCGCCGCTGGTCGAGCTCGCGCGGCGGCTGCGTGCTCTCAAGGGGCACGATCTTGAAGAAGGCGTGTCGACGCGTCTGCTCGTCTATTGCGCCAGCCTCATTGATAGCGGCCTGCCGGTGCGCGAAGCGGTGCGCTCAGCATTGATCGAACCGCTGACCGACGAGTCGGACGTCAAAGCAGCCCTGATCGAGGTTGCAAATGCGGTTGTTTCTTGAAGGATCGCACATGCTGGAATTTCTCGAACTTGAAGAAACCGTCGGCCGGGTCTGGCACCGGTGGGTGGGCGACACCCGTTCATGGCCGCGCTCTCCGGACCACGCTGTTGCCTTGAATGATCTGAAGGCGCCGTTGGCGGTGTGCTTTCGCGGGTTCGGCGGAGAGAAAACGGTTCTATTGCAACCGATGCGCCCGCAAACCTCGTTGCATCGACTGAAGCTGCGCCAAGTCATCGGGCTTGGCGAAGAGCGCAGCGATCATCCCCGGCGGGACGAGTCTGCGATTATGCTACCTGCAAAGATCGACATTTTTTCGGACAGGGGCCTTAACCGTGACCTCTATTTCTGGATGGCCGCCTACATGGCAGTGATGGGCGGGGCCAACTTACCCTTGCCTGCCGATCCTTTGCTCCTCGATCTGCACAAGATCGCGCTTGGCCGCAGCATCGCGGCGCGCGTGGTCGAGGCATTTCCCGGCATGGGCTCGCGTTACGACCGCCTGTGCAAGGGGGTGCTTGCGGCGCGAAACCGCGGCCGACTGCCGGGTGTCGAGAGACAGATAGAGACTCTGGTCTGTCTGGCAATGGCCCATCCCCTTGGCCACCCCTTGCCAGAAGATGCGATGCCATCGGTTTTGCGCGCTCCGGCGGGCTATCTGCCGATGCTGCCTGTTCCTCTGTGGCCCGACTTCGTGGCGAAGTTCGAGATGGCCGCGAGAAAACGCGAGGACCTTCCCTCGAAAGGCGACGCCGCCTCCAATGATCGCCAGGCGCACGCAGCGACCCGAAAGCAGGACAGCGACGACCGCAAACGGGATCCGTTCATTCTCAACCGGTTCGAGAAGATCCTTGCGATGGCCGAGATGGTCAATGTCGACCGGCCAACCGATGACCGCGATGATGATGACGCCCAGACAGCCAACGAACTGGATGAGATGTCGCTCAGCGAAACGAAAGAGCGTCCGAAGTCGCGGTTCCACTTCGATCTCGATCTGTCACCTGAGGCCTTCGATCCGACGCGGATCGAGGCCGAATTGACCTATCCCGAATGGAACCACCGCACGCAGTCCTATCTCGAGGACTATTGCCGTGTCATCGTTGCGTCGATGGAAGAGCCCCTCCCGTCGTCCGCAGCCGCCTTCGACACTATGCTCGTGCGCAAGGTAAAGCGGCAATTCGAGACATTGCGGCCGCGCCGGGAGCTCCTCAGATCTCAACTTGATGGCAACGAGCTCGACCTCGAAGCGGTGGTTCGGTCCCGGGCGGATTACCTGGCGACGGGACAACCCGACGATCGCATCTATCAAGCGACGCGGCAGATGGCTCATGAACTTGCGACGTCGATCCTTGTCGACGTTTCGCTGTCGACCGATTCGTGGGTTGACAATCACCGCGTTCTCGACGTCGAGAAACAAGCGCTCGACGTCTTTGCCCGCGGCCTCGACGCCTGCGGCGACAGCTTCGCCATCAGTACTTTCACATCGCGGCGGCGCTCCTGGGTTCGGATTGAGACGCTGAAAGCCTTCCACGA
This sequence comes from Rhizobium etli 8C-3, assembly GCF_001908375.1. Lineage (NCBI taxonomy): Bacteria > Pseudomonadati > Pseudomonadota > Alphaproteobacteria > Hyphomicrobiales > Rhizobiaceae > Rhizobium > Rhizobium etli. The sequence goes on along the minus strand of NZ_CP017244.1, from coordinate 1,089,039 downwards.
AGCTTTTTCATCCCGAACAGTCTCGCGCATCAACGCAATGCGGCCCGGCTACTATACGCGCATGGGAGCGGCGATCCGCCATATGACGGCGGAACTCTCCAAGCAAACCAGCCGCAAAAAGCTGCTGCTGGTGCTTACAGATGGAAAACCCAACGACGTCGACCACTATGAAGGACGGTTCGCGTTGGAGGACAGCCGTCGCGCTGTCGGCGAAGCACGGGCGTTAGGGCTTTCCGTTTTCGCAGTGACGATCGACCGCAATGCGCAGGATTATCTTCCAGCCGTCTTCGGAAGAGGCGGATTCGCTCTCGTTTCAGACATCACCAAGCTGCCGAGCGCCTTGCCGGCTATTTATCGCGGGCTGGTTTACTGAGGGGTGCCAGCCCCGAAGGAGAGACCCGGCCGGCGGGGCGGCCTCGGGTCTCTCCACCCCCTTCAAGCTGCTTTGCTATGAGTACGGCCGGACACACCGATATAGGCATCGAAGGCTGCTGCCACCGCCCTGATCATGAACCTGAGATCCTTGCGAACAGTGACAAGACCCTCACGGATCGTCACGACGCCATCGTTTTCAAGCGCACGCAGCCGGTCGTTGCCGTTAAGGACCGTGCCGGTTTCGTAGCCATAACGTGCTCCAAGCAGATTGAGGTCGACGGCGAAATCACACATCAGCCGCTCAATGATTGCCGCCCGGAACCGATCCTGCCCGGTCAGGCGATACCCTTTCACGGTGGCCAGGCTGCCGGATGCGATCCGTTGCGCGTAGGCTCCGGGAGCGACTTCATTTTGGACATACCCCGCCGGCAGCTTGCCGATTGCGGATGCCCCGAGGCCGATAAGCGTCTCGCAGGTATCCGTGGTGTAGCCCTGAAAGTTCCGCCTCAAATCCCCACGCGCGCCGGCCATCGAAAGTTCATCTGCCGGCAGGGCGAAGTGATCAAGTCCGATCCGCACGTAACCGGCATCGACCAGTGCATCGGCGATCGCTTCGGCCTGGGCGTTACGCTCTGCGGCATCCGGCAAGGTCGCCTCATCGATAAGGCGCTGATGCTTCTTGAATGCCGGGATGTGCGCATAGCCGAATACCGCGAAGCGATCGGGGCGTAACCGGACCGCCGTCTGCACGGTATCGACGCAAGATGCGACCGTCTGATGCGGCAGGCCATAGATCAGGTCGAAGTTGATGCTGCCGATGCCGGCCTTCCGCAATTGCTGAACGGCGGTCTCCGTCTGCTCGAAAGTCTGAATACGGTTGATGGCCGCCTGGACCACCGGATCGAAACTTTGGACTCCCAGGCTTGCGCGACAGACGCCGCCCTCAGCGAGCGCGTCAACCATTTCACTGGCGAGTGTACGCGGATCGATCTCTACGGCAATTTCTGCCCCTGGCTTGAATGCGAATGCGTTCCTCATATCCTTCGTCAAACCCACGAACTCGTCCGGTCGCATGATCGTCGGCGTGCCGCCGCCAAAGTGCACATTTTGCACAGGCAGCGGTTTCTTCGCCTTCGATGCAACCAGATCGATCTCCCGGCGGAGAACATCCAGGTAATCAAGGATCGACCGATCCTGCTTCGTGATCGTCGTGTGACACCCGCAATACCAGCACATCGACCGGCAAAAAGGGATATGAAGATAGAGCGAGACCGGGGCCTCGTTGTCGAGCTCTGCCAGCCAATCTCGATAGGTATCGGCGCCGACCGCGGAAGAAAAGGCGGGCGCGGTCGGATAGCTGGTGTAGCGCGGCAGGCGTGTTTCGCCATACTTCCCGACGAGGGGGTGAGACATGATGCGTTCCTTCATAAGACGTTCTGGCGACTTTGAAGACGCTGCGCGTTTAAGTCCTTGTCATAGGTCAATGACGACGCCTGCGCATTTTCGAGAATCCAGGAAATTGTTTGTTCACAGTCAAATTGCCGCAGCGAGATTACCGCTAGTCTTTCAAACACCGGCAGATCACGGCTGCAGTTTGGCCGGCAGTCCATTTCGCATGCGGCTTATAAGGGTTTATATCCATGACTGAAGCGACGATCGCTGAAAGCAACAAGCCACTGATCGATGTCCGTACGCTGGCGCCGACTGAACGGCATCCGCGCATTTTCAACACTCTCGATGCGCTTGCGCCAGGCGGTTCGCTGCTGATCACCAGCGATCATGATCCCACGCCGCTGCACTATCAACTCGAAACCAAATTTCCTGGCAAGTTCTCTTGGGAATATCTCGAGCAGGGTCCGGCGGTATGGCGCGTGGAGATCGCTCGGCTGGATGCAGGGTGCGACTGCTGCTGCGGCAGCCACTAACAGGCATGAAGCGGGCGCGACGATGATCCCCGGTGCAACACTTTCGCGATGGACCATGTCCTATTTCGCTGCCGCGCTAATCTTTCTGCTTCTGGCAGAGGGGATGCTGGCGGCAGGTCTTTGGAAACCATCCGTCGATACCGGTGACCCCATCACGCTCATCATCGTGCACTGCGTGACTATCGGCTGGCTCGGCCTTTTGATGATAGGTGCATTGTTGCAATTTGCACCGGTATTGACGGGGGCGGGGCTGGTCACGGAACGCTTCAACCTCCCTGCCCTCGCCACGATCGTCGCCGGCCTTGCGGGACTAATCTGCGGGTTTGCCGCAATCAAGAACGGATCGTCAGCGGCCGCTTTGACAATGCAGGTCGCTACCACACTGCTCGCCGCGGGCCTGTTTGGCATAGGTGCCGTGCTGTTTACCGGACTGTGGCGCGGGCGCAGCGCTCATGGCGCCGCACCATTTGTTCTTCTCGGCATTATTTGCCTGGCCGTGACCGTGATACTGGGTATTGGCTTGGCGCTGGTGCTATCGGGGGCAACGGATGCTCCCTTGATCGTCGACCTCGCCCTGCGCGCCCTGCCCTTGCATGCCGGTTTTGGACTCGGAGGATGGATGAGCCTTGCCGCCATCGGCGTCACTTACAAGCTCACGAGCATGTTCCTGCTGTCATCCGATACGCCAACAACGCGGGCCGTACTGGCGGGTGGCGCTTGCACCGTCCTGATGCTCGGCGCCACCCTGTCCTGCCTTTTTACGCGCCGGGAGATGATCGAGCCGCTACTGTTCATGTCGGCTGTCGCGTTCTTGGCAACGATTGCAGTCTACGTGACGCAAATGCGCAGGCTCTACCGTACGAGACGGCGCAAAACGCTGGAACTCAACAGCGTTGGTTCAATTCCGGCATTTGCGCTGCTTGCACTGGCAACGGCTGCCCTCGTCATTTCCATGCCGCTCAATGCGGATGACCGTATCCGCGCCGCGATCGTCTATCTTTTCGTATTCGGCTGGCTAACCGGGCTCGGTCTGGCACAGTTGTTAAAGATCGTGCCCTTCCTGACCTGGCTTGAAGCCTTCGGTCCTCTGCTCGGCCGACGCCCCACGCCACGGCTGCAAGACCTGATCAAGGACCGCCGCGCCAAGTCTTGGCTCGCCGGATATTACCTTGCTGTCGTTTCAGCCGCCGCATCCATCGCAGCAAACAACGATGCGGGTTTCCAGATTTCGGCCTTTGCTCACCTGATATGCTCTGGGGGCCTGATCTTCGAATTGTTCCAGGTTCGTATCCTTGCCCATGTCGATGCCGTCGCCAAGAGCAGCCCCTTCCAACAACCCGGTCTGTTGATCGCCAAAATCAGTTCAGAGAGGTAACGACAATGCCAGTTCGAGAACTCGATGTCAGACAACTCCTGAAGGACGGCGGCATGCCGTTTCAGGTCATCATGGAAACAGTGGAATCGCTGCATCCGGATGAAAGTCTCCGTCTCCTCGTGATCTTCGAGCCTATTCCTCTTATTCGCCAGCTGAGCGAGCGGGGATATAGGCACTGCAGCACTAAGCTTGCGCAAGACGATTGGGAAATCGTGTTCACGCCGAAGGCGGCTGCAGCCGCGGCCGACAATGCCAATGCTCCGGCGCCAGATATCTGGCCGGAACCGGAATGGAACCTCGACCTGACGGATCTGCCGCCTCCCGAGCCCATGGAGCGGATCCTCGCCCGCATCGAAACGATGAACCCGGGTGAAGTCCTGTTTGCGCTCCTCACCCGCGAACCGGTCTTCCTGTTCAATGAACTGAGGAGGCGCGGCCATGAATGGGCTGGCAATTTCGACGCGAGCGGCTCGACGTATCGCATCATGATCCGCGTCAACGCGTCAGCGAGAGTCGCATGACTACGCCTCAACCGATTACCGCTTCTGCCGTTCTGCTCGCGTTGCGGGCCATTCAAGATCCCGAAATCGGGACCGACATCGTCGAGCTGGGCTTGATCTATCTGGTCGAAATCAAACCGGACGCAGCGGTAAGGATCGCAATGACGACAACCACACGCGCCTGTCCGGCTTCGGCTTTCATTGCGGACGCTGTCCGCGAACGCCTTGGCACAATCCCGGGCATTGGGCGGATAACGGTTGACTTGGTCTACGAGCCGCCGTGGTCGCCGGATATGATCGGCAAGCTGGTGGCTTGAACCACTGCTTTGAAGGCCGGGCCTGAACGCCCGGCCTTATACATTGGAAGGCGGAGCATCGGGTATGATGTTCCGGCGTCTTTGTCAGCGCAATGATTTTGTCTTCCTGCAAAGAAAGGGTGCGTGTTCGGCCAGGAAGAGTGCGAAGGCCATTATCCATCCCAGAGCGGCGACCATCAGGATTTCATAGGTGTATGCCGGCACGAGTTCGGCGGCGGGCCTCACGACTGCAACGATCGCAAGGACAGCATAGGACGTCGTCGTAAGAGCGCTTGCCTTGAGCTTGCGGCCCGTATGTCCCCGCGTTGCACGCGTCATCACAGCGAGCATCATGAGAGCCACCACGCCGATCGCGAGCGTATGAAGGATTGACACTTGACTGAGGCCCAATGATCCGAAGGCGATCATCCCGAAACCGAAGGGCACGAAGAGGTAGGCGAGGTGAAGCACCGAGAGGATGGCCTCCCGGCGTGTCGTCCAGCCGCGCCAGCGGCAAAGCCGGATGAGATTGATAACAGCAGCTGTGGCGCTGAGGCCACCGGTTGGGACTGACGCCGGTGCGATCGTCCAAGATGCCAGCGCAACGACGCCGACGATGATTGCCGCCGCGTCGAAACGATTGTAGGGGACGGGAAAGTCGGTTCGGCCGAACTGGTTGAGCCAGTTGCGAGTAAAGCTTGGGAGGATCCGTCCGCCAACGATCGTAATCAATGCGACGTAAGCACCAAGAGCCAGGCGGACCGGAAGCTCCGGCCTCACGCCTTCAATGACCAGGATGTGGAAGCAGATGTTTGCCGCAGACAGCGCCGCAAGGCCGCTTAAAACTTTCAAGTCCTTCCACTTCCGACCGGCGATCACTTCACGAGTGCAGATGATCAGCATTGCCGGCAGGAAAAGGCTATCGGCGACGGCAGCGGGGAGCAAGCCGATTGTGTCCGACAAAAGGATGGCTACCCGCCCGGACGTCCACAGCCCAAATAGAACGACAAGCGGCCGTCCCGAAACCGGCAAGCGGCCGGTCCAATTCGGCACCGCCGTCAGCAGGAAGCCTGCAAGAACCGCCGAGGCAAACCCGAAGAGCATTTCATGGGCATGCCAATTGACCGGTCCGTAGTTCGGCGCAATCGCCGGGCCCGAGGAAAGAAACGCCGCCCAGAGCCCGATGCAGAGAACAGACCAACCGGCTGCGCCGAGGAAGAAGGGCCGGAAGCCGTAAGAAAAGAGCACCGATCCGGACGTCCACATTCCTCTTGGAATGCGCTTGGCCGGTTCGGCTGCTGACGTATTTTGCATGGTTAAGATCTCCGAATTGACCCCTCAGTAATGGTCGCATCGGACGAAGCAGTCGTTGACAATACGCAAAGAGCAGCGCCTCGACTTTGTGCTCCCGCAAAGATCGAATTTGCTCCAAATCAAAGAGATTCCACACAATTCTTCTAGAACGTTTTGTGACCGGGCGGTTTTTGCTCCGTGTTCGACTTCAGGAGAAGGATGATGACAAACACATTTCAAATGACCCGGCGCACGATGCTGACGGGTGCTGCTGTCGCCGGAGCGCTGACCCCCATCCTCGCATCGACGGCGGCGAATGGCTCTCCTGCCGCCCTCGCCAAGAAGCTGAGCGCCGCCGACATCGCAGCCCTTCCACGCCAGAAATTGGAGCTCATGAAGCCACCTTTCGTCCACGCACATACGCAAAAGGCAGAAGGCGGACCGAAAGTCATCGAAGTCACGCTGACGATCGAGGAAAAGAAGCTCGTGATCGACGGTAAAGGCACTGAAGTCAATGCCATGACCTTTGATGGATCGGTTCCTGGTCCGCTCATCGTCGTGCACCAGCACGATTACGTCGAAGTCACGCTCGTCAATCCCGAGACGAACTCGATGCAGCACAATATCGACTTTCATTCGGCAACCGGCGCGCTCGGCGGTGGGGCGCTGACGATCGTCAACCCGGGTGAGAGTACCGTACTGCGCTTCAAGGCGACCAAGGCCGGCGTCTTCGTCTATCACTGCGCCCCTCCCGGCATGGTGCCGTGGCACGTTGCGTCCGGTATGAACGGCGCGATCATGGTGCTGCCGCGCGAAGGTCTGACAGACGGCCATGGCAAGGAACTTGTCTATGACAAGGTCTACTATGTCGGTGAGCAGGACTTTTATGTTCCGCGCGACGAAAAGGGCGAGTTCAAGAAATATGACAGTCCCGGCGAGGCCTATGAAGAGACCATCGCCGTCATGCGCACCTTGACACCGACGCATGTCGTCTTCAACGGCGCCGTTGGCGCGCTCACCGGTGAGAACGCTCTGACGGCTGCAGTCGGCGAGCGCGTTCTCATCGTTCACTCGCAGGCCAACCGCGATACCCGGCCGCACCTCATCGGCGGTCACGGCGAATACGTCTGGGCGACGGGCAAGTTTATCAATGTGCCGGACCGGGATCAGGAGACCTGGTTCATTCCCGGCGGCACAGCCGGCGCAGCCTACTACACCTTCGAGCAGCCCGGCATCTATGCCTACGTCAACCACAACCTGATCGAAGCCTTCGAGCTTGGAGCTGCGGCTCACTTCAAGGTCACCGGCGATTGGAACGATGATCTGATGACTTCGGTCAAGTCGCCATCGGCCAGCTGATCTGGCCAGCTCAAGCCGGCGAGTGGACCAAGCTGTTGGCCTGCTCGCTAAAACTCAATGTGAGGCGCCTTCAAACGCGTAGCGGCCGTGATACTAGACGAAGTCGATGATCAGATTTCGGAGATTTCCGTCGCCATACCGCTCGCGTTGTTGGCGGTCATGCTGGCTGCGGTCGCCGTTCAGTCCGGCCTCGTCGCCTTGCGCAGCCACCAGGATCAGGTCGCCCGTCCGGATGTGATTACCGTGGCACCCCGGTCGTTCGATTACCGGGACCATGGGGAGTATTTCCGCGCCGGGCTCGCCGTCGATGCGCCGCGTTTCCTTGTGACGACTGAAACCCCGCTGACGATCATGAAATATCAGGTCTCGCATGCCGAATACGACCGCTGCGTCCAAGATGAAACCTGCACCGCAGCGGAGAGCGAAGGACCGGCCGCGCCGGGCGACACACCTGTTATCGGTGTCAGCTATGATGATGCCGTGCGCTATGCAGCGTGGCTTTCCGAAAGCACCGGAGACTCATGGGATCTTCCGACGGATCAGCAACTGGCCTTTGCCGCCGGAAGCCGCTTTCCCGACGACGCGCTCGGTGTTTCAAGCAATGATAAGAATCCCGCCATACGCTGGCTTGCAGACTACGAACGCGAGGCGCGCCGTTCCGCCTCCAAGGATCCCCTCCCCCAGATCCGCGGATCGTTTGGCGTCAGCGAATACGGGTTGGCTGACTTTGGTGGTAACATTTGGGAATGGACGCGCAGCTGCAGCAAGCGTATTGATGCTGGCGTTCAAGAAGCAGCCCAAGAGGCTGATCCATCGCGCTGCGGTATCCTGATTGCCTCCGGCAAACATAGAGCACCAATGAGCAGTTTTGTCCGCATTCCAAAAGGCGGCGGCTGCTCTGTCGGCAGCCCGCCGGACAATCTCGGCTTCCGCCTCGTTCGCCAGCCAACTCCCTTTGAGGCGGCGAAAGACTGGATCAGGCGAGTGATCGGCTTGACCGCTTTTTCGATGAACGCCGTCCCCCCCGATGAAGGACCTCCGGCATGAAGATTGATCGCGCCGTATTGAAATCACTGCCATTGTTCGATCGAATGACGGATTCCGATCTCGACGCGATGGTGGAGCATGCGGTTTCACGGCGTGTCGCACAGGGCGATGCCGTCTTCGAGCAAGGGGCGCCTGCCAGATTTTTCTTCCTGCTCCTGCATGGCAGATTAAAGGTTACGCAAATTACCGCAGATGGCCAGCAGATCATCGTCCGGGTTGTTCACCCGGGCGATTTGTTCGGTTTTGCCAGAGCCTTGCAGCGTTCCGACTATCCAGGCACCGCAATTGCCGCCGCCGAGAGCCTGACGCTTTCGTGGCCAACCGATCTTTGGCCGCAATTCGTCGAGCAAAACCCGCGCCTGGCGGTTACCGCGATGCAAACCATCGGTCAACGTCTCGAAGAGGCTCATACGCGGATCCGCGAAATGTCGACAGAGGAGGTGGAAAGACGCGTCGCCCATGCTGTCCTGAGGCTTTCCAAGCAGGCAGGGAAACAGGAGGGTGACGGCATTCGTATCGACTTTCCGATTTCTCGCCAGGATATCGCCGAAATGACGGGAACGACACTGCACACGGTCTCAAGAATTCTGAGCGCCTGGGAAGCCAAGGGCCTTGTTGAAGGTGGCCGTCAAAAACTGCTCGTCTGCGACTACCGAAAGCTATTGATTCTCGCAGACGGCGGCCGTGAATAGATTTTGCCCCGCGTCGCCCGCATCAGAAGTCTCTGATCGGCACCTGCCGCGCGAAAAAGCCGAAGTCCTTGATCCCGATCAATTCAGCCCTGGACGCGCCGCGATAGGCTTTTTGTCTCAGGATATCCCGATGGTACCGGCAGCAACGGCAAGGAGCCACCATGCAAGCCAAAGACATAATGACGAGGGCCGTGGCTACGGTCAGCCTGACGGCCAGCATCCGCAAAGCTATCGAAACAATGATCGCTGCCGATGTCAGCGGGCTGCCGGTCGTCGGCGACGACGGAAGCTTGCGCGGGATTATCACTGAAGGCGACATGCTGCGCCGAAAGGAACTGGACCTGAGGGCAGCCGATGATGCAGGCACGGTTGACGCGCTTCGCGACTATGTCCACGGCAATAGCTGGCGGGTCGAAGACGTCATGTCCACCGACGTCGTATCTGTGAGGCCAGCGGCGCCTCTTGGCGAAATCGCCGGTCTCATGGCGCTGCATTCCATCAAGCGCGTGCCGGTCGTCTCGGATGGCAGGGTTGTCGGGATCGTCAGCCGCCGCGACCTTCTCAGAGCGGTCGTTGCAGGCCTGCCCGATTTCATTCCGCGCGGCGAGGATGCGTTGCGCCTTGCTGTCGCGACACGGTTGAAGAATGATCTGAGTCTTCCGCAGGAGCAAATTGATGTGGCCGTTCAGGACGGCAACGTCATACTCACGGGCAGCGTCGAGACAGAACTCCATCGCAAAGCCATAAAAGTTCTCGTCGAGAACCTCAGAGGCTCGGCAACCATTGTCGACAAAGTGACAACGATTGCCGGCCGGCCGTAGCCCCGGATGTACTCAGCCGAGGAAAAAGAGCGCCCAAAACCGCGCACGTGCAACAACCGTGCCGCTGAGACCGCGAACTTGGCCAAGCACGACGGGCTGTAGCGTCCGGCGATGCTGTAGGCGAGATTAAGGGACCACGATCCCGCCGCGCCAACAATCATGCAGCGGGCCTCGTCGACCATCGGGATCGATAGGCCATCAATGCACAATTGGGTGATGGTCATCGACAGGAGTCCGCAGAACAGGCCTGCCGCAGCGACCGGTATCATGGCCTGGGCGAGATGATGGAACCGGCGGCGGCTCCACCCGCCCAACGGGACGGTACTCACCTTTATGGTCGTCAATCGCGCCGTTCTTTGTTCGAACGCAAATAAGAAGCCAGGCACTGCTTTTGAGATTTCGCAATGAAGCGATTGCTCAAGATCGTATAGAGGAGCGGGTCGACATCAAAATGGGGGTTGAACGTGCAGGGATTCGCAGCCGCATTTGCAGTCTTCATCGTGCTACATTCGATACCGGCGATCCCGGCTCTGCGCTCGCGCATCATCGGCATCGTCGGAAGGGCGGCCTACCTCGTTATCTATTCCACCGTCTCAACGGCGGTTCTCGTCTGGGTTTTTCACGCCGCGCTGATGCTGGACTACATCCCGCTTTGGGATTTTCAACCTTGGCAGACAATGGTAGCTTTCGCCCTGGCTCCGCTGGGTATTTTTCTGGTGATTGCCGGACTCTTGAGCGACAATCCCTTATCGATCTCCTTGGCGCGCGGATCGACGCCTGGTGCGATCGTCAGCATCACAAGACATCCGGTCCTATGGGGATTTTTTCTCTGGGCGGTCGGGCACGTGATTGTCAATGGTGACCTGCGCTCATTGCTGCTATTCGGCGGATTTGCACTCTTTGCCATCACGAGCATCCCGATAGCGGAAAGACGCGCCCGGCGCCGTCTTGGCGACGGCTGGGCAACGGTTGCGTCGGGCACATCAAATGTGCCGCTGCTTGGCGCTTTGACATGGCAGATGAGGCCGCGCATCGACATGCGTCTCGGCGTGGCAGCATTGGCCACAGCTGCATTGACGGCGTCGTTGCTGATGGGCGGCCATAGCTATCTGTTCGGAGCCGATCCGCTTTCGCTGCTTGGCTAAGCGCAGCCAGAGCCGGCAGCCTGTTCTCCCTGCCAGCTCTGGGCAAGAGGCCGGATCGGCAATGCCAGCTGGTCGATTGCTCGTGAAGCAATGTGATCCACGACATGCGCGATCGTTTCCGGCTTCTGATAGAAGGCCGGGACCGGCGGCATGATGATGCCGCCACATTCGGTGACGGCCACCATGTTGCGCAAGTGACCGAGGTGAAGCGGTGTCTCGCGCGCCAACAGGACCAGCTTCCTCCGCTCTTTGAGCTGCACGTCGGCTGCGCGTATGATCAGGTTGTCTGAGAGACCGGCTGCGATCCCTGCCAGTGTCCGCATAGAGCACGGCGCGACGATCATGCCATGGACGGGAAACGAGCCGCTGGCGATGGCCGCTCCGATGTCGGCGCCCTCATAGGCCTTGTGTACCTTGAGCAGAAGCTTGCCATAGGCACCTGTGCCGATCTCATGGGCAAGCGTGCGCTGCCCTGCTGCCGAGACAACGAGGTGAACATCGATGCCGAGTGCAATGAGCTTGTCGGCGATTGCGACACCAAAGATCGCGCCCGAAGCGCCGGTGATCGACAACACCACGCGTGGCGCCGTCCGGGGGTCATAAATCACGCTTCATCCTTTCCCAAATGGCATCGGCGCGGGCCGAAACGTCAGGCGATATCGATAAGACACGCCCCCAGTCGCGCTCCGTCTCCGACCCGATTTTGTTGGTTGCATCGCAGCCCATCTTGGCGCCCAAGCCTGGTCGCGGCGAAGCAAAATCAAGATAATCGATCGGCGTGTTTTCGATGACCGTCAGATCACGGCCGGCGTCGAAGCGGGTCGACAAGGCCCAGATGACGTCGGCCCAGTTGCGGACGTTGATGTCAGGATCGACCACGATGATGAGCTTCGTGTAGTTGAATTGCGGCAGCATCGACCAGAGACCCATCATAATCCTCTTGGCCTGACCCGGGTAACGCTTGTCGATCGAGACAACGATCGCCCGATACGAACAGGCCTCCGGCGGCAGCCATAAATCGCATATTTCCGGAAACTGCCGTTTGACGATCGGCACGAAGAGGTCGGTCATCACCTCTCCAAGTCGCGACGGTTCATCGGGCGGGCGGCCGGTGAATGTGGAGAGATAGAAGGGTTTTTGCCGGCTTGTCATTGCCGAGACGGTCATCACCGGGAAAGGCTCGATGCTGTTGTAGTAACCTGAGTGATCGCCGTAAGGTCCCTCGGGCGCGCGCTCCGTGGCCGACACCGTGCCCTCGACAATAATCTCCGCATTGGTTGGAATTGGCATCGAGACCGTCAAGGCGGGGGTCACCTCTGTCCTAGCGGACCGCAGCAGGCCCGCAAAATTGATCTCGCTCACGCCTTCGGGTAGGGGCATGACCGCCGAAAGAATGCTGACGGGGTCCGCACCGATCGCGATCGTGACGGGCATATCCAGGCCTTTGCGCTGCCAGGCTCGATGATGTTTTGCTCCGCCGCGATGATCCAGCCAACGCATTATGAGTGATCGTCGATCACTTACCTGCATCCGGTATATTCCGACATTGATATCGGACGGATCATCTGGGCAACGCGTGATCACCATCGGCCAGGTGACGAGTGGCGCCGGCTCGCCCGGCCAGCACCATTGGATCGGAAGCAGCGAAAGATCCACCTCCTCTCCCATGCGTATCATCGCTTGCGCCGGCGACCTTGCCTGGCGCTTGGGCCGCATCGACATTGCCGCGCGCACAAGCGGCAGCTTGTCCCAGGCCTCCCGGATGGTCTTCGGCGGTGTCGGCCGATGCAGTTCGCCCAGCATATCCGCAAGATTTGCCAGGCCTCCGGCCTGGAGCCCGAAGCCGAGCTCAATCCTTTCCCGAGTGCCGAAGAGATTGACGAGAACAGGAATATCCTTCCTCCGGCCGGAGGCATCGATCGGCGTCTCGAACAGCAAGGCCGGGCCGTTTTGTTCGATGGACCTTCGGTGGATCTCCGCCATTTCGTGGACGAGCGAGACCGGCTCGCTGATCCGCCGAAGCAGGTTGCGCCCCTCAAGGTCGAGGGCAAAGCTTTGGAGGTCTGGAAATGCGGCAACGGGAGCGGTGCGAATACTCATCCGCCTGCCATCGGTAAAAAAATCCGGTCTGTCTTTGAGATGGCACAAATACCGGCCGATCAGTCGGGACTAAACCGGTTTCCGCTACCAATGAGGCGCGCATGTTATTTCGACCACGGCTGATAACTTCCTTGCACCCGGTTCCGTTACCGCTTGCTCAAGGCGTCTCGGCTTTCCTACTAAGACAGATCCTCGAACGACATCCAGGACTCTTTGATCGGCTGGGAGCCTTCAAGGAGATGCGATTTGCGTTTGTTCCGATAGATTTGCCTTTTTCCTTTCTGGTCGATCCGGCCCGCAAGACGATAAAGGCGTTCCGAAAAAGGCGGCCGATTGCGGCGGATGCGACGGTCGAAGGCCCGTTGACGCTCTTGCTGGCGCTGGCCGAGGGGCGCGTCGATGGCGACGCGGTGTTTTTTTCGCGCCGCCTGACGGTAACGGGCGATATGGAAAGCGTCCTTGCCCTTCGAAACGCTCTCGACGACTGCGATATCGACATCACCGAAATCATTGCCAGGGCCGGCGGACCTGTTCACCCGATGCTGAAGTCATTGATGGTCTCGATCCGGAAACAGGCCTTGATGTCGGAGGGGCTCTCGTGGAACTGATTTGTCCTGCGGGCACCCCGGCAGCCTTCCGGGAAGCCGTCGACGCTGGCGCCGATGCCGTCTATTGCGGTTTTCGCGACGAAACCAACGCCCGCAATTTCCCGGGCTTGAATTTCACGCGGGAGGAACTTGCCGCGTCAATCTCATATGCCCGGACCAAAGGCGTCCGCACCTTCGTGGCCCTCAACACCTTCATGACGGCGGGCCGCGAAAAGCTCTGGTATTCAGCCGCCGATGACGCCGTGGCGATCGGGGCGGATGCACTTATCCTGGCTGATTTCGGCCTGATGGCCTATGTCGCGGAACGCCATTCCCAACAGCGCCTGCATGTTTCCGTGCAGGCATCTGCGTCAAATGCGGATGCGATCGCCTTCCTCGCAGACATGTTCAACGCAGCACGCGTCGTACTGCCGCGCACGCTGACAATTCCCGATATCGCCCGGCTTGGGAGCAAGATCAAATGTGAACTGGAGGTCTTCGTCTTTGGCGGCCTCTGCGTCATGGCGGAAGGACGTTGTGCCCTGTCATCCTATGCCGCGGGAAAGTCGCCGAACATGCAGGGCGTCTGCTCGCCGGCCAGCCAGGTGCGCTACCGTCAGGAGCGGGTGGTCTCGTCTCCGAGCTTGGCGATTTTACCATCAATCGCTTCGGGCCCAACGAGCCTGCGGGATATCCGACCTTATGCAAGGGCCGTTTCGACATTGCAGACAGGCAAGGCTACGCGTTTGAGGATCCCACGTCGCTCGACATCATGGATGAGATCGATGCGCTGAGAGCAGCAGGCGTTTGCGCCCTCAAAATCGAAGGGCGGCAGCGCGGCAAAGCCTATGTCGGCGAAGTGGTTTCGACGCTTCGCGCCGCGGTCGATGCTGCCCCGGCCGAACGATCGCGCCTGCTGGCCCGTCTGCGGAGTTTAAGCGAGGGTCAGAAAACCACGCATGGCGCCTATGAGAAACGGTGGAGATAATGAAGTGACAGATCGTTCAACGGCGCTTGTCCTCGGTCCCGTCTACTATCTCTGGGACGCCGATCGCTGGCGCGATTTCTATTTCCGGATCGCCGACGAAGCGCCGGTCGATACGGTCGTCATCGGTGAAACGGTTTGCTCGAAACGGCTGCACATCACCGAACTGGTTTTTGCAGATGTCGTCGATCGGCTGAAAGCTGCAGGTAAGTCCGTCAGGCTTTCAACGCTCGCCCTCATCACGCTCGATCGCGAAAGCCAATATCAGCGCGATCTCATCCGTGACGGCGGCCACGTCATCGAAGCCAACGACCTGTCGGCACTCAATCTGCTCAAGGGCCACAACTACGCCGTCGGGCCACTGGTGAACGTCTATAACGGCCCGGCGGCGCGATTCCTTGCAAAAAACGGAGCATCGACAATATGCCTACCGCCGGAATTGCCGGCGATGTCCGTCAAGGCGATCGCCGCGGATTGCCCGGAACTCGCCTTCGAGCTTTTCGCATTTGGCCGTCTTCCGCTTGCCGTGTCGGCGCGCTGCGCGCATGCAAGGACAAAAGGCAGGATCAAGGACAATTGTCAGTTCGTCTGTGGCGAAGAGCCTGACGGTTTGACGGTAAAGACGATGTCGAACCAACCGTTTCTGGCGCTGAATGGCGTTCAAACCGTTTCCTATACGTGTCAGGCGCTGCTGCAGACGAACACTGATCTCGATGCGCTCGGCGTGTCGGTGCTGCGGCTGTCGCCGCAGGTCTGCGATATGGTCGAGGTCGCCGAGATCTTCCTCGATCTGACAAAAGACAGGATCGATCCCGACGAGGCGGCGCTTCGCCTGCGAATGGCCTATCCGGCCGTACCCTTGTCGAATGGCTTTCACCATGGTCACGCCGGCGCGGAATGGATCGCCCGCAACCGCAACGCTACCATGGGAGTGCCCCAATGAGCGATTCCAATTCCATTCTAGCGGGAGCGAATGTCCAGGCTGTCATCCACCAGATCCGCGCGATTATTCGCACGAGCGCTCTGGATTGCAGGTGCCGCGACGTGATCGATGACGTGCTCGAGGGGCTTGAGCGCCGGGAAAAGGCGGTCGCCACCGAGGAACTGCTGAAAGCTGCCATCAGGCAAAGGGACAAGATCATAAAGCTCACCGAATTGCTGCGCGATTTCGGTGAGGTGTCGACGGGTTCCGATGATGGGGTCATCAATGAGGCCGCGTTGCTGTTTGAAGATCTGGCCATGCAGGCGCAGGTAGGATCGCAATTTCTGCAGGCGATCGCTCACGGCAGTGCGATCGCGGCCGCAAAGCGGAGCAGCCGCGATGATCCGGGAAGTCTGCACCGGAGCAAAGACCGGCTCTCTTTGGCTTGTAACGCTAAGAGCACGCAATGAGATCTGGAGCTCGATCAATGACCCGCGACTTTACGGCACGTCGCCGTGACACCGTGATTGCGATGACCACGTCCGGGATGGCGCTATCGGGCGAGGCGATGTCTTTCATTGATGCGTTTGACGACTGCCGCGTTCCTTCGGCATCGGCGTTTCGGCGAAATGGTCGGTCTCTGGTGTCGCACCTCAAAACCTCTGTTTTTGAATATTGACGTAGATCAAGATGACTCGCCCGAAATCGCCCTAACTATGATCGGGAGAGGAAGAGTCTGGAGAACCAGGATGCAAAAAGAGAAATTTGAAAAGATTCTGCGGCGCCGATTGGAAGATCTGGACCGGCGCCTGCATCTCGTTGATAGCGATCTGGGGCGGCGAAAGGATGCCGACGACGAGGACCGTGCCGTCGAGCTCGAAAACAACGATGTGCTCGAGGGCTTTGGACGTGCGGGGCAGGAAGAGGTGCGCGCAATCAACGCCGCCTTGCTACGCCTGGAGAACGGAACCTTCGGCATCTGCGTAAAGTGTGGATCGCCGATTTCGGAAGCGCGTCTTGAAGCGGTTCCGTTCGCCGTCACATGCCAATCGTGCCTCAGCGAATAGCCGGCGCGACGATCATCAAAGAAGGTTCGTGCCGGGCCAACGGTCGTGAGTGGATGTTACGCACTGCAAGAAGGGAGTAGCAGGTCATGGAATATGGCATCGTAGCAGCCGGATTGGACGCGGACGAGAAGTCTGGATGCATCATTTTGCAGGTCGGCTCACAATGCCGGACCGTCTTGGTGACGCGCCGCGCCATACTGAACGTCGCCTCCCCGCCGCGCGCCAGCGAAGCGCGTTTCCTGGAGCACGTCGGTACCTTCTGCGAGATTGCCGTCAATCGTATGCAGATGCCGATCGTCAATCAGGACATCGTTATCACCGCAGACGACGTGCGAGGCTGGCGCCGGCATTGGCCGTCTTCTCCGGCGCAGTTTTCCTCTCGCTCGAAGGAAACCTGCAACAGCAGGTATCGCATTCGCAAGCGGTCGCATCACCTTCAGCTCGTCTCAGCCAAATCCCCAGAGGAAAAAGGCTATACCGTGGAGTGAAACCGTGCGGTTGCACGGCAGGCAGCAAAGTCAGTGCCGATGGTCACGATTTGAGTTCCACTCCGAGACATCGCCGGCAGAAACATAGATACGGCCATCAGACGCAACATCCTTGACGCGATGCTTTGCGCGAACGATGTCGCAGAAGAGCTCGATATTTTCCTGCAGCCGCGTCTCGTCCGCCCGCGGTGGAGAGGCAACATTGAGGAGCGCCTCTTTTTCGACGACGGCAATCTGATTGCTTCCGGCCTCCTCAAGGATGATCATGGCGTTCTCGCCAGAAGAGCGCAGGAAGGCTGTAACGAACTTTAAAGACATCGCAATACCTCTCGCTTGATGGATAAGCGCTCGAGGGGCGCTTCGTCGCGGCATTGGATGTGCCGGTACTCGGCAAATATCGCCGCAACACAGAGCGATGTCTTTGAGGAAGATCAAAATCAATAAGATGACTTCGGTGTCTCTTGCGGGTTATTCCGATTCCATCATCAGCGCCGTGCCGAGATATCCGAGTGCGATCGTATCGCCAAAAGAGAAAATGAAGAGGGCCTGGGCCACATAGTGCTCCACCAAGCCTAACGAGGCTGTTGAATCTGAAAATGCTGTTGTCCAAAGAATCGAACCCACTGCGCTCCCTATGAGGAAGCCGATGGTCATTCTGACGATGATAAACCGAATGAGCTGGGGCATGGCGCAAGAATCCTCAACGCCTGGCACAACAACGAAACGGCAGAAAAGTTCCATGGGAGAGCAAGATCTTGACCTTCGTCAAGGCGGCGCCTCCTATTGCCCATCAAATAGACCTGTTCAGATTGACGGGCAAAACATGACACAACTTTCGATGGCCGCCGGTGCATTTGCACTTCTTGCAATGCCCGGCCCAACCAATACGCTTCTTGCGCTCGCTGCCCACCGACGGGGAGTGCGGGAACTCGCAATTCTCGCGACCACTGTCGTTGCCGCCTACCTGATGGTGGTGGTTTTGCTTGCAGTCTTTGCAGGAGCCTTCCTGCATTCCCATCCGCAGATCGCCGCGGCCCTCAAATTGGTCTCTGCGGCCTGGGTTTTGTATCTTGCCTTCCGATTGTGGTTCGCGCCTGGTCCGATATCGGCCACCGACGTCTCGGCTCGTCATGTCCTGATGACGACGCTGCTCAATCCGAAGGCGATCATCATCGGGTTGGCGATGGTCCCCACGGCCGGCATTTCGACGCAAATCCCACATCTCATGACTATCGCCTTTGTTGTCGCGGCAGCCTCGGCGCTCTGGCTTGCACTTGGCAAGCTAGTGATTGGAGGGCAAGAAACGTTGCCGATGCTCGTGCGCCGATGCAGTTCCGCTGTGCTTATGCTGTTTTCAGCCAGCTTGACCGCCGGCTTTTTTACCTGACAGCGGCACGTTCTGACCGACCTAGGGTCTGTGAGATTCAGCGTGTCAGTCGCTGACCACGCTCTGAGCAAAAAACTCCCGAAAGAATGAGCGCGCCGAGCTATTCGAGTGCGTTGTTGAGATATGTCAAACAGTCCACCTTCTGAACGGCATAGGCTTTTGCTCAACGGCCTGGAGGACGGCTTAATTGCCTAAAATAAGGAGTATTGCAATGGGTTCGTTGAGTGTATGGCATTGGCTGATTGTAATGGTGATCGTTCTGCTGCTCTTCGGTCGAGGCAAGATCCCGACGTTGATGGGCGACGTCGCACAGGGGATCAAGGCCTTCAAAAGGGGGATTGCAGACCCTGCCCCTAACGAGACAGCAGGATCGAACAATGAACGGCAATAGCTGGCGAACCGCTGCTTTTACGCAAGGTTCCGGCGCCTGGCCCTTTTCATCGTGCCAGCCCGGGCAAAGGTCATTTCTTCGGAAATGACGGTATAGGACTTGTCGAGGATTGCGCACCAAATGCGGTTGCCGATCCTAAGGCTCAACCGCCGAAAACCTGCATCCTCGCCTTCTCCAATTTCCACGGTACTTGCAACCAGTTCCATCTGCAGTTTTCGCTTGAACTCCGCTCCAGAGAGACCGAACCGCGAGGAAAGCTCTGCGGGATTCAGAACGAAATCGCCATTGTCATCGCGCGTTATCTGCATACTGGATCCTCTTTCCGGTCGCGTCGTGATCGCGTCTCTAGGCGCCCCACGACAGACAGACAGTGAATAAGTTCTCCTGCGAACTTCTGCGCTAGATTGCGCCCCGGCTGATCCCTGCAGCTCTCGGCAAGGTCGAGATAACAGTCAAGCAGGAGTTCGCTTAGTCCGCGAAGGTTCGGCACTTCGTCATTTTGCTGCACGGCAACCGTCATCGGACCCGCAAATGGCCAGGACCGGACAGCGTCAGCACGTGCCCGAGCCTGCCGCGCCAGCGCAATAACTTCAGCCATATCCGCCGTCTCCACTGTCGAAAACTGACCATCGAGAGAGCCGGTCAGCCGGTCCTCCAGAAACGCGATGCTTCTAACGATGGTTGCTTCCGAGTGCCTGAGAGCATGAAAAGCGCGGCGCCGTTCCTGACGAAGTGTTGCGACATGTCCGAGTTCTTCCCGCGCCATGCGCTCGGCGGCTGATCGCATCTCCGGCGTCGGGGCGTGGGCGGCGACATAGGTCCAGAACACGAAGGCGCGCTCCTCATTGCGCACCGCGATCGAAAAGGTCCGACAGGCGCTAAGCATTTGCGGCGCGACAACACCCGCACCTTCGTCGTCAAAGAGGCTAACCTGATCTGGCAAAGCCTCCGTCTCGCAGGCAATACCGGTTTGGGCTGACCATTGCTCGACCATGGCGAGATGGTCCTGCTCCTCGGCGACGAGCCGATCGAAAACTGAAGCAAGCTCGGCCCTTCCTTCCCTGACCATGCGTTCGGACAATGCCTGATAGCCGGCAACGGCTTCCTGCTCCATCGACCGCGCGGTCGTCAGCAGATCCTGCATCGATTGAATGGTTTTCGGCTCGTCCCTCAATCTCTGCATTGGCATGTTTCTCCTGTTGCCCCGCAAAAGGCGCCTTAAGACGGCTGTCTCCGCGATCTGCATTAGCAGGAGCGAAAATCCGAGAGTTTGACCTTCATCAAAGAGTGATGCCGTCAGGTGATTAGGTTGCAGCCAACTGATCACCAAGATTCTGCAGGCAGCACCGGCGCCATGTCTTCTCCGATTTCCAGATGCTCCCACCAGCACATCGTCCGATGGCTTATGGCTCTGTGCCTGTCTCTTCTTTCTGCCGTGCCGGCTTTTTGCGGACAGCAACTGTCAGCCTATTTGCCGAAGGTGCAGCCGTCAGAGCTTTTCGCAGGCGCCGATCGGTTCGGTGCGATTCAGGGCGAGCCGCCGATCGCTCCGGTATTGCGCGGCAACGATATCGTGGGTTATGCCTACCTCAATTCCGACTTTACGGCGTCCACAGGCTATTCCGGCAAGCCGATCCACATTATCGTCGGCATCGACCCGACCGGCGTCGTCAGAGGCATCAAGCTCGTCGATCACAAGGAGCCGATCGTCCTGATCGGCATACCGCAGGCGAAGGTCGTTTCCGCGTTGAATTCGATCATCGGCAAGGATCTCGGGCGCGTGGCGGCTGGACAAGACAGGCCGCCCCAGGTCGATATCGTCAGCGGCGCCACCGTTACCGTCCTGGTGATGGGCGACAGCGTCGTGCGATCAGCAGTCAAGCTCATCCGCAGCCACCGCCTCGACGGCAGTGCTGCGCAAAGTGCGGCGCGCAATGTCGTCGAGACCCGGAAGGTCGATGAGGCAAAGTCCGGAACTCGCAACTGGCAGACCTTGATCGGCGACGGTTCAGTGCGCAGCCTGCGTCTCACGGTAGGCGAAGTTTCGCAGGCTTTTCTGACCGCCAAACAACCTGAAGCCGCCGCGCATTCTGAAGATCCCACGCCGGAAAACCGTTTTATCGACCTTTTTGTCGCGCCAGTCAGTGTCCCGGCAATTGGCCGGAGCCTGCTCGGCGACACCGGCTTCCAGCGCTTGCGTGGTAGGCTGAAACCCGGCCAGTCCGCGCTGATCGTTGCCGGCGATGGCGCTTATTCCTTCAAGGGTTCGGGCTATGTCCGCGGCGGCATCTTCGATCGGATCGAACTGCTACAGGACAGTCAGGGGCTGCGGTTTCACGATCGTGATCACACACGAATACCATCGCTTGCCGCCGAGGGAGCGCCACGGCTGCGCGAGATTGCGCTGTTTGTTGTTCCGAGCGACTTCCCCTTCGACGTGACCGCACCGTTTGAGCTCCAACTGCTCGTCCAACGCAGCGCCCGCGGCCGTGACAAAGCCGTTTTGCCTTACAATCTGGGCTATACGCTGCCCGACGGCTACGTCTCCATCGAGCGCGCACCCCAGCCATCCGTTCCAGTCGCAGCACCCACAGATCGGCCCTCGGCGGCAGCCGAAGATGACGGCGCGGACCAAGCTCTCTGGATCAGCATCTGGCAAATGAACCGCGGCTCAATCGCCATTACGATCGGCGCACTCTTGGTCCTGACCGCCATCTTCTTCTTCCAGGACTGGATGGTGCAGCGCCCGAAGTTCTTCGCATGGGTGCGCAACGTCTATCTGCTGTTCACGCTGGTCTGGTTTGGCTGGTATGCCAATGCCCAGCTGTCCGTCGTAAATGTCCTGACCTTTGCCAACTCGCTTGTAACAGGATTCAGCTGGGAGTTCTTTCTTGCAGCGCCGCTTGTCTTCATTCTCTGGGCGTCGGTGGCCGCGGGGCTTCTGTTTTGGGGACGCGGCCCCTTCTGCGGCTGGCTATGCCCTTTCGGAGCGTTGCAGGAACTCACGAATGCCGTCGCCAAGAAGCTGAAAGCCCCTCAGGTAAGGCTGCCCTGGGGTCTGCATGAGCGCCTGTGGCCGGTCAAATACATCATCTTCCTCGGTCTTTTCGGCTTGTCGTTCTATTCGATGGCGCTTGCCGAAACTGCCTCGGAAGTCGAGCCGTTCAAGACAGTCATCATTCTTAAATTCGCGCGGCAGTGGCCCTTCCTGCTTTTTGCAACGGTGCTGCTGGGCGCTGGATTGTTCATCGAACGCTTCTATTGCCGGTACCTCTGTCCGCTTGGCGCAGCACTGGCCATTCCGGGCCGTATCCGAATGTTTGAGTGGCTGAAGCGATGGCCGGAATGCGGTTCGCCGTGTCAGCGCTGCGCCAAGGAATGTCCGGTCCAGGCAATCCATCCCGAAGGCACGATCAACGTCAACGAGTGCATCTACTGCATGCATTGCCAGGAACTGTACCAGGACGACCAGCGCTGTCCGCACATGATCCAGGTACGGCTCAAGCGCGAAAAATTCATGGCTCTTTCCACCCCGACCTCACGCGGAGAGAAACCTGAAAAGCGACCCAAGGTGGAAGTCACCTACAAGGGCACTCCTATCAAGAACCCTAATGCCCTGCCGGATCAACCGGCATAACCCGAACAACCAAGGAGAGATGAAGTGGCAATTGATGATAAACAACCGCGCCTCAACCGGCGCCAGCTTTTGGGAACGACGGCCTTTGCCGCAGCGGCAGGTGCCGCAAGTGTGGGTGGTGCGCTGACGATGTCGGGCGCCATGGCGACACCGGCGCTTGCCGCCGACGGCCTCGCGTATGAGGTCAAGCCCGGCGAACTCGATGAATACTACGTCTTCGTGTCGGGCGGTCACTCGGGGGAAATCCGCGTCGTCGGCATGCCCTCGATGCGAGAGCTCATGCGCATTCCCGTCTTCAATCGCTGCAGCGCGACGGGTTGGGGTCTCACCAATGAAAGTCGAAAGGTCCTGACGGAGGGCCTGCTGCCTGAAACCGTGGAATTCCTCGGCGAGCGCGGAGGCGTTTATCTGAACGGCGACCTGCACCATCCTCATCCCTCCTTCACCGACGGCACTTATGACGGGCGCTACCTTTTTGCCAACGACAAGGCCAATACCCGTGTCTGCCGCATTCGTCTCGACGTGATGAAATGCGACAAGATCATTCAATTGCCGAACCAGCACACGGTCCACGGCCTGCGTGTGCAGAAATATCCGAAAACCGGCTACGTGTTCTGCAATGGGGAAGACCGCGTTCCAATTCCGAACGACGGTAAGGTGCTCGACGACCACAAGCAGTATCACGCGATCTTCACTGCCGTCGACGGCGAGACAATGAAGGTTGCCTGGCAAATTTCGGTCGATGGCAATCTCGATAACGTCGATGCCGACTATCAGGGTAAGTATGCCTTTGCCACTTGCTACAACTCGGAGGAAGGCGTCAACCTTCCAGAAATGATGGCCAGTGAGCAGGATTGGGTCGTCGTCTTCGACCTCAAGCGCATCGAAGAGGCCGTTGCGAAGGGAGAGTTCAAGGAAATGGGCGGCGTACCGGTGCTCAATGGTCGCCACGGCTCTCCCTATACCCGTTACATCCCCGTCTCCAACAGCCCGCATGGCATGAACACCGCTCCTGACGGCATCCATCTGGTGGCCAACGGCAAGCTGTCGCCGACTGTTACGGTCTTCGACGTTCGCAAGTTCGAAGACCTGTTTGCCGACAAGATCAAGCCGCGTGACACCGTCGTTGCCGAGCCGCAGCTCGGCCTTGGCCCGCTTCACACCGCCTATGACGGTAAGGGCAACGCCTACACGACGCTCTTCATCGACAGCCAGGTGTGCAAGTGGAACATCGAGGACGCCAAGCGCGCCTACAAGGGCGACAAGGTCGATCCGATACGCCAGAAGCTCGACGTCCAGTATCAGCCGGGCCACAATCACACCTCCATGGGTCAGACCAAGGAAGCTGATGGCAAATGGCTGATCTCGCTGAACAAGTTCTCCAAGGACCGGTATCTCAACGTCGGACCGTTGAAGCCGGAAAATGATCAGCTGATCGACATTTCCGGCGATCGGATGGTTCTGGTCCACGACAATCCGACATTCGCCGAGCCACATGATGCGACGATCGTCCATAATTCCAAGATCAACCCGGTCAGCACGTGGAATCGCGATGATCCGTTCTTCGCCGATGCTGTCAAACAGGCAATGGCCGACAACATCGACCTCCTGTCGGACTCGCAGGTGATCCGCGACGGAAACAAGGTGCGCGTTTACATGACGTCGGCAGCGCCGGCATTCGGTCTGGAGAGCTTCAGCGTCATGGAAGGCGATGAGGTCACTGTCTATGTGACCAATATCGATGATGTCGAAGACCTGACGCATGGATTTGCCATCGTCAACTACGGCATCAACATGGAAGTTGGCCCCCAGGCGACGGCGTCGGTGACTTTCAAGGCCGATCGGCCAGGCGTATGGTGGTACTACTGCTCCTGGTTCTGCCATGCCATGCACATGGAAATGAAGGGCCGTATGTTCGTCGAGCCGAAGCAGGCGTGATGCGGCATCTGCTGAACATCGGGATCACCGGGATGGCGGCCGCTATGGCCGCCATCCCGGCTGCTGCGGCCGAACACATCGTCGGCCGCGAGCAGGCCTTCGCCCTTCAGTCAGTACTCGACGCCGCGTCCGCAGGTGACGTCATCCGGCTGACGCCGGGCAAGTATGAAGGACCGTTGAGTGTTAACACGCCGGTGACACTTGAAGCTGAAGCTGGCGCCGTACTGCTAGGCTCCGGCAAGGGCAGCGTGGTGACGGTGACCGCTCCGGGCACAGTTGTGCGTGGGCTGGAAATCCGCGGCTCCGGCAGTGATCTCGCTGCAATGGATTCAGGCGTATTCGTCGCCGCCTCGGCACAGGGCGCGCTCATCGAAAACAACCGGATCATCGGCAATCTGACGGGCATCTACCTTCATGGCGCGGCGCAATCGACGGCGCGCGGTAATCATATCATCGGAATGAATGCCGGCCGTATGAGTGAGGCAGGCAATGGCGTGACATTGTGGAACGCACCCGGCGCTCAGGTCGTCGACAACGACATCAGCTTCGGACGCGACGGCATTGCGACAAACTCCAGCAAGCGCAACGTCTTTAAGGGCAACCGCTTTCGCGATCTGCGCTTTGCCATCCATTACATGTATACCAATGACAGCGAGATCAGCGGCAACGTCTCGACCGGCAACCTTGTCGGGTATGCGATCATGTTTTCCAGCCGCCTGAAGATCTTCAACAATCTGTCGGATGGCGATCGCGATCATGGCCTTCTCCTGAACTTTGCCAATGGCTCGACGGTCACCGGAAATGTTGTCCGCGGTCGTCTGCAGGCCGCTGACCGCTGGGTGCTGGGAGGCGCACGGTCCGATGACAAGGACTTGCCGAAGATCGACGAGCCTGCCGGCCGGTTCGGTGAAGCCGGAGGCCGGCTCGGACCGGAGAAATGCGTCTTCATTTACAACGCCAACAAGAACACCTTTACCGACAATGTCTTCGAAGGCTGCTCGATCGGCATTCATTTCACCGCCGGGTCCGAGGGCAATACCATTACCGGCAACGCCTTCATTGCCAATCGAAACCAGGTCAAATATGTCGGCACGCGCTATCTCGATTGGTCGAAGAACGGGCAAGGCAATTATTGGAGCGACAATCCGGCCTTCGATCTCAATGGCGACGGCCTGGCCGACAGTCCCTATCGCCCCAACGATATCATCGACCAGGTTCTATGGACCTCTCCCCAGGCGAAGGTGCTCACAAGCAGCCCGGCGGTCCAGGTGATCCGATGGGCGCAATCCCAGTTTCCCGCGCTGTTGCCCGGCGGCGTTGTCGATAGCCGGCCCTTGATGGCTCCACCCGAAAGGAAGGACAAGACACCATGACACCTTCGGTATGCTTGATGGAAACGAGCAAAAGCTATGGCAAGTTCGCCGCAGTCAACGATATTTCGTTGTCACTTGGCGAAGGCGAGACAATCGCGCTCGTCGGTCACAACGGTGCTGGAAAGACCACGATCATCAAGCTGATCCTGGGGCTGATCAGGCCGACATCGGGCAAGGTGCGCGTTCTGGGCGAAGACCCGGTGACGGGAAACACCGGTGTGCGACGCCGTCTTGGCTATCTGCCGGAAAGCGTGTCATTCCATCTCGCGCTCACGGGCCGCGAGATCTTGACATTCTACGCCCGTCTCAAGCGGATCCGGCTCGCAAAGACGCACGACCTATTCGACCGCGTTGGTCTTGCCGAAAGCGCCGATCGGCAGGTCCGCACCTATTCGAAGGGCATGCGGCAAAGATTGGGTCTGGCGCAGGCCTTGCTCGGCGAGCCGCGTATCCTGCTGCTTGATGAACCGACCAGCGGGCTGGATCCCGCACTCAGGCGAAATTTCTATGACCTTGTCTCCGAGCTGCGGGCAAAAGGCACGACGGTCCTTTTGTCATCGCACGCGCTCACCGAGCTGGAGGATCGGGCCGACCGTGTGATCATCGTTAACGGCGGCCTCAAGATTGCCGATGGAACACTTGAAGACCTGCGGCAGATCGCGCGGCTGCCCACGCGCATTCGATTCAAGCCGAGCCAGGATGCCGGCGCTGACCACTGGGCGACAGGATATTTCCCATGGACGCGATCGGCGGACGGCTTGCTTGAGGCGGATATCGATCATGAGGAGAAGATCGCCGCCCTTTCCTGCGTCACGGCCGATCCGCAAGCCGTGGCAAACCTGACGATCATGGAGCCGACCCTGGATGACCTCTATGCGCATTTCCTCAACGGACAAGGCACGAGACAATGACGAATATATTGATCATCGCCGGCAAGGAAATTCAGGAGGGAATGCGCAATCGCTGGGTCTTGGCCATGACGATCCTTCTTGCCGCCTTGGCGCTCACTCTGTCTTTCCTTGGCAGCGCGCCGACCGGACATGTCGGGGTCAACCAGCTCGACATCGTCATTGTCAGCCTCTCGAGCCTGACGATCTTCCTCGTGCCGTTGATCGCGCTCTTGCTCTCGCATGATGCGATCGTCGGTGAGATGGAGCGCGGAACGATGCTGTTGCTGCTGAGCTATCCGATCGGGCGTCGACAGGTGATCTTCGGCAAATTTCTGGGACATATCGCGATCCTCGCCTTTGCAACGCTTTGCGGCTATGGCGCTGCAGCGGCAGCCCTTGCCTCGACCGGAACGGCAATCGCCGCCAGCAGCTGGTGGGCCTTCGCGTCGATGGTCGGCTCGTCGATATTGCTCGGCGCAGTCTTCATCGCCATCGGCTATTTGATGAGTGCGTCGGTTGGCGAGCGCAGCACGGCGGGCGGTATCGCCATCGGCATATGGCTGTTCTTCGTCATGCTTTACGACATGGCGCTGCTTGGCACGCTCGTGGCGACAAAGGGTCACGGCATTCCAGGCGGGCTGCTCGACGTGTTGCTGATGCTCAATCCGACGGATGCCTACCGTCTCCTCAATCTCAGTTCCGGCGGGGCTGGATCGCTCTCCGGCATGAGTGGCGTCGCCGCAAATGCGACACTGACACCCACGCTGCTGCTCTCAACGCTCGGTCTCTGGACGCTGGTGCCATTGGCGCTCGCTGCGCTGCGTTTCTCTAGGAGAGAACTATGAAACGGTCAAATCTTGCCGCGATGATGACGGTGGTGCTGCTGCTTGCCGCCTGCGAAAAGTCCGAAACTGCGGCACCTCCAGCCATGCTGCTGATGCCGGAAGCCGTCGATCACTACTGCGGCATGAACGTTCTGGAGCATCCGGGACCCAAGGGGCAGATCATTCTCGAAAGCCGTGACGAGCCCGTATGGTTCACATCATCGCGGGACGCGGTGGCATTCACCAAGCTTCCGGAAGAACCAAAGGACATTGCTGCCATCTATGTCTCCGACATGAGCCGTGCACCAAGCTGGGAGCATCCTGGCAACGATAACTGGATCGACGCACGACAGGCCCACTACGTGATCGGCAGCAGCCTGCGCGGTGGCATGGGCGCACCCGAAACCGTGCCGTTTTCTAGCCGTGAAGCCGCAGCGGCGTTCGCGGCAGAAAACGGCGGCAAGGTCGTCCTCTTCGAGGAAATTTCCGAGAGCTACGTCTTTGGAGCAGACACAAGCACCGGAACCGGGCTTGGTGGCACGAACAATGAGGAAGGGAGCGCGATCAGTGGCTAGTCTGTTTACCCGCCGACGCGCCATCGCGATCATTGCCGCAGCCGCGGGTTTGCCGCTCGTTCGATCGGCCGAACCTGCCCGCGCAGCAGCGGATGCTGTCGTATGGAGGGGACAGGCATTGGGGGCACAGGCAACGCTGATCCTCCATGATGACAATCGCAGTCGCGCGGCAACGCTGATTGCGCAGGTGGTGGCAGAAGTCGACCGGCTGGAGGCCATTTTCAGTCTGTACCGCAGCGATTCTGCGCTCTGCGAGCTCAACCGCGTTGGCGGGCTGGCAGCGCCGCCAACGGAAATGATCGCACTGCTCGAAAGGTGCCGAACCTACTGGGAGACGACCAAAGGGCTATTTGATCCGACAATCCAACCCCTTTGGGCACTGTACGCGCACCATTTCTCGGCCTCGGGTGCCGATGCGGCCGGCCCGCCCGCGGCTCAGTTGAAAACGGCCTTGACGCGCATCGGCTTTGATGGAGTCAGGTTCAACCGCGACCGGATCGCCTTCATCCGCCCCGGCATGGCGATGTCATTGAACGGCGTTGCGCAGGGCTTCATAACCGATCGGGTCGTCAATCTTCTGCGCAATGCCGGCGTCACCAGCAGTCTCGTCAACATGGGCGAGGATCGGGCGGTCGGCGCTAAGGCGGATGGCAGTCCATGGAGTATCGGGCTTGCATCGCAGGAAGACAGCTTGAAGGCAGATGCCGTGCTGGAGATTGTCGACCAAGCCGTCGCGACGTCGAGCGCAGCTGGTCTCCACTTCGACGGATCCGGCCGTTTTGGCCATATTCTCGACCCGCGGACCGGAACCGCCCCGCAGCTCTACCGCCGCTTGAGCGTCGTCGCCAAGGAGGCTGCTACGGCAGATGCACTGTCGACTGCAATGAGTTTGGCGGCGCCGCAACAGATTCCGGACATGCTCGCCCCTTCCGACGAGGCGAGCGTCGACTTGGTGACGATGTCGGGCGAACACCTTCGTTTCGGGATGGACGGTTGACTGGCAGCCGGCTGCAAGTTGGCAGCGACCGTCACGGATGCGGTCGATGCGGCGCAGCCCATGTCGCCTTCCGACCAAGTGCGCATCGCGGCCAGCTTTGATTCATCTCAAAGTCGAGGATCAGTCTTCCCTGTAAGCTGCCTCGCATGAAACCAACAACGGTGGGAGGACAGCCATGCGCGTCAGCACCATTATGACTTCGGCGGTTATTACGATCCAATCGACGGCGACGGTCGCTGAGGCAGCAAATCTGATGTTGGCCAATCGCATCAGCGGACTGCCGATCGTCGAGCCGCAAGGCATGCTCGTCGGCCTCATCAGCGAAAGCGATCTTCTGCGGCGCAGCGAGCTCGACACCGAGCGCCAGCGTTCATGGTGGCTATCGCTTTTGGCAAGCCCGGGAAAGGTTGCCGAGGAATATGTCCGGGCGCATGGACGGAAGGTCAAGGAGGTCATGTCTGCGCCGGTGATGACTGTGTCGCCCTACGCCACGCTTGGAGAAGCGGCCGATCTGATGGAAAGGTCGAAGGTGAAACGCCTGCCAGTGGTGACGAATGGGCGACTTGTCGGCATCGTCACACGCTCGGATTTTCTGAAGCCGCTGGTTCGCGAACCGCCGGTAGAAGCGGGTCAACCGCTATCCGACGCAGCCATCGCAGCGGCGATTGCCGAAGAGCTGGCGGCTCAATCCTGGTCCAAAAATGGCCTCATCCGTGCCAACGTCAAGAATGGCGTCGTGACGCTCAGCGGATCGGTACTGGACGAGCGTGAGCGCGGTGCGGCGATCGTGGCAGCCGAAAATGTCCTGGGCGTTAAAATGGTTCGCGATCAGCTTGCTTGGATTGATCCGAGCTTTGGGATTGTCGTACAGGCACCGTAGGGTCTTTTGAGTTTGCACGCCGTCTGGCTTTCAGCGGATATTGGCAAGGTTGGTTGAACCGCGCGCACTGCAATCCTATTCTCTGATAGGACAAAAGCCAGGTCGATCGGCGCTTTGAAGCAGGCGAATGGCTGAAGCCGCTTGATGAAAGGACATTCCGTGCGGTTGCTGTTTGCTGCCTTTGGCTTTGGTTTCGTTGCAATCGGGGTTGTTGGTCTCTTCGTGCCGCTGCTTCCGACAACACCGTTTCTGATCGTTGCCGCTGCTCTATTCTCCCGCTCTTCGCCGCGCTTCGAGCGCTGGCTGCTTGACCATCCGCGCTTGGGCGAACCACTGCGGAATTGGCGCCGCCAAGGGGCAATCCGGCGACGTCATAAGCTTGTCGCCTGTATCTCGATGGTTTGCAGCTTTGTCATTCTGCTGGTGTTTTTCAGACCTTCAACAATT
Source organism: Rhizobium etli 8C-3 (assembly GCF_001908375.1). Classification (NCBI taxonomy): domain Bacteria; kingdom Pseudomonadati; phylum Pseudomonadota; class Alphaproteobacteria; order Hyphomicrobiales; family Rhizobiaceae; genus Rhizobium; species Rhizobium etli. The sequence goes on along the minus strand of NZ_CP017244.1, from coordinate 1,058,723 downwards.
GCGGTTGTTGGCGCTGGAGTTCTGATGGCGGCTGCCGCGATCTATGTCGCATCCAGGCCTGAACCGCGATACTGAAAATCCACCCACGACTGTCACGCGGCCCTTTGCTTAGAACGCCCCGGCGTGAATTTCGTCCAAAGCACGGCCGAGGTCGTCGATCGGCGAATTGCCCGCCATTTTCTTTCCCTCGAGCTCCTTCGGCATTTTCCATCCCGGATCAATCCCTTCCATATTGGGAAGCTCGTGTGCGATGCCTTTGTGGCAATCGATGCAGGTCGCTTTGCCAGACAAGAGATAACGGGTGTGGATATCGGCAGCGCGTTGCGCCTGCTTCTGCAGATCCATCGCCGTCGATGAATGGCAGTTGCGGCACTCGAGGCTGTCATTGGCTTTCAGGCGTGCCCATTCATGTTGAGCCAGCTCGAGGCGTTTTTCCAGAAACTTTGGCCGAGTGTTGATCGTCCCGAAGATCTTGCCCCATACCTCCTTGGACGCCTGCATCTTACGGGCGATCTTGTCTGTCCATTGATGCGGCACGTGGCAATCCGGACAGGATGCGCGAACGCCGGAACGGTTGGAGAAATGAATGGTGCGGGTCAGTTCCTGATAAACATTGTCACGCATCTCGTGACAGGAGGTGCAGAACGTTTCTGTGTTGGTAAGCTCCAGCGCCGTATTGAACGCGCCCCAGAAGATGACCCCGCCGATGAAACCTCCAAGCGTCAGGAAGCCGAGACTGAGGGTTGCGGCGGGCGTGCTCAACATCCGCCAGGCCCAAAGAACGATTTTCTTGATCCGGCCTATCATCTGATTACTCACTTCCGGCCGGTTTAAAGCCCAATTCGCTCATGTCCTTGAAGAGATTGGGCACGAGGGGGCCGGTATCGGCCTGTGGCACGTGGCAGGCGGTGCAGAAGTATCGCCTCGGTGAAACGTCCGCGAGCATCTGACTGTCGCGGGTCATGTAATGGGTTACGCTGATCATCGGAGCGCCGGAATCCTGCGTGAACTCGCGCTTGTGGCACGACAGGCACCGGTTGGCGTTCACCGACAGTTCGTAGCCTTCGATCGAGTGCGGGATGACCGGCGGCTGGTCCGGGTAAGCGCGCATCTTGCGCTGGTCATCGACGACCCATTTCGGTAACGGTTCGGCGGCGCCGCTTTCCATCGAGGGCGTCGGCCCCTCGAGTTGCGGCACCATCTGCTGAACCACCTGAGCGATTGCTGTCGTCGTGACAAACAGCACAAGCCCTGCTGCGAGCAGCAGCCATTTTTGCCGTCCTCTCACAAGACGACGGGAACGATCTTGACTGCGCATTTCTTGAAATCCGTCTGTTTGGAGATGGGATCGGTGGCGTCGAGCGTAACCTTGTTGATGAGTTGGCTGGCGTCGAACCACGGTACGAAAATGACGCCCGGGGGCATGCGGTTACGACCGCGGGTTTCGATGCGCGAGCGGATTTCGCCGCGCCGGGAGACGATCCTGACTTCGGCGCCCTGATTGATGCCGCGCTTGCGGGCATCGTCCGCATTCATGAAACAGCGAGCGCCGGGGAATGCCTTATACAGTTCCGGCACGCGCATGGTCATCGAGCCGGAGTGCCAATGCTCGAGCACCCTGCCCGTCACCAGCCAGAAATCATACTCATCGTCGGGAGATTCGGCCGGCGGCTCGTACGGCACGGTGAGAATCACGGCCTTGCCATCCGGCCGCCCATAAAAACGCACGCCCTCGCCAGGCTTCACATAAGGATCGTAACCCTCCCGGTAGCGCCACTTGGTTTCCTGTCCGTTGACCACGGGCCAACGCAACCCACGTTCCTGGTGATATCGGTCGTAAGGAGCCAGATCGTGGCCGTGTCCACGTCCGAATGAGGCATATTCTTCGAACAATCCCTTCTGGATGTAGAAGCCGAACTCCCGGGCTTCGTTATTTTCGTAGTTCGGGTCGATCTCGCTCAGCGGGAAGCGGTCGACCTGGCCGTTTTTGAACAGGACGTCGAAAAGGGTCTTGCCGCGATAGTCGGGGTGCTTGTCCAGAGTCTCTTTCGGCCAAACCTCGTCGGTGGTAAAGCGCTTCGCAAACTCCGTTATCTGCCAGAGATCGGACCGCGCCTCTCCGGGAGCCTGCACGAGTTGGTGCCAGACATGCGTCCTGCGCTCGGCGTTGCCGTATGCCCCTTCCTTTTCGACCCACATGGCTGCGGGCAAGATGAGATCGGCACTCATTGCCGTGATTGTCGGATAGGCATCGGAAACGACGATGAAGTTATCGGGATTGCGGTAACCCTGGTAGGTCTCATTCTTGGTATTGGGCGCTGCCTGGACATTGTTATTGACCTGCACCCAATAGAAATTGAGCTTGCCGTCTTTGAGCATGCGGTCCTGCTGCACGGCGTGATAGCCTGGCTTGTCGGGAAGCAGGCCTTCGGGGAGCTTCCACAGCTCTTCGGCGTGATGCCGATGCTCGGGGTTGGTAACCACCATGTCGGCGGGCAGGCGGTGCGCGAAGGTGCCGACCTCTCGCGCCGTGCCGCAGGCTGACGGCTGGCCGGTCAACGAAAAGGGGCTGTTTCCCGGCTCCGAAATTTTTCCAGTCAGCAGATGCAGGTTATAGACCATCTGATTGGCCCATACCCCACGGACATGCTGGTTAAAGCCCATGGTCCAGAGCGACATGACCTTCCGGTTGGGATCCGCATAGAGTTCGGCGAGCTGCTCGAGGAAACCGGGATCGACCCCTGTCAATTCAGCGGTCTTGTCGAGCGTGTAATCTGAGACGAACTTCTTGAACGCCTCGAAATCAATCGGCTCCATTTTGGCTGGATCACCGGCATTCAGCGCCTTGAGTTCCAGCGGATCCTCAGGGCGTAGGCCGTAGCCGATGTTATCCACGCCCTTCATGAAGATCGTGTGGTTGCGGACGAATTCCTCGTTGACCTTGCCGCTCGTGATAATGTGGTTGGCGATGTAGTTGAGGATGGCAAGATCGGTGCCGGGCGTGAAGATGATCGGAATGTCGGCAAGGTCCATGCTCCGATGCGTGAATGTCGAAAGTACGGCCACGCGGACATGTGGTTGGCCTAGGCGGCGATCGGCGACGCGCGTCCACAGGATCGGATGCATCTCAGCCATGTTCGAGCCCCAGAGCACGAAGGCATCGGCGTTTTCGAAATCATCGTAGCACCCCATCGGCTCGTCCATGCCGAAGGTGCGCATGAAGGCGTAGGCTGCCGATGCCATGCAGTGTCGGGCATTCGGATCGAGATTGTTTGAGCGGAAGCCGGCCCGCATCAGCTTCGTGGCCGCATAGCCCTCGAAGATCGTCCATTGGCCGGAGCCGAACATGCCGACCGCCGTTGGCCCTTTCTCCTTCAGCACCCTTTTGCACTGCTCGGCCATCACGTCGAAGGCCTCGTCCCAGCTGACGGGCTCGAACTCGCCGTCCTTGGCGTAGACGCTTTCGCGTTTGCGCAGCAGCGGTGTTTTCAACCGGTCCTCGCCGTACATGATCTTCGACAGGAAGTAGCCCTTGATGCAGTTCAGGCCACGGTTGACCTCCGCCTGCGTGTCGCCATGCGTGGCAACCACCTGCCCCCCCTTGACGCCGACCATGACGCCGCAGCCCGTTCCGCAGAAACGGCAGGGAGCCTTAGACCATTTTATCTCCAGCGCGCTCACGCCGCCGGGCACCGGCTGAGCAGCAGCAGGAAGCACAATGCCGGCTGCGGCCGCGGCAATGCCGGCGGCCTGGGCCTTGAGAATGTCACGCCGCGTCAATTCTCCCGTCATCGCTCTGCATCTCCTCCATCTCGACATGCTCGAAAACCATGTTCGCCGCGATCACCCCGTCCAGAAGCGAGATTCGCGACAGGCATTCTCCAAGCATTCCTGTACTTGTTCCCTCGATGACGACGACGATCTTGCCGCCAGCATGACCATGGATTTCGACGTTTTCCATCCCTGTCAGCGCAGCAAGCACACCCTCGGTGCGAGCCGGTATCGTGGCGATTACGGCGCTTGAAATATGATAGGGCAATACCGGCTCAGACATTTGCGGCCTCCCCGTCACGTGCCTGAAGAGCGATAGCGCCGACGGGGCAGACCTGCAGGCACGCGCCGCAACCGCTGCACATCCCTGCCTTCAGCTCCGGAAGAAACGGGCCGCCGATGCGCGGACGGAAACGGATGGCTTGCTCGGGACAGCTTTCGCCGCAGGCCTGGCAGGCGATATCTTTCCTCGCCAGACAGCCATCGGTGACGACCGCCATATGGGCAAAGCGCTTTGCAGCCTCCGGCTGGAAAACGGGTTCCGGACAGGCGGTCTTGCACGCGCCGCAAAAGGTGCATTCGCCAAATTCGAAATCGATGGAAGGCAAACCGTCGAGCAGACAGATTATGCCGGTGGGACATCGCTCGGCGCACAGCCCGCACCCGGTGCAGGCTTCAAGACTTTCAGTGGAGGCGCCAGGCGGTGGGATGCGAGTTTGCCGGGACACCGGCGAGCCCGCGAGAAACTTCCTCCGTGAGAGAGGTTCCATTTGCATGGCAATCTCAATGCCCGGGCGGGCCGGGCGGCCCGAATACGATCTGGAACATCCAGACGAGGAAGCCGTAGCCGCCAACAACGGCGACTGCGAGCAGCGGCCAAATGCCGAACGCCAGGACAAGGAACGTCAGAAACTCGTTACGCCGCCGGGAACGAGGGTCGATCGAAAGGGGTCGGTTGGGAGACGAGTCTGACAGAACGAACCTCCTCAATTGCAGTCAAGCCATCAATACGAGCAGAAAATCAAAACCCATTGGGGCTTTGTCATCTAGATTTCACCGTCCGGTAGCGAAAGCGGGCCGTTTTCGATCCCTGGAAGGAACTAGAGGATTGGACGTGCATTTCCAGAGATCGCACATACGAAAATGGACGCGATTGAGGTCGCTCTTGGAAGGTTTGCCAGGATGAGTCTTGAAGGACACTCGACAGCGCCCGGTGCAAACGTCCATGAGGACCATTGCTGCGACCATGAAGATGCAAGCGGGATCCGTTGCTCGCAATGGGGCTGTTATGGCTTCGAGGAGGCTACCGGCGCCACACGATGGTTCTGCCGCAGGCATCAGCCGCTTGTCTACCGCGGACTGCCTGCCCATGGCAGTATACATGTCCTTGTCGGAAGTTAAGCCCGGCTTGGTTGCCGGCGCCCATACGGTCGTGGAACCTTCTGTCAGCTCAAACGAAAGTGGGCTTCGATTGCAGCAGCAATGAATGCTTGCCGGGCTTTGGTCTCGTCATCGCCGCCATTGAGAGCGTCGTCACAAACCTTCTCAGCTTTCCGGTACTGGCTCCCGTGATAAGCCGGCCAGAAACGATCCAGCATCACCTTGGCTTGCCTAACGGTCCTGACCGTTCGCATATTACCCGTCTCCGGATCCTCAAGAGTGATCGGAGTATCCCAAGCAGCCTGTTTCATGACGCAGCACCTCCCGAACTGGGAACGGATTTCACGTCAGCACTGTTCCCCGGCCTGCCCACTTCCGGCTGGTTTGGTTAAGAGGGTGTTTCGCCTTTACTCGGCAGGCCCTGAAGGTGCGATCGGACGCCACCGGCGACGGATTGATCAAGTGCTCGTCAGCGGCGGCCAGGCGAGATCGCAGACGTTACAATCCGGTCAAGTTGCGGCGCTTCAAGCGGCACGGAGCCGAATTCGATCTTTGCAAGGATCAATGGAGGATCGGGCTCGGCAGGGCGCAGGAGATCGCCTTGGGGCCAGGCACGGCGCAGTTCCTCCTTGGACATCGCTGCGACGTTCACGTCGATGTCGGTCAGCGTGCCCGGCACGCGATAAGGACAACGCCGTTTTGAACAGTTGCTGGCGGAAGAAAACTGCCACAGAAAATAGTTTTGCCAGTTGCCGAGCGGGAAGACCTTGCGGATGTCCGGCTTGTAACGCGCATACCACAGGGGCAGCCTAGCCAGTACGCTGTAGTCTCGGCGATATGCGGCAATATAGCGTGCCGTATCGTGGTTGGTATAAAGGATGGGATAGCGTCCGGTTCTGGCCCTGATGTGCCCTACAAAGATCTGCGCATCCTCGAGCGACATGAACCGATCGGGGTCGATTCCCTCGATGTCGAGGATCATCAGATCGTCCGTACCCGGCGTTGCATAGTCCAGGAAGTGATTGGCCTGGTCGATCGGATTGCCCGGCCGACCGACATGGTAGGCACCCCAGAGTAAGTCGTTCTGTCGGGCAATCATCCGGCGGCTCGTATAGAGCTCCCGGCTTACCGCGTATTTCCGCCACATCGTTTTGCAATGCGCAAACGTGTCTCCGCGGTGTTCTCCCTTGCAGTGGAAGCTCTCAGGCAGACCATCGGATGCCTTGGAAATAAAGGCCGCAACGCGCTCGTCCTTGAGCAAGGCCTGCCAATCGATCGCATTCATTTCATAGGCGTCGACGACCAGCGCAGTGTTTGGACTCTTCCAGGGCGACACATCCGCCGCAAACAGAGACCTTGCTTCAACGATGAATGCAAGCAGACATAGGCAGGAGAGAATCGATGTTCGGAGCCCCTTCATCGATCCAGGGTAGAATATCCCAAGTTTATAATATGTTAAGAATAAGATGGCCTGAACACGCGTCCCAATGATTGAGCGCCATGGCCATGGCGCTCAAGGTGGCCGACCCGTTCACCGGCCAAGCGATTGGAACAAGGTCTGTCGCCCGAGATCCGCGTCGATCATATGTGCCAATCGGTTGTGGCGGACTGGGAGCTGGCCGTGACCGGGGCGTCATCGAGCGAATAGGCATGGATGTAGTCTATCTTCATCTGTGCTCCATCGGCGAACCCGGCACCCGGTGTCCCAGCCGTGCCGCCGACGGCCAGGTTTACCAGCATGTACATTGGATCATGCATGTCGGCCGGCGTATCGGCACGGGCAATGGCGACATCGTCGAAATACCAGACGATCTGATCTTCGTCCCACAAGACCCCATAGGTGTGGAAGCCATCGGTGCTCGGAACCTTGACCGGCGTCAAGACCGAGGTGCGCGAGCCAGTCTCGTTGCTGTGGACTGTCACGTTGACCGTGTTCGGATCCTGTCCCCGCATTTCGACGACGTCGAGTTCCGGCGGCCATGAGCCATCTTCAGGCAGCAGCCAGAAAGCCGGCCAGGCACCCTGCTCGGTCGGCATATCAGCGCGCATTTCGAAGTAGCCGTAGGTCTGGGCGAAGGAGGAGTGGGTGTTCAAGAGGCCCGACGTATAATCATAGCCGTTGATCTGCGATTGGATCGCTTCGGAGGCCGGCGCCGCTGTGATGGTCAGTACCCCATTCTGGACGGAGAAGGGATTGACGGCCGAGGTCGCAGCATAGGACGGGTTGATGTACCACTGGAGTTCGCCATTGCCGGAGAGAGTGCTGCCCTTTTCGGGCGCCCACCAGAATTTGGCATCCCAGACACCCTGGTCGCCGTTGCGCAGCGACAGGCTGTTGAATTCATCGGCAAATGTAAGCGTGAGTGCGGACCGGTCGAGCGTCAGCTGGAACTGATTCGCACTGAGGTCGGCGACGGTTTTATTCGCAAAAACGATACTTTCTCCGCCACCGAGATCGAGCCGCAGGTTTGCGCCCTCCTGTGTGAGGTGGTTTACCACCTGATCGAAGCTCGACAGCCCGTAGCTGTTCAATCGGACGGTATCGTCGACAGCGAAATCGACGATAAGGTCGCTGCCGTTGCCGCGCGTGAAGATGAATGTGTCGGATCCGCCGGCTCCGATAAGGACATCGTTGCCCGCGCGACCATCTATCGTCTGACTGCCGGATCCACCGGTGATGATATTGTCGGCCGCATTGCCAAATGCGTAGCGGCCGCTACCGGTGACGGTCAGGTTTTCGAAGTTTTCAGGAAGCGTATAGCTCATCCAGGTGCTGATGGTATCGACCCCGGCGTTCGGGGCCTCCACCGCGCGGTTGATGCTGGAATAGAGGTAATAGATGTCATCACCCGTTCCGCCCTGCATGGTGACGTTTACGGAGGCGTCGCCCCAGATCGAATCGTTGCCGCTCGTCCCATTCAACACAGGGCCTGAACCTTTGGCCGAAAACCAGGCGCTCGATGCACCGCTATAAAAAAGTGATTTACCAACGGCGTTCGTAACCGAGCTTGCCATACATGATTCTCCTTCGTTTTCTGCCTTGCGATAGTAGACGACGATTTAGGCGGTTTTGACACCTTTCGATTGGTTTTAGCTTCAACCTCCACGGAAAGCCTGCAACAGACCTAATGGAAATATCGCCGTCCGTTTGCGGCTGTGCCATCATCTGGCGTTCGAACCATAATGATCCATAATGACACCGCCAAGACTTGCGCTTGCCCTCGCCAATGCCTCGGGCACCCGCCAAAACTACTCAGTCCTCCCGGAACGCGCGTGCCACCTGGTCGGTCAGAGGCTTCGTCAGATAGGCAAGAGCAGTACGCGCACCTGTTTGCACGAATGCTTCCACTGGCATGCCGGGGACGGGCACAAGACTACCCAATCGGCTCCATTCGCTCTGATCAACCGAAATCCGGACCGCATAGTAGGTCGAGCCGCTCTCACGATCCGTCGTCAGATCAGCGGCAATCTGCTGCACGATGCCGTTGATTTCGGGCGTATTCCTTTGGTTAAAGGCAGAAAATCTCAACCTGACCTCTTGGCCGATGGATAGCTGATCGATGTCTTGAGGTAAGACGCGGACTTCGGGCGTCAGCGTATCGCGGGCGGGCACGATCTGCATGATCGGCTCACCGGGCGGAACGACGGCGCCGGCGGAGTGGACCATAAGCTGATGGACGACACCTGTCTGAGGCGCCCGGATGTCAACGCGCCGTAATTCGTCTCTTGCGGCGACCATTCGTTCGGAGAATTCAGCGATGTCGCTCTGGGTCTTGCGCAGTTCGTCCGATACTTCGCTGCGGTGATCGTCATCGATCTGAATGATCTGCAATTCCGTCTCGGTCACCTTACCGTTCGTCTGCGCAACGCTTGCCACGAGGCTGCCGAGTTCGCCCTTCAGGCGCGCGGACTCGCGTTCAAGGGCATAGAGGCGGTTGACGGGCACGATACCTTGGTCGAACAGTCGCCTGACGCTCGCAAGCTCCTTGTCGATCAGCGCCATTTCCGCTTTCTTGCCGGTCTGCTGGGCAACCAGTCCCTCCGCTTCCTGCCGCAATTGCTGGATGCGTTGGCGCAACTGGGCCTTTCTGCTGGCTCGCGATGTCCGGCGATCTTCGAACAATCTGCGCTCGCCTTCGATAATGCCGCCATCTCCAGCTTCGACCGCCTGCTGCAACAGGTTCTGGGGAAACCCGATCTCCCCAACGCCGTCCCGTTCGGCGCCCAGCCTGGCAGAGGTTGCCGACAGTTCGTTCAGTCGCCGCGAGATGATTGCGAGGTTTGCCCGCAATTGCGTATCGTCCAGATGCACGAGGATCTGCCCGGCCTCAACCAGCCCGCCGTTTTTGACGAAGATCTGCCCGACAGTACCCCCCTTTTGATGCTGAACGGGCTTCACATAGCTGTCGACGACAAGCGTGCCGTTCGCAATCACCGCGCCGGAGAGGTAGGTCGTGGCTCCAAGGCCTCCAACCACACCGATCAGAAGCAGGACCATCGCCAGCGCGATTGTCGTAAGGCGGCCGATTGCAGCTTCGGAAATGGGAGCTCGCTTGTCGATCAACTGTCGCCTCCCGCGATAACCGTCAGCGTGCTACTGCGCGGAGCCGTCGTAACCGTTGTCTTATTGAGAACCTCGTCCTTCGCCCCGAAGGCCTGAAGCTGTCCATTGGCGAGTACCAGAACGAGATTGGTTGCCGCCAATGCACTTGGTCGGTGAGCAATTACGATGGCAATGCCCTTTCGTGCCCGGACGCCTGCGATTGCCTGAGCGAGCGCTGCCTCGCCATCGCTGTCGAGGTTTGAGTTCGGCTCATCCAGGACGACAAGGAAAGGATCGCCATAAAGCGCGCGCGCCAGGCCGATCCGCTGACGCTGCCCGGCCGAAAGCATCGATCCGTTTTCGCCGATCTGGGTATCGAAGCCATCGGCAAGCTGCACGATCATCTCGTAGACACCCGCAGCTCTCGCAGCTGCGATGACTTTCTCGGACGGGGCATCCGTGTCGAAACGAGCGATATTTTCGGCAATTGAGCCCTCAAAGAGCGACACTTCCTGCGGGAGATAGCCGATCGACCGGCCAAGCGATGACGGGTCCCACTGATCAAGGGACGCCTTGTCGAGACGCACCGCGCCGCCGACTGGTCTCCAAAGGCCGACAAGTGCGCGGGCAAGCGAGGATTTTCCCGATGCGCTCGGCCCGATGACGCCGACAGCGTCTCCGGCCTGCGCCCTGAAGGAGATCGCCCGCAGCACCATCGTGCGGTTACCAGGAACGGCAAGGTGGAGCGCTTCCACGGACAGGTTCGCGGTCGGCGCAGGCAGGTCGACATGCCGCTTCTCGCCCGGCAGCAGTTCCAGATAGGTCGTCAGTCTGCTCCAGCTTTGCCGGGCGGCGACAAAGGCCTTCCATTGTCCGATAGCAAGCTCCACAGGTGCCAGCGCCCTTGAGACGAGGATGGAACTTGCGATCATGATGCCGGGCGTGGCCTCTTGCCTGACGACCAAGATCGCGCCGACGGCCAGAACGCCGGATTGCAGCATCAACCGAAGGACTTTTGAGATCGACATCAGACTGGTCGTCACAGTCGTCGCCGAGATATGATTCGCAAGATACTGGTTGTTGACGTCGCTCCATTTGGCGGCAAGCAACGACCCGAACCCCATGGCCAACACGGCCTCGCAATTGCGCCGTGTCGCTTCGGCAAGATTCAGCCGCCGCGCGGCAAGCTCAGCGGCGATCTTTGCCGGTTTGCGGGATTTGTACTCGGCGAGTGCTGTAAGGCCTATCAACATCACCGCACCGGCAAGCGCCGTGACCCCGATCCAGACGTGAAAGAAAAAGCACAGACCGATGTAAAAGAGCATCCACGGCATATCGAACAGCGCCGTTGGCCCGGGACCTGAGAGAAAACCGCGCACGGTATCAAGATCGCGGATCGACTGGAGACCGTCGCCCGGCATTCGCATCCGTGAGGGCAACAGGATCAGGGAGTTGTAGACGTCGCCTCCCAAACGCTCGTCGACAGCGCCTCCGGCCCGCATCAAAAGCATCGAGCGGATAAAGTCGAGCAATCCCTGGAAGATGAAGAGCGTTGCTGCAATGATCGCAAGCCCGGCAAGTGTCGGCAGGCTTCGACCCGGAATCACCCGATCATAGATCTGCAGCATGAAGAAGGAGCCGGTGAGCGCCAATATGTTGACAATGCAGCTCGTTGCTCCGACACCCAGAAAAGCGCGCTTGAGGGAAAATAGCACCGCCACAAGGAAAGCCCGTGATGGGCCGGATTTTTCATTCGCCATGCAGCGCTCCGCGGTTGTATCACCGACACGAAGCGGGAGCCGTTCGTGCAGGCCATTTCAACATTAGATTCTCAGTTCGACTTTATTGATATCATCCCATGGGGTCGGCGTGTTCCCGTTAAAAAGTTTCTTTCGGTCTAAATTAAGGACCGCTTTACACCGGACGCATGTGAACGGCCGATGTGCCGGAAAGGGACGAGGCCGCGCATGTCTTGCCGACGAAATCATCCTCCAATATGTCAGCCTTGGCGTTCGACAAAAGCAAGCCCGCCCTGCAAATCCTGCTGTGGATAAGAGAGATTGCCGACGAAATTTGGCCCTGTTGGCACCCTACGGGCTGGAGTTGGCAACGTTTTGTTAACCATGCCGACCTACCAATGGGGCGCTGCTTTTCCGCGATAGCAAGGCAGCATGTCGCGTGGCGGGCTTTGCAGCTTCAGGCATGTGGCGCTTGGGCTGGATATCTTCTCCAAGGAGTTTGCAAATGCAGCTTATCGCTTTACCGGATACGTTCAACCTGATCGGCAACGAAGCGCTTATCGTCATGAAGGCCGACGACATGCATCAAGCAGTCTGTGTGACGAAAGATGCGCTTGCTGATGTTCAGGCTGCGCCTGACCCACGGTGGCTGCCGCAGGATCTGAGCGTACTCGAACTTATCGCGAGCCGGAAATTCGATCATGGCGAGATCGCCTTCGATGGCCGCATCTGGATCACGGCGAAGGATGTCCAGAACTGGCACAAAATGACGCGGCATTGAATTTAGCCGACCGCGACGGGTTGCGAGTGAGCGGCAAGGAACTGTCGCATCTTCGTATTATCCCAGCTCTAAGTTTAGAATGGCTCCAAAACCAGGGGGCCGTTCAAATGGGAAGTGCTTTTGAAGTTGCGGGGATCCTTCGGTTGCTGAAGTCGGTGCGACTTTCTCGACCGAAACTTCGAAGAACGGCTGGTTCGGCATGCCGGACAACTGCACTGTCGATTCGGCCAGCCGCCTTTGGGTCGCAACGGACGGCAATAGCAACAAGGCCACCGGCCGCACTGACGGCCTTTGGGCTGTCGACACCGATGGTGACGCCCACGCCGCCTCTCGCCTGTTCTTCCGCGTCCCGGTCGGGGCCGAACTCAGTGGTCCGCTTTTTGCCCCGGATGACGAAACCGCTTTCGTCGCCGTGCAACATCCCGGCGACGGCGGTGCTGACTGGGCCGGCCATGGCCGTCCATCCTGTTACGAAGATCGTCCATCAGATGGCCGGACTTCAAGGATGACATGCCAGAGCGCCCGTCTGTACTTGCCGTGACCAAGATCGGCGGCGGCAAGATTGGCGTCTGAGACGATACCTTGTTAGCCGGGACGAATGCCTCGTCCCGCCTATTGTTATTCGCAGCAATACAATCCTGTTTGCATCCATGCGCCTCCGCGTCACAAAAACTTCATGCGCCTCTGCGAAAGCTTCAAACGACGTCGGCAATCCTCCTTTAAGAATTCTCCATGACATTCTCCTCAGCCTCAACGCGCTTGTCACCGGCGGCCTCGCAACGCCTGATGCTTCTCGCAAATACGGCCCTGATAGCGGGGCAAACCGCCCGCGCCTCGCTAAAGCGGCGGCTCGTGAGCGAGATCGTGTCGAAGGCACCGCGTGACTACCAGACGGAAATCGACGTTTCGGTCGAGCGAATCATCGTCGATGAGGTGGCGAAAGCCTTTCCGACTTACTCGATCAAAGGAGAGGAGGCCGTCGGCAATCGTGACGCCGGGGCAAGCACGCCTGTCATCTATATCGACCCGATCGACGGCACGACAAACTACGCTTGGGGTATCCCGCATTTCGGCATGACGATTTCGATCGTCGAAGCTGGCCGCATCGTGGCTGGCGTCGTCTATGATGCGATGCAGGATGAACTGTTCAGCGCGGAGGCCGGAGGCGGCGCTTATCTGAACGGCGAGCCGATCCGCTGCATCGAGAACGGCGAAATCGAAAACGTCCTGATCGGCGCTGGACTGCCGGTTCCAGGACAAGTGAAAGCCGTCAGCGAGGAAACCTATTTCACCGCGCTCAAGCGGCTGATGGGAAATACCGCAGGTGTGCGGCGGATGGGCTCAGCAGCACTTTCGATTGCCTATGTGGCATGCGGACGGCTGGACGGCTTCTTCGAAGACGGCCTTTCGCTGCATGATTATGGCGCGTCGGTCCTTCTGGTCGAAGAGGCTGGCGGGCAGGTTTCGGCCTTTTCGGGCGGGCCGGTTACGGCAAACGGCGATATTCTCGCCGCAAACAGCGCGATCCATCCGTGGCTTGTCCAGGGGTTTAACTGAGCTCGGCTTACAGGTGTTTGACCAGAAGCGTTTCCAGCCCGACCGGATCGTCGGTCGTGATTTGATCCGCTTTGAGCGCAAGAAGCCGTCGAACTTTCGGCAAGACTTCGGGAACGGCTGCCGTGATGGTATAGGCATCGACGCGGCGGCCAGCACGATGGAAGGCACCAATGAGGTCATAGCCTGCAGCGTCGGCGAAGAGCACCAGCTCGTAATAGAGATAGAACATTCGCGCGCGCGGCGATGCCTTCAGCGCTCTTTCCACGAAACCTGCGAAGTCGCGGCTTTCGATCAAGCGCTCAATCGCTCCGTCGTGACAAGGATCATAGCCGACCGGCATGTCGGGTACTGAGAGGGAAAGCCTTTCGATGGCTCCAGCATCGCCCCCAGACAGGACGACAGACCGTGCGACCGGCGATATTGCTGCGGCAAAGGCGGCGATATCGATGTCGCGTATATTCGTCGACGCCTCCTTGAGATCCAGCTGCAGGACGGCATTTTCATCGTATTCGCCTGCAAGAAGAAGCTGACCGAGATCGTCGATCAGCATCACAGGGTGATCTGTCGGAATGCCGTCATCATCGCGAAGCTGCAAGCCACGCAGATGTTCCTGCGAAGCATCCAGGACACGGCCCGTGCCCGTCGTGGCTCGATCAAGTGTTTCATCGTGAAGAACTGCAAAACCTGCGCCGCAAAAGCGAATGAGATCTATCTCGACGCTGGCGCCAAGCAACATGCCTTCGGCAATCCGCCGGCGCGTGAACGAGATGTCGCCGGCGAAGCGATGACCACGATGCCATTTCAGCCATGTCCTGTGCTCACCTGTCTCGATGGCAATCCCCCTGCGGTCAGACATGTCCGAGCATCCGATCGGTTTGCGGTTCGCCGGCGCAGTCCGACCGATGGACGAGCTTGTTGTCACGAAAGGCGAAGTAAGCGGTGACTACAGGTTCCACAAGAAAGCCCATTTTCCAATCGACATCCGGTGACGTCATGGCCTTGAGCCGCGTGCCGTCCGCAAGGTCGACATCGATGATCCTGTGGGTGCCGAAATCGATGCTGCGATGCACGATGCCGGCGCCTGGCTTCTTGGACGGGCTGAGCACAAGCGCTTCCGGACGGAAGGCGACTACGAGATCGCCATCTTCGACAGGAACTGCAAGCGAAAAGTCTGGATGTTTGCTGATCCCGTTGCGGATCTTCAGGCGAACGAAATTCATGGAGCCGATGAAACCTGCCACGAATTCGGTCTTCGGTTCGCGGTAAATAAGGTCCGGCGGGCCGATCTGTTCGGTGCCGCCATCCCGCATGACGACGATCCGGTCGGCAAGCGTTAGAGCCTCGTCCTGCCCGTGAGTGACAAACAGGGTCGTGATGCCGAGGCGCTGCTGGATGTCGCGCACCTCCTCCCGCAGACGCTCGCGCAAATGCTGGTCGAGACTGGCAAAGGGCTCGTCGAGCAGCAAGATCTTCGGCTCGAGCACGAGCGAGCGCGCCAGCGCCACACGCTGCTGCTGCCCGCCCGAAAGTTCAGTCGTCATCCGCTTTGCATAGTTGGAAAGGCCGACTAGTGCGAGCGCGCCTTCAACGCGCTCCCTGATCTCGGGTTTTGCCAGCCTGCGTATCTTCAACCCGAATGCAATATTGTTGAAAACGTCCATATGGGTCCACAGCGCATGGCTTTGAAACACCATCCCTGTCGGGCGCTTCTCCGGCGCAACGGTCGTAACATCCTTGGAGTCGATGAGAATTGCGCCTGCACTCGGTCGTTCGAAGCCGCCGATCATGCGAAGAAGCGTCGACTTGCCGGAGCCCGATGGTCCGAGCAGGCAGACGAGCTCGCCATCATCGACATCGAGCGAGAAATCGCGCACCGCGAACGAAGCGCCGAAGGCCTTCGAAACCCCTTTGATCGTCAAGCGTGCCATTTCAAACCTTTCGTTGGGTCATGCCCGATCCGCGCGTCACGCGCCCAAGCCGCGGGCAAAGGCGCCCGTTCCAACGACACGGCGGGCAAACATCAGTGCGATGAAGGACGGCACCCACAACATGAGCGAGAGGACGGCGCCATACTGCACGACGATCTGATTGTTGATGAAGGTGATCATCAAAACCGGCATGGTTCGGACCTCAGGAGCACCGATCAGCCAAGCTCCTTCCGTTTCGTAAAAGGTTCCGACAAAGGTGAGCAGAAGCGCAGCCGCGATTGTCGGCGCGGCCTGCGGAAGGGTGATCGACCAGAATACCCGCAGTGGTGCCGCACCCGCATCCCGGGCCGCTTCCTCCATGGCCCGGTCAACGTTTTGAAACGCTGCGACGGGGATCCAGATCATCAGCATAAGGGTACCGACAAGCTGGATCAGGACGACACCCCAGAACGTGCTGATCAGCCCAAGCTGCAGGAAGATGCCGGCGATCGCAACAAGCAGTCCGAACTTCGGGAAGGCGTGCGAAGCAAGAAAGGAGAGAAACAGGATGTTCCTGCCCGGAAAGGTCATGCGCGCAAATGCGTAAGCTGCCGGCAGGCAGATGACAGCCGACAGCAGCGTCACGGTCGCCGTCAGCCGAAGGCTGAGGAAAAGCGATTCCCAGACATCGGAGCGCGACAGCGTCTGCGACCAAAAGCGCAGCCCGAACTGCTGCGGAATGACTGAGGGATAGCGCCATACCTCGGTAAAGGCCCAGGTTCCGACAACAATCAGCGGAAGCGCGATGAACAGGGTCAGCAGCGCCGCAAACAAGATGCCAACCCAATCGATTCTTGCCGCACGCGCATCTGTACCAATGCTCATCGGCAGCCCCGGTTTTTCGCGATCGATCGAACATAGAAGATTCCGAACCCCAGGCAGAAGCCGAAGGTGATCACCGCCTGCGTCAGCGCATTCAGCGGGTCGTTGAGGTCGGAGAAGGTGCGTTGCATGAACGGACCCATCATTTCGGGCGAAGCTGGGCCAAGCACATAAGGCAGCGTGAAGGACGAAAAGATGCCGAGGATGGCGAAGGAGGTGGTGACAAGAAACGAATTGCCCATGCGCGGCAGGATGATCGAAATGAAGACCCGCAGCGGAGAGGCACCGACATCACGCGCAGCTTCGATCGAACTTTTCGGGATACTGCCCAATCCGGCCGCCAGCATCAGCACGGTGAGCGGAAGATTGTCCCAGACAAGGCCAATCACCGGCCCCCAGGGCGTCAGATATGGCGAAGGCAGCTTTGGCAGGCCGGTCGCGTTCAGAAGGATGTCGATCGTGCCGTTCGGACCAATCGTGCGGATAAGAGCATAAGAGAGGATGATCGACGGGACGAACATCGGAAAGATTGCCAGGCCCTGGACATAAGCTGCCAGCCGTCCCTGCGAAAAGCGCAGATAGAGTGCGATCGGCAGTCCCGTGGCGAGAAGCAGCACGCCGCAAACCAGCGTCGTCCAGAGCGTAAGCCAAAGATTGGCGAGGCTGTAGGTATCGCTGAAGAAAAAGCGGTAGGAGGCAAGCGAAAAGACAGTAGCGCCGTCCGGTTGGTGCACGAAGACCGTTCCGACGACAGCGGCGATGATCGGGTAGACGATCAGCCAGGCCAGCAGAAGCACCGGCAGGGCGACGAGAAGAAGCCCTGCCGAAGCGCTCCTGGCGGCTGGTGCGCGCCAGCGCGCCAGCGATGGTAGCGCAAAATCCTTGCCCATTAGATACGGTCAATGCCTGGCGCGACGCTGCGGTACCAGCCGTCGTTGATGGCAGGCTCCCAATCGCCACTCGGAAAAGTGGGGATGGTTGCCGGGACGACATCGGCATATTTCTGGCGCAGTTCATCGGAGATATGGTCCCAGGAGATGCCTGGAAAACCGCCGATCTCGGTGATGATCGCCTCTTGCATCTCCTTTGTGAGCACGAAGGCGGCCAGCTTCAGGGCCGCCTCCTTGTGCGCGCCGATCGAAAATACCGTCATGCGCGAGAAATTGCCGCAAAGGGCAAGGTCGCCGAGCTGAACGACACCGGTCGTTTCGGGCAAGACGCCTTGCGAGATCGCCTGCAGGACCTGGTCCGACCATACCGGCGTCATGGTGACGACGCCCTGCGCCAGAAGCTGGATCGACTGCGTGTTGCCAGCCGTATAGGCGCCTTTTTCATAGAGCGACGGCGCAAGGTCGTTGAGGATCGCCCAGGCAGGCGTCAGGGTCTGGGTGGCGTAATCGGCCGAGAAGTTGTCGATCGTGAATTTCTTCGGATCGCGGCCGTTTGCCTCGTGAATGGCGCGGCGGACGAAATTGCCGCCTGAACCGCCCTTGTCGGGACGATTGTAGATGAACTGGCCCGGATTGGCCTTGATCCACGATACCAGCTGTTCCCAGGTTTTCGGCGCATCCTTTGGATCGAGCTTGGACTTGTCGTAGGCGAGAAGAACCTGCGAGCCGCGGTAGGGAAGTGAATATTGGCTGTCGACGCTCAGTGGATTGACGCGGTCGAAGCCTTCGATGTTCTCTGCAGAGAACTTGACCCAAAGACCGGCGTCGATCCCACCCGTGGGCAGGCGCGGATCGAAGGTCTCGAATATGTCTGCCTGCGGATCGGTCTTAGTCTGTAGAGCCGCCAGGGCTCGATCGGCAATGGCGCGCAAGCCGGTATTGTCGCCGGCGTCAGTGACCTTCAAGGCAACGTCCGGATGGGCCTTTTCGAAAGCCGGACGGACGATGTTGTTCCAGAAGTCGACGATATTGGCGTCGGAGCCGCTGTAGAGATCGATCGTCGTCGTTGCTGCGGCGGCAAGACGCGGCGCGGCCAACAGAGCTGCAGCTGCCGACGATGTGACAAGAAACTCGCGTCTATTCATGACCCTCTCCATTCGTTCACAGCCGCACCGCGCGTGGCTGATGGAGCTAGCTAACGCTGACGCGTGACATCGAGATGACAAACTAGGCCCGACGAGAGTTTTTTGCACAGCCGTGCATTCTCATCTTCGAAAACGGCATCGACGCAAGGGTGGCCGGTTCGCACATTCTTGAATGCGGCTGATGACCAACGGCGGCTGTGTGGCCATCTTTTCGCCGTCGCAGTTACATTAGATTGTAATCAATCGCGGCTAGATTGTTTTCATCATCAGGAGGCAACTATGCGCGATATGACCATATCAGAGATGCTGAGCGATCCGCTGATCCGGCAGCTTTTGCGCGCCGACAGGGTATCGCTTGATTTTTTCGCGACATTGCTTCGCGAAGCTGCAGCGCGGGTCCACGCACAGGCAATGAAGGACGTGAGCACGGCCGCGCGGTCTAATGACAGCGAGGCTTCAGCACAGCCGCACGGGACGGTCTTGCAAGCAGAAGCAGTATAGAAAGTGCGGGTTTTGATCTTCGCCGCCCAGGTGATTGCTGTGTACGAGTATGCGATTCTTAGCGCTCGAGAGCGCCGTTATGAGCGCGCGCCAGCTGGCGTTTGCTAGACTGCAATATCGCCTACAACTTCAAGAGGAAGCGAAGATGCAAGGGGGCGCTAGCGCGTAGCGCCCCAGAGGTAGGCAACCGCCGCGACTATGCCGACGGCAGTCAGCGGCCTTGCCCTGACATGCTCTTCGATTTCATAAACAAGGGTTCTCGCCTGAACTTTCGCGACCCGCGCCGTATCGGAGGCAAGATCTGTTGCGGCTCCTGACAGGCGGCTCACTTCTGATCGCAGGGGCCTGATCTCGCCGCCGCTGGCCTCGCTCCTTTTTCGATGTGCAGCGAGAGCTTCATCCACCAAGGGAGATCTTTCGTCGGGACTTTCCAGGTCCCGCTGCCGCTGCACGCGCTCGGCCGCCTCGGCGTCCACTCTTCCAGATGGTGCCGTAGTGTGGGTGAGGGAAACGGGGTCCGAAGCTGGAAAGGTGTCCTCGAGTCCCTTCTCGAGTTCGCCCTTTCGCGATCGCTTGCGCTGCTCGGCCTGCTCCTGCTTCATGGACTGAACTGCTGGGGATTCGTCTGGATTTGGCATTTTGAGTTCCTCCTTCTTGATCGCACTAATCCCGTAGGTGACAGGAAGTTCCGGATTTGCGTTGCAACCGCCGCAAACCGGTATGTCAAACTCGAAGCTCATCGCGGCGAGTATCCTGCTGCAAGGTCGACACTCATTTTTCGTGACCGCGACAATTGCGCCCGGTGGCTTCGACGACAGGCGGGCATGCGTTGGGAATGATTTACAGTGGCAGGTGAAGGCCGCGTTAAATCATGGGGATGCATGGAAATCTTGAGACGCCGTCTGCGCCCGGAAGTTTCCTGGAACTTTAAGGTTCGACCGGTGTTCCTTGCACGGATCTCGGCGATCCCAAAAAGGAACATAACAATGCATGCCTTCATCCTAGCCGCTACCGCCCTCGGCGCATCCGCCTCTTCCGTGCTAGCCCAGGCAACCCTTGCCCCCTCCCCGACCGGCAACACGCCTGCAATCGCAACGCCAGGCTCCAAGAACCCGACTGCCCCCGTCGCAGGTGCCAACAGCTTCACCGAAGCCCAGGCAAGAGATCGCATCGAAAATGCGGGCTACACGGAGGTTAAGGACTTAAAGCTCAATGACAAAGGCGTCTGGATGGCCTCGGGGATGAAGGACGGCAAAGCCGTTTCGATCGCTCTCGACTATCAGGGCAACATTGTCGCCGACTAGCGAACCTGAAACATTGCATCAGACCTCATCCGAACCGTTCGATGACTACTTCAAAACTGCAAGCTGACGCACCGCCATGTCTCTGTCAGACAGTAGTACGACATCTGCCAACATGCTGTCCTCATAGATCTTCAATCGACGCTTTAGGCAATAGGCCATAAGTTATTGATATAAACGCAAGTGCGGTCCGAAAGAACTTTGCCTGAGTGACAATAGGGACCGACGGCTTTCACAAGCTTTCAGCCTATTCGTAGTCTGGCGATCCAACTCCACGAGCCGGTCTGCTACGGCGGTCGGCTGATCTAGACCTGTCAGCAGATCAGTTCCCACGCAGTTTATGGGTGATGAAGACGGCTATGCCGCCGATCCCCACGACGATGACACCCCATAAAATCCAGAGATTTTGATTGACCATGAAAC
Organism: Rhizobium etli 8C-3; assembly: GCF_001908375.1. NCBI lineage: Bacteria > Pseudomonadati > Pseudomonadota > Alphaproteobacteria > Hyphomicrobiales > Rhizobiaceae > Rhizobium > Rhizobium etli. Next base: position 1,037,903 of record NZ_CP017244.1, on the reverse strand, counting down.
TTGAGGAAGGATAGGGGAAGAGCCCGCTGCCTTGACCGATCCAGAGCAGTCCGAGCAGGATCAAGCTCGCGCCGAATGCATAACCGAATTTCCGTCTCATGTTCATCCCTTCCGTACACTCCGGTTGCCGGCCATGGTGACGACCGGTGTCACAGCCGCAAATTTCGACAGTATCCACAAATCATGCGCCACCCGGGGGTCAAACTTCGATGCCGGCATCACTTCCGATGATTTCCTCAAAGCGTCTCGGCAGAGCGTCGCCCGATGTTGCCGATGAGGCCAATACGACTTCCCAGCATGCATCTGCTTCTTTGAGACGGCAAACACTCAATATCTGTGGCTGGCTGCAGGCGACCGATTCCGGCACCAGGGCGATGCCGAGCCCGTGTCCGACCAGTTCCATCAGAGTAGCAAGATCACTCACCTCAAATGCGATCTTGCGATCGATATTCGCCGCCAAAAACAAATCATCGATGATTTTGCGCGTTCCTAAATCCTGCTCGAATTCGACAAAGGCATGAGCTGCAATCTCAGCAAGCGAAACGACCTGGCTTGAGGCAAGTGAATGGGCCTTGTTGCAGACGACAACCAGTTCTTCGCAGGCGATGGTGACGGTTGCGATATCGGCTGGTGGTTCAAACATCGGCAGGAAAGCAAGGTCAAGCTTGCCATTCCTGACCTTCTCCAGGAGATGGACCGCCCCGCCCTGTATCAGCCGCACATCGATATGCGGATGACGCTTATGAAAACGTGCAAGTAGAAACGGCAGATCGACAAACGCCGGCAGTCCGTGAACGGTTCCGAGGTTCAGCTTTCCCGATTTCGCCTGGGCAACAGCGCTTACCGCTTCGCGTGCGTCCTTCGCGGCATCAAGGACAATCTCGGCTTTTTCGAGCAGCGCTCTGCCGGCGGCCGTCAGCCGCACCTTGCGAGTCGTGCGAACGAAAAGCTTGGCATTCAGCTCTTGTTCTAGCGCCCGGACTGAACTTGAAAGAGCAGACTGAACAATGTTCAACCGTTGCGCGGCTTTTGTGAAATGCTCGGCTTTTGCCGCAGCAACAAAATACTGGAGCTGGCGTAGTTCCACGGGAGCCTCATTTTTCACATCTATTGATCAATCTCATCTAAATCTTCCGTTTGAAAGATGGAAGCGCCTGTCGCATTCTCTCGTGGCGTTTTCGGCATTGCTTCTACCTCATGTGATCAACCCATCTGTTCATGACGGTCTTGTCGACGCTGTCCCTTCCGACAGCTGCGAAAGAAAAGAATCGTTGGCTGCGGATACCGCCGCCACCGGTGTCGATGACGCGAGACGGTGGCCGCCCTTGGTGTCGCGGCTTTGTTGGATCAGGAGGTTAACATGGATTATCGCAAACTCGGCCAGAGCGGCACAATCGTGACCGCCTATTGTCTCGGCACGATGACCTTTGGCGCGGAGGCGGACGAAGCGGCCTCCCACAAGCTGCTCGACGACTATTTCGCCTGGGGCGGCAATTTCATCGATACCGCCGACGTTTATAGCGCTGGCAGTTCCGAAGAAATCATCGGCCGCTGGCTGAAAACGCGGCCGAGCGAGGCAAGGCAAGCCGTGATCGCGACCAAAGGCCGCTTCCCGATGGGTCCGGGTCCAAATGATATCGGTCTCTCACGCAAACATCTCAACCAAGCGCTCAACGACTCTCTGCGTCGCTTGGGCATCGAGCATATCGATCTTTACCAGATGCATGCATGGGACGCGCTGACGCCGATCGAGGAGACCCTACGCTTCCTCGATGACGCCGTCTCAGCGGGCAAGATCGGCTATTACGGGTTTTCCAACTATGTCGGCTGGCACATCGCCAAGGCATGCGAAATTGCCAAGGCGCGCGGCTACACACGGCCGGTGACGCTTCAGCCGCAATACAATTTGCTGATGCGCGATATCGAGCTAGAGATCGTCGCCGCCTGCCAGGATGCTGGCCTGGGGCTGCTTCCTTGGTCACCACTTGGCGGCGGCTGGCTGACTGGCAAGTACAAGCGTGATCAGCTGCCGACCGGCGCAACCCGTCTTGGCGAAAATCCAGCGCGCGGCGGCGAAGCCTTCGAAGCCCGCAATGCGCAGGAGCGCACCTGGGCAGTTATCAGGGTGGTGGAGGAGATCGCCATTGCCCGCGGCGTCAGCATGGCGCAAGTGGCCCTTGCCTGGACGGCGGCGCGCCCGGCAGTGACCTCGGTCATTCTCGGTGCGCGAAATCCTGAGCAGCTCGCCGACAATCTCAACGCCGCCAGCCTTGCGCTTTCACATGAGGAGACCACCAGGCTTGACGAAGTCAGCGCGCCGACGCCTGGACAATATCCCTATGGTGAGCATGGCATCAACCAGCGCCACCGCAAGATGGAAGGCGGACGCTGACGCTTAAAGGCGGCGTCAGATCCTGACGCCGCTTGTCTCGTCGAAGAGGTGAAGCTTCTCCAGATCGACACGGACGCCGATGATATCTCCCGCCCGTGTATTTCCGCGACCGGTTTCGACAATGGTGAGTTCAGGTCTGGTCGCCGCGGTGATGAAGGTTGAAGAACCCGTCGATTCCACGACAGCGACCGGAACGTCGAAAGTGCCCTGCCCCTGGCTGGTGATGCCAATGTGTTCGGGGCGAATACCGGCGGTGACTTTGCGGCCGGGTTGCAGTTTGCTGGAGATCGCCACCTTGTGCTTCAGCGCCCCGAAGTCGAGCGTCAGGCTTTCGCTACCTTCGCCGACGATCGCCGGGATGAAGTTCATTGCGGGCGAGCCGATGAAGCCGGCGACGAATTTGTTGGCAGGCGTGTCGTAAAGATCAAGCGGCCTTCCCTGCTGCTCGATGACGCCATCGCGCATGACGACAACGTGATCGGCCATCGTCATAGCCTCGATCTGGTCGTGGGTAACGTAAACGGAAGTCGCATGAAGTCGGTCGTGTAACGCACGGATTTCCTTGCGCATATGGACACGCAGCGCCGCATCCAGATTGGAAAGCGGTTCGTCAAAGAGGAATGCCTTCGGATGACGGATAATGGCGCGGCTCATGGCGACGCGCTGACGCTGGCCGCCTGAAAGCTCTCGCGGATAGCGTTTCAGGAGATGCGACAGGCCGGTCGTGGCGGCGACGTCCTCGGCGGCTTTCTTCGCCTCGGTTTTGGCGACGCCGCGGATGCGGAGACTATATGTGAGATTCTGCTCGACGGTCATATGCGGATAAAGAGCGTAGGACTGGAAGACCATCGCCACGTCGCGCTTGCGCGGCGGCACGTTGTTCATCAGCTCCCCGGCGATCTTGAGGTCGCCCTCAGAGATGCTTTCAAGACCCGCGAGAGATCGCAGAAGCGTGGACTTGCCGCAGCCGGAAGGACCGACGAGCGCCACGAACGTCCCCTTGGCGATCGACAGGTTGATGTTCTTGAGAGCGTGAAAGGCGCCGTAATGCTTGTTGACGCCGACAAGCTCGATCTGAGTGGTCATTTGAGGGCTCCCGAGGTGAGGCCGGATACGATGCGGCGCTGCAAGAGAACGAAGATGGCGAGAATGGGCGTTACATACATCGTGGCGTAGGCCATGATGTTGTTCCACTCGTTGGTGTTCGGCCCCATGAAGGAATTGAGACCGACGCTCGCCGGCTGAAGCTCGGCGGCCTGGATCATCGATTTCGCATAGACGAATTCGCCGAAGGCCTGCATGAAGATGAGGATCGCGCTGACCAGGATACCGTTGCGCGCCAGCGGCAAGACGATGGTGAAGAAAGCGCCGATGCGGGAATTGCCGTCGACAAGAGCGGCCTCTTCCAGTTCCTGGGGTACGGCCATGAAGGTGGCGCGGACCAGGACGACGAAGAAGGGCATGCTTTTTGCTGCTATGGCGATGATAACGGCAAGACGCGGATAGTTGAGCATGCCGAGCTGCGAAAAACCGACGAAGATCGGTGTAACCATCAAGGAGGCGGGAAGAACCTGCAGCATGAGGATCAGGAACAGGCCGATATCCACCCAGATGCTGCGATAACGCGCCAGCACGTATGCGCAACCAACGCCGAGGATGGTGATGAGGGCCACGGAACCGAGCGCGATCACCAGCGAATTCCAGAGATAGCGACCCATGTTCCGGCTCTCCCACACATAGGCATAGGTGCTCCATTGCGGAGAAGACGGCCAGAAGCTCGGCGGCGTGGCGAACATCTCCGAGCCGCTTTTCAGTGCTGTGATATACATCCAGTAGAGCGGAAAGAGGTAGATCGCCGCCATGGCGATGGCGATCGCGAGCATCAGTCGGTTTCGGTTTATTTCACTCATCCTCGCACCTCATGGCGCGTCGAACGGACATAGACGACAGAGGCGATCATGACGAAGACGATCATGATGACGGAGATCGTGGCGCCTTTGGCGAAATCATATTGGCGGAAAGACAACTCCCAGGCCCAATATTGCGTCACATTTGAGGAATTGTTCGGCCCGCCAGAGGTGATCGCGGCGAAGAGGTCGAACTGTTGCAGCGTGAAGATCAGGCCAAGGGCGATGATGGCGCCGATTGTCGAGCGCATCATCGGCAGAGTGATGGTCCAGAAGCGCTGCCAGGCATTCGCACCATCGAGTTCTGCAGCTTCATAGAGATCGCCGGGGATGGCCGAAAGGCCGACGGATAAAAGGATCATGTTGAAGGAAGTGCCGAGCCAGACATTGGCAATAATGACGGCAAAGAGCGAATAGTGTGGGTCGGAACGCCAGAAGATGTTTCCGGAGATCATGCCGCTTTCTCGCAGGATGAAATTGAGCACGCCGAAGTCGCCTGACAAGATCCAGTTCCAGATGGCGCCGACAACGAGGCCGGGCATGACCCAGGACACGAGGAAGAGACCGCGCATCCATGATGCCCCGGGAAAGTTCACCCAGAAGAACAACGCAAGCCCGAAACCGATCAGGAACTGACCTGCGATCGAGCCGGCGACGAAGATCAGCGTGTTGTAAAAGATCCCCAGCGTCTCGGGCTGCGCGAAGAGATCTGTGTAATTCTTGAAGCCGACAAAGGGTCGCGAAAAGGTCCCGAGGCTGAACATGTCAACCTCCTGAAAGCTCATTACAACGTTGTAGATGAGCGGCAGACCCGCCATCAGAAACAGAAAGCCGAGCGGAAAGGCAACGAGCACGATATCGAAACCGCGGCCGTCCTTGACGCTCATCAGGATCCTCTTCATGGGGCCTCCGATTACTCCCGAACGGCGCTGCCTGGCGCTCTCGCGCAAGACAGCCCCTGCCGGGAGGAAATGGTTGAGTTTCTCCTTCCCCCCGGACCGGGGAGAAGACGAAGCGATTGACTGCGCCAATTATCCCAGAACGGCCTTGATTTTGTCGGCGGCCTGGTCGAGCGCTTCCTTGGCGCTCATCTGGCCAGTCAATGCGGCCTGGATTGCGTCCTGGATCGCCTTGGAGATCTTCGGCCACTGCGGGTGCGGGCCACGGGGCTTGGCATATTTCAGTTGCTCGAGGAAGACCTTGAGAGCATCATCCTTCAGCTTTTCGCCGGTCTGCGGGATAGTGATGTCGGAACGGGCCGGAAGCTGGCCGTAGTTCTTGAACAACTTGTCGTCCTGAGAGGCGAAATACTCAAGCGCCTTGAAAGCTTCGGCCGGGTGCTTGGAGCTTGCGAAGATCGCCCAGTTGAAGTCGCCCATGGCCGATGAACGCTCTGCGCCTGCCTTCGGGACCGGAAGCAGTGTCACACCCCAATCGAACTTGGCTTCCTTCACCATGCGGTCGAGCTCCCACGGACCGGAGATCGCCATGGCTGCATTGCCGGAGTTGAAGGTGCCGGTCGAGTCCCACTGGCCGCGCGTGAGTGTATCCGGCGAGGCAAGCTTTTCGTCCAGTATGGTCTTCCAGGTCTCGAGCGCCTTGACCGCACCATCGGCATTGATGTTCTCGTAGCCGCCACCGCCCATTTGGGCCCAAGGAAGGAACTGGAAGGTGCCTTCCTCGTTGGCTTTTGCAGAGAAGGCCAGGCCATAGACGTTCTTGGCCGGATCGGTCAGTTTACGCGCGTCTTCAACGAGCTCGTCCCAGGTCTGCGGCGGCTTGTTCGGGTCGAGGCCCTTCGCCTTGAACATGTCCTTGTTGTAGTAGAGCGCGATCGTGTTCGTCGCTTTTGGCACGCCATAGTATTTCCCGTCCCATTCGACCGACTTCAGCGGCCCGGGAAAATAATTCTCCGGCTTGATCACGGTCGACTTCGAGATCATGTCGGTCAGATCGAGGAAGGCGCCACGCGAAGCGAACATTGCGTGTTCGGGATTATCGACGGCAATGATGTCGGGCGCCTGACCGGAGGCATAGGCGCGCATCGCTTCGGTGACGACGTCATCGAACTGAATGAGGCGGTATTCGATCTTAATGCCGTTGTTCTGCGCGTTGAATTCCTTGACGAGATTGGGCGCCGGTTGAATGTCGCGATCAAGTGACCAGACGCTGATGGTCACGTCTTCGGCCTTGGCTGAAAAGCCGAAGAGCGAGACGCCGGCAAGTGCCAAAGCACTCAGGACTGCGAATTTGCGGATAGCCATGGTTCTCCTCCTTTGTGGTTACCCATTCCCCGACTGCCCGGCAAATCCTCCTTGCCGGGCGCCGTATCATTAAACCGGATCGGCGACAAAGTCGCCGCCCCGGGCATGCTTCAGATGGTTCAGTGCGTAGACCTGGCCTGTCATCTCCAGCACGTCGCGGTAAACCGGATCGTGCCAGCCTTCGATATCGATCGAGCCCGACCAGCCCGCCAGACGCAGCTCCGAAATGATGTCCGTCCAGTTGCTGTCGCCGAAGCCAGGCGTGCGCATGAGGACGAATTTTTCCTTGCCGAAGATGCCATGCTCCTTGATGACATCCCAGCGGATCGTCGCATCCTTGCCGTGGACATGGAAGATTTTCTTTGCCCACTTTCGGATCTGCGGCAGCGGCTCGATCAGGTAGACCATCTGGTGGCACGGTTCCCACTCAAGGCCGATATTATCGTCCGGCGTCTCATTGAAGATCAGCTCCCAGGCATCGGGATTATGCGCGATGTTCCAGTCACCGGTTGTCCAGTTGCCGTCCATTGCGCAGTTTTCGAAGGCGATCTTGATGCCCTTGTCGGCGGCGCGCTTGGCAAGTTCGCTCCAGATCTGCTTGTAGCGCGGCAGGCTGTCGGTCAGCGGCGCACCGCGGATGCGGCCGGTAAAGCCGGCAACGCAATTGGCGCCAAAATGATGGGCATTGTCGATGCAGTCCTTCCAGCCCTGCAGCGTCTGCAAGTCGATATCGGTTTCTTCCAGCGGATTGCCGAACATGCCGAGCGTCGAGATCGTGATGTCGCGATCGCCGATGGCATCGAGTGAGCGCTTGCCGAGCTCGGCGAGATCCTGCCCGTTCGTCGTCTGCCAGAAAAAGGGTTCGAAGCTCTCGAATCCCATATCGGCGATCTGGCCGATGCGCTTGTCGGCCCCGCCCTTGGACGCGCTGACCATAGTTCCGATTCGGATGGATTTTGCAGGATTGCTCACGATCTCAATTCCTTATGCTGATATTACAACACGTTTGCCCGTTCTGGCGCTCTCGACCGCGCCGAAGACCATGGCAAGGCTTCTGATGTTGTCGCAACTGGCCGTCTCCGGCCGCCTGCCGGTCCGGATGGCGTCCACGAAACCTGCAATCACGCTGGCATGGCCGCGTGTCTCCTCGTCCCGCTCCGGCCCTGGAACATCGACGGGCGTAAAGCCGCGAAGCAGCCCCCTCTCTTCCCCGGCGACCGCGGCGCGGAATGTTTCATCTCCATTCCAGGTCAGCATTCCCCTGGAGCCAACGAGACGCCACTGGCTTTCCCAGCTCGTGCGCTCGCCTTCAGCGCACCAGGAGCCGCGATAGGTGAAAATGACATCGTCGGAGAATTCAAAGGTGGCGTTGGCACAGGCGCCGTGACGATACCACGACCCCTTCGGATTGCGCTCGACGCAGTAGACGGCGAGCGGCGTCTTGCCGGCGACAAAGCGTGCGGCGTCGAAGGTATGGATCGCCATGTCCACAAGCAGGACATTGTCCATGTCTTCGCGGAAGCCGCCGAAATGCGGGGCTATGAAGAAGTCGCAATGGATCCCGGTCAGATCGCCGATTGCACCGCTTTCGACAAAACGGCGCATGCGACGAACACCGGAAATGAAGCGTCGGTTCTGGATGATCGCATGGATCTTGCCTGTCTCTGCGGCAAGATCGATCAGGGCAGTTCCTTCCGCCAGCGAGGCAGCCATCGGCTTTTCGCTCAGCACATGGCATCCCGCCTTAAGGGCTGTAGAGACGACATTGAAGCGGGCAACCGGGATGACGACGTCGAAGACGATATCCGCCCTCGCCGATGCAATAACATCGGAAAGATCGGTGCCGATCAAGGCCCGATTCAGGCCGAATTCAGCGGCGAGCGCTTCGGCTGCAGCCAAGTTCACATCGACGAGGCCCGTCACCTCGATTGCTTCGGCTAGAGCCGGCGTTTCCTTTATGGCACGCAACCAGCCCTTGGACATGGCTCCGCAACCGCACAGCACTGCATTCAATGTCACGATTTCCTCCCGCGGCGCGCCTCCGGCAAATCTCCGAAGGCATGTCCCGTAAACGTTTACGATCCTAACGGAAACGTTTCTTGCTGTCAATAGAAGGCAAAGCAGGCTCGAATAGTGCGGAAAAGGGGTTTGAATGCACGATCTTGGTGGAATCCCTGTTCAATGCAGCGCGGTCATGGCAGGCATGTCATCTGGCTGACAAACAGAGATTTTAGGAAAACAATCAGCACCCAAACGGGCAGAACAGGCGCCCTACTGCTGCTTTAAGCGCCGTGGCACGGAAACATAGCAGTGAGGACCGCGCTCATGCCTGCATCCTTGGTGCCCATGCGAATCAGGAGCTGTTCGTGACTTCGCGCTGAGAAAAAGGAATACCAATGAAGGACGGCCCGACGAGCCAGAAAAATAAGACCAAGCCCAAGGAGCGCATGCGATTTGCCAGCGCAGATCAGGTCGCCCAGCTTGCGGGCGTTTCACGCTCCGCCGTTTCACGCACTTTCACCCCAGGCGCAAGCGTTGCGCCCGCCACCCGCGAACGGGTGCAGAAGGCTGCCGAGGAGCTCGGCTATCATGTCAACGACCTGGCACGTGGCGTCCTTGCAAATCAGAGCCGCCTGGTCGGTATTGTTGCGACGCGGCCGGAAGTCGGCTTCCGCGCCCATCTGGCCGCAGCACTTGCAAAGGCGCTGATAAGGCGAGGCAGCATCCCGATCCTGATCGACACCGGCAAGACAGAGGATGAAATGCTTGCCGCGCAGAAGGTGTTGATCGGCCACCGCGCCGAAGCAACGATCATTCTTTCCGGATCGCCACCCGCCAGCTTCGTTGATATCGCGCATCGCAACGGCCAGCCGTTGGTGGTCATCGGTCGCTGCGAGCCGGATGCCGATCATGTCAGTGCCGGAAACGCCGAAGCATCCCGCAAAGCAGCGACGGCTTTCTTCGAAAAGGGGTACCGGCGACTTGCCGTTGCAGTGTCGCATTCGGCAACGTCCAGCATTGCAGAGCGCAAGGATTCCTTCTTGGCGGCAGCCGAAGAGTGCGGCGCTTCGATCTCGATCGGGCGCGGCAGCGATTCCGACTATGACAGCGGCATGGATGCCGCGCGTCAGCTCTTCTCCCAGACCGAAAGACCTGATGCCGTCTATTGCGCCAACGATTTGATTGCCTTCGGATTGATGGATCATGTGCGAAAGACGCTCGGCTTGCGGATACCGGAAGACGTCGCGGTGATCGGCTTCGATGATGTGCCGGAGGCAGCCTGGCTCAGCTACCGGCTTACGACTTTCCGCCAGGATCCGGTCGTCATGGCGCAGCGCGCCGTCGACCTTGTCGAGCGTCGGCTTGCCAATCCGGACTTGCCGCCTGCCTACGAGAGAATCGTTCCGGAACTTGTCTTCCGCGACAGCTTTACTCCCTGACCTTAAAGCCGACGCGATCCCTTTTGCCGCTCGCCACAGATAGCTGCCGGACAACAGGCGTCGGAAGTGACGTGTTGCCGTCACGCAACAACCTTATCGATGATAGCTACAATTCATGATTTAGTATTGCTGACCACCCGCCGTTGTGCAAATATGCGGCTATCTCGCAGATTTGATCAGAGGAGGCGTGAAATGAATTCCATTCTCGTGTTTGTACGCTCCGCTGGCGGGATGGCTCCCATGACGTCGATGCACTGTGCATCCAATCGGGACCTGTATTCGTCCGAGGCCGTGTAAACCCCGGATTCCTGCCAATTTGGCATTTCCCAACTTGACCTGACGTGAGTCGGACCGCCGAGCGACTAGGTGTGTTCCACGTCCGCCTCCGTATGTCTTTGAACCTTCAAGAGGACCTGGCTGCTTGAGCCGGGGCGGATAATCATGCGTGAAGTACAAGTTATAGTTGCTGAAACCCTGCCAGCAACGGTCGATGAACTATACCGGAAATTTGGCGTCTGGCGGACAGCGCGCGCGCTGGTCCTGGCCGCCTGGAGGCATCACCAAACGGTGAGCCAGGTCTCCCAGCTGTCAGATCGTATGCGCCGCGATATCGGCCTTCCGGAGGCCGAGCACGCGCACAGCGCGGAGAGGTACTGGAGCATCTGGCCAGACACAAGATGACTTCCAGCCCCGGCGGCCTGGCTGCCGGGGCTGGCATCTGCCTGCGGACCACCTTGATGAGGAGCGTGAAGTAGATGTCGGCTGGCAAGCGCAAAAGCGATGCGGCATCGTCATCCTGGGCCGGTTTTCATCTGACGTCCGTGCCGCCCACGGCTGCCGCCCATGGGCAAGCGAGCCTGCGGCCGCTTTGCGCAGACGCGTTCCTGTGGCAATAAGAGGAGGCTACGCGCTTTGATCGAGGAGGAAGAACGCAGCCGATGAAGGGAATCCGTCAGCTTGCCAAGCATCTCGACATTTCGATTGGGACGGTTTCCCGCGCGCTGAACGACAAGCCGGACGTCAACGAGGAAACGCGCAAGCGCGTGCTGGCGGCTGCCGAAGAGCTCGGCTACGTGCCAAATCAATCCGGCCGGAGCCTGAGGCAGGGCACGACCAACGTCATCGGATTGATGATCGAATCAAGCAAAGAAACGGTCGAAAATAGCGACAACTTTTTTCTCGGCCTCACCGGCGGTCTGCAGAGCGTGCTTGCACGCCACAAGCTCGACCTCGTAATGCTGCCCTGCCCCAGCGACGAAGATCCCTACGAATATCTGAAGCGCATGGTGGCGCGGCGCGTCGTCGACGCGATGATTCTTTCAGCGACGCAGCGGATCGATAGGCGCATCGATCTTCTGGTGAAAGCCAAGATCCCTTTCGTCGCGCTCGGACGAAGTTCATCGGGCGGCAACTACACCTGGATAGATCTCGATTTCGAAGGCGTAGCTGCATCGGCCGTCGACCGGCTGGTGGCCAAGGGACATCGCAGGATCGCGATCGCAGCACCCTCGAGCGACATCAATCTCGGCTATGTCTTCGTCGATGCCTACCAAAAGTCGCTTGAGCGCCACGGCATCCCCTACGACCCGAAGCTCGTCATCCGCGTCAAATCGAGCGAACAAGGTGGCTATCAGGCCGGACACGAATTGCTGCTGCTGGACAACAAGCCGACAGCCATCATCCTGATCTACGAACTGATGGCGATTGGTCTTTACAGACGCCTTGTCGAGGCAGGCGTCGTTCCGGGGCGCGATTTGGCAGTGATCGGCTTCCGCGAAGAGCCGCGCGCTAAATTCCTGCAACCTGCCCTCACCTGTTTTCGCATGTCGCTGCGCGATCTCGGTGTCGAACTGGCCGAAACGCTGCTTGCGACCATGCCCGCTTATGCGAAATTTTATCCCAAGGGCGCGCGCAACACGATCTGGCCGCTGGAACTGGTGCCAGGCGAAAGCGACGCCTTTTTACTCAATTCGTGAAAACTGGCCGCGCCATCTTCGGAGCGGCCGCAATTGTCATTCAGCCGGCGCTGCGGCGGCGCGGCGGCCGAGCGTTGCTTGAGTAAGGACGAATGCAAGCAGCGCGCAGGCCGCAATGCCTGCGGCCATCGGAACGGCCGTCCCGTCGGCAAACAGGCTAGACACCACCATCGCGACAGCCGCAATGACGAAGTGCAATGTTCCCATCAATGACGAGGCCGTACCTGCGATCTGACCATGATCCTCCAGAGCAAGAACCGCGCTCGTTGGGATGACAAGGCCGAGAAAGCCATATCCGATGAAAAGCAAGACGGCCATGACCGCAAGCTCGTTGATGCCCGCCGCCATTACGACGGCCATCACGACCATGACGAGGCAATAGAAGGTGACAGCTGAGCGCATGACGCGAGCGAGGCCGAAACGCTCTCCGAGCCATCCGGTCGCCTGCGAAACGGCGAAGAAGGACACGGCATTGACGGAAAAGGCGAAGCTGTACTGCGTCGGGGTCAGGCCGTAGTGCTGGATCAGAACGAAGGGCGAGTTGGCGAGGTAGACGAGGAAGCTTGAGATCCCGAGACCACCGATGGTGGTGAGCGTCAGGAAATTCCTGTCGCGCAAAAGCAATCCATAGGCAGACATCGCGCTGCCGAGGCTGCTGCCCTTACGATCCTTCGTCGGGCGAGTCTCGTCAAGCTGTGTGGCAAGCAGCACGAGCCCGACGACGGCCGCGACCATCACCGCCCAGAAGACACCCCGCCAGCCGTAGAACTCGATGACCGCGCTGCCGGCCAGCGGAGCAAGGATGGGGGAAATTGAAAAGACGAGCATGAGTAGCGACATGAGACGGGCTGCCTGAACGCCAGTGTGCATGTCACGAACAACAGCGCGTGGTATGACCATGCCGGCCGCCCCGCCGATGCCCTGGATAAAACGGAAGGCGATCAGCGTTTCTATGTCTTGCGCCAGCGCGCAGCCGATGCTGGCAAGGGTGAAGATGCCGATGCCCAGGTAAAGTGGCAGCTTGCGGCCCCACATGTCGGACAGCGGACCGTAAAGCAACTGGGCCAGTGCAAAAGAAATGAAGAACGACAGAAGGCTCAACTGGGTAACGTTATTATTAGAACCGAGATCGGCGCCGATCGAAGGCAGCGCGGGAAGGTACATGTCGATAGCAAAGGGACCTATGGCTGATAGCAGCCCGAGAATGATCGCAATGCGAAAGAATGAAGCGGTCATTTTGATGATCTTTCATAAATGCGCAGCGAAGGAAGCGGATCTACTCCGCCGCGTTGCTTTCGAAGGATTCAAATGAGGGGCGGCTGCAGCCTGCCCGACGCGCTGGGACCGGCGTCAGCGAATGCGAACCGACGTGTCAATTATTTTGGACACATATGTAAAATTAGACAACGTTGTCTAAAACGTCAAGGCGCATTATCTATAGAGAGATGAAGAATTTCGCGCCATCCGAAAAGAAATTGGACGAGCCGACCCAGCGCGGCCAGTTCAAGAAGCGCGCTTCCATCCTTGAAGCAGCCGCGGACGTGTTTTGCCGCCAGGGCTTCGCAGGAGCAAGCATCGACGAGATTGCGGCAGAGGCCAATGTCTCGCGCCAAACGATCTATAATCACTATTGCGAGAAAGAGACCTTGTTCATCGCCGTCGTGGACGACGTGCTGAAGCGCGCCAATTCGATGATTTTTTCGATGCTGGCAACATTTCCGATCAATGCCGACAATTTGGAAGAAGACCTTGTCGCCTTCGCGATCCGGATCAACAAGAATTGCATTTGCAACCAGGACGGAAAGTTCCTGCGCCGTCTCGTCCAGAACGAAGGTGAGCGCTATCCGCATCTCTTCGAGACTTGGCGTCAGCAAGGCCCCGGCAGGATCGTTTCGGCGCTCGGCGCCTTATTTGCGCGGTTGAGCGCCAGCGGTGCGCTGACGATCGAAGATTTCGATGTGGCGGCACGCCAATTCCTTGCTCTCGCGAATGCGGATCTGCAGGTCATGATGCTGTTCGGGCAAACGCCGAGCGATGAGCAGATTGAAAGTGCCGCCCGCAATGCGGTCACGACGTTCCTTCGCGCCTACGGTGCGGGTGTGAGCGCCGGGCGGCTTGCGCCCGCCAGCGGCTGAGCCTCAGGCAAAGACCAGCATCTGCGACGGAACGGCAGCGAGCGCGCCATTGCGGCGTGCGACGGCATATCTCAGCGACTGCTCGACGACAGACGGCTTGACCGGCTTTTTGACGACGCCGAGCGTCCCCTCGATGCCTCCTGCCACCATGTCCGGATTGCCGGTCATAAAGACGACGGCAATACCGTGGTCTTGCGCCAGTCGGCGGCCGATTTCCGGTCCGGTCGCACCATCCGACAGGTTGACGTCGACAAAAGCGACGTCCGCCGTCGGCGCAAGACGCAACGCCTGTTCCTTGTTTGTGGCAAGCCCTGTCACTTCCATGCCCATGGCGTGAACGGTTGCTTCAAGATCGAGGGCGATCAAGAACTCGTCCTCCACGATCAATACTTTTTGGTTCATGAGGTTGTCCTATAAGCCAGCTTACGCAAAACAATTCGTGGCCAAACGCCCTTTCCACCCGGCACACGAAAGACTGCGCAGCAGCGGAACTTGGGTGAATAACGGGCAAGCGGGGGATATGTTCCGGACCGATACGCATTATTTTTCGAATAAGCTATTGTTAATATTAACAAAACACTAAACGTGGCGTAAGCCTTTGATAAAAAGCATCTCTAAATTTGAAGTTGTATTGACAAGTCTTTTCGGCCGCAGGAGAGTGCCGCAATGAAGCGCCAGCGACCGGGGGGGACCTATGTCTGTACGCTCGTTTTTTGCATCTGCCGTCATTGCCGTTTCAGCCATCGCGGCCAGCCTTCCCGCGACAGCTGCGGAGACGAAGCGAGATATCCAGACGATCAAGGACGCTGACTTCTTCGGCTTTGACCTGCGGACCGAACAGAACGTTTCGCTCGAACAATGCAAGACCTCGTGCATTGGTGACAAGAGCTGCAAGGCTTTCACCTATAACCCCAAGGTGAAATGGTGTTTCCTGAAGTCCGACTTCAAGACGATGAACGCATTTCCGGGCGCCATCGCCGGTCGGGTCGTCGAAACGACGGCGGGACCGCGCGAGCGCGATATCGGTGCGCCCCCTCGCCTCAGCTTTCTGTCGGAAGACATCATCCAGCAAGCGCGCGACTTCAAGGCCAATCTGGCGCTCACCGACGCTCAACCGGGCCAGACCGTCGACAGCCTGACAGCAACGGCGCGCCTTGATCTTACCGCCAACAACCTCGCAGGTGCGATCGACGCTTTTCATCATGCGCTGGCGCTGGCGCCCGACGATGCCGATCTCTGGCTGGAGACGGCTCGCGCCGCAAATTCGCTCGGCGGTACTGACAGCCAGGCCTTCGGCCAGGCACTGGTCGATGGGTTGAACGGCTACCAACTGACGCGCACAGCCTCAAAGCGGGCCGAGGCTCTTGCCGTGCTTGCGACCTCGCTCGCCAAGAATTCGAATTTCCGCGCGGCCCTCAACGCCTATAAGGCAAGCCTTGCGCTGGCAAGTTCCAGGGAAGTGCAGGCAGCTTATCTAAAGCTCAAATCGGAACAGGGCTTCCGTATCACCGAACACAATGTCGATGCAGACAGCGCGACGCCTCGTGCCTGCGTGACGTTCTCTGAACCCCTCGTCAAGTCGCTCGACTATGCACCGTTTGTAACGCTGAACGGACAAGTCCCCAAGGCGCTCGAGGCCAAGGACAAGCAGATCTGCGTCGAGGGCCTGGGTCACGGCGAAACCTACAAGATCAGCTTGCGCACCGGCCTTCCCTCTTCCGTCGACGAAGTCCTGGACGTACCCGTCAGCCTCGATGTCTACGTCAAGGACCGCTCTCAGATGGTGCGCTTTACCGGCGATGGCTTCGTGCTGCCTTCGACGGCCCGCCGCGGCGTTCCGCTCGTCAGCGTCAATATCGAAACTGCCAACCTCAAGCTCTACCGCATTGGCGATCGCGGTATTGCTCCGCTCCTCACCACTTCGCAGTTCCTGACGCAGCTCGACGGTTATAGCGCGCAGCGCATTCAGGATGAAAGCGGTGAACTCGTGTGGCAGGGTTCAATCGAGATCGCCAACGCTCTGAACAAAGATGTCGTCACCAGCTTCCCCGTCGATGAAGTCCTGCCCAAGCGCCAGCCGGGCATCTATGTTCTGACCGCCTCGCCTGCCGACAAGCCGGAAAACGAGTGGGATTCCAAAGCGACACAATGGTTCGTCGTTTCCGATATCGGCGTTACAACCTATGCCGGAGCCGACGGGCTCAACGTCTTTACGCGCTCGCTCGCTTCCGCCAAGCCGATCGCCGGTGTCGAACTGCAACTGCTTGCCAAAAACAACGAGGTTCTGGGCACCGCGACGACGGATGAAAGCGGCCGAGCCACCTTCACTGCCGGGCTGCTGCGCGGCACCGCAGCACTCACGCCAGCCGTCCTGGCTGCCCGGAGCGGGGCGTCCGACTACGTCTTCGTCGACATGACTCGTGCAGGCTTCGACTTGTCCGATCGCGGCGTCACGGGACGAGCCTCACCCGGGGCTATCGATGTCATGACCTGGACCGAGCGCGGGATCTATCGGGTGGGCGAAATCGTCCATGCCACTGCCCTTGCCCGCGATACGGATGGCAAGGCGATCGAGAAGCTGCCGCTGACCTTCATCTTCATGCGTCCAGATGGCGTCGAAGACCGGCGCATCATTCGGCAAAGCAGCGACGTCGGCGGCTACCTGATCGATCTGCCGATTCAGGAAAATGCCATGCGCGGCAGCTGGACGATGAACGTCCATACCGACCCCAAGGCCCCCCCGATCGGCACCAGAACGTTCCTCGTCGATGATTTCGTTCCCGATCGCACCGAGCTGGATCTGAAGACCGAAGCCCAGGTAATCGGTCCCGATACGCCGGCAACGATTAAAATCAGCGGTAAATATCTTTACGGCGCGCCGGCAGCCGGCCTGACGCTCGAAGGCGATGTCGTCATCAACCCGACGCGCGAAAGCCAAAGCTTCCCGGGTTACTTCTTCGGTCTTTCTGACGAGGAGGCGAACGAAGAAAGCCGCCAGGCGATCGAAGGCCTGCCGGAACTGGACGAGAACGGCCAAGCAACGACCGATCTTGCGATCGGCGATCTTCCGGCAACCACGCAGTTGTTGAACGCGACGATCCATGTCCGCATGCAGGAAACGGGCGGCCGGGCGCTTGAGCGCTCGCTCGTGATCCCGGTCAAGAACCAGGGGCCGGTAATCGGCATCAAGCCTGAATTTTCAGATGATATTGCCGAGAACTCGATCGCAAGCTTCAACGTGATCGGCGTCTCGGCCGACGGCCAGAAGCAGGAAATGAAGGGGCTTCGCTGGACGCTTTCACTCCTTGAGCGCGAATACCAATGGTATCGGGAAGGCACGGCGTGGAAATACGAAACCGCCTTCAATGCCCGCCAGGTTGCCAGCGGCACGACTGATACCGGATTGGATGGCGGCAAGATCGCATCGCAGGTCGGCTGGGGCCGCTACCGACTTGAAGTCGAAAGCCCCGAGAACGATGGCCCGGTATCAAGTGTTGAATTCGATGCCGGATGGATGGTGGAGGCTGTCTCGAGCGAAACGCCAGACGGCCTTGAAATCGCACTCGACAAAGCGAGCTACAGGACAGGCGAGACGGCGAAGCTCAAGATTTCTTCGCGTTATGGCGGCGAGTTGATGGTGACGGCCGGAACGGAAGACCTCATCGCCGTACAAAATGCCACGATTGGCGAGACTGGCGGCGAAGTGGAGATCCCAGTCACCGCCGAATGGGGCGCTGGCGCCTATGTGACCGCAGCTCTCTTCCGTCCGGGCGACGCACAGGACAGCCATATGCCGATGCGCTCGATCGGCATCAAATGGCTGAAGGTCGATCCCGAGCAGCGCGCACTGCAGGTAACAGTCAATGCACCGGAAAAAATGCTGCCGCGCGCTCCGTTGAACATCAGCCTTGCGGTATCGGGTGCTGGAGCCACTGAGGATGCTTATGTCACGGTTGCGGCCGTCGATGTCGGCATCCTCAACCTGACACGTTACGAGGCGCCCGATCCCGAGGACTGGTATTTCGGCCAGCGCCAGCTCGGTCTTGAAATCCGGGATCTCTATGGCCGCCTGATTGACGCTTCTCTCGGCACGACAGGCAAGCTTAGAACCGGTGGCGATGGTGGCACGGTGGCGCTGCAGGCCAGCCCGCCGACGCAAAAACTCGTCGCCTTCTTCAAAGGTCCGGTGAAGCTTGACGCCGAAGGACGGGCGAATGTCCGCTTCGACATTCCGCAATTCAACGGCACGGCGCGTCTCATGGCCGTTGCCTGGTCCAAGGACGGGGTCGGCCACGGCGTCAAGGATATCGTCATCCGCGATCCGGTGGTCGTCACCGCCAGCCTGCCGAAATTCCTGGCGCCCGGCGACACGGCGCAACTGCGCCTCGATATCGCCAATACCGATGCGCCCGCCGGCGATTTCAGACTGCAGCTGATGGGCAACGAAGCCGTCGGCATCGAGGGGGCCGCAGCTTCCCGGACAATCCATCTGGATGCCGGTGAAAAATCCGATTTCACGCTGTCGGTGATCGGCAAGCAGCCCGGCAACGGCCTTGTTTCGATCAATCTGTCGGATGCATCTGGACTGTCGCTTGATCAGACAGTCGACATACCGGTCCGCCCATCGTCCCTGCCCGTGACCGAAAGGCGCGTCATCGCCTTAAAACCGGGGGCGAAACTGAGGGTCGACCAGGAACTTCTGGCCAACAGCGTTTTGCCGGGCGCCTCGGTCAGCGTCAACGTCACGCGTTCGGCCGCCTTCGACATTCCCGCACTGCTGATGTCGCTCGACCGTTATCCTTTCGGCTGCGCCGAACAGACGACGAGCCGCGCGCTGCCGCTTCTTTATCTCAGCGATCTTGCAAAACAAAACGGGCTCGAAGGCGATGCCGACGTCACGAAGCGTGTCCAGGACGCGATCTATCGTGTGCTGTCCTATCAGGCATCGGCGGGCAGCTTCGGCCTTTGGGGACCCGATTCAGGCGATCTTTGGCTCGACTCCTATGTCACTGATTTCCTGACGCGGGCGCGTGAAGAGAACTACGACGTGCCTGACCGCGCGCTGGTCCAAGCGCTCGAGAACCTGCAGAACGCGCTGAGCTACGACGTTGACGTCAAGACGCAGGGCGATCAAATTGCCTATGCAATCTATGTTCTTGCCCGCAACAGGAAAGCCTCGATCAGCGATCTGCGCTACTACGCCGATACGATGATCAACGACTTCCCGACGCCGCTTGCCAAAGCTCACGTCGCCGCGGCTTTGGCACTTTACGGAGATGCGACGCGGTCGAAGAATATCTTCGTCGACGCTTTGCAGATGACCGAGGATTCCATCGTTCAGCGCGTCAATCTTTCGCGCACCGATTACGGCTCTATTCTGCGCGACGGTGCGGCCATCCTGGCACTTGCGGCCGAAAGCCGCCCCGTCCCGCCAGTCATACCGGAACTGGCAAAAGCTGTTGGCCGCGAATGGGACCGCAGCAAGTGGACGAGCACCCAGGAACAGGCCTGGACGCTGCTTGCTGCGCGCGCGATCCAGAGCGGCGATGATTCGCTGAAGGTGGACGTCAACGGCGCGCTACATACAGGTGCCTATATGGCGAAGATGAGCGGCGACGCGCTGATGAACAATCCCCTGACGCTGACGAGCGCCATGGCCGAGCCGGTGTCGGCGGTCGTCACGACAGTTGCAGCACCCGTCACGCCGCTGCCTGCAGGAGGCAACGGCTTTGCTATCGAGCGCACCTATTACACGTTGGATGGCGAGCCGGCAAATGTCAGTGAGGCGCAGCAGAACGAGCGTTACGTGGTAGTGCTGCACGTCACCGAAACCAACGCCTGGCCGTCGCGCGTTGTCGTGACCGATCTGCTGCCAGCCGGCCTCCAGATCGATAATCCGAGCTTGGTCGACAGTGCTCAGCTCACCAATTTCGACTGGATCGGCGAACAGACGGCGGCACACACTGAATTCCGCAACGATCGCTTTGTTGCCGCCTTCAATCGGACCACCGACGACAACCGGGAAATCAATGTCGCCTATATCGTGCGGGCCGTCACCCCGGGCGCTTATGACCATCCGGCGGCGACCGTTGAAGATATGTACCGTCCCGAGTATTCGGCTCGCACGGCGACCGGCAAGATGGAGGTTGTCGCAGCAAGATAATGCGGCTCTGGCGCAAGCTCACGATTGGTACTGCGGCCGGTTTCATTCTTGCCGGCGCGGTTCTTTTTGCGCTGGACACTGCCGATAGGGCCTTTCCGCCGCCGCTCGATAAGACCGGTGCGGTGTCGGCCGAAGTGCTTGATGCCGATGGTCAGTTGCTGCGCGCCTTTGCGACGCCGGAAGGGCGTTGGCGTCTGAAAACCACGGTCGCGGACGTTGACCCGCAATTCATGCGCATGCTGATTGCCTATGAGGACCGGCGCTTCTACGAGCATCGGGGCATCGATCCGCTGGCAATCGGGCGCGCAGGCCTGCAACTGGTCACCAACGGTCGCATCGTATCGGGTGCCTCGACACTTTCCATGCAGGTGGCGCGGCTGATCGAACCGCGCGCCGGACGTTCGCTTTCGGCGAAAATCCTCCAGGTGACGCGCGCCATTCAGATCGAGCGGCGGCTTTCGAAGGAAGAGATACTCGATCTTTATCTGACATATGCACCCTATGGCGGCAATCTGGAAGGCGTGCGGGCCGCAAGCCTTGCCTATTTCGGCAAGGAGCCGAAGCGGCTGACAGTTGCACAGGCTGCCCTTCTCGTTGCCCTTCCCCAGCTTCCTGAACGACGACGCCCCGACAGGAACCTGGCGGCAGCGGAAGCCGCACGAAAACGCGTTTTGAATCGCGCTGCCGTGGCCGAAGTCATCGGCGAGGGTGAGGCCGAGCGCGCCGAGGCGACACTCGTTCCGGCAACGCGCATGCAGCTTCCGGCCCTTGCCGCGCATCTTGCTGAAGCAGCGCTTGGCAGCAAGCCGAGCCAGCGCGAACATCGCACGACGCTGAAAAAGCAGATACAGGCAGGGCTTGAAGCGACGGCGAAAAGTGCCGCGATGAAACTTCCTGCGAAACTTTCGCTCGCAATCGTGATGGCCGATGCGCGCACCGGCGAAATCGTCGGCGAAGTGGGCTCGGCGGACTACTTCGACGCGAGCCGTTCCGGCTGGATCGACATGACGCGTGTCAGCCGCTCGCCCGGCTCGACCCTGAAACCCTTCATCTATGGTCTTGCCTTCGAACAGGGACTGGTCAGCCAGGAAACGATCATCGAGGACCGGCCTGCCGATTTCTTCGGTTACCGGCCGCGTAATTTCGACATGAGTTATCAAGGCGACGTGACGGTCCGCGAGGCATTGCAGCTTTCCTTGAATGTGCCGGCCGTCCGGCTGCTTGACGCCGTCAATCCGGCGCGGCTCTTGGTCCGCTTCCGCCGGGCCGGCGTTCGCCCCATCCTGCCGCCGAACGAAGCGCCGGGACTGGCGATTGGTCTCGGCGGCGTAGGCATCACGTTGAAAGACCTCGTGCAGCTTTATGCGGCGCTTGCCAACAGGGGTGAGCCGGTTCGCATCGGCGACGGCGTAACTGCCGTGCCCGGCAAGATAGACGGCGAGCCCTTGCTGGAGCCGGTCGCCGTTTGGAATGTTTCGGATATACTTTCCAGCGTCATTCCACCGGCAGGCGCCCCGCAACGCGGCATCGCCTACAAGACGGGGACCAGCTACGGCTATCGCGACGCCTGGTCAGTCGGCTACGACGGGCGGTATGTGCTCGGTGTCTGGGTGGGAAGGCCCGACAATGGCGCGGTGCCGGGATCGACCGGTTACGGCACGGCAGCCCCCATCCTGTTTGAGGCTTTTGCAAAATCGAACATTGCAACCACACCTTTGCCGCGCCCGCCCTCTGGCGCCATGCGCATCGCCCAGGCGGATCTGCCGGTGAGCCAGCGGCGTTTCTCGACAGATGCCAGCGGACTGCTTTCCACCTCCAGCCGAGAGCAGGCGCCACAGATCGTCTATCCGCCGGAGGGCGCGCATGTCGATCTCGGCGCAAGAAGCGGTGATCTTTCGCCATTGATATTGAAACTGCAGGGCGGCCGGGCGCCGTTCCGCTGGCTTGCAAACGGCAAGCCGCTACCCGATCTTTCTCGCCGCCGCACCAATCAATGGATGCCGGATGGTGGCGGCTACTCGAAACTGACGGTGATCGATGCGATCGGCCGTGCGGCAAGCGTCGGTGTCTTCATCGACTAAATCTTGAGCTGAGGGGAACAAAGAACCCGTTGTCACCGTTGCGGGCCGTCTCCTCCGGAACGGCAGGCGAACATGATACTTCCGACATCGACTTACCGCATTCAATTCCGCAACGGCATGACATTCGACCGGGCCATAGAATCTGTGCCCTATCTCAAGGCCCTTGGCATCAGCCATCTTTACGCTTCACCGATCTTTGCCGCGACGAGAGGTTCCACGCATGGCTATGACGTAACCGATGTCAATGAAATCGAGCCGGCTATCGGCGGACGCGACGGCTTTGACCGCTTGTGCCATGCTTTGAAAGACGCCGGGCTCGGCCTCATCCTTGACATTGTGCCAAATCATATGGCCGCCTCGACGGAAAACCCCTGGTGGCGAAGCGTGTTGAAGCTCGGTCAAGAAAGCCCCTATGCGGGCCATTTCGATATCGACTGGAGCGAACGGCTCACCCTGCCGATCCTTGGCAAGCCGTTCAACGATGCACTGTCGGATGGTGAACTACGCCTTAAACGCGATCCTGAAAGCGGCGAGCTGGCGCTCGGCTACTGCGATACACTCTTGCCCCTGAACCCCGACAGCACCAATCTTGTTCCAGCAAGCGCGGACGAGCCAGCGTTGGTCGACCTCGCATTAGACCAAGAGCTCATCGTCAGACTGCACCAGGCCCAGCATTGGCGGCTGACATATTGGAAAGAGGCGGCCAGACATCTGAGCTACCGGCGATTTTTCGAAGTAACGGGTCTGGTCGGACTGCGCGTTGAGGACGAGCAGGTTTTTGAAGATAGCCATCGGCTCATTCTCGAACTCGTCCGCTCCGGTCAGGTAGAGGGCTTGCGGCTCGACCATATCGATGGCTTGGCCGATCCGAAGCAATATCTGCAAAGGCTTCGCTCTGAGACAGGACCTAAGACCTATATAGTGGTCGAGAAGATCCTTGCCCATGACGAGACACTGCCCGCAAGCTGGCCGATCGCGGGGACCACCGGCTACGAATTCATTTCGGCGCTTGGCCATCTCTTCGTCGACGGAGGCGGCCTGCAACAGCTGGATACCATCTATGCGAATATCGCCCCGGACATGGTCGATACCGCTGCCGGTCTTCGCAAGGCCAAGCAATTGATGGTCTCGCGGTACTTCGAAGGCGAGACGACCCGGCTGGTGAAGATCGTCCATGGCGTTTATCCCGACCTTGACCGCCCCGCCATTGCGGCAGCCATCCACGAATCACTGATAGCCTTTCCCGTCTATCGCATCTATGGCAGCAAGGGTCGCCTTGAAGCACGCGATGCGGACGTGCTCAGCCGGGTCATTTCCAGCGCGGCAGAAAAGCTTGCTGACCGGCGAGCGATCGACGTTGTGGCAAGGTTATTGAAAGGTGAAGTACGGGGAGCAGCGGCGAAAGAATTCCGCCGCCGTTTCCAGCAGTTGAGCGGACCGGTCATGGCCAAGGCAATGGAGGACACCTTCTTTTATCGCTACACTCGGTTGCTTGCGGTAAACGAAGTCGGCTGCGATCCGGATCTCAAGCCGGGCGGCGTCGAGGCTTTTCATGCGTTGATGCTGAGGCGCGCGCAGACTCATGCACACGGGCTTTCGGCGACATCGACGCATGATACCAAGCGCGGCGAGGATGCGCGTGCAAGGCTTTACAGCTTGAGTGAAGGAGCCGATGTCTGGGCGCAGGCGGTGGAGCGCTGGCGCGAGATGAACCGTGATTGTCTGGTCGAGCTGCCGGGAGGGTTGACGCCGGAACCGAATGTCGAGTGGATGCTCTATCAAGCACTTGCCGGGATATGGCCGGAGGATTTCTCAAACGGTGAGGCCGAAGCGCTGATCGGGCGCTTCACGGCCTATGCGCAAAAGGCGATTCGTGAAGCAAAGCTCGGCACGAGCTGGAATGAACCGCATGCCGGCTACGAAGCAGCGGTCACAGCTTATGCAACAGCGTTGCTTTCATCGACCAACCTCGTCTTCCACGAGGACTTCGCAGCGCTAATGCGGCCCTTCATTGAGGCCGGCTATCTAAACACCCTGTCACAGACGCTGATTAAGCTCATGGCGCCGGGTGTTCCAGATATTTATCAGGGGGCCGAGATCCTGGATTTGAGCTTCGTCGATCCTGATAATCGCAGGGCTGTCGACATGACGGCATTGCATGCCAGCCTCCTGGAAGGAGCGCCAATTGCTAGTTTGACGGTGCCCGCGCTGAAGCAGCGCATCGTCCAAATCGGTCTTCATCTTCGAAAGCGGCAGCCGGCGCTTTTTGCGAAAGGAAACTATGTTCCGCTTGAGGTGTCAGGCAACCGCAAGGATCATGTTGTTGCCTTTGCACGAGAGTTAAACGGAACCTATGCAATGACCGTCGTTCCACGGTTGATGCTCGGGTGGCTCGATCCAGGCGTCCTATTCGCCGGTCCGGAATTCTGGAACGATACGGCAATCCAGGTGCCGGCCTTTCTTGAAGGGCGCCGCTGCGATCTCCTGACTGGTCAAATTCTCGATCCAGGAGGCAAGCTGCCACTTTCGGCGCTCCTTGGCAGCCAGCCTGTGGCGCTCGTAGAATCTGGTGGAACCGACGGAGGACCCTGACCATGAGGGTTCAGGGATCAAGGGTGAGAGCGCGTGGGAGCGGGAACAATGTTATCGCCCGTCGTCGGTCGAAATGGTCGCCAAGGCACAGCGCTCGCGCGCCAATAAAGGGGCGCAATTGACCGGGTCTCGGCCGTGTTCGTACCGGTCGTCGTTGTAACAGCGATAGCGGCCTTCGTCGCCTGGGACATGTTCGGGCAGGACCGCCTGTGGCCATCACCGCTTGCCCGTGCGCACTTGATCTTGCGACGCCGATGTCGATCATCAATGCGACGGTCCATGGCGCGCAGGAGGACGTGCTAATCCAGGATGCTGAAGCATTGGAGCGTTTCTCGAAGGTCGATTGCATTGATCCTCGACAAACGCTTGGCGTGCCAGTCGCTGCAGGCGTATTCTAGCCGGTCTCGGGCTTTTTAAAGTTCGCCGCAAGGCCTCGGTCTTGGTGATATGGCTTCCTGGGAGCCAGCTGTTTCGCAATCTCGCTTGGAATGACGAGAGGCATTCGCACGGTCCCGTTTAGACGATATAGCGCAGGCATCTCCGCAAGCCGAGACCAAGGGTGGTTCCTCCCATTTGTCAAAAAACATCAGAGGAACGGGAATAAAACCTCACGGGCTGTCGTATACTCAATCATGGAACGCAACGAACGGCCATTCGACGTTATCGGGCAGCTCGCAGCGCTGAGGCGCTACGCACGTGCGTTGGTGCGCAATTCGGATGACGCCGAAGATCTTGTCCATGATGCGCTGGTGCGCGCCTTCGAGAAGCGGCAGAGCTTTAGGCGCGGCGGCAACCTGAGGACCTGGCTGCTCTCGATTCTCCACAATGCCCATATCGACAGGGTTCGTCAGAATCGGTCCATAACGCGCCGGCACGATAAGGCAGCCATCGAGGCAGACCAGTCGCTGCCGGCGGGACAGGAGCATGCAGTGCGTCTTCAGCAGGTTCGTGAAGCTTTCTTTGACCTGCCGGAAGAACAGCGCGAAGCACTGCATCTCGTTGCGATCGAGGATCTTTCCTACCAGGAAGCTGCAGCCTCGCTGGGCATTCCGGTCGGAACGCTGATGTCGCGCATTTCGCGCGCCCGGACCCAGCTTCGCGAGTTCGAGGCAGCGACGCCTCGTGCCTCACACCTGAAACTAATCGGAAGGAACGGCAATGAAAGCAGTTGATCCGATCATCGATGCCGATCTCGACGCCTATGTGGATGGCGAACTGGATGTGGCTCGCCGCATCCAGGTGGAGTCTTATCTCTCGGAGAATCCGGCGATTGCTGCAAAGGTCATGGCCGATCTGAGCATCAAGGGCGAACTGCGTCTGGCGCTCGCCGGAGAGAACGCCTTTGGCCGGATCGAGACCCGCGACGCCGCACGGCGTCTGGAGCGGGGACTTTCTTACGGCCGTATCCTGCATTCGGTTCAAAGGATTGCCGCCGTCGGCGTTCTCGTGATGGCAGGCTGGGTGGCGCACACGTCCTTTGGTGCCTTTACGGCGACGGAGGTCGCCGCATCCGTTCCCGCCCCGCCCTACGTCGAGGATGCGGTGCGCGCCTACCAGACAGCCAAGCTCCGCGAAACGATGCCTTCGCAGCCAGCGGCACAATATAATGCTGACGACGTTCGTGCGGCGACGGCGATTGCGATGCCGGAGCTCCCGAAAGACTGGAAGGTTTCCGATGTCCAGATCTTTCCCTCTGAGTTCGGCCCCAGTGTCGAAATGGCGATCCGGGAACCGGACGGAAAGCAACTTTCGCTTTTTGCCGTGCGTCCTGGCGCGTTTGCCGTTCAGCCCGTCAGCCATCTGGCGCTCGACAATGCCCAGGCTGCTTACTGGCAGATTGGCGAGGTGGCCTATGCGTTGATTGCCAGCGACAAGGATCTTGAACTCGACCGGGCGGCCGAAGGGCTCGCCCGTTCGCTCTACTAGTGTCAACCCGAGGAGATCAAAATGAATCCGAACAATCCGCGATACGGCTACGGCTCCGCCGCAGGCTCGCAGGCCATCTTCGACGAGGGCCTCCGCCAGCATATGCTGCGCGTTTACAACTACATGGGTCTCGGCCTTGTCATCACCGGGATCGTAGCATTCATCGTCGGCAGTACGCCGGCCCTTTACGTGCCGATCTTCCAGTCGCCCTTGAAATGGGTCGTGATGCTCGCGCCGCTTGCCTTCGTCTTCTTCTTCACGTTCCGCATCCAGACGATGTCGGCAAGTGCTGCGCAAACGACTTTCTGGGCGTTCTGCGCGGTCATGGGACTTTCGCTTGCCTCGGTTTTTCTGGTCTTTACCGGCACGAGCATCGCGCGCACTTTCTTTATCGCCGCGACGATGTTCGGCGCGACCAGTCTCTATGGCTACGCGACAAAGCGTGATCTTTCACGCTTCGGCTCATTTCTGATCATGGGCCTGATCGGCGTCATCATCGCCAGCATCGTCAATATCTTCCTGGGTTCGAGCGCGCTGCAGTTCGCCATATCGGTGATCGGTATCCTCGTCTTCGTCGGCCTGACCGCATGGGATACGCAGAACATCAAGGAGCAGTATTCGGAAAATCACGATCAGGAATCGAACCAGAAGCTTGCTGTTTTCGGTGCGCTCTCGCTCTACCTGAACTTCGTGAACATCTTCCAACTCCTGCTCAACTTCACAGGCGAGCGGGAATAAAGACTGCGCTTCTGGGGGCAATGGAAGCGCAAGAACGCCCGGTTCGCCGTCTGTGACAGGATGGCGGGCCGGGTGTTCACCGAAATAGTCGGCCGGGCACCGTGCCCGGCCGTTTTGTCTCAGATGATACCCCAGGCACGGTAGCGTCCCCGGCCGGTGATTTCGCGGATGCCTATCTCGTTGAGAAGATTGAGTGCGCCCCGGCTCGTCACCCGCAACTGACGCGCAACCATCGTCGAGGAGACCATGGGCCGCGATAGGACGAATTCGGCAAGCTGCGGCAGGCTGCTGTTCGAGCGACGATCCCTGAATCGCAGTTCCATCTGCGTGCGGGCAAGCGACAGACGATCCATATCCTTAAGGCCGGCCGCCGCACTCTCACGCATTGCCTCGAGGAAGGCGAGCAGCCGCGTCGCCCGATCTCGCGAGCGGCGGCGCTCATGACGGATTACCTTCAATCCGGCATAGAAGGAAAAGAGATGAGAGGCGACCTTGCCCCGCGAGCGCAGGTAGCTCGAAACCAGAAGCCCGCCCAGCCAGTGCTGGCGCCGAAGCGGCTCAGTTCTCTCCCATGCCTCGAAAAGAACCGCTGCACCCAAGGCGGCAGGCAACTCATCGGCGAGCGGAATAACCGCACGCCAATCCGATAGACGCTGGGCCTCGTCCCATTCATCGTCGGCGAACAGGCCAAGCGGGTCGACAGGCGTCGCCTTCGGCCTTTCTTCCACCTTAGAACCTCTGGCGAGATGCGTATCGAGCAATCGCTGGGAGCGCGCGAGTACGGCGTCGATCTCGGCAAGTTCCAGTGACAGCAACGCTTCGCCTTCGTCCATTTCCTGTTCAGGCGACGCTGGCATGCTCCTAATTTCGGGTGCCCGCCCGGCATCATCTGGACCGCTGCCGGCAAGTACGTTCAATCCGGCGCCGCTCAGCGCCCAGAGCGGGTCGGCCGTCCAGATGCGGCGCCGCGCTCGCAGCACGGCATGGGCAATCGTCAGCTCGTGGCTCGGCGTCCGGCTGTCCATATGTGCATCATGCAGCACCAGGTCTTCGACGTGCACGAGTTCTCCGGCAACCCAGAGCGCGCTTGCAGCGTCGAAAAAATGCCCCCGTTCGGCAAAACCAGCGCCGACTGGCGAACGGGCCACCCTCTCATCCAGCCTGGCCAGCATATCCTCCGCCAGCGCGAAAGCGGGCAACAGGTTCTTCAGCAGGGTATTGTCGATTTCGTAGCGCATCTTCTCGGCCGGAAGTCATCTTGCTGTTTACTTCCGCTATTTGTGGGATGATTCGCAATAGAGCTGTTGTGGATTCTCAGGAGGCCGGGCTGAAACGGGCAACAAGCGCGTGGCGGTCGCCGGGATAGGTAAAGCGCACATGCGTCACAGGCCCGGCACTGCTCCAGGTGCGGCGCTCGATAACCAGGCATGCTGCCGCGCGGGCAATGTCGAGCGCTGCGGCTTCCTCAGCACCAGCCGCAAACGCGTAAATCTTGTGCTCCGCCTTGCTCCACGGAACCAGTTTCAAAAGCCAGGGGCCAGGCGCGATTGCGCCAAAGTCGGCATCGGCCGCTTCCGCAACGGTGCCCAGATTGATCAAGCGCTGTTCAAGACAGAAAGGCCGGGTCCCTGCAAAATGAACGCAAACGACCTCCTTCACGAAGCCGCCGGCCGGAAGGTCTAGTTTGTCATCCGCCCTTGCTTTGCGGTTTGCATTCTTCATGACCGAATACGCGTACGGCAGATTCAGCGATTGAACTTCTGCTTTGATGTCATGAATTTCCAGCACGGCGGACTGCGCCTGCGGCTGGGTGACGAAGCTGCCCGACTTCTTGCGGCGCTCGATCAATCCGGCTTTGGCCAGCTGCGTCAGCACCTTGTTGACGGTCATTCGTGAGCAATCGTATTGCGCGGCGAGATCGACCTCGAAGGGGATGCGATATCCCGGCGGCCACTCACCGGAAACGATGCGACCTTCGATCTCGCTCAAGATGCGCTGATGCAGGGTCGCATCCTTGCTATCGTTCATTATTCTCTCCGCTTCGCGCCACCTGCTCTATTGCCAATGCAGCAGCAAGGAAAGACTTAGGCGGCAAGCAATTGGCGCATTGCAGCAAGGAAACGTCGGCTGATCGCCTCACGCTGCCGATGACGGCCGGCTTCGACCTGCTTGCGGCCAAGTGCCCAGAGGCAATCGACCGCGACGCTGCCGGCGAATATCCAGTGGTCAAGGATTTGATCATGTGTGAGATAAGGCACCTGGCGGCAGTCAAGGGCGACGATATCTGCATAATTGCCTTCGGCGAGGCCCGCGGCAGCACCAAGCGCGCAACCACCACCCAAGAGCGCGTGATCGAACAGCGCTCGGCCCGTCGAGCCGCTGGTCTCTGCAATCACGTTGCGGGCGCGAAGTGCCAGTCGCTCGGAATATTCGAGCTGGCGGAGTTCCCCGGGAAGCGTAATCTGCACATTTGAGTCCGAACCAATGCCAAACCGTCCGCCCTCTTCAAGAAAGATCGGCGCTGGAAAAACCCCGTCTCCGAGATTGGCTTCAGTGATTGGGCAGAGACCGGCGACCGATCCGCGTTTTGCCATGCGCCGCGTTTCATCCTCGGTCATGTGAGTGGCATGGATGAGGCACCAGCGGCGGTCGACGGACGCATGCTCCAGGAGCCACTCGACGGGTCTCGCGCCCGACCAGGCGATGCAATCATCCACTTCCTTGAGCTGCTCGGCGATGTGGATATGGACTGGACCGCCTTCTGCAAGCGGCAGGAGCTTTGCCAATTGATCAGGCGTGACGGCGCGAAGGCTGTGAGGTGCAATCCCGATCTTTGCGCCGTCAAGCTTGCAGGTGATCGTGCGTGCCCGCTCCATCAGCCTGCCGAAGCCCTCAAGCGAGTTGACGAAGCGCCGCTGGCCATCGAGGGGAGCAGCACCGCCGAAGCTCGAATGGGCGTAAAAGACCGGCAGCAACGTCAGGCCGATACCGGCCGTCTCGCTCGCCGCGCCGATGCGTTCTGCCAACTCCGCAATATTGGCATAAGGACTGCCGTCCTTGTCATGATGCAGATAGTGGAATTCGCCGACGCGCGAAAAGCCGGCTTCGAGCATTTCCATGTAAAGCTGTGCGGCAACGGCCTCGACATGCTCCGGCGTCATAGACAGCGCGAACCTGTACATGACCGTGCGCCAGCTCCAGAAGCTGTCGGCTCCGGGACCACGGGCCTCGGCAAGGCCCGCCATGGCGCGCTGGAAGGCATGGCTGTGCAGGTTGGGCATCGCAGGAATGACGAGTTTGTGGCACTCGTCGCCCGCCTCGGCCTTTGCGCCGACCGCAATCTTCGCGATAAGGCCGCCATCAAGTGTGAGACGCACGTCGCTTCGCCACCCCTCAGGCAGGAGCGCGCTCGCCGCATGAAGTGTCGTCATCGCCTTTTCCCTTCCTGTGGGCCTGTCATCTTTCTTTTCCATGGAAACGCCCAAATTTCCACTTGTCACCCGGTTATTATGTATATACATGTTTCGACAGAAGGAAAGGCGTAAAGCTGATGAGCGGGAACAATCTTTTTGCGCGAGAGCAGAGGCCGAGCCTCTGGCGAAATGGCCGGCTGGCGACGCTCGACCCGGGTAAGCCGGGACTGGGTATTGTCGAAAAAGGCGCAATCGTCACGGAAAGCGGCCGAATCCGCTATGCTGGCCCGGAGGGCGAATTGCCGGTTTCCGTCATCGAACGTGCCGAAATCATCGACCTTGAGGGCCGCTGGGTGACGCCGGGGCTCGTCGATTGCCACACCCACATCATTCACGGCGGCAACCGGGCGCGCGAATTCGAAATGCGGCTTGGCGGCGCGACCTATGAAGAGATTGCCCGCGCCGGCGGCGGCATCGTCTCCTCGGTCAAGGCAACGAACGCGCTTTCTGTCGAAGGCCTTGTGCAAGCTTCCCTGCCCCGCCTCGATACCTTGCTTGGCGAGGGGGTGACGACGATCGAGATCAAGTCGGGCTACGGTCTCAGCATCGCTGGCGAAGTGAAGATGCTGGAAGCTGCCCGTGTTATCGGCAATATGCGACCGGTGCGCGTTAAGACCAGCTATCTCGGCGCCCATGCGACACCGGCCGAATACAAGGACCGCAACCGTGAGTATATAACAGACATCGTGCTGCCCGCTCTCGAAGAGGCGCACGCCAAGGGCCTTGTCGATGCCGTCGATGGGTTCTGCGAAGGCATTGCCTTCTCAGCGGAAGAGATCGGACTTGTCTTTGATCGCGCCGAGGCACTTGGCCTTCCGGTGAAGCTGCATGCCGAGCAGTTGTCTAATCTCGGCGGAGCTGCACTTGCTGCCGAGTATGGTGCGCTCTCTGCAGATCATCTCGAATATCTCGATGATGACGGCGTGGTCGCCATGGCGGCAGCCGGAACCGTCGCGGTGCTGCTGCCGGGCGCATTCTATTCCATCAACGAAAAACAGAAACCACCCGTCAAGGCGCTGCGCGCCGCCGGTGTTCCGATCGCGGTCGCGACGGATTGCAACCCGGGCACATCGCCTCTCACCTCCCTGCTTTTGGCGATGAATATGTCGGCGACGCTCTTCGGCCTGACGGTTGAGGAATGTATTGCAGGGGTCACACGCGAAGGCGCTCGCGCACTCGGCGTCGTTGCCGAAACGGGCACGATCCAGGCCGACAAATCCGCCGATCTTGCCATCTGGGAGATCGAGAGTCTGGCCGAACTTGTCTATCGAATCGGCTTCAACCCGCTCTTTGCGCGTGTCTTCAAGGGCGAAAGGATCGACCGTTGACCATCATCCTCCACCCAGGTTCCGTTTCGCTGAAACAGCTGGAAAAAATCTACTGGACCGGCGAAGCGGCGGAACTCGATCCCGCATTTGATGCCGGCATAAGGAAGTCGGCGGCGCGCATTGCCGAGATCGCCGCCGGCAATGCCCCCGTCTACGGCATCAACACAGGCTTCGGAAAACTCGCTTCGATTAAGATCGACAGTGCCGATGTTGCCACACTCCAGCGCAATCTCATCCTCTCGCATTGCTGCGGCGTCGGCGCACCGTTACCTGAAAACATCGTGCGTCTCGTCATGGCGCTGAAGCTCGTGTCACTCGGCCGCGGCGCCTCGGGCGTGCGACTGGAGGTGGTGCGGCTGATCGAAGCGATGCTGGACAAGGGCGTCATACCGGTCATTCCGGAAAAGGGTTCCGTCGGCGCCTCGGGCGATCTTGCGCCGCTTGCCCACCTGGCGGCCGTGATGATGGGAGAGGCCGAGGCCTACTTCAAAGGCGATCGGCTTGAAGGCGCGGAAGCCTTGAGCAAGGCTGGCCTTGCGCCGGTCGTTCTGGCCGCAAAAGAAGGCCTTGCGCTGATCAACGGTACGCAGACTTCAACCGCGCTCGCACTTGCCGGCCTGTTCCGTGCGCATCGTGCCGCCCAGGCGGCCCTGATCACCGGCGCCATGTCCACCGACGCGGCCATGGGCTCTTCGGCACCGTTCCATCCGGATATCCATACACTTCGCGGTCACCGCGGCCAGATCGACACTGCCGCGGCTTTGCGGGCGCTGCTAGAAGGATCCGTTATCCGGGAAAGCCATATTGAGGGCGACGAGCGCGTGCAGGATCCCTATTGCATTCGCTGCCAGCCGCAAGTCGATGGCGCCTGCCTCGATCTTCTGCGGACGGTCGCACGCACGCTTGAAATCGAAGCCAATGCAGTGACCGACAATCCGTTGGTACTTTCCGACAACTCCGTCGTTTCCGGCGGCAACTTCCATGCGGAGCCGGTTGCCTTCGCTGCCGATCAGATCGCGCTTGCGGTCTGCGAGGTCGGTGCAATTTCGCAGCGCCGCATCGCCCTGCTCGTCGATCCGGCTCTCTCCTACGGGCTTCCAGCCTTCCTTGCCAAGAAGCCAGGACTGAACTCCGGTCTGATGATCGCGGAGGTCACCTCTGCCGCGTTAATGTCCGAAAACAAGCAGATGTCGCATCCAGCTTCCGTCGACTCGACGCCCACTTCGGCGAACCAGGAAGATCATGTTTCCATGGCCTGCCATGGTGCACGCCGTCTGTTGCAGATGACCGAAAACCTTTTCGGCATCATCGGCATAGAGGCATTGACGGCCGCACAAGGCGTAGAATTGCGCACACCGCTTGCCACCAGCGGTGAACTGCAAAAAGCGATCGCTGCCATTCGCAATGTGGTGCCGACACTGGAGGTCGATCGCTACATGGCCGGCGACCTGCAAGCCGTCAGCGAACTTGTTGCAACCGGCGTATTGAACGCGTCGGTTTCCGAAAACATCCTTCCGTCCCTGGAGATCTGAGATGAGCAATCCCCGTCACAACATCCGCGAAATCCGGGCACCTCGCGGACCGGTGCTCAATGCCAAGAGCTGGATGACCGAAGCGCCGCTTCGCATGCTGATGAACAATCTCGATCCAGATGTGGCAGAAAATCCCAACGAACTCGTCGTCTATGGCGGCATCGGCCGCGCTGCCCGTACCTGGGAGGATTTCGACCGCATCGTCGCGACATTGAAGACGCTTACCGAAGACGAGACGCTTCTGGTGCAGTCCGGCAAGCCGGTCGGCGTCTTCCGCACGCATAAGGATGCGCCGCGCGTCCTGATCGCCAATTCCAACCTCGTGCCGCACTGGGCGACTTGGGACCACTTCAACGAGCTCGATAAGAAGGGCTTGGCGATGTATGGACAAATGACGGCAGGCTCATGGATCTACATCGGCACACAAGGCATCGTCCAGGGGACCTTTGAAACCTTCGTCGAGGCGGGCCGGCAGCATTATGGCGGCAACCTCAAGGGTAAATGGATCCTGACCGGCGGCCTTGGCGGCATGGGTGGCGCCCAGCCGCTCGCTGCCGTCATGGCCGGCGCCTGCTGCCTTGCCGTCGAGTGCAATCCGGACTCGATCGATTTTCGCCTGCGTACCCGATATCTCGATGCCAAGGCCGAAACGCTGGACGAAGCCCTCGCCATGATCGGTCAGTGGACCAAGGCTGGCCAAGCCAGATCGGTCGGCCTTCTTGGCAATGCCGCCGAAATTCTTCCTGAAATGGTCCGCCGCGGCATCCGTCCGGATATCGTCACCGACCAAACGTCAGCCCACGACCCGATCAACGGCTATCTACCGAAAGGATGGACGATCGCGCAATGGAAGGCGATGCGCGAAAGCGATCCGAAGGCTGTCGAAAAAGCGGCTCGCGCCTCCATGCGCGAGCATGTCGAAGCGATGATCGCATTCTGGGATGCAGGCATTCCGACGCTCGATTACGGCAACAATATCCGCCAGGTTGCTCAAGACGAGGGTCTCGAAAACGCCTTCGCTTTCCCCGGCTTCGTGCCTGCCTATATCCGCCCGCTCTTTTGCCGCGGCATCGGTCCCTTTCGCTGGGCAGCACTCTCGGGCGATCCGGAAGATATCTACAGGACCGACGCGAAGGTGAAGGAATTGCTGCCGGACAACAAGCACCTGCACAACTGGCTGGACATGGCCCGCACGCGTATCGCCTTCCAGGGTCTGCCGGCGCGCATCTGCTGGGTCGGCCTTGGCGACCGTCATCGTCTTGGGGTTGCCTTCAACGAAATGGTGAAAAGCGGCGAGTTGAAGGCGCCGATCGTGATCGGACGCGACCACCTCGATTCCGGCTCGGTTGCATCGCCGAACCGCGAGACGGAAGCGATGAAGGATGGTTCTGATGCGGTCTCAGACTGGCCGCTGTTGAACGCTCTTTTGAACACCGCCTCCGGCGCAACGTGGGTTTCTCTCCATCACGGCGGCGGCGTCGGCATGGGCTATTCGCAACATTCAGGCATGGTCATCTGCTGCGACGGCACCGACGATGCGGCCCGCCGCATCGAACGCGTGCTTTGGAACGACCCGGCGACCGGCGTCATGCGCCATGCCGACGCCGGCTACGATATCGCGCTTGATTGTGCCAAGGAGAAGGGGCTAAGGCTGCCGGGGATCTTGGGAGACTGAACCAATGCAGATCCTTCGCGCGGCCGATCACCGGCGCATGCCGTGGAAGAACGGCGGCGGCGAGACGGTGGAGGTGGCCGTTTGGCCGCCCGGTGCGGGCCTTTTCGATTTCGACTGGCGGGTCAGCATGGCCACGGTTGCTTTCGATGGACCCTTTTCGATTTTTCCCGGCATCGACCGCACACTTTCAATCCTGTCCGGCAGTGGCATGATCCTTAAGATCGACGGCAAAGAGCCTGCGCTCCTGGCACAGGACAGCCCGCCATTTGCTTTTTCGGCCGACATTGGCGTCACGGCACGACTTGTGGCGGGGCCGATCACAGACCTCAATGTCATGACGCGGCGGCACGCCTTTGCCCACAAGGTCGTAAGGCTGCATATCGAGCAAAGCTGGAGCGGCTCTCTACCGGCCGCAGTATCGCTTGTGCTGTGTCACGAAGGCAAAGCAGCATTTGAACTGGCCGAAGAAAGCGGCATGATTCATACCGGCGATGTCTTGATGATCGAGGCTCATAACCGCGAAGCTTTGACGCTTGCTGGTGCTGCCACCTGCTACTTGATCAGCATTATGGAAGCCGATGACTGAAGGAGCCGGCATCATCGACCCTCGTGGAGCCGCTTGGTTTTGAGATCTGCTCGCCGCGTTTGCAAAGACAAGCAGCGAAGGCGAGCATGGACCCACTATCGGCAAAGCATTGAGCGGGACGGCGAGCCGGCGTTCCGGCTCGCTATTGCCTGCCCCTGAACCGCCGCTGATAGGAGGCGTCGTAAAGAGCGCTTTCGCGAAAATCGCAGGCAGCAAGCGTCGGACCGACGAAGATGATCGCCGTGCGCTCGATCGGTTCGAGGGCGACCCTCGCCTCGATGTCGGCAAGCGTGCCATGCACGACGCGCTCGTCCGGCCAGGAGGCTTTGACGACGATCGCAACAGGACAATCAGCGCCGTAAAGTGGTGTCAGTTCTTCAACGACCTGGCTGAGCGCATGAATTGCCAGATGTATTGCAAGCGTCGAGCCCGTGGCGCCAAACTTGGCGAGCGTTTCCTCACTCGGCATCGGCGAAGCGCGGCCCGAGACGCGCGTAAGCACCAGGCTCTGAGCAACGGCCGGAATCGTCAGTTCCCGGCCCAGGGCGGAGGCCGCAGCAGCAAAGGCCGGAACGCCCGGTGTCATCGTGTAGGCGATGGCATGCTTGTGAAGACGCCGAACCTGCTCAGCAACAGCGCTCCAGACGGATAGATCGCCCGAGTGCAGACGAGCCACATCCTCCCCCGCGTTGGTCGCACGCACAAATTCCGCCTCGATCTCATCGAGTGACATCGGTGCGGTATCGATGATGCGCGCATCCGGCGGGCAATAGTTGAGCAGTTCGGGCGATACGATCGATCCGGCATAAAGGCATACCGGGCATCTGCCAATGAGGTCCCGGCCGCGAACGGTGATGAGATCAGCCGCACCTGGGCCGGCTCCTATGAAGTGAACCGTCATTTCTAGTCCTTGATCCAGCGCCATTGCACCACCGGCATTGCCGGGCGCCAGCCGCTCATTGCGCCGAGCGGGGCGGCTCGGCAAACCTCGATCCTTGTCAGAAAGCCGCCGCGCCTGGCTTGTTCGGCAAGCAGAACGGCCTCCATTTCCAGTGTCACCGCATTGGCCACAAGGCGCCCGCCGCTTTTGAGCGAGATGATTGCGGCATCCATGACGCCTGGCTCGCTGCCGCCTCCGCCGACAAATATGGCGTTAGGTTCCGGCAATCCCCTCAAAGCCGCAGGGGCTCTTCCCTCGACGACGGCAAGGTCGGGCACCCCGAACGCGGCAGCATTTCGCGCGATCCGGCTGACGCGACCTGGCGATTGCTCGATAGCGACCGTCTTCAGTGATGGGTCGCAGAGCATCCACTCGATGCCGATCGAACCCGAGCCGGCTCCGATATCCCACAGCAGTTCCCCATGGCGCGGTGCAAGTGCCGACAGCGTCAGAGCGCGGATTTCTCGCTTGGTGATCTGCCCGTCGTGCTCAAAGAGTTCATCGTCGCGGCCGGGGGCAAATGGCAGGATGCGAGCTTCATTTCCCGCCTTGACCTCGACGGCGCAGACATTGAGAGGGTCGATATCCCTAAACTGGAAGTCTTCTGCAGACGTGCTGAAGATGCGCTCGCGCGGGCCGCCGAGCGCCTCCAGAACCGTTATGCGGGAGTGGCCAAAGCCGCTGTTTGACAGCAGCACAGCCAGTTCCCCCGGCCCCTTCCCGTCGGATGTCAGCGCAATGATGCGCCGTCCGGAATGCAGATGCGGGCGGATGAGATTGATGGAACGGCCATGCAGCGAGAGGCAGGCAGTTTCCTGCATCGGCCAGCCTAGACGCGACGCGGCCATGCTGAAGGCTGACGGAGCTGGGATCGTGCGCATCTCCTCGGCATTTACATGCCGCGAGAGTGTTGCGCCGACACCGAAAAGAAATGGGTCACCGGAAGCGAGTACGACGACCGGTGTACCGCGCCGCCTAACAATAGCATCGATCGACTTTTCGAAGGGGCTTTGCCAGACAAGCCGCTCGCCGGCAATCAGACTATCCATCAGCGCATGATGCCGTTCGCCGCCGAAGACGGCAGGCGCGCTCAGAATCAGCCGCTTGGCGTGCTCGCCAAGTCCTTCTGGACCATCCTCGCCGATACCGATAATGGTCAGCCAGGGTTTCGGAGTGAGGCTAGGCATATCAGACATGGCAAAAATCCGCGTGCTGATACTGGGCGGGACGAGCGAAGCGCGTGCCTTGGCACAGATGCTTTCCAAGAGGGCCGGCTTTGACATCCTGCTGTCCTTGGCCGGCCGCACAGAAAAACCCTCCGTCCAGCCTGTCCCCGTTCGTATTGGTGGTTTCGGCGGAGTGGAGGGCCTTGCTTCTTTCCTGCGCGACGGACGATTTGACATTCTCGTCGATGCGACACATCCCTTTGCCGCACGCATCTCGGCCAATGCCGTCGCCGCAGCGCGACTTTCCGGAATTGCGGCCCTTGCCCTCCACCGGCCCGAATGGATCGAGCGACCGGGTGACAAATGGACCGCGAGCAGTAACATCGCGCAGGCAATCGCCGCGCTTGGGCCCGTTCCCCGCCGCGTCTTTTTGGCGATCGGGCGTCAGGAGGCGCACTATGCCGAGGCGGCGGCACATCATTTCTATCTTGTTCGCAGCGTCGATCCCGTCACCCCGCCGCTCGATATCGAAAACGCCGAGTATATTCTCGATCGTGG
Source organism: Rhizobium etli 8C-3 (assembly GCF_001908375.1). Classification (NCBI taxonomy): domain Bacteria; kingdom Pseudomonadati; phylum Pseudomonadota; class Alphaproteobacteria; order Hyphomicrobiales; family Rhizobiaceae; genus Rhizobium; species Rhizobium etli. The sequence continues at coordinate 999,031 of NZ_CP017244.1, read as the reverse complement.
CCCCTTCGATGTGGACGCCGAGGCCGCGCTTTTTGCCTCTCACCGCATCGATGCTATCGTCGCCAAAAACAGCGGCGGCGCTTCGACCTACGCAAAAATCGCGGCGGCTCGCCATCTCGGCATTGAAGTCTTCATGATCGCCCGTGCGCCCGCTCCTGCCATGAGAGCGGTCGAAACCGTCGAGGAAGCGCTTGGCGCGATCGATCAACTGTTTCCTCCCGCCATAGAACGGGGAGTATAGACGAGCTCGGGCCTGCCGCCGCCGGAAATGATCCGTGTTTCTGGCGACCCGATGATGATGCATGTCGCCATATCGGCAATTGAAGCGTGGGCGTCACCGAGGGGCTGAATGATGATTTTTTCGTCGGGACGTCCGGCTGCGCGCCCGAAGATCACCGGCGTCTGCTGCGGCAGTTGCGCGCGCAGCAATTCAAAGGCCTTGCCGAGCTGCCAGGGCCGCGCTTTGCTGATCGGATTGTAAAGCGCAATCACGAAGCCCGCCTTGGCAGCCAATGTCAGGCGCTTTTCGATGATCTCCCAGGATTTGAGGTTGTCCGAAAGCGAGATTGCGCAGAAGTCGTGGCCGAGCGGGGCGCCGACACGCGCAGCAACCGCAAGCATTGCGGTGATGCCCGGAACGACGACCAGTTCGACGGAACGCCATTCGGCCGGACCTGTGTCGATTGCCTCGCAGACTGCCGCTGCCATGGCGAACACACCGGGATCGCCGCCGGAGACGATGCAGACCTTGCGGCCGCCTGCCGCCATCGTCAAAGCATCCGCTGCCCGCCTCATCTCCTCGCGATTGTCGGAAGAATGACGATTTTGGTGGGCGCGAAGCTGCAGCCGGTCCAGATAGGGCCCATAGCCGAAGAAATCGGTCGAGGCCGAAACCGCTGAATGCGCTTCCGGTGTCATCTGCTGTGGGCTGCCAGGACCGGTGCCAATGACGAACAGGATTCCACTCATCGACTTGCCTCCCAGCCTGGTACCAGCACCAGCGAGAAATACGGCGCGTCACCCTCCGGCCGCTCCGCAAGCTTCGCCATTGCGGCATTCGCCATCGTCCCACGCTCGACATAGACGGCTTCGCTAAGACGCCCTGCTGCTTCAAGAGCGCGGCGGATCTTCGGAAGATTGCGGCCGACCTTCATAATGACGGCTGCCTGGGTATCGGCAAGCCGCCGGGTCAGTTCCGCTTCGGCCATGGTGCCCGGCAGCACGGAAAGGACATCGTCACCTTGCACGATCGGCATGCCGGCAAGCGACCAGCAACCGGACATGGCGCTGATGCCCGGAATCACCTCGGTCGGATAGCGACCGGCAAGGCGCACATGCAGGTGCATATAGGATCCGTAGAACATCGGATCGCCTTCGCTGAGGACAGCAACGGTTCTTCCCGCATCGAGGCGCGCTGCGACCGCGGCTGCAGAATCATCGTAGAAGGCAGTGATCTGGCTTTGATAGAACGTCTCGCTTTTTTCGATTTCAGTGGTCACCGGATAGTAGAGCGGCAGCAGTTCTGTCTCGGGACTGATCAAGTGCTGGACGACCGCCCGGCCGTTGCCGGCCCTGCCCTGTTTGGCGAAATAGGCAATGACATCCGCAGCTTCGATCGCTTTCTTTGCCTTGATTGTCAACAGATCTGGGTCGCCTGGACCCGTTCCGACGCCGATCAGTCGGCTTGGCCTGGTCATAGTCCCGACCTCGCCAGCGCGTTGATTGCGGCGGCAGTCATCGCACTGCCGCCCAGGCGACCGCGAACGATCGCGAAGGGCACGCCATAGGAATTTTCCGCCAACGCGTCCTTTGATTCTGCCGCACCGACGAAGCCGACCGGCATGCCGATGATGGCCGCCGGCCGCGGTGCGCCGCCGCGCAATCGTTCAAGAAGGTGGAAGAGTGCCGTTGGCGCATTGCCTATCGCGACAACGCTGCCGGCCAGACGATCGATCCAAAGGTCGACGGCCGCCGCCGAACGCGTGTTGGCGCTTGCTTCTGCCATTTGCGGAGTGCGGGGGTCGCGCAGAGTGCAGATCACGTCATTGTTTTCTGGCAGCCGGGCGCGTGTGATGCCGTGGGCGACCATTTCCGCGTCGCAGAAGATCGCTGCGCCCTTTTTGAGCGCGCCGCGCGCTGCATCGACGAAACCCGGCGAAAAGTCGAAATATGTCGCGGCTTCGACCAGCCCGCAGGCATGGATCATGCGCACGGCAATCTCGGCCTCTTCCGTCGAAAAGCGCGAGAGGTCGGCTTCGCTGCGGATAATCGCAAAGGAGCGCTCGTAGATCGCCTCGCCGCTGCGGATATAATCGTAATCTGGCATTCCTATTCCTGTTTCAGCGCCTTCACGATCGTCTGGGGGCCAAGCCGCGTCAGGCAGGCAGCAGCCGATTCGTCAGCGCTCTTGTTGTTCTCGACCAGCCGGGCGAGCTTCTCTATAGCGAAATCAATCTTGCCGCCAGCAATCGTTGCATCAGGGCTGTCGCCTGCAAGTCCGCTCAACACAATACCATAACCGCTCGCCATTCCAGTCAACGCCAGCGCCGGTCGCGGATGAGCGCATCCCTTGGAACAACCCGAGAGATGAAACGTAAGCGATCCATCGAAAAGAACCGGTGAATGCCGCAGCAAATGCTGTGCTCGCATCCTCGTTTCATAAAAGCCGGAGGCGCAGGCACCCGCACCGGCGCAAGCGGCAATATTTGCAGATGGATCATCGGCATCGGAGCTGAAGCCATAATCCTTTGCCGCTGCCTGCAACGCCTTCGCCGCCTCCGTGCTGCAGCCCGTGACGAAGAACTGGCGGCCCGGTGCCAGGCGAATTTCCGCCGCACCGAGGGGCTCGGTCTGTCCCAGGAATCGTGATAGGGCACTAGCCTTCATCTGGCCGAAACGCGGTCTGAGGCCAAGGACCGCGCTGTCATCGCAAAGCTGATGAAGGCCGGGCCTCGGCATTTGCGAATTTGGTCCGGCGGCAAATTGCAATTCCATTGCCGGAAACACTTCGCGCAATGCAGTCGGTCCAATGTCGCGCGCTCGAGAATTCTTGCCGATTTCCATGAGCATCGCCAGCAATCGCCCGACCGCCCGGGCGGCGTCGTCTGCGGAACCGATACAAACCGGCTTTGCCGCTTTTGCATCACCGTCGATCGCGACCAACCAACGGCCTTCGTCCAGAGCGTCAACGCGGATATCGGCCGATAGACCGGATAGACCGAAACGTCCCCCACCGTCGACGATGATGGAGAGCTTCGGGGCCAAGAGTGGTGAAGACAGCGCGATCTTGTGCTCATTTCGCAGCCGGGCTTCGATCGCGGCGGCATTTCCTATCTCACCCGGGTCGATGCCATGCAATGGCGACAGCTCGATCGGCGGACCTGCGGGCACGAGGATCCCAGCCGCATCAACATCAGCGGCGAGCCGCCCGACAGTTTCCGGCCGCAGTCCGCGCACTTGCAGACTTCCCCGCCCAGTGATTTCCAAAACGCCGTTGCCGTTTGCCGCTGCGGAGACTGCAAGCATGTTCAATTGCGAAGGCGTCAGCGCACCCCCGGCTGGACGCAGCCGTGCGAGAAGGCCATCACCGGTCGCCATGGGTGCAGCAAGCGTCGGACAGGCGCCTCGGCGCGAGCCTGGTGCGGCAATTGCACGCCCTTCCATGTCGATCTCTCTTTCGCCGGCAAACCCCATGGCTCGTCCTTTCATGCATGCCTTTACGGGGCGGCACGCTTGCGGTAAAGCGCCCCGACTCGACCTGCCGGGCTAGTCGTGAACGTCGCGGGCTTTGCGCAGCAGGTAGATATCCATGATCCAACCGTGCCGTTCGCGCGCTTTGGCCCGGATCGTTACGATGTCATCGGCGACGTCGCCGAGCCGCCCGGACCGGATGATTTCGTCCTGCGTGCCAAGATAGGCTCCCCAGAAGATCTCCGCATCAGGGTCGTCGATCTTCGTAAACGCCTGGATCCCATCGAGCATCACGACCGTACTTTCCCTCTTGAGCCCCTCTTCGGCGAGCCTTCGGCCAGTCGTAATCTCCACAGGCTTGCCCACGAGATTGATTGGAACGCGGTGGCTGGCGGCAAGCGCCTGAATGCTGGTAATGCCCGGGATGACGGTGAGATCGAAATCCACTTTGTCCCGCACCCGTTCCAGGATGCGCAATGTGCTGTCGTAAAGACTCGGATCGCCCCATACAAGGAAGGCAGCCGTGCCATTTTCAGGCAACTCATTGATCAGATGACAATAGGTCTCAGCAATTGTGGCGTGCCATTCATCGACGCTTTGCCCATAGCTGCGCTCCTTCGTTTCGCGAAGAGGCACCGCAAATTCGATGATCTTTCCATCCGCCTGCTTAAGATACCGCTCACAGATTTCGCGGCGGACATCTGCAAGCTCTTCTTTCTGTGCACCTTTTGTGGGAATGAACACGAATTCGGCGCCGTTCATGGCGTTGATCGCCTGAATGGTCATGTGCTCCGGATTTCCGGTGCCGATGCCGATTGCGTAAAGATGCTTCACTGAGCCTCCTTGCGGTCTTGTGCCCTCAGGCGATCAAAAGCGCCGTGCCGTAGAGCCCGATGGCGAAGACGGTATGCGCGATCAGATTGAGCGCACGCACCTTGTTCGGGTTCGGTGTCTTCGACGCTGCCCAGCCGATGCCAAGTCCGGGCTGCAGCAGGAACCAGCCGGCCCCGACCGTGACAATACCGAGGATCCAGGCGGGCAGGAAAGTCGGTGCTGCCAGCCAGGATGGACCCATGATAGCCGCAAGAGCAAGGCCATAGATGATGCCGGTCGCATAATGGCCGATCCACCCGATTGCCAGCTCGTGTCTATAGGGTTCTGCATTGGCGATATTGTCGTGAAATACCTTGCCGCGCCCGAGGTGCCAGAACCACCGTCCGACAGGCGCCCAGTTGGCGGGCCCCTGACCGAAAACCCGGAAAAGGACGATTGCCCAAATATCCATGAGCAAGGTCGCACCGATCCCCATACCAATCCCGCGCCATAAAATATCGAACATGAAGAAGATCCAGACTCGTAAATTGCTGGACTGTCTTAAACAGGCGCGGCAGGCCCTGCAACAGCGCTCTTGCACTTAAGCGCGATCCCTGCAAACGACGCATTTCAATTGATCGGAAAGGTGACTACCCCTAAATTCCGGCAAAAAAGGAGAGTGCGCAATGAAGCTCGATCAGACAGCCAAGGGCGTCTATGCCATCGCCGCAACGCCGTTTCATCCGGACGGGCGGCTGGATCAGGTGTCGGTTGACCGGCTCACCGATTTCTATCTCGGGTGCGGCGTGAGCGGGCTTACCATACTTGGGATCATGGGCGAAGCGCCGAAGCTTGAGCCGGAGGAGTCGCTTGCAATCACCCGGCAGGTCGTGAAGCGCGCCGGCGTTCCGGTGATCGTCGGTGTCTCGGCGCCGGGATTTGCGGCGATGCGTTCACTCGCGCGCGGCGCCATGGATATTGGCGCCCAGGGCGTCATGATCGCCCCACCGCCGTCTCTTCGGACGGATGATCAGATCGTCGGCTACTATGCCCAGGCGGTCGAGGCGATCGGCGATGATGTTCCCTTCGTCATCCAGGACTATCCGCTGACACTGACCGTGGTGATGACGCCTGGCGTCATCCAGAAGATCGTCAACAATCACCCGTCCTGCGTGATGCTGAAGCACGAAGACTGGCCGGGGCTCGAGAAGATTTCCCAGTTGCGGGCAGCGCAAAAAGCGAACGAGATGCGCGACATTTCGATCCTTTGCGGCAACGGCGGGCTGTTTCTCGATTTCGAGATGGAGCGCGGTGCCGATGGCGCGATGACCGGTTACGCCTTCCCCGATATGCTGGTCGACGTCGTGAATTTCCAGCAGACCGGAAACCGCGAGGCGGCACATGACCTCTTCGATGCACATCTGCCGCTCGTTCGCTATGAGCAGCAGCCGGGAGTTGGGCTTGCCGTGCGCAAATATGTCCTCAACAAGCGCGGCGCGATCGCCAGCGACTCTCAGCGAAAGCCCGCGGGAAACATTTCAATGAGAGCAAAGGCCGAGATCGATTACCTCCTTTCACGCATTGCAAGATATGACACGCGTGCGGCGTTCAGGGACTAGACCGCCAATTTTCCATTCGGCACTGCATGTTCCTCGATCACTTTTGAGCGGATCAAACAAGTTCCAAAGCAATCTCGCTCCTTGTCAGTGCTAAACTGCGCCCTGGCCCGGCGATGGCGGCGTCGTGGCGAGAGCGCTTCGATCGACTGTAAATTTTGCCATCTGCCATGAGGTGGGGCTCAGATCGGCCCTGCTCTTTTCATCAGTGGCAGCACGCTGCCAGCAAAAACGAGCCTCCGGGTCCGTCTGGGCCATCTCCTGCGACAAGTCCTCCGGCCCGTTTCATTTCGTTCCTATCGGCTCTTTCGAAGTCCGCGCTGGATTTTTGTGCCGCCCAGAGACGTAGAGGTATCGAGAAGACATCACCAAATTGCCGCAGCCCGGTTTGATCGATTGAGGGCTGCGAAAACAGACGTATAATAGTTTCAGAAATTTCTGAAAGTTTAGAAATAACGGAATCGCCAATGAACCTCCCGCCGCTCGTTCAATCCTTCGTTCTGCATTTCGGTGAGATGGGCTCGCGTTGGGGCATCAATCGCACGGTCGGCCAGATTTATGCGCTTCTTTATGTTTCGCCATCGCCGCTTTGCGCCGATGAGATCGTCGATGCGCTCAACATCTCGAGATCGAATGTGTCGATGAGCCTGAGGGAGCTGCAGGCATGGAACCTCGTGCTTTTGAAACATCGACCTGACGACCGCAGGGATTTCTTCACGACACCTGATGATGTCTGGCACATCCTGCGCACCCTTGCTGAAGAGCGGAAGAAGCGCGAGGTCGATCCAACGCTCTCGGTTCTGCGCGAAATCCTGATGCAAAGGCCGGCGAGCGAAGCCGAACGCTTCGCCCAGGAGCGGATGAGCGAAATGCACGGTCTGATCGAGCAGCTGACGCATTGGTACGAGGATGTGAAACAGCTTGAAACGGAACGCCTCGCAACGCTACTCTCCTTAGGAGCAAAAGTTACGAAGCTTCTGGAAGCCAAGGACCGGGTGGTTTCACTCGGCCGTGGCCGCCGGCCCGCCAACAAGAGCTAGCGCTATGGGGACCGCTTTGTTCGACGAGGCAAAAGCCCATGCAGCCGGAGCGTCAAAGACTGGCTTGCCGGCCCGCTCGGCCCGGCCTTTATGTCTTCGTCATGCCGCTTCGCTTCAAACCGCTGCCTCTTTCTTGTGGATCCCGCAAGCTGGTCTGCTTGCTCATGCCGTCGGGCGTATTGCAGATGGCGACGGTCTCAGTCATGTCCTTTGGCCCGCCTTTTTTGTGTTGACACTCGGAATTGCAAAGGCGCTGCTTGACGCGGTTGGCGGCCAGATTGCCCTCGACAGCGCGCGGACCGAACTGAGTGTGAGGAGACAGTTTGCCGTTGCAGCGCTTGCCCGGCGATCGCCGATCGACGGCACACGTCCTGCTTCCGGGCAAGTTGCGAGCGTTCTCGGCGAGCAGGCGGAGCTTGTCGTTCCCTACCTCGCGCGCTATTTTCCCGCGCGCATCAAGGCGAGCGTCATCCCTGTCGTCATGCTTGTTTGCGTGCTAGCGATCTCCTGGGTTGCCGCGCTCGCGCTCTTCATTTCTATGCCGCTTATACCGCTTTTCATGGCACTCATCGGCTGGCGCGCACAGGTTGCAAGCGAAAAGCAGCTCGCTGCAACAGGCAAGCTCAATGCATTCCTTCTCGACCGGCTCCGTGGGCTGGCCACGATACGCTCCTTCAATGCAGTCGAGCTGACTGCCACGCGGCTGCGGGCAGATGCTGAAGACCTCAAGACACGCACCATGGCGGTACTTAAAATCGCCTTTCTCTCCTCGGCCGTGCTGGAGCTCTTTGCTGCGCTTGGCGTTGCAATGGTCGCCGTCTATGTGGGCTTCAGCCTCCTCGGCGAAATTCACTTCGGGACGTGGTCGGGCAAGATCAGCCTGACCGAAGGGTTTTTCATACTTCTTCTCGCACCCGCCTTTTTCGAACCGTTGCGCGAACTTTCCGCCGTTTGGCACGACCGTGCTGCCGGAGAAGCGGCGATAAAGGCGCTGGACAGCCTCGGCGAGTGCGGCGGTATTGAGATCGTCGATACGCACAGCACCGGCCCGGCGCCGGGCTTTGACCGGCTTGACATTGAATTCAACGATGTCAGCTTCCGTTACGATTGCCTGCGGCCCTGCGCGCTGACCGGCTTCAACTGTCTTATCGAAGAGGGTGAGCATGTCGCGCTTTCAGGTGCGAGCGGCGCGGGAAAATCCACGCTGCTTGCGCTAATCGCCGGTCTGGCACCTCCACAGACGGGTCGAGTCCTGATCGATGGCCGGCCCGTCGATGCGGGCGTGCGCAGCACCATGGCCTGGATCGGCCAGACGCCGCATATATTCGCCGGAAGCTTGGCGGGCAATGTCTTGCTGCACAGACATTACGGCGTTCTAAAGGAGGCTTTGGCGCTTGCCAGACTGGACGGCGTTGCGGCCGCCTACGGCAAACGGCCGCTGGGCGAAGGCGGTGCCGGTCTTTCCGGCGGCGAAGCCTTGCGACTTGCGATCGCACGGGCGGCCGCCAATCCTTTCATTCGCATCATCCTGGCGGACGAACCGACGGCGCATCTCGACGCAGTGACTGCTGCGGAGATCACGGAAAGCCTGATTGCCCTTGCCAGCGAGCGGACGCTTATCGTTGCCACGCATGATGCGCGTCTTGCTGCGCGCATGGACCGCATGATCCTCATCGATGCACCGTTCTCAAAAGAGGCTGCTGTGTCATGCGAAAACTGATCCGGATGCTTGCGCCGATCCTCAAACTTTTCTTTTTTGACAGGCCGCGTCGTCTGTTGGCCGGTGCCTTGCTTTCTGCCGTCACGGTCTTTGCGGGTCTTGCGCTGCTCGGCTTGTCGGGCTGGTTCATCACCGCCGCGTCGATTGCCGGCCTATCTGCAGCAGCCGTCGCCTTCGACGTCTTTGCGCCGGCAGCCGCAATCCGCTTGCTTGCAATCAGCCGTACGGCTGCCCGCTACGGCGAGCGGATGACGACGCATGATGCAACGCTGGGCATATTGGCGGCACTTCGCGAGAGGCTTTTTCGCGGCTGGGCGGGACCTGGTGCCGCACGCAATCTTCTCAGGCGTCCCTCCAAAGCGCTATTTCGCCTGACGGCCGATATCGATGCACTGGATTCGCTCTACCTCAGAGTTCTCGTTCCCATCGGTGCCGCCATGGGTGCTGGGGTTGTCGCTGTCGTGGCGCTGGGCATCATGCACCCCGCCTTCGGGCTCACGGTCGGTGCAGCTTTGGTTGGCTGCGGGATCTGCGTCCCGATCGCTGCAGGCGGCCTTGCGCGAAAGCCTGCCCGGCGTCGCGCTTACGGCATCGAGGCGCTTCGCTCGCGTGCCATCGACCTGACCGCGGGCCAGGCAGATCTCATGATGGCATCGGGAATGGAAGCGCAATGCATGTCCGTTCTCGCTGCCGATCGCTATACCGCCAGGGCCGATCGTCATCTCAATCGGATCGAAACGGGCGTCACTCTGACCTTCGGCCTCGTCACGGCGATCCTGCTCGCCGGCTCGCTTCTTGCGGTAGCGGCGCTCACCGAAGCAAAGGCGATCACTGCACCGGTCGCCGCATTGGGGCTGCTGATCGCCTTTGCAGCCGTCGAACCCTTCACGGCCCTGCGACGCGGCGCCCTGGAATTCGGCCGTGTCCTGGTTGCAGCAAAGCGGATTGGTCCGCGCCTGACTGAAGAGACCTTGCGCCATCAAAGAAGTGTCACTGAAGCCGGCATCGCAGTTGGACTGCGGGAGGCAAGCGTCAGACATGACGGGTCGGCCGGAGATGCGCTTCATGCAATCAGCCTCGAATTGAGATTGGGTGAAACATTGGCTGTCATCGGCCCGAGCGGTGCCGGAAAAACGACACTGCTGATGCTGCTCGCAGACGAAGTGGAGCCGCGCGTCGGGACTGCTGCATGCGTCGATGCGACGCTGCTGACGCAAAGGACAGAACTCTTTCACGATACGCTCGAAGGCAATCTTCGGCTCGCCAAGCCGGAGGCGAGCGACGCGGAACTGCGCGAAGCGCTTGCCGCCGCGGGGCTGCTTTCGGATATCGAGGCCTTGCCGAAGGGGCTCGGTACGCCGCTTGGCGAAGGCGGCTTCGGTCTTTCGGGTGGTCAGTCCCGTCGCCTTGCGCTTGCACGCCTTTTCCTTCGCGACACGCCGCTTTGGCTGCTCGATGAGGCGACGGAAGGTCTCGACAGCGCAACGGCAAACGATGTCATGTCCCGGCTGAAGCAACGGGCGTGCGGCCGTGCCGTCGTCATTGCATGCCATACCCGCCGCGAGGCTGCGATCGCCGATCAGATCGCAGTCATCGAACGCGGTCGCATGACCCAACTATCGCGCCGTGGAGAGGCGGCGTTCGAAAGCGCGCTCGAGCGGCTAAGGCCGGATTGAGTGCTGCGCCAACTGCGGACGCCGACCGGCGCCCGTTCGACATCCTGTGGGACTGTGGAAGAAAAACAATGGAACTAGATATCGTCGCGCTCTCGCGCTTCCAGTTCGCCCTGACGGCGCTTTATCACTTCCTGTTCGTGCCGCTGACGCTCGGTCTGTCGGTGCTGCTCGCCATCATGGAAACCACCTATGTGATGACCGGCAGGCAGATCTGGCGGCAGATGACGAAATTCTGGGGCACGCTCTTCGGCATCAACTTCGTACTGGGCGTGGCGACCGGCATCGTCATGGAGTTCCAGTTCGGCATGAATTGGAGCTACTACAGCTATTATGTCGGCGACATCTTTGGTGCGCCGCTGGCGATCGAAGGGCTGATGGCCTTCTTTCTGGAAGCGACTTTCGTCGGCCTCTTCTTCTTCGGCTGGGACAAGCTGTCGAAAGTGGGGCACCTGATTGCCACCTGGGCCGTGGCGCTCGGCTCCAACTTCTCGGCGCTCTGGATCCTGATCGCCAACGGCTGGATGCAGAACCCGGTCGGCTCGGCGCTCAATCCGCAGACCATGCGTATGGAGATTACGAGCTTCTTCGACGTGGTCTTCAATCCCGTCGCCCAGGCGAAATTCGTGCATACGGTTTCTGGCGGCTACGTCTGCGCCTCGATCTTCGTGCTCGGCGTCTCGGCTTGGTACCTGCTGAAAGACCGCCATATCGAGCTTGCCAAGCGCTCGATGACGGTTGCCGCCTCCTTCGGACTTGCCTCGGCTCTCTCGGTGGTCGTACTCGGCGACGAGAGCGGCTATCTGGCGACTGAAAACCAAAAGATGAAGCTCGCCGCAATCGAGGCAATGTGGGAGACGGAACCGGCACCTGCAGCCTTCACGGCCTTCGGCTTTCCGGACCAGCAATCGCGTGAGACGCATTACGCCATTCATATCCCGTGGGTCATGGGACTGGTCGGGACACGCTCGCTGACCACCGAAATTCCAGGGATCGACAAGCTTGAACAGCAGGCCGAGACCCGTATCCGCGAAGGCATCAAGGCCTATGATGCGCTGATGCAAATCCGCGCGGCTCCAACACCGGACGGCATTGCGCACGAGGTTCGCAGCGCCTTTGAAGACCTTGGCCATCAGCTCGGCTACGCGCTTTTATTGAAGCGCTATGTCGATGATCCGCGCCAGGCAACAGATGAACAGATTGTCCAGGCTGCACGCGACACGATCCCGCATGTTCCGACCCTTTTCTGGTCGTTCCGCGTCATGGTCGGGCTCGGCATGTTCTTCATCGTGCTGACGGCAGTCTTCTTCTGGCTGTCAGCCCGCCGCCACCTCGACAAATATCCGTTGCTCCTGAGGGTCGCCGTTTTCGCCATACCCCTTCCCTGGATTGCCATCGAAGCTGGCTGGATCGTCGCCGAGATCGGTCGACAGCCCTGGGTCATAGAAGGGGTTCTGCCGACGGCAATGGCAGTTTCCAGCCTGGGGGCAAGCACGGTGCTTGCCACCATCATCGGCTTTGCCGCACTTTATACGACGCTCATCGTCGTCGAAATGAGCCTCATGATCAAAGCGATCCGCCAGGGGCCGGATCCGGACGAGGAGCCGGACGCCGCACTCATTTCCGAAACAATCGTTCCAGCAGCGGAGTGATCGCCATGGTCCTTCATGAACTCGTCGACTACGGAACCCTACGGATGATCTGGTGGCTGCTGCTCGGCATATTGCTGATCGGCTTTGCGGCAACCGACGGCTTCGATCTGGGTGTCGGTGCGTTGTTGCCCTTCGTGGCCAAGACCGACACGGAACGCCGCGTCGCGATCAACACGATCGGCCCGGTCTGGGAAGGCAATCAGGTCTGGCTGATCCTTGGCGGCGGCTCCATCTTCGCCGCGTGGCCGGCGCTCTATGCCGTTTCCTTCTCGGGCTTTTATCTCGCCATGTTTGCGATCCTGCTTGCGCTCATCTTGCGCCCGGTCGGCTTCAAGTACCGTTCGAAGCGGGAAAGTGCACGCTGGCGCAACAACTGGGACTGGGCGCTGTTCATCGGCGGCTTCGTGCCGTCGCTAATCTTCGGCGTTGCCGTCGGCAATGTATTGCGGGGAGTGCCCTTCCGTTTTGCCGACGACATGCGCATTTTTTACGAAGGCTCATTCTTCGGCCTTCTCAATCCATATGCGCTGCTTTGCGGCCTGCTCTCGGTCTCCATGTTCGTCCTGCACGGCGCATCCTGGCTGGTGCTGAAGGCGAGCGGTCCCGTTGCCGAGCGCGCCAGAAACTATGGAAGCGTTGCTGCCCTATGCGTTATCGTACTCTTTGCCCTTGGCGGCCTTTTCCTGGCGCTCGGCATCGATGGCTATCGCATCACCAGCGCCATCAGCCCCGGCGGTCCGTCAAATCCGCTCTTGAAAACGGCGCAGCATGACGGTTCGTGGCTTGCAAACTACAGCACCTATCCGTGGCTGCTGATTGCTCCGGTACTCGGCCTGCTGGGTGCGGCACTTTCGTTTGCTGCAATGCGGGCGAGGCGCGAGGTCTCGACCCTGCTTTTCAGCAAGCTCTCGATCTTCGGCATCATAGCAACGGTCGGCGTCTCGATGTTTCCCTTTATTCTGCCCTCCTCGCTCGATCCGCGATCAAGCCTGACAGTCTGGGATGCTTCCTCGAGCCACATGACGCTTTTCATCATGCTCGTCGTCTCGCTGATATTTCTGCCGATCGTCGCCGCTTACACCGCCTGGGTCTACAAAGTGCTGTGGGGCAAAGTCGACGAAAAGTCGGTTACCGACAAGAACGGACACGCCTACTGAAGGAGATAAGGTGATGTGGTACTTCGCATGGATGCTCGGGCTGCCGCTGGCGGCCGCCTTCGCCGTCCTCAACGCCATGTGGTACGAACTGGTCGACGACGAAGCCAGGAAGAAGAAGCAATGACAAAAAACTCAGGACAAGCGCCCGGCCGTGAATGCACCCTGCCACACCGCCGGCCCATCCTCGCAGAGCCTTTGGTCAATCTGGCACAAGGATTGCCTATTAATACCCGTCTGAAGCGTGGCAGGAGAAGATATGATGGTGTCAGTCACGGATATGATTGGTGCGACATGGCGTCTTGAGGATGCAATCCGGGAGGTGATCGCGGACAGGCATATTTTTTCTAATGAAACCAAAGCCATGAAGGAAAAAGCTAAAGTTCTACCCCATCTTCTGGTGCAGAAATATCCACATCTGTCGGATATCGAGAACGAATTGCGCGGCGTCTTCGAGACCTGCCGCTTGGCGATTGACCACAAATCGATCAGTCCGGTCGTTGTAAAGGCAGCAATTGCCATTGCCGACGAATACCGGGAGATCATCATCAAGCTGAAGCACTGAACTTGCCGAAACGCGCGACCTTAAAAACTTGGGGACAGAGCGGTTCCCCGCGCAGCATTTGCTTGACCTTGCGTCATTCATGGTTGACGTGGCGTTCCGGGGACACTAGCACGCTTGTCGAAGGCATTCTGGGGACGTTTCCATGGAAATCTTTACTGCTGCGGGCCTGACTGCACTCCTGCAGGTCATCGCGATCGATCTTGTTCTTGCCGGCGACAACGCCGTCATCATTGGTCTTGCTGCCGCCGGCCTGCCGGTCGCTCAGCGTAAGAAGGCCATTCTGGTCGGCATTCTTGCCGCCACCGTTCTGCGCATTCTTTTTGCATCCGTGACGGTTCAGCTCTTGAGCATCGTCGGTTTGCTGCTTGCCGGGGGCCTGCTCCTGCTCTGGGTCTGCTGGAAGATGTGGCGCGAGCTTCGCTCCCAGCATGCAAACGGCGGGGAGATCGGTCTGGACGGCGAAGCCTCCACCGGACCCAAGAAGACCTTCATGCAAGCTGCAACCCAGATCGTCGTCGCCGACGTTTCGATGTCGCTCGACAACGTGCTGGCGGTTGCCGGTGCCGCACGCGAGCACCCGACCGTGCTTGTGCTGGGCCTTGCGCTCTCGATCGCCATGATGGGTGTCGCGGCGAACATCATCGCCCGCCTGCTCAACCGCCATCGCTGGATCGCCTATGTCGGCCTGCTGATCATCCTTTACGTCGCCCTCGACATGATTCATCGTGGCGTCCTGGAAGTGTGGCCGCATCTCTAGTCGTAAGAGCTGATGCAATTGCCTTTGAGGCGGATCGGCGAAAGCCGCTCCGCCTTTACTTTTTTACAAACAGCAATGCTGACAGGCAGCGACTGCAGCACGCCCTGCGCTTGACGCCTGACCTGTCGCGCTGCCTTTTGTGCAAGGTGGCGCCAGGTCGTCCCCGGTGCGGATGCGACCGGCCGCTAGCGACCACTACAATCGCGAAGCGCTGACAGGTGTCGACGTGCGCGACGCAGGCTTCATCGAGATCGCAGGAGATGTTGCCGGTGATCAGCAGAACGATGCGTCAGACGAGGCGCTCGCCCGCATCGAATGCTCTTTACATGAAATGTGGGATGCAGTGACGCCAGCAAAGTCATTCCCCCGGTCTGGGCGATCGCCCCGAAATCGCCGATCGTTGCGCTTGCCATATGTCGATGGTCATTTGCGATCTTGAGTTGGGCCCGGTCTTTGCGCGCCATCGCCGAGATTGCGGTCAAGCACGATGATGGCGTGCACTGATTTCGCGCTGTCTTCTATCAACGGCGAGCCTGGGCCCGGCTAGCGCACCGCATGAAATTCACCGCCGGCAAGCCGATGAAACCACCCTGCTTGGCATTGATCATCCATTTGGAGCCAATGGCTGGTCCGTCGACGCAGTCCTCATACTGATTAAGGCGTGATCCGTGAACCCGGTGCCGCTACGCACGCGCCGCCTTCCGGGTGAGCAGCCAAACCAGATATGGACCGCCAATCAGAGCGGCAAAGAGCCCTACGGGAACCTGATAGGGATAGATGACGACGCGCGAAAGCCAATCGGCGAAGATCAAAATGACAGCACCGATGAGGATGCTTGCGGCAAGCTGATGCGCCGGTTTCTGGAAGCCCATCAATCTCGCAAGATGCGGAGCCATAAGACCCGTCAGACTCAGTGGACCAACGAGAAAGGAGGCGATTGCCGTCATCAGTGCTGCAATCATTGCCAGCACCAGACGGCTCATCCTGGCCGACAAGCCGAGGGCGCGCGCAGCCGAGCCACCGAGCGGCAAGATGGCCAACCATCGGCCCAGGAGGGGTAGCGGCGCTGCCAGACCCGCCAATGCGGTCAAAGCTGTCCATGCCTCGAACGGCCCTGCCCGGTTTGTCGAGCCCGAAAGCCACGTGAGAAGGATGTAGCTGCGCATGTCGCCTTGCGCGAGGACCATCGTTACGATGGCCATCGAAAAGGCGCCGATGGCGACACCGGCGAGCAGCAAACGCTCCGGCGAAAATCGCGCGCGCGCAGCAATCCCGATGATGACAAGAAATGCCACAAGGGCGCCGAGCGACATCGCGCTCAGCATGACAATCGGCGACGGAAAACCGAAGATGAAGAGTGCAACGGTGAGACCTGCTCCGCCGCCGGCGCTCACGCCTAACACCTCCGGACTGGCAATCGGATTGCCGGTCAGGCGCTGCATGATGAAACCTGCAGCCGCCAGTATCGCTCCGGCTCCGCCCGCCGCTGTGGTGCGCGGCAGGCGAAACGGCAGGAGATCGAAGAAGAGCGCGCCGCTTGCGACGTGCCATCCGTCGCCGGCGGGAGCCGACGTCAATGCGAGCGCAATGACGCCCGCAAGAGCGATCAACAGCACAAGCAAGCCGGCGGAAGGCTTGCCGAGGCGCCGAAAGGCAAGCAGAGGCTGAGGAGCTTCGGTCGGGAAGCAGTGGACGCGCGGCAAAAGGTACAAGAGCAGCGGTCCGCCGAAGAGAGCTGTTGCCGCACCTGCTGGCGCCAGGTCAGTAAAACCCGGTCCGAGCAGTTGCGTGATGCAGTCCGTCAGGAAAAGCAAAGCTGCGCCCGTCAGGGGCGCGGCCATCATCATCTGGCCGGTCGTTCGCGCACCGGCAAGACGGGCGATCGCAGGTGCAGCGAGCCCGATGAAACCGATGACGCCCACCTGCGCCGTGACCGAAGCCGATAGCCAAACGGCAAGTGCCACTACGCCAAAACGGGCCGAATGCAGCGCCAGACCGAGGCTTCTTGCCCCGGCATCATCCAGCGAGAGAACGCGAAGCGGCCGAAGCAGCAACAGGCCGGCTGCAAAACCGAGCAGAAGCCGCGGGGCGAGCGAAATCACGCCGTTCCAATCCTGCTGGCTGAGCGAGCCGGCTCCCCAGATGAAGATCGACATCGCGTATTCGCCGCGCGCAAGGATGATTGTGACGCTGAGTGCCGAGGCGATCAGGGTGACGATCATGCCCGACAGCGCGACGGTAACCGGATCTAGCCCTCGCCGCCAGCCCAAGGCAAGCACGATGGCCACGGCACCAAGCCCTCCTGCAAAGGCTGCAAGCTCGCGCGAAATACCGAGCAGCAGCGGCGAAGCGCTCGCCACGATCGTCAGCGCCAGCTCGGCGCCGGCTGCGACCCCGAGCGTCGAGGCGTCAGCGATCGGATTGCGCAAGACCCTTTGCAGCAGCAAACCGGAAAGCCCAAGAGCCGCACCGGCAATCAGCGAAAGCGCGGCACGCGGCATCATGCTTTGCCAGAGCAGGACCGCGTCGAGCGCAGCTGCCTCCCCTGAGAGCTTCGGGCGCAGCAGGACAAGCAGCGCGAAGACGACGAGGCAAAGCCCTGTCAGAAAGAAGCTCATGGCGCGTGGCTGCCGGAGCCGGCTTGCGGAGATCACGCGGTTAACCGTTCCAGGCACTGGAAAGCGCCTCTGCCAGTAGATCGGCAAAACGCATCGCCGCCGGCAATGCGCCATAGGGGTTGATGGAGCCGAGAATGATCACCCGTTTTTCAGAAACCGCGGGAAGCGCGTTCCAAAAAGCGCTCATCTCGAGTGTCGCCAGGGCGTCCTTCGGGTGCGGTGGGATCACAACAATCCAGGCATCTGGCATCGACGCGAGCGTTTCGATCCCGACCGGCGCCACGGCCGAATAGCTGGTCGCGCCCTGCCAGGCATTTGTCAGTCCTGTGCGTTTCAAGACAGCACCAAACATGCTGTCGGAGCCGAAGACACGGTAGTGCCGTGCATCGCCAAGGTTGATGGGGATGACGGGACGTCCGTCGCCTTTGGCAAAGACGGCGCGAAAGCGTTGAAGTTTCCCGGCCAGCTCTTCCGTAAGCTGTCTTGCCGCCCCAAGTTCAAGGCGCTCGCCGATTGAAAGCGTCGTCTGTTGCGCAAGATCGTATGGATCTTCGCGCGGCTTGTAGACCGCGTGGTTCTCGACCGGGGCGATCAGACGCATGCGTGCATCTGCCCAGGCATAGAAATTCGAGCTGAAGATCAGGTCGGGCCTGGCGAAGCGAAGCACCTCGAAATTCGGTGTGCCGCGCAGTCCAAGGTCGGCGACTGATGCCGGGACCTCGGGTTTAACGACGATATGGCCGAATTGCCGCAGCTCGGGTGCGGCAACCACATTTGCGCCGATTGCAAGAAGCGTCTCGAGCAGTGCCCAGTCGAGCGTGGCGACCCGTCGCGCTTCGCCTGCCCTGACGAGAGCCGGGGTTGCGAGCGCAGCTGTCAGCGCCATGAAATGCCTGCGGGTAAAATGCGCCATCGCCGTCACAGCAGATAGCTGACGGGTTCGCCGCGTGCAGGATGCGAAAAAACACCCATGCCGATCCCGAAGATGGTCTTCAGCAGGTCGGCCTGCATGATCGTGCCTGGGCTTCCCTTGGCAGTGATGCGGCCATGATTGAGCGCAATGATCTCGTCACAGTAGCGCGCAGCGAGGTTGATATCGTGCAGCACGATCACCACGCTCAGTGCACGCTCGCGGCTCAGCGACTGGATGAGCGAAAGCACGGATGCCTGATGTGCAAGATCGAGCGCAGAGGTTGGCTCGTCCAGCAGCAGGCAACGGGCATTCTGCGCCAGCATCATGGCGATCCAGGCACGCTGGCGTTCACCGCCCGACATATTTGCCACCAGTGCGTCGGCGAACGCCTCAAGATCCGTTCGCGAGATGGCGTCCTCGACGAGCTCGCGATCGATCTTCCCGAACCGGCCAAGCGTGCCATGCCACGGAAAGCGACCGAGAGACACGAGCTCGCGGACCGTCATTCCATCGGTGGGAGGCGCAAATTGCGGCATATAGGCGATGTTGCGCGCGAAGGCGCGGCCGCCCCATTTCGTCGCCGCCCTGCCCTCGACGGAGACCGTTCCGGCAACCGGCACAATCTGACGCGCGATGATTTTCATGAGCGTACTCTTGCCGGAACCATTTGGCCCGATCAGCCCGTAAACACGTCCGTGCTCCAGTGCAAGGTCGATGCCCGAAAGGATTTTCCTCGTGCCCATCGAATAGTCGACGCCCGACATCGTCAGAAAGGCTGTGGACACCATCAAGTTCTCCGTTGTTGCATCGAAACCCATTCGGAAGAGCACTTCGCTGCCGCACTCGGCTCCCGCACTGGGGGCTTCCTGCAAAACTCTACTCTAATTGTCAACTTACCACTTCTTGCTGAGCTTGAAGGTGATCGCGCGCGCATCGCCGTAACCGCACGTGCTGAGACCACCGCAGCCCTTGACGTATTCCTTGTCGAAGAGATTGGTGACGTTGATGGAGGCGCCCCAATCTTCTTTCTCATATCGGATTGCGGCATCGAAGACGGCGGCGCCTGGCACCTTCTTGTTGTTCTCATTGTCTGCCCACGACCAACCCTGATAGCGCACACCACCGCCCACGCTTAGGCCTTCCAGCACACCCCGCAACACGGTGTAGTCGAGCCATAAACTTGCTTGAACTTTGGGCTGGAGGTAGGGAGTGTTGCCGACGAGCGCCGAATTGGCGTCCTCGGTGATTTCAAGATCAGTGTAAGAGAAGCCGGCAATCGCTTTCCAGCTATCGGTGAGATTGGCTTTGCTCTCGAATTCGAAGCCGCGCGAACGCACCTCGCCAAGCTGACTTGAGAGCATCGTCGAGGGATCCGTTACGACAACGTTCTTCTTCGTGAGTTCGAAGAGCGATGCGGAAATTGTGCCGTCGAAGAAGGTCGGTTCGTATTTTATGCCGGCCTCGAGCTGATTGCCTTCCTCCGGTTTGATATTGCGGGTGAGGCTGGTTGCGACGATGGGGTTGAAGAAGGTCGCAATGCTGACATAGGGCGTTACGCCGTTTGCGAATTCATAGGCGAGGCCTGCACGCCCGCTGAAGGCTGTCTTGTCGTAACCATAAGCAAAATTTTGGTTCGGTGCCCAAAAAGTAGGACCGTTACGCGTTTGTGTATCGACATAGTCGTAGCGGCCGTTGAGGGTCGCCAGCCAGCCCTCGCCGAAATGGATCTGATCCTGCACGTAGGCTCCGACCTGCTGCTGGGTAATGACCTGATTGAGATATATGCTGTTTTCCGGTTGTGGATTGCCGTAAACGGGGTCGATAGGGTCAATCGGCATGGCGGCAGACGCGGCCTGAACGTGGTCGAGCCTGTAATATTTATAGTCAATGCCGACCATCACCTTATGCGTGCTCCGGCCAAAGTCGAATTCGTTCTCGGCGCGGTTGTCCATCGAGTAGGAATCGCTCGTGGATTTGTGTTCGAAACCGATACGGTTGAGCCAGTAATAATTTGGGTTGGTGGGATCGGTCGTGTTGACATATCCGAAACCATAAGGGCCAATCTCATGTTTTCTCAGATGACCGTAGCGAGCGCTCTGGGTAATTTTCCAGCCACTATCGAACTCGTGCTTGAGCTCGTAGCCGACCATCTGCTGCGCATAATTGCCTTGATCGATGTCGGGCTCACCGAGGAAAGCGTCGCGTGGAATCTTGCCGAAGGGAGCGTCGGCGACTGTGCCCTCATGGGGGAAAAAGCCGTTCCCGGTATGGACTTGATCCAACGCACCCACGTAGCCCCAGACGTTGACCATTGTCGCATCATCCGGAACCAGTGTCAGCTGCGGCATGATGAAACCACGCAGGTCATGGGAAAAATCGGAATAGTTATCGCCGCCGGCGACTTTGCCTGTCAGCCGATAGGTCATGGTATCGCTTGACCCGACCTTGTCGGAGAAATCCACGCCGGTGAAGGCGTTTCCATTACTGTTGATGCCGATATCTGTATAAAAGAGCGGCTCGTCGATTGGTCGCTTGCGAACGAGGTTGACGATCCCGCCCGGATTGGAGCCGCCATAAAGGACCGAGGCCGGCCCCTTGAGAACCTCGACGCGCTCCAGCATGAAAGGATCAATCTGGAAGCCGCCGAAACCATAGCTAAAGAGGTTGAGGCCGTCCATGAAGACACCCGTCTGCGTGGCGTCGAAGCCGCGGATATAGAACCAATCAGTATCGCCATCATTGCCGAAGGGTTGGGCATTGACACCGGGTGTGTAGGTGAGTGCCTCATCCACCTTATTCACGACACCGCGGTCCTGCATTTCATCAGAACCGATAACCGACACCGATTGCGGTATCTGTCTCAGCAGTGTGTCGGACTTGGAACCAGTCGTGGAGCGCTTCGCCACATAGCCCTTGACGGGGCTCGTCCCAGTCGCCTCGGCGTTACCAGTTCCCCCCTCGGCCTGGATGATGACAGGCTTCAGCTCCGTTGCTTCCTGCGACGAAGCAGGCATTGCAGTTGCGAGCCCGACGATGGCCATGCCCGTCGATAGCTGCGCCTTGAAGATGAGCCCCTTTGCATGCCCACGCATAATGTCTACCCCACTCGCACCGAGAGCCTGTACCCCGCGGCCATGTCCTTTTGATAAGCTGAGCGTTTAACTCAAATTAAAGGTAGTGGATTGTCGCATTCGGTGGAATTTGAACGTTCTTGGGCAAATTATCGCATTGTCAACAAAAGCCCGCGCGGCGTTGTTTCAGGCAACCTGCGCCTTTTTCCAGTGGGCCGGCGTGGTGCCGACATTCTTGCGGAAGACACGCGTGAAATGCGCCTGATCGGAAAAGCCCGTCTCCGCGGCGATCGCCGGGAGCGTGAATTCGCCCTTTGAGAGCAATTGCTTGGCCCTGGTCAGCCGGGCGTTCGTTTGCCACTGGTGCGGCGCAACACCAGTGGACGCCTTGAAAGCGTGACTGAAATGCGATTGCGAAAGGCCAGTGAGATTTGCGAGCTCTTCCAGCCTGATATTGCGAAGGCAATTCTGATCGATAAACTCCAGTACGCGTCGAAGCTGCCAGCTTGCGAGCTTGCTTCGCTTGCGTGTCGGCGCTTTCGTGAGCTTCATCACGTCGATTATCAGCGATAAGCAAAGCCCATCACCATAAAGATCATGCAGGGGTTCGGGATTGATGCATTCCGTGGCGATCAAATTTGCGAGTGTCAAAACGCGCTCGTCGTGAAAAAGCAGCCGCGCATCATCGAGCCGCTTCGGATCGATATCCTCCATCAGCCGACGGCTGATGATATCTGCGTCGAAATGGATATCCAGATGACGGACGGAATGGACATCGACGAGATCGGCCCAAAGTTCCATGCCGGCCGGAACATAGGAAATCGGCCGTAGCGCGGTATCCTGAACCAACCCGCTGTTGTTGGGCGCCAACTTGATCCGCGAATTGCCCGGACCTCGCAGATCGAGAAGAATGAACAGCCGCGGATCGCTGGCAACATAATAGCCACCGGCATAAGGCGCGCACTCGACATCCCAGACGTCTGCGACGATGCCGTTCCAGTTCCGGCGGTTCATCCCGCCAATTATGGAAAAGCCTTCGATCTTGTTTTGCATCCGCGGCTGAAATGTCATACCCGATCCCGCACGACTGCGTCATGAAAACCTTCATAAAATAATCATGTTTTCCTATCCAAAACCTCGCGGATGAGCAATAGAAAAGCGGATACACACGTTGATAAGACTGCCTGCCCTGTCAAAGTCCGTAAAATCGCTCGCCGTTTGATGCCCAAATCTTTTGCTTGTCGGCAGCAGGAAGGCTCTTCATGGCGTGTTCGAGCGTCTCGATCCAGGCGCTGTAATCGCCGACGAGATTAACCACTGGCCAGTCGCTGCCGAAGACGAGGCGATCGGGTCCGAAAATATCGAAGACCGCCTCGAGATAAGGTTGAAGCCGCTCCGGCGTCCAATCCGGACCGTCCTCGGTCACGATACCGGAGATCTTGCAATATACATGGTCGAAATCGCGGAAGCGTTCCATATCGCGTCGCCACGGTTCAAAATTGCCACTTCCGATTTCGGGCTTGGCCATGTGATCGACGATCACCGGCAGATCTGGATAGCGCTCGATGAACCTCACGATGTTGAGGATATGCCGCGGCTTGATCAATGCGTCGAACCGCAGACCATGTTCGAGCATGGCGCGGAAAGCTGGATCAAGTTCTTTCTTCAGGATCCAATCCTCTTCAGGCAGATCCTGAAGATAGGGACGGATGCTCTTCAGCTTAGCAAAGCGTGCCCAGCCACCAAGGTCGGCGGCAGCCGTCGGCGCGAGAAGATCAAGCCAGCCAACCACGCCCTTGATGAAATCCCGCCCGTCGGCAAGGCCGAGAAGATAACCGGTTTCATGAACGGAAGACGCAGCCGAAACGACAACGACGCCTTCGACGTTGTTCTTCTCCATCAGCGGAAGGGCGTCGCGCGGCCCATAATCGCGATAGAGCACCTTGTCGTCCGGCGACATCCAGAGTGAATAGTAGGGCTCCATCGCCAGCGTCCAGAAATGCATATGGCAGTCAACGCGCCGCATCGCTTACCTCCCTCAAAATGTCTCGCCGCGCCACAAAGAAGTCAGAAAACCGGCCTGCTCGCAAGTGCATCCAGGTTCCAAATGCGATTGAAATTCCTCGAGCATCAGATACTTTTCCAGGTCTGTTCAATCCCGATCCTGCTGGTCCTGTTGCCCATGAGCTTTGAATCCGTCCGCGCATTTTTCAGTGCACATGCACCTGAGATCGAAATCATCGAAACCGCCGAAAGCTCTTCGACAGTGGCGCGTGCAGCCGAAGCGCACGGAGTCGAGCCGGCGCAAATCGCCAAAACGATCTGCCTCAGGGTCGGTGATGAGACGATGCTCGTTGTGGCAAGCGGCACGGCTCGCCTCGATAACCGCAAATTCAAGGATGCATTCGGCGGAAAGGGCCGCATGCTGGGACCGGAAGAAGTCCTGGAAGTCACCAGCCATCCGGTGGGCGGCGTCTGCCCCTTTGGATTGCCTGCCCCAATTCCAGTCTATTGCGATGTTTCATTGAAGCGTTTCGACGAAGTCGTACCGGCCGCCGGCTCCACGCATTCGGCCGTTCGCATCACGACCGAACGGCTCGCCGAACTCACCAGCGCTACATGGGTCGACGTTTGCCAATAAGTCGGGTCGGCGAGCTTCAAATTGACGAGACAATACCTATATTACCTCCCAAACATGCCATGGTTGTTGCATGACAGGAGATATGATGCAGAGTGCCGTTTCGCGTTTTGCCAAGATTGCGGCGATAGCCGTTCTGACGAGCGCTACCGTTTTTGCTGCCTATAGCGATGCCGAGGCGCGCCGCGCTGGAAGTTTCGGCGGGTTCGGCAGCCGCGGAACGCGCACCTTTCAGGCGCCGCCGGTCACACGTACCGCGCCAGCCCCGGCCGCGCCGATGGAACGGTCGATGACGCCGCGCCCGCAGACACCTGCTACCGCCCAACAGCCTGTTAACGCCCAGCGTTCGGGTGGTCTATTCGGCGGCTTTGGCCGTTCGATGATCGGCGGACTGATCGCCGGCGGGCTGCTCGGCATGCTCCTCGGCCACGGTTTCGGCGGCGGCTTCGGCTTCCTCGGCATGCTGCTGCAGATTGCCCTGATCTTTGGCGCAGTCATGCTTGCCATGCGCTTGTTTGCAAATCGACGCCAGCCGTCCTACGGTGCGGCAGGCGGTGCGGCAGGCGGCCGGAGTGCCTCCTCCTACAGCAACATGTCGTCGAACAGCAATTCATCGTTTCGCATTCCGGCGATCGGCTCGGGTGCTGCAGGCTATCAACAGCAACAGCACCAGCGCAATGACAGGCCAAGCGACGAAATCGGATTGACGCAGGCAGATCTGGATCAGTTCGAGGAGCTGCTGACCAAGGTGCAGACCGCTTACGGCGCCGAGGACTATAATACCCTGCGCAAACTGACAACACCCGAAGCCATGTCCTATCTCGCCGAAGAACTCGGCGAAAACGCCACGAACGGCGTGCGCAACCGCGTCACGGACGTCAAGCTCCTGCAAGGTGACATCGCCGAAGCCTGGCGCGAGGACGGTCAGGATTATGCAACACTTGCAATGCGCTATTCGTCGATCGATGCAATGGTCGATCGCGACAGCGGACGCGTCGTTTCCGGTGACGATCGCCACCCTGGCGAAAGCACCGAAATCTGGACCTTTGTACGCAGAACCGGCGGCGACTGGAAGCTTGCAGCCATCCAAAGCACAGAGCAGCGCGCTGCCTGAAATCAGCCCTTGAAGGCGTAGTCGATGATCGATTGCGCCTTCATTTCAATTGAAAAACCAGGCTTTGACGGCGGCATATAGGCCGCGTCCTTAATCACGCACGGATCGAGGAAGTGTTCGTGCAAATGATCGACATATTCGATCACGCGGCCGTCCTTGCTGGCGGCCACGGCGACATAATCGATCATTGACAGATGTTGCACATATTCGCAAAGGCCGACGCCGCCCGCATGCGGCCATACCGGAAGACTGTATTTTGCGGCAAGCAGCAGTACGGCCAGCACCTCGTTCAGACCGCCCATCCGGCACGAATCGATCTGCACGATGTCGATCGCGCCTTCGGCGATGAATTGCTTGAACATGATCCGGTTTTGGCACATCTCGCCGGTTGCCACCTTGACCGGCCTGATTGCCTCACGAATTTTCCGGTGTCCGGCCACGTCATCGGGACTTGTCGGCTCCTCGATGAAGTAGGGATTGGCGAAGGCCAGTTCATTCACCCAGTCGATCGCCTGCTTGACCTCCCAGACCTGATTGGCATCGATCATCAAATAGCGGTCCGGACCAATCACCTCTCGGGCGATGCGCAGCCGGCGGATATCGTCCTGGAGATCGCGACCGACCTTCATCTTTACATGATCGAAGCCTGCGTCGATCGCTTCCTGGCAGAGACGGCGCAGCTTTGCATCATCATATCCGAGCCAGCCGGCAGAGGTCGTGTAGCAGGCGTAACCTTCTTTCTCGAGCGTTGCGATGCGCTCGGCCTTGCCCGCCTCGGCACGTCTCAGGATTGCGACCGCCTCGTCACGCGTCAGCACGTCGGTGAGGTAGCGGTAGTCGACGATGTCTGCGATCTCCTCCGCTCCCATCTCCGCGACCAGCCGCCACACAGGCTTTCCCGCCTGCTTTGCAAGAAGATCCCAGACAGCGTTGACCACGGCTCCCGTTGCCAAATGGATGGCGCCCTTTTCCGGACCAATCCAGCGAAGCTGGCTGTCGCCTGTCAGATGCCGCCAGAATCCACCTGGATCGGCGATAACCTCGCTGAGATCTGCGCCGACAACCAAATGCTCGATCGCCTTTATTGCCAGGCAGCAGATGTCGTTGCCTCGGCCGATCGTGAAGGTGAGCCCGTGGCCAGAAAGCCCCGGCTCGTCCGTATTCAAGATAACGTAGGCCGCCGAATAGTCCGGGTCCGGGTTCATCGCATCGGAGCCGTCGAGGCTTTGCGAGGTGGGAAAGCGAAGATCAAAGACGCTAAGGCCGGTAATGACGGTCATGGGTTCCTCCCGAACTGGCCGGGCGGTTAGATCGTCCAGCCGCCGTCGATCGCGTAGGCCTGTCCGCTTGTATAGGTAGCACCGGCAAGATAGACGGCAAGGTCGCCAATCTCTTCCGGCGTACCGAGACGGCCCATCGGCTGACGAGAAATAAAGGCAGCTCGCGCCTCATCATAATCGCCCTGCGCGCGCATGCGATCCTGCAGCGACGGGCTTTCGACCGTGCCGGGGCAAATGGCGTTGCAACGGACGCCGTAAGCGACGTAATCGGCGGCAACAGACTTCGTAAGGCCGATTACTGCCGCTTTCGTGACGCCATAGGCAAAGCGGTTCGGCACACCCTTGATGCTGGAGGCAACCGAAGCCATGTTGATGATCGCCCCGTCCTTGCGCTCCAGCATGCCGGGTAGCACGGCGCGGATCGTGCGGATCATCGCCTTGACATTGAGGTCGAAAGCGAATTCCAGGTCGCCATCCTGCATCTCCAGAATGGATCCGGCATGCACAAAGCCGGCGCAGTTGAACAGCACGTCGACCGCGCCGATTTCAGCGACCAATGCCTTCACGGCCCCCTCATCGAGCACGTTCAACTTGTGCGTCGACACCCCGGTGTCAGCGGCAAGCGTAGCCAGTGCATTCATATTGATATCCGTCGCGTGAACCTTGGCCCCGGCTTTCTGAAAGGCGATTGCGCTGGCACGGCCGATGCCTTGCGCTGCCGCGGTGATCAGAACGGTCTTGCCGGAAAGAGTGATGGTCATGTCTTGGCCTTCTCAAGGTTTCAATACGTCGGTTAGCGCTCGGTTTCATCGGTGCCGAACCTGAACGGCGGCTCTTATGGTGTCAATCGAATAGTGAAACTGTCTATCCCTCGACGTCGACGGAGACTATATCCAGGTCGTGGTCGTCAAGTCCTGGCTGGCGATTTGAAGGCCCGTTCCACCAATTTGCCCGCAGCGTCAAAACACGTACACTCTAGCCTGGCGAGGTTGACGACCAGGTATGCTCGGATCGTTTTTCAAAAAGAAAGCCGCATCTGCAGGAGTGCCTCATTGAAAACCCGGGCAAGCGTCCCAAGAATAACCCAGCCGCCTGGGTTCTGGCGGCGACTTTGCAGTCAAGCAGCATGCGCTCCGATGCTGGCAGCGACAAAAGCATCGGGGCGCAAAATCGGGCAACCCGTCGATTGACCCCGCGCCGGCGCATTTGGAACATTCGATATTCCAGAGTGTTTCCACGACAAGCGAACGAAGGAGGGTTCTCATGCTCTCCATTCAAGAAAATGTTGTCAGTTGCACGAGGCGCATCGGCGCATATGCCGTCGGACTTTTGTGCGGATTGGCGCTTGCCCAGCCGCTCGCCAGTCAGTCGGATCGCTGCCAGGCGCCAGACCAGCCGCAGAATCCGGCCCGCGCCTTTGAGAACGGCACTTCACCACCCAAGAATGGGTCGTCGGACACTTCGAAATTGTCTGATTGCAACGGCGTGCTAAAGCCGCCGTCGATCGGCGACGGAGACTTGGTCAAGCCTGCGCCGCCTATCGGCAACACTCCCGTAATCCGGCCGGATCTTCCGCAGCAGCAGTAGGCACAATTGTGCCCGGATGTACAAACATGACCAGTTGCGACGACTAAGCTGCCGCGCTCGTGCGGATCGTGCTGGAGGCGAGAACCTGTTCGTCATCTCTACACACAAGGAACCTTTTCAAACATTATCACGTGCCCCTGAGGAGACCTGAAGACGAACCAGCCGGCGGCTAGACGTTGCTCGGATCCCGCATGTCTTCGATGCTTTTTGAGCTGCCTCAGTATTTCGGCGGCACGTAGAGCTCCGGCGGAAGGACTTTGCGTTCGTAGTCGGGGTTAAATACTCGCTCCGGGAGCGTGATGTCCTCATGCGCCACGTCTTCGTAGGGAATCTGCGTCAACAGGTGGTCGATGCAGTTGAGGCGGGCCCGCTTTTTGTCGTTGCCTTCGACAATGTACCAGGGCGCCTCAGGGATATTCGTGCGGGCGAAGGTCTCTTCCTTTGCCTTGGTATAAGCTTCCCACCGGACCCGTGATTGCAAATCCATCGGCGACAGCTTCCACTGTTTCAGGGGATCGTGGATGCGCATCAAAAAACGCATCTGCTGTTCCTCGTCGGTGATCGAGAACCAGTATTTGACCAGTCGGATGCCGGAGCGCACCAGCATGCGCTCGAACTCGGGCACATCGTTGAAGAACTGTTCCACCTGGTCTTCGCTCGCAAAGCCCATGACGCGCTCAACACCGGACCGATTATACCAGGACCGATCGAAGAGCACGATCTCGCCACCGGCTGGCAGATGTGGCACGTAACGCTGGAAATACCATTGCGTTTTCTCCCGGTCCGATGGCGCCGGCAGCGCGACCACTCTCACTACGCGGGGGTTGAGTCGCTGCGTGATGCGCTTGATCACGCCACCCTTGCCGGCCGAATCGCGCCCCTCGAAGATCACGACGACCTTCTCCCTGTGATAAGATACCCAGTCCTGCAATTTGATCAGCTCGGCCTGCAGCGCCAGGAGCGCGCGGAAGTAATCGACGCGCGGCATTGGGGGCGGATGCGACGTGCGATTGCGGATTTCTTCCGACAGCGCCGGTTCGGAGAGCTCGAGTTCGTAGTCCTCATCGAGCGTATCGGCCAATTCGGCTTCCAGCCAATCTGGTTTATCGAGATCATCCTTTGGCATATTCATATCTTTCTCTCCCCGCATGTGCCACGCAATGGCAATTTGTTTCACGCCTGTATGACGGGATTTTGAAGCCATAGTGAGCTCAACGACCCGTGCGGCTGATGGGTTCGATATAGCGGTTAATGCAGGCGTGCGTAAAACAACGTCTCAAGAAAGCGCGCTGCGTTTTTGAAAACGACGATCCCCGCCATTCTGTGGGCTTGACCTTGCCGAAAATGCCATTAACCACGAGGCGGCCGTGGCAGTTGAGAGTTAGTGGGCTGAGTGACAAGACCTGCGATTTCCTGCGGGCTCACCGATGGCGACCGGCGAATTCCTAAATTTGACGCGCGATGCTTTGGCGTTCATTCTGCGCCCATGATCAGCGGAGTACTTCTGGATCTCGCTGGGGTTGTCTACGACGGCGAGGACGTCATACCGGGCGCTATCGATGCTGTTGCACGTTTGCGCGGAGCCGGCTTGCTCATCCGGTTCGTGAGCAACACGACACGCTCGAACAAACCGGCGCTTTTGACGCGACTTTTACGAATTGGACTTCACACCACAAGCGATGAGCTGTTCACCCCGGCGCAAGCCGCGCGCCAATGGCTGGTTGAGCACGATCGATCGCCATACCTATTGGTTCATCCCGATCTCGAACCGGACTTCCACGGTCTCGCAGGAGGATCAAAGAAAGCTCTTGTTGTCGGTGACGCCGGCGAGGCCTTCGACTACCAGACCCTGAATGCCGCATTTCGCGAGCTGCTCGAAGGCGCGGAATTCCTAGGGTTAGCGCCGAATCGGACCTTCCAGGATGTCGACGGCAAACTCAGTCTCGACGCGGGCGCGTTCATCGCGGCACTGGAGTACGCAAGTCAGAGGCGTGCCACCATCCTGGGAAAGCCGTCACCCGAATTTTTCCTGTCCGCGCTCGCCGGAATGAACTGTCCGAAAGCAAAGGCCGTAGTGGTAGGCGATGACGCAGAATCGGACGTCGCTGGCGCCTTGCGGGCCGGACTTTCGAAAGCAGTGCTCGTGCGCACAGGCAAGTATCGTGGCGGAGACGAGACACGCTTCAAGCCTGCACCAACTGTAACGGTCGACGATATCTCGGCTGCGGCGGACTGGATACTTGCGGCACGCAACATCCAATGAAACCCGTAGCGATGCATCGCAGCGGCAGCCGCTTGGCGAGGGTTTTCAAATCCACCGGCGAACTTCCCACGGGTTCAGCTCTGCGACCGCTCCGCACGAGGCTGGCTGCTATCGCCACTGATACGATACGCCGCCGGTCGCCTTGGCCCCTCGACAGCAATGGGGAGTATTCTCATGCGGCAATTTCAGTGTTTGTGTTTGTCGCACTTTATCTCGCAACGCTGTCAGCGCTTTCGTTGCATTAACCGGCGCGCCCTGAACGCGCACTTCCTTTTGCTGTCGGATGGAAGCCAGCCTATGACTTCATCGTCGTATTACCCCGACCCTCGCCAGCACTTCGTCGGGAATCCCATATCGTTTGACGAAATCCGCATTATTGCGGAGTCCGCAGATCTCCCGCTGAATGAACAATGCCCAGACAGCCTCCGAGGCGTCATTCAACAAGCCTTCTCGATCAGCTGTGCGACTATCGTCTCGCCTTGAGGCAGCAAGCTTAGCAAGTGCCGCCTCGACTTTACGGCCCTGACGGCCAAGTGCATTGGCCCGCTCCGAGGCAAGTTCATATTCCAGGGGGCTGATTGCCGTATTCGCCCGATCCGAGAACGATCGCGGTGGTCTGAAACTCACGAAATGCCTTTCCAGGTTAGCAAGCTTTGCCATCAGCCTCAATGGGAACTGTGACCGGCCGTGACGCCTGCTGATCAAGCAAAGCGACACGGCAATGCCGACCAGAAGCCCGATTTCGAAGCTTCGAACGGCGCTGGCGTGACGATCTCGCAAGCGTAAAGAGGAACAGTTCCGCCTCATGCAAGTTTGGTACTATATGACGCAAGATCAAGAGGAGGAGACAGTGTGGATAATCTCAATTGGCGCAATTTTCATCATATGCGGCATTCTTCTCCTTTGTCGGGAGGCTCTTGATCGACGGCCTCTCAGCGATCCTCACCAATCATCCCTTAGCGGGCGGACACTGGAACCCAGGAGCCAAGGAGTCCGATTTCTAGGGTTGACGAGGAACTGGCTAGGTGCGGGCCTGATTGCGGCCGGAGCAGCGTTCTTGTTGCTGGTAGCGTTCATGTAATGCGTTTGAATGCGAGGTCGTTTGGGGCTGGCTACGCGGAGCATTGTCGGCATTCTGCTGCCAATGCTATCTTAGCCATCCGAAGCGAACTAGGTGGAAAATGCCATAAACGCGCAGCATCGCGAAGCGTCGATTTGTCAAGCTTATCGAGGGGTTGAAAGCGTGGGCTACCGGGCGAAATGAACGCCGAAGTACCGATCAAATGACGGGCAGTCAAAGGCCGAACCTTCCAATCCCGAAAAGCCCCCTTACCGCAACACGTTGATTTGCCGTCCTGCCGGCAACCACAGCTTCGCTTGGCAGATGCCTTGTGAACGGCCACCCCAACCATGGCAAAGAAAAGCGCTAAGTGAAGTGAGCGGGGCGCAGTGGCAAAGGGAGGTTTGAAGCGTGCACCGGTTCTGAGCATGAATTGGTTCGCTCCGCCGATCGCGACACCGAAAGCGATCCGCAGGTGGCCCACCAGCCAAGCAGAATTGGCCGTAAGGGCCTCGGAAGGATCGACGAGAAAACCGCAACAACCACACCACCAGCGGCAAAGGCAGCGGTGGTCGTGGGGCCTGTAATAAGGTCAGTCGATGTCCTTCAATGCGTCGAGGGGGCCGGCCAGCGCCGTGCGGGGCTTGATGAGTTCCGGCCGGATCATATGAACGGTTGGTGCGGACCGCGGCTCTTCCATGACCTCGAATGCCTTTGCCAGCATGCTCTCGATATCCTGCCTTATCATGATCACGGGAAAGGGCAGGAAGGACGCGAAGGGATCATAGTCGTAGCAGCCGACCACCATGTCCGCGAAGGTCTCGTGTGGATGACCAGCCATGAAACGAAGAAAACCTTCGAAGTTGATGGATGAATTGACGAAGAGTGCGCGCGGCAGCCGGCCTTCCTGCTTGTAGAATGCTTCGAAGGCGATGCGCGTGTTGTTTGGCGAATAGCCTGTCGTTTGAATGCAAATGTCGGGGTCGCCTGCGAGCAGCTCGCGTTTGACGGCGCGAAAGCCGCGGATGCGCTCGTGGCTTGCATGGTCGTTGCGGCCGCCGAAGAGGTAGAGCTCTTCGGGTGCAAGGGGCTTATCTGCGGGAAACTGTCGGATAATCGCTTCCGTTAACATCCGCCCGCCCTCGTAGTTGTCGCTGATGACGGAGGCAACCTTGCTGCCTGGAAGATCGATGTTGATGTGCTTCAGCCCTGCCTTCTCGCAGACCTCGTGTACGCCGTCTGGATCGGTCGCACCGCAGATGAAGAGCTCATCGATCGAATAGGAAATGAGCGTCGCTGCCGTATCGCGCTCTTCCTGGGGATCGCGGCTGGCGCTGACGACGATGGGGCACTGGCCCTTGCTGCGCACATGCGCCTCGAAAGTCTGGGCCATGGAGGAGAAGTAGCGGTTGTCATGGACCGGCAGCAGCAGACCGACCAGGCCAGACCTGGAGCTGCGCAGTCCCTGGGCCTGCCGGTTTGCAGTATACTGGTACTTCTCTGCAAGATCGCGGATCAGTGCGGCGGTCGTTTCCTTGATACGCCGCTTGCGCCAAGTGCCGTTTAGCACGGCGCTGACTGTCGAGGGCGAGTTGCCCGACAGCACCGACAGGTCGTAGATCGTCGCCTTCTTCCTCATGCCGTTCTTCATGCAAAACCTTGAATTTTCCTTAGTGCCGATTTCGAAGCGGCGAAAGGCGTTTCCGCTTGACGAAAGTATAACTCTGACCGATAGTCTTTGCACTATCGATTGTGCACGTAAAAATATCGATTGTGCAACGGTGGCGCTGCTTGAGGAGGCGGCTTTCAAGGGAGGCGGGAAATCACATTCTTCGCCAGTTACTTGCAACGGGAGGCCGGCGGTCTTCAGCAGGCCCTGTGCCCATCCCGAAACGATCGAGGAGGAACAAAATGAGGAAATTGCTCGTCGCCGCATTCGCGGCTTCGCTGTCGCTGGCAGCCGCTTTTGGCGGCGCCCTTGCGCAGGAGGCCGGAAAGGTCGGTGTCGTCGTCAAGATCGGCGGCATTCCATGGTTCAACGCGATGGAAGCCGGCATCAAGGAAAAAGGTGCCGCGCTCGGTATCGATGCCTTCATGATTGGGCCGACCAGTGCCGATCCGGCGCTGCAGGTCCGCGCCATCGAGGATCTCATAGCCCAGGGCGTGAAGGTGATCGGTGTCGTACCCAACGATGCGAAAGTGCTGGAGCCAGTCCTCACCAAGGCGAAAGAAAACGGCATCATTGTCATCACGCATGAATCACCCGGTCAAAAGGGTGCGGATTGGAATTTCGAACTCGCCTCGGCCAACGGATTCGGCGAAGCGCATGCCGAGCTTCTTGCAAAGAAGATGGGCGGCAAGGGAAAATATGCGGTCTTCGTCGGCTCGCTCACCGTACCGTTGCACAATGCTTGGGCCGATGCGGCGATTGACTATCTCAAAGAAAAATATCCGGAGATGGAAGTGGTCGGCGAGCGTTACGGCGTTGCAGAAGATGCCGACAAGAGCCGATCGAC
Source organism: Rhizobium etli 8C-3 (assembly GCF_001908375.1). Lineage (NCBI taxonomy): Bacteria > Pseudomonadati > Pseudomonadota > Alphaproteobacteria > Hyphomicrobiales > Rhizobiaceae > Rhizobium > Rhizobium etli. The sequence continues at coordinate 965,291 of NZ_CP017244.1, read as the reverse complement.
GGCGCTCGACCTGATCTCGGCCAATCCAGACCTCAAGGGCTTCCTCGCCTTTGGCAGCCAGGGGCCGATCGGCGCCGGCCGTGCCGTGGAAGAGCGCCGCAAGGTTGGCGAGATCTTCGTACTCGGGCCCTTCTCGCCGGGCCAGGGCCAGAAACTCATTAAATCCGACGCGATTTCCGGCGGCTTCATGTGGAATCCGAAACAGGCCGGCGAAGTCTTCGTGACTCTCGCCGACAAGCTCATGAAGGGCGAGAAGATCAAGGCAGGTGACGAGATCGAGGGCCTCGGGAAGATCAATCCGACCGGAAATGATATTATCGTCGATCAGCTCGTGACCATCAACAAGGATACGGTCGACGAACTCGCGGCCATGGGCCTCTAAACCTTTCGAAGGCACCTCCCAGACCGCCGGGCTGGCTGCGGCCGGCTCGGTGGACTGCGAGCATGGCCGGCGACCACTACGGCAGGCGCGATATGGAATCTCCAGCTGGCGCAGACGTCCAACGATCTCTGTTGTCGATGAAGAACATCAACATGACCTTCGGCGGTGTGCGCGCGCTCCGCGACGTCTCCTTCGAGGTGCGACCGGGCGAGGTGCATTGCCTCGCCGGCGAAAACGGCTCCGGTAAAAGTACCCTCATCAAGGTCATCACCGGCGTCTATCGCCCGCAGGCCGGTGCTGCAATCGAATATGACGGCCAGAAATATACCCATATGTCGCCGGTCACGGCACAAGCCTCCGGCATTCAAGTGATCTGGCAGGATCTCGCACTCTTCCCGGAAATGTCGGTGGCAGAAAACATCGCTTTCCAGACCGTGCTCGGCCATCGCCCGCGCCGGGTCAACCACACGGCCATGCGCGAGACGGCCGAGCGCGTGCTGGCGCGCCTTGGCGTTATGCTCGACGTCGACCTGCCGCTGCGCGAATACGCTGTCGCCCAGCGGCAGATCGTGGCAATCGCACGAGCCTTGGTCGGCGAGGCAAAGGTCGTCTTCATGGACGAGCCGACTGCTTCACTGACGCAGTCAGAAACCGACCATCTGCTGGAGATCGTGCGTAATCTTTCCGCCTCGGGCGTCGCCGTCGTCTTCGTCAGCCACCGACTGGCCGAGGTGCTGGAAATATCTGACCGTATCACTGTGCTGCGCGACGGCAGGCTCGTCGGCGTCTATCCCGCCGAAGGCATGACGCAGTCGCGCATCACCGAACTCATGACGGGCAAGTTTTTCGACCACGCAGTGCGCGCCCAATCGCATGATGGGGCTGCGCCTGTCATTGCAGTTGAGGGCCTGACACGGCGCGGTGAGTTTACGAACATCTCGTTTTCCGTCCGCCGCGGCGAGACGCTCGGCATCACCGGCCTGCTGGGCGCCGGCCGCACGGAACTGGCACTGACGCTCTTCGGCATGCGCCGTCCAGATCGCGGCACCATCGAGATCGACGGCAAGCCGGTGCGCTTTTCGTCCAATCGGGACGCGATTGCTGCCGGCATTGCCTATCTCTCCGAAGATCGCCTGTCGCTTGGGCTTATCCAACAGCAGTCGATTGCCGACAACCTGGTGATCGCCTCGCTGGGTAAGATTTTGCTCCACGGGTTCATTTCGGAACGTAAGAAGCACGGGCTGGCGGCGCGCTGGATTGCCGATCTCGGAATAAGGATTGGGCTGCAGGATGATGCCATCTCGACTCTCTCCGGCGGCAATCAGCAGCGTATTGCCATTGCGAAATGGTTGGCGACTGACCCTAAGCTGCTGATCCTCGACGCACCTACGGTCGGCGTCGACGTCGGCGCGCGCGCCGGTATCTTCGACATCGTGGCGCAGCTTGCGCAAAGCGGTCTTTCCATCATCCTCATCTCCGACGAGGTGCCCGAGGTCTATTTCAACGCCGACCGGGTGCTGCACATGGCGCAGGGCGAGATTGCCGGCGAATATGATCCACGCGCGACCTCGCTTAGGGAACTGGAGGCCGCGGTCTATGCGTAGGCTCTTGCGCACCCATACGACGGAGATCTGCCTGCTCGTCGTCATCGTTCTGATCGGCGCCTTTCTTTCCTTTGCGACGCCGCGTTTCTTTACGCTCGGCAATGCTTTCGACCTTTTGAACATCAGTTCAGTCAACATCATCTTCGCAGTCGGTCTGCTCGTTGTACTGATCGCAGGTGGCATAGACATCTCGTTTGCGGTCGCCGCCTCGGTCGTGCAGTACGTGACCGCCCTCATCCTCGCCAAGGTCGGCGGCGGGGGCTGGGCAAGTGGCCTGCTGATCGCCGGCGGCATCGGCACCCTGCTCGGCGCGTTCAATGCTTTCCTGATCCACCGGTTCAAGATCATCTCGATCGTCGTTACGATCGCCACCTTCAATATCTACTTCGGACTTTTGATGTTCTTCACCCGCGGCGTATCGATCTACACGCTGCCCGACTGGTGGACGGAGCGGATCATCCTCTACGAAAGGGAGATGGCTGACGGCAGCTGGGCCGAGATCCGCCTTCCGGTTCTTGTCATGGCAATCTGCGTTGCGGCAACCTGGTTTTTGATCCGCCACACCACGACCGGGCGCCAGCTTTATGCCTTCGGCGACAATCCCGAGGGTGCGCGCCGCTTCGGAATCTCGATCGGCGTCATGCAGTTCATCGCCTTCGGCTGGTTGGGGCTCATGGCCGGCATTGGCGGATTGATCCAGGCACATTATGCCCAGGAAGTCGTGCCAAATGCGCTCTACGGCCGCGAACTGGACGTGCTTGCCGCCGTCGTGCTCGGCGGCGCCCGCCTCGGTGGCGGCAAGGGCTCGGTCCTTGGCTGCGTGCTCGGCGTGCTGCTGATCTCGATCACCCAGAACGGCCTCAACCTGATGGGCGTTTCCCCTTTCGCGTTCAAGATGATTATCGGCGCCATTATCCTCGTTGCGATTACACTCTCGAATTCCCGTATCGAAAGGCTGCTGCCTATCCTCAAGACCGAGCGGAGGCACAGATGACGACGCTGGTCCGGCGCACTCGCCACCTCCTGGGATCGGAAATCGCGGGATCGGTCGTCGCCTTCGTCGCGGTGGTCGTGGTCTTCGGCCTCGCTTCGCCGCAGTTCCTGTCGCGGGCCACTTTCGGTTCCGTTGCCTTCCAGCTTCCGGAGCTCGGACTTCTCACTCTTGCCATGCTGTTGCCGATCCTGACGGGAGGGCTCAACCTGGCGATCACATTTACCGCCAACATCGCAGGCCTCACCGTGGCTTGGACGCTGCAGGCCAACGGCGGCCTCGACGCGGGCCCGGGATCCTTCCTGCTCGGCGTGGCGCTTGCGCTTGCCGCAGGTGCGGCAAGCGGCCTCGTCATGGGTCTTGTCATTGCCTATACGAAGGCACATCCGATCCTTGTCTCGCTGTCGATGATGATCTTCCTGCGCGGGCTCGGCGAGTTCTTGACCCGCGGCGGCGACGTGTCGGGCTTTCCGGCCTTCCTGCGCCCGTTCGGCCATGGCTCCTTGATGGGGATTCCGGTGCCGCTCCTCATATTCATCCTGTGCGTCGCGCTCTGGCATGTGCTGCTTTCGCGCACCAGGCTTGGCTTCAACACCTACATGATCGGTTCCAACATCGAGGCTACGCGCTATTCCGGCGTCAACACCCGCAGGGTCATCGTCCTCGTCTATACGCTATCGGGCGCGATGTGCGCCGTCGCCGGCATCATCATGCTGGCGCGCTTCAACTCGGTGCGCGTCGGCCACGGTGAGTCCTACCTGCTTATCACCGTGCTCGCCTGCTTCCTCGGCGGGGTAAATCCCTTCGGCGGCTTCGGTCGGGTGATCCCGGTCTTCGCGGCGCTGGTCGTTCTCCAGCTCTTTTCGTCGGGGCTCAATCTTCTCGGCGCCAACCAGCATCTGGCGACGGCGGTGTGGGGTGTCCTGCTCGTCGGCGTCATGATCCTGCGCTGGCTTGCCGGCCACTTCAGAACCGTTCTGCGCAGAAAGGAATAAGACGATGCAAGGCTTCGGCGTACATACCAGCATGTGGACAATGAACTGGGACAGGGCAGGCGCCGAAAAGGCGATTGCAGCTGCGGTTTCCTATAAGATGGACTTCATCGAAATTGCGCTCCTCAACGCACCCGCAGTCGATGCGCCACACACCCGGGGGCTTCTCGAAAAGCACAACTTGCCAGCCGTCTGCTCGCTTGGACTGCCCGAGCACGCCTGGGCATCGGTGCGGCCGGAGGCGGCAATCGAGCACCTGAAGGTCGCGATTGACAAGACGGCCGACATGGGCGCATTGGCGCTATCCGGTGTCATCTTCGGCGGCATTGGCGAGCGTACTGGCGTGCCGCCGACGGAGAAGGAATATGACAACATCGCGCGGGCGCTGACGGCCGCAGCCAAGCACGCCAAGTCCCGCAGCATCGAGCTGGGCGTCGAGGCAGTGAACCGCTATGAAAACCATTTGATAAATACAGCAAGGCAGGCAGTTGAGATGATCGAGCGCGTCGGCGCCGACAATATCTTCGTGCATCTCGACACCTATCACATGAACATCGAGGAGAAGGGCGCTGCCACGGGCATCCTCGACGCACGCGCACATCTGAAATACATCCACCTGTCTGAAAGCGACCGTGGCACGCCCGGTTATGGAAACGTCCCTTGGGACGAGATATATACGGCGCTTGCGGCTATCGGATTCAAAGGTGGCCTTGCTATGGAGAGTTTCATCAACATGCCGGCGGAAGTCGCCTACGGTCTCGCAGTCTGGCGTCCTGTCGCCAGAAACGAGGCAGAAGTGATGGGCAACGGCCTGCCGTTTCTGCGCAACAAGGCGAAACAATATGGCCTGATCTGAGGCCGCAGGACGGGCGGTTGACATTCCGCAGACGGCAGAAAGCATGATGACCGGCCCGTTTCAATCCTAACGCCACCCGGAAGGACGCCACGCCGACGGCCGTGTTGGTCCGAGGCGATCTCGTCTCAAGGCTGGAGCTCCCGAACCCGGTCGTGACCGCCATGGCGCCCTTCACGATCTGGCTGGACTGAGCGCAAGGAACTTTTAGGATGGGGGCGCTAGTCCCTGGCGAATGAGGCCGGACGCACTGACGGAGATGGCGTTCGAGGATCGAGCAGATGCAAACGATGCGTTATGGCCGAAGGCGCAGATCCAGACACCCGCACACCGCTCGCGCGCGGTTAATTTGGCACTGCGTTGCCATGAAAAGGCTGGCTTGGGATGTGAGAACAGTTCCGCAATCACTTTTCACGACTGAGCCTGTTTCGAAAAGATCTGAAAGCAGAGTCAATGTCGTCTTTCCTCCGTACCATTGCGCGCTAATTGCTTCAAAAGAACCAGCCGGCAACAAATGGAAAGCACCGCAGACAGCTCAAAACAGACTGGCAGCCCAAATCAGCCTGGTGATCGCATCGCCGGTTCTGCACCGCTGCCGAAGAGCGAGGGATTTACGGCTGAAGGCCCTGAAGTAGGAACCAGGGTTCACCAGGGACCACCCGGATCTTCAACATCGCTGGAACAATCCAAAGAGGCCGTAAACCCATCCTCGCCCTTTGGTCAAAGCGCACGAGCCGTTCGTGACCTGATTGTCGCCCTCCGTCATGATATGCGTGCGCTTCTGCAAAGAAGCCCGTTCTGGATGAGAAGGGACATCGCCACCATCAAGCAGAAAGGACAGACGTCCGGCACTCGAGTGCCCAATGAGAAGTTTCGGCGGATATACGCCGCCTTTGCATCGCTTTCATCCAAAGCGCGGTCCCGCTCGCCAGAACTTCTGGCCGGTTTGACCCGCATAAAGCAGGCCCGTCCACCGAAACTGCGGTCATGGAAAGGGCTTGTCGCGGTCGCTTCCTTGCTGGGCTTGCTGATCGGAACCGGCGTTTTGACTTGGGCGTTGAAGGATGTGCCATGGCAAGAGATTGCCGATGGTACCATGAAGCCGGTCATTGTATTGGAAACGGCGGATGGCGAACCTCTTGTTCGTCAAGGGCCCTATCAGGGACCCTATGCAGGATACAAACAATTCCCCCCTCACCTCGTGGATGCCGTGCTTTCAATCGAGGACCGCCGGTTCATGGATCACCACGGCATCGACTTGAAAGGCATCGCGCGCGCGCTGATACGGAACTTAGAGGCAGGCTCCGTCGTCCAGGGCGGAAGCACGATCACACAGCAGTTGATCAAGCTGCAATATCTCGAAAGCGACCGAACGCTGAAGCGAAAGATCCAGGAACTGGTAATTTCGTTCTGGCTGGAATGGAAGCTCGGCAAGCAGGAGATCCTGACGCGGTACCTGAATTCCGTCTATCTCGGTTCCGGCGCTACGGGAATGCCGGCAGCAGCACGGATCTATTTCAACAAGGATATCGGTGCACTCGATATCACGGAATCGGCGATGCTGGCAGGTCTGCTGAAGGCTCCCAGCCAGTTGAATCCGATCGACAATTTCGAAGGCGCACGCCAACGCACGGCAACCGTGCTCGACGCGATGGCCGCCAACGGCAAGCTTACGCCGCAAGAGGCCGATGCCGCCAAGAAAGATTTTGCCGAAGTGCATCCGACGACACTGACCCCGCGCTCCGGCAGCTGGTTCGCCGATTGGGTCTCGCCACAGGCGAGCGAAATCGCCGGCGCTTCTCCCGGCTCGACGACTGTGCGTACGACGCTGGTACCGCGCCTGCAGGAAATTGCCGAACGGGTGGTGAGACAGGCTCTCGATGAAGAAGGAAAGGCTCTCGGCGCATCGCAGGCGGCGCTGGTCGCCATGACACCCGATGGCGCGGTTGTCGCAATGGTCGGCGGACACGACTACAAGACCAGCCAGTTCAATCGTGCCGTCACGGCGATGCGTCAGCCAGGCTCCACATTCAAGTTGTTCGTTTACTATGCTGCATTGAAAAAGGGGCTTTCTCTGTCGGATCAGGTCCTCGACGGCCCTATCGAGATAAACGGATGGTCGCCCCAAAACCCCGGGGGTGGTTACCGCGGATGGGTTACGCTGGCGGAGGCCTTTGCTCGCTCGTTAAATGCCGCCACCGCAGCCCTTGCTCAGGAGGTGGGACTGGACAGTGTGGCGGCGGCAGCCAAGGAGCTCGGCATAAACACGGCCCTGACGACTGCGCCAGCCTTGTCGCTTGGTGCGTCGGAGGTGAGTTTGCTCGATCTGACCGGCGCCTACGCATCGGTTCGCCTTGGAAGGGCGCCCGTCGAACCGTGGGGTGTCATCGATTTCCAGGCATCTGGCCAGCCCAGGGGCTTCCGCGTGGGTGCGCAAGTGCCGGTCTCCATCGACCTCTCTCGATATCAGCCGGACCTTCTTGCGTTACTGCAGTTGGTCGTTGAGCGTGGGACCGGCCGCGACGCCGATCCCGGCATTTTTGCGGCCGGCAAGACAGGTACCAGTCAGGACAACCGCGACGCCTGGTTCGTCGGCTTCACGGACACCCTGGTCGCCGGAGTCTGGGTCGGAAACGACGATGATGCGCCGATGAAGGGTGTCACCGGAGGCGAACTTCCGGCTCGCATCTGGCGGGAGTTCATGCAGGCGGCGATGGCTGAGCCTGCACCGCAAATCGATCCTGACACAGGAGCGATGACGAGCGAGGAGAACGTCGCGCCATCCTGCAATATCACGGCCTGCTCGCGCAGTTATCGGTCGTTCCGCGCTTCTGACTGTACCTACCAACCGTACTATGGTGCTCGGCGGCTTTGCGAGAAATAGCCAAATCGTTTGTTGCTCGCCGCAACGTGGGTGGAAACCGCAAAGGCCGAGCCAATGCAGAAACGACGGATCTGAGAACAAAATTTCCCGCCTTGGAGGCTTCCACATTGACGCCGAACACTCCTTCAAGGCAATCACGGACACTGGCAGACGATCGCCGGAAGCTTCATCTCGGCGGTCTGAGTCCTTGGTCGATCGGCATGCTTCCTTCGACAGGCGTCAGCGCGCATGAAGAGGCCATCCCAAGCAATGATCGGACGCCATCGCGATTGATCACGGTATATCACCTGTTCTTGCTTGTGACGCTGGTATCGGGGCTTGGCCGCTTCGAACAGGCCGTGACGAAACAATGGCTGGGCTTCATCGCGAAAGCCATCACGTGGCTGCTGGCTGGGCAAATTCCTCCGCTCGCACCGATTTTAAGGATCGGCGATCTTGCCATCCATGAGATGAATGCGTCGCCCCATACGGGCCGCCATGTCGAGATCATGGGTGACGGCGATGACCGTCTTGCCGCGTTCGCGCACGAGCCCTTCAAGGATCGAAAAGACCTGCTCGGAATTTTGGCTGTCGAGGCTTCCCGTCGGCTCGTCTGCAAGCAGGATGGGTGGATCATTGGCAAGCGAGCGTGCCACGGCGACCCTCTGGCGTTGACCGCCGGAAAGCTGATCTGGCCTCTTGTCGATATGACCAGCAAGACCAAGCGACGCCAAGAGTTCCTCTGCCCGCGCCTGCATGGCCGACCGGCTCAAACGGCCAAGCTTGCGCATCGGGATCTCGACGTTCTGTCGCGCCGTGAATTCCGGCAGGAGAAAATGGAACTGGAAGACGAAGCCCAGCATCGAGAGGCGGGTTTCGGCGCGTTGCCTTTGGTCCATGGGGTCGGTATCTCTGCCGCCAATCAAAAGCCTGCCGCTCGTCGGCTCGTCGAGCAGCCCCAACAGATAGAGCAGCGAAGATTTGCCGGAACCGGAAGGTCCGGTGATTGCAACGAATTCCCGCTCACCGATCGTCAAAGACACATTCTCGACCAGCGTTACCGGGACAGTTTCCGTCAGGATGCGTGTGAGGTTCTTTGCTTCAATCAAGGCGCTCATGTCGCACCCCTGATGATATCCACGGGATTGAGGCGTGCAGCCCGCCTGGCCGGGAGATAACCGGCAAAAGCCGCCGCGCTCAGCGCGAAACCTGAGGCAATCACGTAGTGCAGAATGCTCCAGGCAATCGGCAGACGTGTCATTTCCTGCCCTGTCGCGGCAAGCTCGAAGCGCACCAGAGACAAGGCATAGACGAGCGAAAAGCCAAGCAGCCAACCAAGCGCTGATCCGCCGGCCCCGATCGCAATTCCTTCGAGCAGAAACAGACGCCGCATGTCAGCCTCGGCAAACCCGAGCGACTTCATGATGGCGATATCGCGCGCCTTTTCGTGCGTAATCGTCGAGATAATATTGTAAATGCCAAAACCAGCGACCAGCATGATTGCTGCGACAACGGTGTACATGATGACATTGCGGATCACGAGCGCTTCGAGGAGCGATTCATTGGCCTCCTGCCAAGCCTCGGCCCTGTAGCCGAGTTCGGTCTCGATCCGGCGCGCCACCGCTGGTGCGTCATCGGGATTGGCAAGCTTGATGCGGATTTCATTGATGGCGTTGGTACGCGCGCTCAGGATCTGCGCGTTCTTCAGCAGTACATAAGCTTCGCCCTCATCCCGAGCGGTCGTGCCGGTATGAAAGAGGCCGACGATCTTGAAATTGCGCGAGAGCCCCTCCGACGAAACCGCCGCCACGGTATCGTTCAATCCGGCGCCGAGGCGCTCTGCCATCGTGTCACCGATGACGATACTGTTCCCGCCCGCCGCAAGGGCTCCGAAACTTCCCTCCACGAAGTCGCCGATGATCGGCGAGACGCCGCGCTCGGCCGCCGGTTCGATGCCGATCACCGATGCTCCGACCTCGCGGCTGGAGTAACGGATGACAGCTTGCAGCTTCAGGTCTGGAGCCAGCCGGCCGGGTATCCATGCCTCGAGCCAGGAACGCGCGGCTGTCGGATTGATGATGCCGCGGCGGTCCTCCCGCGGCCTCAGTCCGAAGATCTCCGTCGCATGGAAGACGGTTTCGGCAGGCTGCCGTCGCGCCGTTCGCTGCTCGTCGGTGATGTCAACATGGGGCATGGTGTTGATCAACTGTTCCACAAAATCGTCCTGGCCGCCCTGCATGAGCGCCGCCATGGCGATGGAAAAGCCGACACCGACGGCAACGCCGAACACGGCAACAAGCGTCTGCCGGCCGCGGCCGGCAATATGGGTGACGGCGATCTCGAAAATCAGCCGCATCGCAACCTCACTTTGCAGTACCGGTTATCGTGACCCGGGTCCCATCCATCAGATCTTGCGGAAACGGTGAAATCACACGCGTCGTTTCATCCAGACCGGATATGATCTCGATGCCATTCGGTCCGCGGATTCCTGATTTGATCTCGCGTAGCCGGGCAAAGTTTCCTTCGACAGTGAAGACCTTCTCGGCCTGCATCGCGATGGTGGGGACCAGAAGTGCGTTTTCCGAGACGCGCACGATGATGTTCACATCAGTCGACATACCGATCATCAGGGGCGTGTCGTTGGGAAGACGCAGCTTTACGCGATAGGTCTTCGTCACCGGATCGCCCTTCGGCGTTATGCTGCTGACGGTTGCTTCGAGGGTCTGATCCTTGAAAGCATCGGATTTGAGCAGGGCCTTGTGCCCCAGCCGGACCCGCGGAATATCCTCCTCGTTGACGTCCGCGACCACGAGCAGCGGTTTCTGTTCCCCGACCCAGAAGAGCGCCGTTCCTAGATCGGCAACTTCGCCCACCTCGCCGTCCTGGCGAAGCACGACACCATCGATCGGAGCGCGGATGATATAACTGTCAAGGCGTGCCCTCTGACCGGCCGCCAGCGCCTTGAGCTGCTCCACCTCACTGCTCGCCCGGTCGACTGACTGCTGGGCTGCTGTGTTTTTTTCCAGCATCAAATTGTAGCGCCGAAATTCCTGCTCCGCCAGCGCAAGCCGCGCCTCGAGTTCGGCAAGGGCCGCTCTCGCCTCGCTATCATCGAGGCGAGCAAGTATATCGCCCTTTTCTACGGATGCACCTTCGCAATTGCATTGCTCGACGACCCGTTCGCGCACCAGCGGCGTGACTTTCGCCCAGGTCAGCGGTTCGACAACGCCACTGGCATAGACGATTTCGGCAGCACGACCGCGCAAGGGGACGACAACCGATACTGGGATGGGGTGCCAGACATACCAAGCGGCCAAACCGCCTGCCACGGACAGAGCGACGACAACGGAAAGCAAGCGGAACGGTCTCACGCCATCTGCCTCGAACTGCTGCTGTTGTCGACCCTATAGCATTAGACCGACCGTCGGTCTATAAAAGCAGCTGAAGAATTCGGCCACAGCATCGAATTCCGCTAGTCAGGAGACCCCCCGAAAGAAGTGAGAGCGTCGATGCGTGTCAAAAAACACCCAGACATCCGCTCGGGCGAACTGTTGGATTGCGCCCAGAGGCTCTTCTTCGCCCACGGCTACGACAATACCACGATTAACGACATCATTCGCGAAGCAGGCGTGTCGAAGGGCGCCTTCTACCACTATTTCTCCTCCAAGGAGGCGCTGCTTGAAGCTATCGCTGCTCGCCTTGCCCGCGGAAGCCTTGAAGAGATTCGACCGCTCCTGAACGATCCTACGCTCAATGCCGTGGAAAAACTGAACAGCTTGTTCGCCGGGTCGCGGCGCCTGAAGGTCGAGCTTGCCCCGCAACTGCGAACAATGTTCGATGTCATCTTCCGCCCGGAAAACATCGTGCTGTTCCACCGCGTCGATCAGGCTGTGACCCGCATCGTAGTCCCGCTTTTGGCCGATGTTCTCCGAGAGGGAACAGAGGAGGGTCTCTTCGATGCGCCCGATCCCGAAGCGTTCGCAGAGATGCTCCTGCTCTTTCGGCTTTCCCTCAGCAGCATGATGCACGAGGCCCTGCGAAAGAGCCGCGAGGGCAACATCGAACAGGCCGTCAAGATGCTCGACGATCGCCTCAAGCTCTATGGTACTGCCATCGATCGCGTCCTGAAGTTGCCCGATGGAACGATCGAAGTAGCCGAAACTGGCTTCGTCCGGGCTTTGCTTGATGATCACAAGAAAGGCTCCGAATAGCTTTCCCAGCCAGCTAGCTAGTCGGCTGGACCTGGACGGTTCGCACGAGGGAGGAAAGGCGGTTCTGGCCGAGATTGATCCTCCTGCTTCAAAAAATGATGCGACCGTCGGCGGTACCTGAAAGGCTCTCAGCGAGCCTCAAGTGAAAGACAATGTCGCGCCGACGCCGCGGTAACAGATCCTGGCGATTGGTACCCTTTTCACTTTCCACCGATATCTGCTAGCCACCGCCAAGAACGCGCGAGCGGCATTGCCGATTTCCATCCCACCTTCATCTTTATCAGCATCAGCATGCGCCTTTCAGTCGCCGCTAATTTAGATAGTCGATTTCCCAGCAGTGCGGTAAAATTGAAATATCGGGCGCCCTAAGCGGGAGGTGATCACACTCCAGGTTGGCGCTTCTCGCGAAAGTGCGTCACTCTTGTTTGGCAAATGACATGGAACAGAGACTAGCCGCGATCATGGCAGCCGACATGGCAGGCTACAGCCGGCTGATGGAGATCGATGAAGCAGGTACGCTCGCCCGCCTGAAAACCCACCGAATCGAATTGATCGACCCCGCGATTGCGAAGAACAAGGGTCGTATCATCAAGACGACAGGGGACGGCATGCTTGTCGAATTCCTAAGTGTTTCTGATGCAGTGAAGTGCGCCGTGGAGATCCAGCAGCGCATGAAGCGACGCAATTCGGATGTGCCGCAAGATCGGCGGATTGAATTCAGGATCGGGATCAACCTCGGCGACATCATCTTTGACGATCAGGATATTTTCGGCGACGGTGTCAATATTGCTTCTCGCATCGAGCAGTTGGCCGACGTCGGCGGCGTCTGCATCACCGCGGCGGTGGCGACACAGATTGTCGACCGGCTTGAAGTCGCCATTGAGGATTTGGGAGAAAAGACGCTCAAGAATATTAGCCGTCCGGTACATCTCTTTCGTGTCGGGCTCGAAGCCCTGCCAGGTCAGCTGGATGACCTGGATGCGAAACGATCGGTCGGGAAGCCTTCGATCGTTGTGCTGCCGTTCATCAATATGAGCGGCGATCCCGATCAGGAATTTTTCGCCGACGGGCTTACAGAGGACATCATTACCGAACTATCGCGCCGTCACGAGCTGTTCGTCATCTCGCGAAATTCGAGCTTTGTCTATAAGAACCAGGCCGTGAACGCACGGGAAGTCGCCGAAAAGCTAGGAACGCAGTACTTGGTGGAGGGAAGCGTCCGCAAGATTGGCGACAGGGTGCGTGTGACCGTCCAGCTCATCGATGCAGTCAACGATGCTCATATTTGGGCAGACAAATACGACAGGAAGCTTGACGACATATTCGCGATACAGGACGAGGTCACCGGAGCGATAGTGGCCACGTTACCCGGTCGCGTCGAAGCCGCCCAGCGTGACCGGCTCGAGCGAACAAAACCGGCGAATATGGCCGCATACGAATGCGCGCTCGCCGCCAAGGTACTGCATCACAGAAGCACGGCGCTGGACAACCAACAGGCGCAACTGCTCATAGACCGTTCAGTCATGCTGGACGCCGGTTATGCCCACGCCCATGCGTGGCGTGCATGCATTCTGGGCCAAGCTTGGGTCAACGGCTGGTGCGAAGACAAGGATGCTGTGTGGAATGAGATCGTTGCCGCGCTAGATCGCGCGCTGGCGCTGGATGACAACGACGCTGACGTCCACAGAATTTTAGCTGCGGTGAATGTAAACAACAATAATCTGACCACAGCCCGGTATCACCAGGAGCGCGCACTTTCCCTCAATCCTAACTACGACCTAGTCGTGGTTCAGCAAGGAGAGTTGTTGACGTGGCTGGGACGACCCGAAGAGGGGCTAGAATGGATCCGTCGGGCGATGCGGCTCAACCCCCATCACCCCGAGCGATTCTGGAGCCATCTTGGAAAGTCGCATTTTGCCGCGCATCAGTACGTCGAGGCGATCGAAGCCTTCATGCATCTGTCGGTCATGGACTACGTCCAGCACGCCTTTGTCGCGGCATGCTATGGCTGGCTTGGTGACGAAATCGCCGCGGCAGGTCATCTGGAAAAAGTCAGGGCGCTTGCTCCACATTTCGACATAGACGATTTTCTTGCAACGATGCACTACGCTCAAGAATCTGATGCACAGCACCTTCGCGACGGCCTTGCCAAAGCGGAAGAAAGCCGCCGCACCTCACCATCAAAGGCAATTTGAATTGGCGTTTTTTCAGCTGCGCGACTGACTGCCGCTTGGTCTGGCCTGGTGGACATGGATAAAGCAGATCCGGGCGACGACAATGAAAACGTTCCTCTTAAAAAAATCCCCATGGCTCAGGTCCGTCTCGCTTGGGCGGTCCGGTGCGCCCAGATGGGCTTTCCGAACAGGATCAGGTTACCTGCGAGCGCTAAAGCAAGACCGAGCACAGCCTCGGGCGTCCAGGCGTAGCCTTCAAAAAGTGTCGAGACCGTCAAGGCGACAAGCGGAAACAGCACTGTCGCATAGGACGCACGTGCCGGGCCCCATTGGCCAACGAGAGCCAGATAGGCGAGGAACCCGATGACACTGCCCGGAATTGCAAGATAGAGCAGTGCACCCGTGTAGGCCAGCGATGGATCGAAGGAAAGAGGCAGTCCACGCGCCAGCACGAGGACGCCCAGCGCCGCCACACCGCAGACCATCGCATAGGCCGTCGTGGACGACAGATCGAGCCCGATCCTTTGGTGTCGAGCCGAAAGGAAATTGCCGAGCGAAAAGCAATAGGTGCCGGCAAGCGCCAGCAAAAGGCCAAGTCCGCCATCAGGCGTGGTGTCAAGCGCGCGCAGCTCATCTGCAAAAAGAAGCACCAGGCCTGCGAGTCCAACCGCGCCTGCCAGTATCACACGGGCGCTCGGGCGATTTCCTTGAAGGAGCCAGCCATTCGCCGCGTTAAACAGGGTTGCCATTGCAAAAACGACCGAGACGATGCCGCTCGGCAACATACCGGCGGCATAATAGAAGCAAAGAAAATTGCAGCAAAACAGGCAAAGGCCCTGAGCGCCGACCGTCAGCCAATGCTTCAATGGCGGCGGCAGCAGGCGCCGGCGCAGCGCCAGTAATCCAAGCAGCAGAATGGCTGCGAGCGCGAAACGGTAGAGGATCGATACCTCCGCGGGCACGATGCCGACCTGCAGCTTGATCGCATACCACGTGGTGCCCCAGATAAGGACGGTAAGAAGGAAGAGAAGCGGCGCCATTGGCTGTCTTTCTTGTTGAAGGCATTGAACGGCGTCTTCTATGGCGGTGCACCAAGCGCAGCTATCATAGACTTGCGCGACTATCGAATTCTTGCGGTCTTCGGCAGCACCCAGTTGCAGGAGATGCCGCCGCGGGCTTATGACAAAGCATGCGAACGGCATCGATTTCATCCGCTTTGGAAAATGTGGGCGCCAAGCTGCTGAGGCAGGTTGATCTCGGCGGCGGCCTGTCGATTGCGCAATGGCGAAACTTCGCCAACAGCCGCCTTTGCTATCGCGATCCCGGCCACCACACCGTTAGCCTTTATCTCGATGGTACCGTGCGCCGCATGGACAGCGGTCAGACCAAGATAGGCTCGTCGGGAGCGCTCTGTCTGTTGCCGGCAGGTGGTGACAGCGCCTGGCACGTACTCCGCGACGTCTATTTCTGTCATATCTACATCTCTCAGAGCCGGTTCCAGCGGCTGGCCGGCGAGGTCTTCGATCGCGATAGTCGGACTTTGACGCTTCCCGACCTGAGTTTCTTATCCGACGGCTTCGTTGCGGAGATCATCAACAGGGCGATCCTGCCGAACGACTGGTCGGAAAGGGCCAATCGCCTTTTACTTGCCCAGGCGGCCGATCTCATCTTGCTCGAAGTGCTGCGCAAGAACGGTCCGGTCCGCTCCAGCGGCCTTGTCCTCCAGGGCGGGCTTTCACCCCACGTTTTGAAACGCGTTACACAGTTGATCGATGCCGATCTCGCCGGCGACCTCAGCCTCGACCGGCTCGCCGCGGAGGCGGGCCTCAGCTCCTATCATTTCGCCCGCATGTTCAAACGGACCACGGGCCAGTCACCACACCGGTTCGTGCATGAGCGGCGGCTTGCGGTGGCCTACGAAATCGTCCGAGCCGGCAAGGTGAGTATCACCGAAATCGCCGCCGCCTGCGGATTTTCGACACCGGCGCATTTCGCCGCGAGCTTCAAGGCGAAGTTCGGGACAAGCCCGTCCGCCATTCGCGTCTGACGGCACGAAAATGCTCCCGTCGACATGTCGATGACCTTGCAAAGCCGAAGTACTTCGGGCTTCGCCGGCGCTGGGGGTCTGAGATAGTCGGGTGTACGGCAGTCTTGACAAAAAGCCGTGCGGGCTAGAGCTGCAGCCACTGCGTCAATCATTTCCGCCGACTGTCTTCCTTGTGCGCCAGCATCAGCAAAAGTCCCTTCAGCTCCGGCTCCTGCACCCGCCGTGCGGCCTCGTAGCAGGAGACCCACTCCCGCCTTCGTTGACCGTTCTCACGAAAATCCGTCTCCGTCCCGTCGACCTTCAACAAGTGAACCTGAACGATGCAGGGCACCTGCCTGCCGGTATCGAGCTTCTTCAGATAGGTGAAATAGCCGAATGGTTTCTTCTTCACCTTGCCGCGAATGCCAGCCTCTTCGAGCGCTTCCTGCGCGGCGACTTGGTAGTCCTTCTTCCCTTCGATCGGCCAGCCCTTCGGTATGATCCATCGGCCACTTTCGCGCGATGTCACGACCAGAACCTGAACGCCGTCGGAGGCTGGCCGGTAGCAAAGCGCCGCGCATTGCTCATAACAGGGCTGGGATAGCGCATCGTAATGCTCTGCCAGCTTTCCGAGAAACGTGCGGCTCTTCTTGCCGGCCATTTTCTGTTGCGGGGTAATGACGCTGGTCCTCATGCCTGTGCGGTGGCACTGCTCAGTTAAATCGCCGTGGTAGGCATTCTGTTCCTCATGCGAATTTCTTTTAGCCTCCTCTGACCGAGCCGCGCCAAACCAATTCGGCATGCAGCATCAGGGATTGGCTCTCAGCCCGGCTTTCGTCATTTTTTCCAAGCCAGGCGACAGCTTGCCCGGCAATGGCCTGGACGGGCTGCGCGAATGTCGTCAACTGGTAGGAAGACCAAGACGCCTGGTCGATATCATCAAACCCGACAACGCAAAGCTGATCTGGAATAGCCATGGAAAACTGGTGGCGAGCGGCGTCCATGAAACCACAGGCAAGAAGATCGGTGGCGCAGAATACGGCGTCGGGGCGGTCCTTTCTGGTCAACATTCGCTGTGCCAGGACTTTGCCAGCCTCGTATCCGGTCCAGCCGTAACGCTCAACCATGATGTCCAGGCCAAGGGCTTTGGCAGCGGCAGCGAAACCGTATTCCCGCGCCATGAGGCTGGGCGTGCCTGCTTCGGAGTTTGCAAACGCCAGCTTGCGGCAGCCAGCGCGAAGAAAGGCTGTTACCACTCGTCCCGCGGCTTCGCGATCATCGAGGTTGATGCGAAGCGGACCAGGCTGATCATCGTCGCGATTGATCAGGACGAGCCTTTGTCCGTTTCTCAGGCAAAGCTGCGTGATCGACTTATCCGGCAAGCCGGACAGAATGATTGAAGCATCGGCACGGTAGCGAATGGCTTGGCTCAAAGCCCGATCCACACTGCCGTCCGAGCGGTCCGTGTTCACCAGCATCGCAACTTTGCCGACGCTCTGCAGCTGCTGCGTCAATTCCCGCAGCAGGGCCGAGCGATAAGGTGTGGCGACCTCTGAAACGATGAGACAGACGATACCGCTTTCATTGCGCATCAGTCCGCGCGCCAGATGGTTGACGTGATAGCCGAGCTCGTCGGCGGCTTCCATTACCTTTCGCCTTGTCTCAGCCGACACGCTCGCGCCGGGCGTGAAAGCACGCGAAACAGCAGAGCGCGACACCCCTGCTCTTTTGGCTACTTCGTCGGCGCTGACAAAAATCTTGGACGACACAGCTCCTCCCATCCGCTCATCGGATTTTGCTATGCTTTGCAATGGCGTGCAAGCTCTCCTGCGGCGGATTATCACGACAGTACTGTGAAGAATACAATTGACAGCCTTTGATGTCTCATGCACCATTTGCACACGCTTGCAAAAAGCGAACGGCGTGGAGGCGTCGCGATAATCAGGAGGAAATGATGGGTTCGGTAAAAATTGCCGCGGCAGCGCTTGCCGCGAGTGTGACTTTTGGCGCCTATTCGGCCCACGCTGCTGGCGACCTCAACCTCATCTGCTCCGCAGACGTCGTCATTTGCGAAATGATGAAGGATCGTTTTGAAAAGGGAACGGACGTCAAAGTGAACATGGTTCGGCTGTCGTCGGGCGAAACCTATGCGAAAATCCGCGCCGAGGCGCGTAACCCGAAGACCGACATCTGGTGGGCGGGCACGGGCGATCCGCATCTCCAGGCCGCAAGCGAAGGGCTGACGCAAGAATACAAGTCGCCACTGCTCGACCAGCTCCAGGACTGGGCAAAGAAGCAGGCCGAAAGCGCCAATTTCCGGACGGTAGGCGTTTATGCTGGCGCGCTCGGCTGGGGCTATAACACTGACATGCTGCAGAAGAAGGGACTGAAAGAACCAAAGTGCTGGGCAGATCTCCTGGATCCGTCCTACAAGGGTGAGATCCAAATCGCAAATCCGAATTCGTCGGGCACTGCCTATACCGCCCTTGCGACGCTCGTTCAGATTATGGGCGAAGACAAGGCGTTCGAATATCTCGGCAAGCTCAACGCCAACATCTCGCAATATACAAAGTCCGGCTCGGCGCCGGTCAAGGCAGCCGCTCGCGGCGAAGCGACGATCGGCGTCGTGTTCATGCACGATGCGGTCGCCCAGACAGTCGAAGGCTTCCCGGTCAAATCGGTCGCACCTTGCGAGGGGACCGGCTACGAAATCGGCTCCATGTCGATCATCAAGGGCGCCAAGAACCTCGATAACGCCAAAAAGTGGTACGATTGGGCACTGTCTGCCGATGTTCAATCCCAGATGAAGGATGCGAAATCCTTCCAGCTGCCGTCCAACAAGTCGGCGACGGTTCCGAAGGAATCGCCGAAGTTCGAGGACATCAAGCTGATCGACTACGACTTCAAGGCCTATGGCGACCCCGACAAGCGCAAGGCGCTGCTTTCGCGTTGGGACAAGGAAATCGGCGCGAAGGCAAACTGAAGCCGATGATCGGGAGGTGACGGCCGGCGGCGAAAGCGTCGGCTGTCGGATCGATACGGCCGAGCCTGGAGCGGACTTCATGAAGAACCACAATCGCAGGCTTGGTCTCGCCCTCGTCTTTGCTGTCGCCGCCCTGACGATGCTCCCGTGGTATCGGATCGAAGGCGGCTTCTTCGGTCTTGGCTGGCTCTCTGCCTTTCCAGGTGAAGCCTCCGCAGCTCCCGCCATACTCCAGATCGTCCAGCACGGCCGATGGTGGCTCGCAATCGCCGTCTTCCCTATCTTGCTTGGCGGGGTCGCGCGATTGCTTCCCGATCATGCGCAACGTGGAACACTGCTTTCCTGGGCTGGTGGCCTCGGCCTTTTGGTTCTGGCGCTTCAGGGACTTGCGATCGGCTTTTCCGGATGGACCTGGACGATCAGCGAAAGCCTTCTTGGCGCATTGCCAGTCGGCCAGCCCTCCATGGGAGCCGGTGCGGTTGTTATCGGCCTCGTTTTCGTGCTGCTCTTTGCCTTTGGCCTCGCCGAGCGCGGTTTTCTTAAGGGTGATGCCTTCGTCACCGGTGCCATCGCCACGCTCGTGCTCCTCGTTGCAGTTTTCGTCTTCTATCCGATCGGCAGCATGTTTGTTGGCGCATTCCAGGATCTCGACGGCTCCTTCAATCCGGACGGCTTCGTCAGCAATATTCAGGATCCGTCCGTCTGGAGCCTGGGCTGCATCGCCGGCGGCGGGCACTGCGGTGTCGCCTGGCGCACCTTGTGGCTCGCAATCATGACGGCGGCAGGCTCAACGACACTGGGGCTCTGCTTTGCCCTCGTCGCAACCCGCACACGCTTTCCGTTGAAGAAGGGCCTTCGGCTGCTGACGATCCTGCCGATCATCACGCCGCCTTTCGTGGTCGGCCTTGCGCTCACCTTGCTTTTCGGTCGCTCGGGCGTTGCAACGCAGTTCGTCTCCTCCTTGCTCGGCCTTGAGCCCGGCCGCTGGCTCTATGGCCTGACGGGCATCTGGATCGCCCAGGTGCTCTCCTTCACGCCGATCTCCTTTCTTGTTCTCATCGGCGTCGTCGAAGGCGTCAGCCCGTCGATGGAGGAGGCATCACAGACGCTGCGGGCGGATCGTTGGCGGACCTTCTGGCGTATCTCGCTGCCACTGATGAAGCCGGGGCTGGCGAATGCGTTCTTGATCGGTTTCATCGAGAGCATGGCAGATTTCGGCAATCCACTCGTGCTCGGCGGCAGCCATGGCGTGCTGTCGACTGAAATCTTCTTTGCCGTCGTCGGCTCGCAAAACGACCCGTCGCGCGCCGCGGTCCTTGCCATGGTCCTGCTCGGCTTCACGCTTTCGGCGTTCCTGGCCCAGCGTTTCTGGCTGTCGGGCAAGAATTTTGCGACGGTAACCGGCAAGGGCGATTCTGGCCGACACATCGCGCTGCCGTATGGCCTTTCAATCGCCATCCATGCAATCGTCATCCCCTGGATGATCTTTACGATCGTCGTCTATGCGATGATCCTTTTCGGCGGTTTCGTGCGCACCTGGGGCCTCGACAACACGCTGACATTGGAACACTACATCCGCGCCTTCTCAATAGGGTTGCGGGACGACGGTGGACTGGCATGGACGGGGGTTGCCTGGAGTTCGTTCTGGACAACAATGGAAATCGCCCTGATCTCCGCCCCGCTCACCGCTGTCGTCGGCCTTTTGACCGCCTATCTTATCGTGCGGCAGAGATTCGCAGGGCGGAATCTCTTCGAATTCGCGCTGATGGTGAGCTTTGCAATCCCCGGCACCGTCATCGGTATCAGCTACATCATGGCCTTCAACCTGCCCCCGCTCGAAATGACCGGCACGGCGCTGATCCTCGTCGCCTGCTTCGTTTTCCGCAATATGCCGGTTGGCGTACGCGGTGGCGTAGCCGCCATGAGCCAGTTGGACAAGAGCCTCGATGAAGCCTCGCTGACGCTGGGCGCCGACAGTTTTCGCACGATCCGTAAGATCATCCTGCCGTTGCTGCGACCAGCCATCACCGCCGCTCTCGTCTATTCCTTCGTGCGCGCGATCACCTCGATCAGTGCCGTGGTTTTCCTCGTCAGCGCACAATACAACATGGCGACGTCCTATATCGTCGGCCTCGTGGAAAACGGGGAATACGGCGTTGCCATCGCCTATTCTTCCGCGCTGATCGTCGTCATGGTCGCCGTCATCGCGGGATTCCAGTTCATGGTCGGCGAACGGCGGCTCCGACGCGAAAATCGCGTTGGTCTTGCCGTCACGACCGCCGCTGCTGCTGCCGCCCCGATTGGCCAGGAGAAAACCGCATGAGCGTCAACACACCCGGTTCCGTCGTCTTTGAGAACGTCCGCAAGACCTTCGGCGCCTTCACTGCTATATCCGACCTGTCGCTGACGATCGAGCCCGGTACGCTGGTGACGCTGCTTGGTCCTTCGGGCTGCGGAAAGACGACGACATTGCGCATGCTGGCAGGTCTTGAACATCCTTCGGCGGGCCGCATCCTTATCGGCGGCAAGGATGTGACGATGCTTCCGGCCAATGAGCGCGACGTCTCGATGGTTTTTCAGTCCTATGCGCTCTTTCCGCACATGACGGCACTCGACAACGTCGCTTATGGCCTCGAATCCTCCGGGTTGAGGCGCAAGGAGGCCCGCGAGCGCGCCGAAGACGGCCTGACGCTCGTCGGTCTCGCCGGGATGGGCCAGCGCCTTCCTGCCGAACTGTCCGGAGGCCAACAGCAGCGGGTTGCCGTTGCCCGCGCGCTGGTGCTCGAACCACAGGTGCTGCTCCTCGACGAGCCGCTGTCGAATCTCGATGCCCGGCTTCGCCGCCGAGTGAGAACGGAGATCCGCGACTTGCAGCAGCGGCTTGGCTTCACCGCCGTCTACGTTACCCATGATCAGGACGAGGCGCTTGCGGTCTCTGATCAGATCATCGTCATGAAGGACGGGGAAGTCGCACAGAAGGGAGCGCCGCGCGATCTCTACGATCAGCCGGTATCGGCGTTCATTGCAGATTTCATGGGCGAGGCAAACGTCGTGGCCTGTGATGTCATCGGTACCGAAGGCGGAGAAGCGACGATCAATGTCGAGGGTCTCTTGCATCGCGTCCCCGGCCGCAATGTCCGCCCCGGACCGGCTCAGCTCGCGGTGCGCCCGAACGCCATTACGCTGTCGGCGCGAAACGGCGGCGCTTTCAGCGGACAGGTCACTCATGCAGCCTATCTTGGCGACCGTGTGGAATACGAAGTGAAAACGCGCAACGGCATGCTTTTCGTCGTCGATCCTGCGGTGGAAAGAGCACTACAGCCTTTGACGGAGGTTGAGATCAGCTTCAAGGATCGCGGGATTGCCATCATCGGCGGCTGAGCCGCGTTTCATCAAGGGAAGATTCCATGACATCGCATGTAGCACGCCTCGAAGCCCGGCTCGCGCTTGCCGAAGCCGTAGCCCGCGAAGCCGGCGCTATGGCGCTCGATTACTTCAAGCACCGCGAGACGCTGGTAATTGAAACCAAGCGCGATCCGCAAGATGTCGTTTCGATCGCCGACCGGGAGGTCGAAAATCTGATCCGCGGCCGCTTCAACGAAGCCTATCCCGACGATGGCGTGCTCGGAGAGGAATATGGGCTCGAAGCCGGCACGTCCGGCTACACATGGGTCGTCGATCCCATCGACGGCACCAGCCCCTTCGTCAACGGCATGCCGAACTGGTGCATTTCGATTGCTCTGTTGCATGAGGGCGTTCCTGTCGTCGGTGTGATCTGCGCACCATGCCACGACGAGCTTTATGCGGCCGCACTCGGGCTCGGCGCAACATTGAACGGCAAGACGCTTCGGCTCGACCCCACGCGCACCATCCGCAACAGCGTAACGGGCATCGGCGCGAACAACTATGTGACGCCAGCTTTCGTGGGCAAAATGGTTGAAAGCCTGCTCACTGCGGGTGGCAACTTTATCCGGAACGGCTCGGGCGCCCTGATGCTCGCCTATGTCGCGGCAGGCCGTCTGGTCGGCTATTACGAACCTTACATGCACGCCTGGGACTGCCTTGCGGGCTATTGTCTGGTGAAGGAAGCCGGCGGCTGGTATCAAGCCTTCCCCACGGAGGGCGAAGGGCTGACGAAAGGCGCACCGGTCCTTGCCGC
This sequence comes from Rhizobium etli 8C-3, assembly GCF_001908375.1. Lineage (NCBI taxonomy): Bacteria > Pseudomonadati > Pseudomonadota > Alphaproteobacteria > Hyphomicrobiales > Rhizobiaceae > Rhizobium > Rhizobium etli. The sequence goes on along the minus strand of NZ_CP017244.1, from coordinate 942,053 downwards.
TGCCCCCGGGGCCATCAAGGATCTGCGACAGGTGGCAGGCTTATGAAAGGCACATGCTGGACAGAGCAAGGGGCTGCGCTAAGTTGCGCCGAACGCGCTTCCAGCAACACCGGCATTTCGTCTTTCAGGATTGCCGTTGAACAGGATTTCCACGGGAGGTCGAGGAGGATCGTCCGTGGAATATTTGGATGCCGGCTTGCCGGCTCCACCCAACAAACAGGGAGGAACTAATGTCCATTCGTACAGGTCTCTTATCGACAGCGGCGATCGCCGTTTCGCTTGGCGCAGCATCGCAAGCGTTTGCACTCACTGAGCTGCAGTGGTGGCACGCCATGTCTGGCGCAAACAATGAGGTCGTCGAACAGATTTCAAAGGAATTCAACGCAAGCCAGGCGGACTATAAGATCGTTCCAGTCTTCAAGGGCAGCTATCCCGAGACCCTAAATGCCGGCATCGCCGCGTTCCGCGCCAAGCAGGCGCCCGCAATTCTTCAGGTGTTCGATGCTGGTAGCGGCGTTATGATGGGGGCCGAAGGCGCGATCATGCCCGCCGCCCAGGTGCTCGAAAAGGGCGGCTACAGCTTCGACAAGTCGGAATATCTTCCAGGTATCGTCGCCTATTATTCGAAGCCCGATGGCACGATGTTGTCCTTTCCCTACAATTCTTCCTCGCCGATCCTCTACTACAACAAGGATACCTTCAAGAAAGCCGGCCTGGATCCAGAAACTCCGCCGAAGACGTGGCCGGACGTGTTTGAGGCCGCCAAAAAGATCAAGGCGAGCGGCGCATCCCCCTGCGGCTTGACATCCACCTGGCTCACATGGATCCAGACTGAGAACTTCGCAGCCTGGAACAACGTATCCTACGGATCAAATGAAAACGGCCTTGGCGGGACCGACGTGACGCTCGCCTTCAACAGCCCGCTTTTCGTCCAGCATTTTCAGGCGATCGCCGACCTCGCCAAGGATGGCACGTTCCGCTACGGCGGGCGCACCTCCGAAGCCAAACAGCTCTTCACCTCCGGTGAATGCGGCATCATGACTGAATCGTCAGGCGGTCTCGGCGATATCGTCAAATCCGGCATGAACTACGGCATCGGTCAATTGCCGTATTATGAAGGCGAAGGTCGGCCACAGAACACGATTCCCGGCGGGGCCAGTCTCTGGGTCTTTGCCGGTAAGAGCGACGCTGAATACAAGGGTATTGCCGAGTTCTTCCACTTCCTGTCGCAGACAAAAGTCCAGGCGCGGCTGCATCAGGTTTCCGGCTACATGCCGGTCACGATGGCCGCTTACGAGGAAACGAAGAAGTCGGATTTCTACGACAAGAACCCGGGGCGGCAAACGCCAATCCTGCAGATGATGGGAAAGACACCGACCGAAAATTCCAAGGGGGTGCGCCTCCCGAATTTGCCGCAGGTCCGTGACATCATGAATGAGGAATTCGAGGCCATGCTTGCTGGAAAACAGGATGCAAAGGCGGCACTCGACAAGGCTGTCGAACGCGGCAACGCTGCCATCAAGCAGGCCGTTAGCCAGTAGTGGTCCAGTGTTTCGCGCCCGCGGCCCGAGGCTGCGGGCGTTCCTTCACGCCAAGGAGTTCTCCGTGCAGCGCGTTGTTTTTCCAAACAAGATTCTTCCCTATTTCCTGCTTGCACCGCAAATTATTCTGACCGTTGTTTTCTTCTTCTGGCCGGCAAGCCAGGCGCTCTACCAGTCGATACAGCGCGAGGATCCCTTTGGCTTGAAGAGCGGTTTCGTCGGCCTTGCAAATTTCCGCGACGTCTTTGCAGATCCCAACTACCTGCATTCTCTGCAGGTCACGATCCTCTTCAGCGTACTGACGGCACTGCTGTCGATGGTCATGGCTTTGGCGCTCGCAACGGCCGCCGATAAAGTCGTGCGTGGAAAGACCTTTTACCGCACGCTGCTGATTTGGCCCTATGCAGTGGCACCCGCCGTGGCCGGCATGCTCTGGCTCTTCATGTTCAATCCGGCAATGGGCACGTTTGCCTATCTTCTGCGGCGCAACGGCTTCATGTGGGATCCGCTGCTCAACGGCAATCAAGCAATGATGCTTGTTGTCATGGCGGCTGCGTGGAAGCAGATCAGCTACAACTTCCTGTTCTTCGTCGCCGGCCTGCAAGCCATTCCGAAATCGCTGATCGAGGCTGCGGCAATTGACGGAGCGCGCGGCAACCGGCGCTTCTGGACGATCGTTTTCCCGCTTTTGGCACCGACGACTTTCTTCCTGCTCGTCGTCAACACCGTCTACGCCTTCTTCGATACGTTCGGCATCATCCATGCAGTCACCGGCGGTGGTCCCGCCAAGGCCACAGAAACGCTCGTCTACAAGGTCTATAATGACGGTTTCGTGAACCTCAATCTCGGCTCGTCGGCGGCCCAATCCGTCATCTTGATGATCATCGTCATTGCCCTGACCGCTTTTCAGTTCCGCTTCGTCGAGAAGCGCGTGCACTATGCGTGAGATGCGGCGATGATTGAAAAGCGCCCTCTCGCCAATCTTATCGGCCACCTGATGCTGATTATCGGCATCATCATCGTCGCATTCCCGATCTATTACACGTTCGTCGCCTCGACCATGACGTCGGCGGAAATCATCAGGCCGCCCATCTCGCTGTTGCCCGGCGATCATTTCATGGACAACTACACCTCAGCACTTTCAGGCGGTGTTGAGCAGGTCGTCGGAGTGAGCCTCGAACGCCTGCTGTTCAACACATTTGTCGTCGCGGTCCTGATAGCGGTCGGAAAAATCCTGATCTCCTTTCTCTCGGCTTTCGCGATCGTTTTCTTCCGTTTTCCATTTCGCATGGCCTTCTTCTGGATGATCTTCATCACCTTGATGTTGCCAGTCGAGGTCCGTATCCTTCCAACCTATAAGGTGATCGTCGACCTGGGCATGATCGACACCTACGCAGGATTGACACTGCCGCTGATGGCATCTGCCACGGCGACATTTCTGTTCCGTCAGTTCTTCCTGACAATCCCGGGAGAATTACTGGAGGCGGCGCGCATCGACAGCGCCGGCCCGTTCCTCTTCATGCGCGATATACTGCTACCTTTGTCGAAAACGAATATCGCAGCGCTCTTCGTGATCCTCTTCATCTATGGCTGGACCCAATATCTCTGGCCCTTGCTTGTCACCAATGACGCGAAGATGAATACCATCATCATCGCTCTTCGAAAGATGATGGATTTCGCCGATGCGGCAACCCCCTGGAACTACGTGATGGTGACGGCGATCCTTGCAATCATTCCGCCCATTCTCGTCGTCGTGCTCATGCAGCGCTGGTTCGTAAAAGGTCTTGTGGAAACGGAGAAGTAATGGCCAAGATCAATCTGAAGGATGTTCGCAAGACCTATGGCGGCGGTATCGAAGCCATCAAGGGGGTCTCGATGGAAATCGCAGACGGCGAGTTCGTCGTGCTCGTCGGCCCCTCCGGCTGCGGCAAATCCACGTTGCTGCGCATGATCGCCGGTCTCGAAGGTATCACATCGGGCCAAATTGCCATTGGCGATCGCGTCGTCAATCGGCTGGAGCCATCCGAGCGCGACATCGCCATGGTCTTCCAGAACTACGCACTTTACCCGCATATGACGGTCAGGCAGAACCTTGCTTACGGCCTGAAAAACCGCAAGACACCGAAGGACGAAATCGAGCGCCGCATCGAAAAGGCTGCAAGGGCGCTCGAGATCGAGGCGTTTCTCGAGCGCAAACCGAGGCAGTTGTCGGGCGGGCAGCGTCAGCGTGTGGCGATGGGGCGCGCAATCGTGCGAGAACCGGCTGCCTTCCTGTTTGACGAACCGCTGTCGAACCTCGATGCCAAACTGCGCGTCCAGATGCGCGTCGAGATCAAGCGCCTGCAGCGTTCGCTGGCGACAACAAGCGTCTACGTGACGCATGACCAGATGGAGGCGATGACGCTGGCCGATCGTCTTGTGGTGTTGAACGGTGGCCAGATTGATCAGATCGGTACACCAATCGAGCTTTACGAGAAGCCGGCCACGACCTTCGTTGCAACCTTTATCGGCTCCCCCGCCATGAACCTCTGGGACCGGTCGGGTGACAGCAGAGGCTTCTTGCTGTCACCCAGTATCGCCCTGCCCGCCGGCGCCGTCACGCTTGGGGTCCGACCGGAGGACCTTTACATTTGGCAAGATGGCAGAGCGGATGCTTTCAGGGCTGACGCGCGGGTTGGCGCCGTCGAACTCGTTGGTGCCGAAAGCTATGTCCACGCTTGGCTTTCAAACGGTCAGCCGATCGTCTTCCGGGTTCCCGGCCGGTCCCGGATCGCCATTGACGAAGCCGTGTCGGTCTGCGCGGCTGCCGAAAGCCTTCACCTCTTCGACGATGGTGGCAGACGCATGACTTGGTAGAGCGCCCGGTTGCAGGAGCTCGCTTGCAGTCGCAAACAACGTCATTGCCTTGGCTTGGCGCCGCAGCATTCATCTCGGCTCCCGTTGACCTGGATTCCAGCTTGTCGCAATAGCGACCGCCTGAAACAACGCCTGCTCGGCCCTGATGAAACCGGCCTGCATGAGATCAGTGCCCTTGAGTGCGACAGTGCCTTAGCCGAGCCTCGATCTGTGCGATCAGCCATCGAACTGAACGGCTCAGTGACATAGGTGTCAGCGCTGCTTTGGGGAACCTTCACGCGGTCTCGGATACTTTTGCCGGCAGCAAGATAAAGCCGGCACGAACGGCGTTGCTCGCGAGGTCATGCGACCTCCCAAGATGGGGACAATGGGGAGCATGCGATCGATCCGTTATCGCGAATACACAAAATCGGCCGAGCCTGCCTTGCCTAAGCGGCCAAACTCTTGGAAGTTGCAGCTTGAGGATATGCCGGTGAGTAGACGCGTCCTGCAATGCAGATTCGAAAGATTTAATTGTGGCTGTTTTATCCCCCCGCACCTTTTTGACATCGCTGTTCCACGCCGCTGTCCGTGCAGCCGATCCCTTGTCGGGCATCAAGGCGCATCTGCCTGCGAAGCCAAAAGGTCGAACGGTGGTGATCGGCGCGGGCAAGGGAGCAGCACAAATGGCTCGCGCGCTCGAAAGCGTCTGGGACACCCCGCTCGATGGCGTTGTCGTGACGCGCTATGGCTATGGCTGCGAAACCAGAAGGATCGAGATCATCGAAGCCGCCCATCCCGTGCCGGATGTCGCCGGTCTTGCGGCATCGAAACGATTGGTCGAAGCACTGAAGGACCTGACGGCGGACGATCTGGTGATCGCGCTGATGTGCGGCGGCGGTTCGGCGCTTCTGCCGGCGCCGCCCGAAGGCCTGTCGCTCGAAGATGAGATCGCGCTCAACGAGATGCTGCTGGCGTCAGGCGCGCCGATCTCGGCGATGAACGTCGTGCGCAAGCACTTATCCACCATCAAGGGAGGGCGGCTCGCGGCAGCCACGAAAGCGCGCCTCGTCAGCTTGATCGTTTCGGATATTCCCGGCGACAATCCCGCCCATGTCGCCTCAGGACCCACCGTTCCTGATTTCTCCACGAGGCATGACGCGATCGAAATCGTCCGGCAATATGGCCTGCGGCTTCCGAAGGCAGCGCTCGATCACCTGGCCTCCCCCGCCGCAGATGCGCCCTTTCCGGACGATCCGATCTTTGCCGGACACGAACATCACATCATCGCTTCGGCCAGTGTGTCGCTCGAGGCCGCCGCTCAACTGGCAAAGTCCAGTGGCATCACCCCGGTAATCCTGTCGGATTCGATCGAGGGCGAATCCCGTGACGTTGCACTGGTGCACGCGGCAATAGCCCGTGAGGTGCTTGGCCGCAACCGACCGTTCGAAAAGCCTTCCGTCATTCTTTCAGGCGGCGAGACGACCGTGACACTGCGGGCCAGAGGTGGCAAAGGCGGGCGCAACGGCGAATTTGCGCTTTCCGCCGCACTTGCAATCGACGGATACGACATCCATCTCCTGGCAGCAGACACCGACGGCATCGACGGCTCGGAAGACAACGCCGGCGCATTTGCCGACGGCACCTCCGTCAGGCGCCTGCGCGAAAGCGGTCTCGATCCACGCCGCCTTCTTGATGGCAATGACAGCTATTCGGCCTTCCAGGCTATCGGCGACCTCTTCGAGACCGGCCCGACAGGCACCAATGTCAACGATTTCAGGGCGATCCTGGTTCGCTGATGGCGGGCCGGGCGCCGTCGTCTACATTGTCGGCGCCACTTTCCTGCTTTCCCGGCGGAACGCATCCGGGCTCGTCGACATCCATTTGCGGAAGGCCCGGAAAAATGCGCTGGGTTCCGAATAGCCGAGTTGTGTTGCGATGTCGCCGATCGTCTTCGGACTATTGAGCAGCATATCGACGGCCATATCGCGGCGGATGTCATCTTTGATGCCGGCATAGTTCTGCCCTTCGTCACTCAGGCGATGACGCAGGGTGGATACCGGCATGCGCATGTCGGCTGCAAGATCGGCGAAATTCGACCAGGCAGCCGGTGGCAGGCTGCTCAGGCGTCGCCGGACACTGGAAGCAAGTCCGGCATCGTAGCGATAGCGCACGAGGATGTTTGCCGGTGCGCCACGCAGGAACTGTTTCAGTGCCTGCTCGGTCCGCGAAACCGGCAGGTCCAGCATGGCGCTGTCGAACCCCAGCCGGCTGATGGGTTGAGAGAATGCGACGGGGGCACCGAAGAAAAGCCGGTAATCGGCTCCCTGTTTCGGCTCATCACAGCGGAAATCGACGAGCCGGATGGGGATCCGGCGACCCACTAGCCAGCACGTGATGCCGTGCAGAATGATCCAGTAGGTGCGATAGGCGAAAGCCGAGCGAGGTCCGCCGGCGTCTGCAAGCGTGATCTCGGCCAGGCCGTCGCGGGCGACGAGTTCGCCGTGCGGATCCTCCAGGACGACATTGAGGAAGCGCAGTGCCCGACGTAACGCCTGGCCGAGGCTTCGTGCATGCAGCACGCAGTGGCAGAGCAGGGTGAAGCTTCCGCTGCGCATCGGCCTACCGCCCATTCCGAAGAACTCATCATTGAGCTCGGCGGCAATCGCAAGCCACAATGCACCGTAGCGCTCGGCCGATATCGGCTGGTTGACACCTCGAGGCAGTCCGAGCGCAGCAATGAGCGGGGCAGTTGGTTTTCCCATGCGGCGCAGGCTTTCGAGTGCCTCTTGGACGAATCCCGGTGCAATCATGCGCCTTTCGAGTTCAGGCATCGCCTTACCTCTCACTATGGTAAAATTGTCCAGAAATATGAAACAACTCTGTCATCGCTTGCAATAGTGGGACGACATAAAGTCCGTGCTATTCTGGCTGGGCTCTCCATGAGGGGAGAAGGGACTGGCTGTGGGAGATGAGCCATGCTGATTCGTGGAGGAACCTTCATCGTCACCGGCGGCGGATCCGGTCTCGGCGCAGCAACCGTGCGGATGCTGGTCGAAGACGGGGCGCGCGTCGTCATTGCTGATCTCAATGAAAAGGCTGGTGAAATGGTCGCCGCAGAGCTCGGCGGAGAGGTTTCATACTTGTGTGCCGACGTAACGAGCGAGCAAGATGGTGCGCGCGTTGTCGCCGCTGCGCTTGATATCTTCGGTGGCCTGCGCGGGCTCGTCAACTGCGCCGGCGTTGCCCCGGCCGAAAAGGTCATTGGACGTGATGGACCGCATCGGCTCGAAAGCTTTTCACACGCGATCGCCATCAATCTGATCGGCACCTTCAACATGACCCGCCTAGCCGCCTGCGCCATTCAAGAACAGGAGCCGGATGGCGAAGGCGAGCGTGGCGTCATCATCAATACCGCCTCGGTCGCAGCCTTCGACGGCCAGATCGGCCAGGCGGCTTATTCCGCCTCCAAAGGTGGTGTGGCCGCCATGACGCTGCCAATTGCCCGCGAGCTTGCCCGCCACGGTATTCGCGTCGTGTCAATTGCTCCCGGCATCTTCGAAACACCGATGATGGCAGGCATGCCGTTTGAGGTTCGCGAATCACTCGGCAGGAGCGTGCCCTTCCCGCCGCGGCTCGGCCGGCCCGCTGAATTCGCCGCTCTGGTGCGCCATATATGTGAAAACAGCATGCTAAACGGCGAGGTCATTCGCCTCGACGGCGCATTGCGGATGGGCGCGCGTTAGGCGCCGTCAGGGAGGAGAAAATGCCATTGCAGGATCCTGTCGTGATTGTCGGCTCGGCACGCACCCCGATCGGCGGATTTCAGGGCGAGCTCAAGGATGCTACGGCGCCCGCGCTCGGAGCCGCCGCAATCCGGGCCGCACTTGAACGCAGCCGCGTCGAGGCCGGGACCGTTGATGAAGTGGTGTTCGGATGCGTGCTGCCGGCCGGCCAGGGCCAGGCGCCGGCGAGGCAGGCGGCCATCGGCGCTGGCCTTGCCTTTTCGACCGGCGCCAGCACCGTTAACAAGATGTGCGGCTCCGGTATGAAAGCGACGATGATTGCTCATGACCTCATTGCCGCAGGAAATGCCTCGATCACCGTCGCCGGCGGCATGGAAAGCATGACGAATGCGCCCTATCTCCTCGATCGGGCACGTAGCGGCTACCGGCTCGGCCACGGGCGCGTTGTCGATCATATGTTCCTCGACGGGCTTGAGGATGCTTACGACAAGGGACGTTTGATGGGCACTTTCGCGGAAGACTGCGCCGAGGCCTATCAATTCACACGCGCCGCACAGGATAATTATGCGATCGCCTCGCTGACGCGGGCGCAAAAGGCGATCGAGGCCGGCTATTTCGATGAAGAGATCACACCGGTGACCATCAAGACCGGCAAAGGCGAACTGACGGTTGCCCATGACGAACAGCCGGGCAAGGCAAAACTTGAAAAGATTCCGGCCTTGAAGCCTGCCTTCCGCGACGGCGGGACGGTGACCGCTGCCAATTCAAGCTCGATTTCCGATGGTGCGGCCGCCCTCGTCCTCATGCGCCGCTCGGAGGCCGAACGCCGCGGATTGCAGCCGCTTGCCACGATCACTGCCCAGGCTACCCATTCGCAGGCCCCCAATCTCTTTGCAACGGCGCCGGTCGGTGCTCTTGAGAAGCTTTCCGATCGCGCCGGCTGGTCGTTTGATACAGTCGATCTTTTCGAAATCAATGAGGCTTTCGCCGTCGTCGCCATGGCTGCGATGCGCGACCTCCATCTGCCGCACGACAAGGTCAACGTGCATGGTGGCGCCTGTGCGCTCGGCCATCCGATCGGTGCATCGGGAGCACGCATCATTGTCACGCTGCTTGCGGCTCTTAAGCGATACGACCTGAAGCGCGGCATGGCCGCACTTTGCATCGGCGGCGGCGAGGCAACTGCAGTCGCCCTCGAACGGCACTAAGGGAGGAAGCGATGATTCTTTCCGACCTGCAGCAGCAAATTCGCGATCTCGCGCGCGATTTCGCCCGCGAGCGCCTGGCGCCTGGCGCAGCCGCCCGCGACCGGAATCACGCCTTCCCCCGCGAGGAACTGAAGGAAATGGGCGAGCTCGGCCTGCTCGGCATGCTCGTTCCGGAAGCCTTTGGAGGCTCCGACACCGGCACTATTGCCTATGCTGCCGCGCTCGAAGAGATCGCCGCCGGCGACGGGCCGTGCTCGACCATCATGAGCGTCCATAGCTCGGTCGCCTGCGTGCCGATCCTGAAATTCGGCAATGAAGAACAGAAGCAGCATTTCTTGCCGAGGCTTGCGAGTGGCGAATGGATCGGAGGTTTCGCACTGACCGAGGCCCAGGCAGGCTCGGATGCCTCAAACCTGCGCAGCCGCGCGCGCCGCAACGGCGATCATTATGTGCTCGACGGCGCCAAGCAGTTCATCACGTCGGGCAAGAATGGCCAAGTGATCATCGTCTTCGCAGTCACCGATCCTGATGCCGGAAAGAAGGGCATCACCGCCTTCATCGTGCCGACCGATACACCCGGTTACGAAGTCATCCGTGTCGAAGAAAAGCTTGGCCTCCATTCGACCGATACCTGCCAGATCGCCTTCAACGGCATGCGCATCCCCGCCGAACAAAGGCTCGGTGCGGAGGGGGAAGGTTACCGCATTGCGCTTGCCAACCTCGAAGGCGGGCGGATCGGCATTGCCGCGCAGGCGGTTGGCATGGCACGGGCGGCCTATGAGGCGGCGCGCGACTACGCGCGCGAGCGTGTCGCTTTTGGCAAACCGATCATCGAGCACCAGGCCGTCGCCTTCCGCCTTGCCGACATGGCGACCCAGATCGAGGCCGCGCGCCAGCTCGTCCTCCATGCAGCGGCATTGCGCGAAGGCGGCCTGCCCTGTCTTTCGGAAGCGTCGATGGCGAAGCTCTTTGCCTCCGAAATGGCAGAGCGGGTCTGTTCCGACGCGATCCAGATTCATGGCGGCTACGGCTATATGGCCGATTATCCGGTCGAGCGGATCTACCGGGATGTCCGCATCTGTCAGATTTATGAGGGAACGAGCGATGTGCAGCGCATGGTGATTGCGCGCAATCTGTAACACCAAGGATGAGCCGTCGCTTCCTGGAGGAGAGGAGCGGGCGGCAAAGGGAGGAATGAGACCATATGACGGAATTCGCTCAACTGAGCTTGCACGTCCCCGAGCCCGCCGTCCGTCCGGGCGGCCAGCCTGATTTTTCCAACGTCAAGATCGCCAAGGCAGGCGCGGTACCGCGACCTGAAGTGGATGTCGCGTCAGAGGACATCCGCGAGCTCGCCTATTCGATCATCCGCGTACTTAATCGCGACGGTGAGGCAGTCGGCCCGTGGTCGGGCATGCTTTCTGACGACGAACTACTTACCGGCCTTCGCCACATGATGAAGCTCAGGGCCTTCGACGCCCGCATGCTGATGGCGCAACGCCAGGGAAAGACATCCTTCTACATGCAGCATCTCGGGGAGGAAGCCGTCAGCTGCGCCTTCCGCAAGGCGTTGCGCAAGGGCGATATGAACTTTCCGACCTATCGCCAGGCGGGACTGTTGATCGCCGACGACTACCCGATGGTCGAGATGATGAACCAGATCTACTCGAATGAGAGCGACCCGCTGCACGGCCGGCAGCTGCCGATCATGTATTCCTCGAAAGACCACGGTTTCTTCACGATCTCCGGAAATCTCGCCACGCAATATGTTCAGGCAGTCGGCTGGGCGATGGCGTCCGCCATCAAGAACGACAGCAAGATCGCCGCCGGCTGGATCGGCGATGGCTCGACAGCCGAATCCGACTTTCACTCCGCGTTGGTTTTCGCCTCCACGTACAAAGCTCCGGTGATCCTCAATATCGTCAACAATCAATGGGCGATCTCGACGTTCCAGGGCATCGCCCGCGGCGGCTCCGGTACTTTCGCTGCCCGCGGTCTCGGCTTCGGGATCCCGGCGCTGCGTGTCGACGGCAACGACTATCTCGCCGTCCATGCCGTTGCCTGCTGGGCAGCCGAGCGCGCCAGGCGGAACCTCGGCCCGACGCTGATCGAATATGTGACCTATCGCGTCGGCGCCCATTCGACGTCTGACGATCCAAGCGCTTATCGTCCGAAGACCGAGTCTGAGGCCTGGCCGCTTGGCGATCCGGTTCTTCGCCTGAAGAAGCATCTGATCGTCAGGGGCGTCTGGTCCGAAGAACGTCATCTTCAGGCGGAGGCCGAGATCATCGACGAGGTCATCGAGGCGCAGAGAAAGGCAGAGCAGCACGGCACACTGCATGCGGGCGGCAGGCCCTCCGTGCGCGACATCTTCGAGGGCGTCTATGCCGAGATGCCGCCGCATATTCGCCGCCAGCGGCAGAAAGCGGGTTACTGAGATGGCCAGAATGACGATGATCGAGGCCGTGCGCAGTGCCATGGACGTATCAATGGCCCGCGACGACAGCGTCGTGGTGTTCGGCGAGGACGTCGGTTACTTCGGCGGTGTTTTCCGCTGCACGCAAGGGCTTCAGGCAAAATACGGCAAGACCCGCTGTTTCGATACGCCGATCAGTGAATCGGGCATCGTCGGAACGGCGATCGGCATGGCGGCCTACGGGCTAAAGCCGTGCGTCGAAATCCAATTTGCCGATTACATGTATCCTGCCTATGACCAGATCACTCAGGAGGCCGCCCGCATCCGTTACCGCTCGAACGGCGATTTCACCTGCCCGATCGTGCTGCGTATGCCAACCGGCGGCGGTATCTTCGGCGGTCAGACGCACAGCCAGAGCCCGGAGGCGCTCTTTACCCATGTCTGCGGCCTGAAGGTTGTCGTGCCTTCCAATCCTTTTGATGCCAAGGGCCTGCTCATCTCTTCCATTGAGGATCCGGACCCGGTGATGTTCCTGGAGCCGAAGCGGCTCTACAACGGTCCCTTCGACGGTCATCATGAGCGCCCTGTTACTCCCTGGTCGAAGCATGACCTCGGCGAAGTACCTGAGGGACATTATACCGTCCCGATCGGCAAGGCCGAGATCAGGCGGTTGGGATCAGCCGTGACCGTCATCGCCTATGGTACCATGGTGCATGTGGCGCTTGCAGCTGCGGAAGATGCCGGCATCGATGCCGAAGTCATCGACTTGCGGAGCCTCCTGCCCCTCGATCTCGATACCATCGTACAGTCGGTCACGAAGACCGGCCGCTGCGTCGTCGTCCATGAGGCAACGCTTACGTCCGGCTTTGGCGCCGAAGTGGTGTCGCTCGTGCAGGAGCATTGTTTCTACCATCTGGAAGCGCCGGTCATGCGTATCGCCGGTTGGGACACGCCCTATCCGCACGCACAGGAATGGGACTATTTCCCCGGGCCTGCGCGTGTCGGGCGGGCACTTGCAGAAGTCATGGAGGCGTAAGCCATGGGTGAGTTCACGATCAAGATGCCCGATGTCGGCGAAGGCGTGGCCGAGGCTGAGCTTGTCGAATGGCACGTGAAGGCCGGTGACCCCGTGCGCGAGGACATGGTGATCGCCGCCGTCATGACCGATAAGGCGACGGTCGAAATCCCTTCTCCCGTTACCGGCACCGTCGTCTGGCTCGGTGCAGAGATCGGCGACCGGATCGCCGTAAAGGCGCCGCTGGTGCGCATCGAAACGGCCGGTGAAGGCGGCGAGAGGAAGACCGAAATCCCTGCGGCTGTACCACCCGCGAAAGCTCCTGAGCCACTGTTGCCTGCATTAGACCTCGCAAAGGCAACGGTACCAAAAGCCGGTATTGCGCCTCGTGCAGTTGCTGCGATGCCCGCCGAAAGGCCGCTCGCCTCCCCTGCCGTCCGGCTCCTTGCCCGGGAAAACGGCGTCGATCTCAGGCAGGTGACGGGAAGCGGTCCTGCGGGCCGTATCCTGCGCGAGGATATCGACCAGTTTCTCGCCCGCGGCGGGGCCTCATTCCCGGCGCAAACGGTTCCAGGAAGAAAGACTGCCACGGAAGAGATCAAGCTTACCGGCCTTCGCCGGCGCATTGCCGAGAAGATGTCGCTGTCGGCCTCCCGCATTCCCCACATCACCTATGTCGAGGAGATCGACATGACGGCTCTGGAGGAACTGAGAGCCACCATGAACCGGGATCGCAGGCCGGAACAGCCGAAGCTTACCGTCCTGCCTTTCCTGATGCGGGCGATCGTCAAGGCGGTTGCCGGACAGCCAAACCTCAACGCCACCTTCGACGATCACACAGGCGTACTCACCCGTCATGCGGCCGTCCACATCGGCATTGCCGCGCAGACGCCCGCCGGGTTGGTGGTACCTGTCGTGCGACATGCAGAGGCGCGCGGCATCTTTGATTGCGCCAGCGAGATGAACCGGCTTGCGGAGGCGGCGCGCACGGGTTCAGCGACGCGTGATGAGCTCGGCGGCTCGACGATCACCATCAGTTCGCTCGGCGCGCTCGGCGGCATCGTCTCGACGCCTGTGATCAATCATCCCGAAGTCGCCATCATCGGCGTCAACAAGATCGCCATCCGTCCGGTCTGGGACGGCACGCAGTTCGTGCCGCGCAAGATGATGAACCTCTCCTCAAGCTTCGACCATCGCATCATAGATGGATGGGATGCTGCCACCTTCGTCCAGCGCGTCCGGGTTCTTCTCGAAACGCCGGCACTCATTTTCATCGAAAGCTGAGTTTTATGAAAGAGATCGTCTGCAAGCTCCTCGTCATCGGCGCCGGTCCTGGAGGCTATGTCTGCGCCATCCGGGCGGGCCAGCTCGGCATCGACACCGTCATCGTGGAGGAAAGCAAACCGGGCGGAACCTGCCTGAATGTCGGCTGCATTCCGTCCAAGGCGCTCATTCATGCGGCAGAAGAGTTCGCCGCAGTCCGCCGTATGGCTGCCGGAAGGAGCCCGATCGGCATCCGTGTGGGGGACGCTGCCATCGACCTGGCGAAAACCATCGGTTGGAAGGATGGTATCGTTGGCAGGCTCACCAGCGGTGTCTCAACGCTGCTTCATAAGGCGAATGTCAAGATCGTCCACGGACGCGCGGCTTTTCGCGACGGCAAGACCGTGGAGGTGGAGACGGAAACCGGCGCGCAGATCATTCGCGCCGACACCGTGGTCATCGCCACCGGCTCGGAGCCGGTCGAGCTTGCAGGTCTTCCCTTCGGTGGCCGCGTCATATCCTCAACCGAGGCCCTGTCGCTTAAGGATCTGCCGGAGAGGCTTGTGGTTGTCGGCGGCGGCTATATCGGCCTCGAGCTCGGCACCGCCTTTGCCAAGATGGGCTCCGAGGTAACCGTTGTCGAAGCGATGCCGCAGATCCTGCCGCAATATGATGCCGATCTCGTGCGCCCTGTGTTGCGCAAGCTCGGAGAACTCGGCATTCACGTGCTGACCGGTGCAAAAGCCAAGGGTCTCTCTGGCGAGGGAAATGCACTCTTTGTCGAGACGGCGGACAGTCAGGAACAGCAGCTGCCGGCCGACCGCATCCTGGTCACCGTCGGACGCAAACCGAAAACCGCAGGATCGGGGCTGGAAGAGCTCGATCTAGATCGTTCAGGGCCTTATCTGCGCATCGACGAGCGCTGCCGCACGTCGATGCGCGGCATATATGCGATCGGCGACGTCACCGGCGAGCCGATGCTTGCCCACCGCGCCATGGCGCAGGGCGAAATGGTGGCCGAGATTGTGGCCGGCCGGAAGCGGGCCTGGGACAAGCGCTGCATTCCGGCGGTTTGCTTCACGGACCCCGAGATCGTGACGGCGGGTCTTTCCCCCGGCGAGGCCCGTGCTCAGGGCTATGAGATCCGCGTCGGCCAGTTTCCCTTCAGCGCCAACGGCCGCGCCATGACGATGCATTCGGACGAAGGCTTCGTGCGCGTCGTGGCACGAGCCGACACAAATCTTGTCCTCGGCCTTCAGGCCGTCGGCGCCGGGGTTTCGGAGCTTTCGGCCACCTTCGCACATGCCATGGAGATGGGCGAGCGCCTGGAGGATATTTCCGGTACGATCCATGCCCATCCGACCCGCAGCGAAGCCATCCAGGAAGCAGCCCTTAAGGCACTTGGCCATGCATTGCACATCTGACGCGCAGTTGCAGTCCGTAGATTGCGATGGTCGGGTTAGCGCGCCAATGTCAGAGCCCAGTTCTTGCATCTTCCATTTCCGCGCGTCCTATGAGCACGGCAAGAGTGGTTTTCAGCAGACGTCATGTGCGTTTCTCGCGGCTTTTGGTAAAGTCGTCCCGATCATGACATCTATGAGATTCTCCATCTGGCGGTGGCCTTAAGCCACTGTCTGGTTCTTGCCTCTGGATCGCTGTTCAGCGTGATGTCGGTCACAACGGCCGCGCTGTCTGCGCCATGGGCAAAGACGCCGTCGATGCGATCGACATTCAGCCCGCCGATGGCGACAAGCGGCAGGCCGGCGATGCGTGTTTTCCATTCGCTGAGCCGTTCCAGCCCTTGCGGCGCCCATTTCATCTGCTTCAGGATTGTCGCATAGACTGGACCGAGCGCGACATAGTCCGGCTTTGCGGCGAGCGCTGTCTCCAGCTCGGCACCGTCATGGGTGGAGAGCCCGAGCTTCAGACCGGCCTTCCGAATCGCTCGAAGATCCGCTCCGGCCAGATCCTCCTGTCCCAGATGGAGGAAATCGCATCCCTCCTCGATCGCCAGTTGCCAGTAGTCGTTGATGATCAGCTGGCATCCATTTGCAGAGCAGATCGTCTTTGCGTTGCGGATATCAGCACGGATTTCCGCCTCCGTCCGGTCCTTGATGCGGAGTTGAACCAGCTTGACGCCAAGCGGGACCAAGCGGGCGATCCACTGTGCACTGTCGACAATCAGATAGAAGGGATCGAGCCTCATGCAAAGACCGCCCTACCGATCACCGGTGTCGAGGGCACGGCCATCTCGCGCGGCTCCAGCATGCCGGCACCGAACGCCTGATGGCCGGCCGCGACCGCCCTGGCGAAAGCCTCGGCCATGGAGACAGGATCGCCGGCGCCAGCCACCGCGGTGTTGAGAAGAACCGCATCGAAGCCGAGTTCCATGACGGTTGCTGCATGCGAGGGCCTGCCGATGCCGGCATCGACGATCAGCGGCACCTCGGGAAAGTGCGCGCGCATCGCCCGAAGGGCCGAGAGATTGAGCGGCCCGGCGGCGCTACCGATCGGCGCGCACCAGGGCATCAAAACCTTGCACCCCGCTTCCAGCAAGCGTTCCGCCACGACAAGATCATCGGTCGTGTAGGGGAAGACTTCGAAGCCCTCACCCGAGAGGATACGCGCGGCTTCGACCAGCCCAAAGACATCGGGCTGCAGCGTATCGTGATTGCCGATCACCTCAAGCTTGATCCAGCTGGTCTGAAACACCTCGCGCGCCATCTTGGCCGTCAGCACCGCTTCGGAGACGCCATGGCAGCCGGCCGTATTGGGCAGCACACGTACGCCGAGCGAGCGGATCATGTCGAAGAATGCACCACCGTTGCGGCCGCCGGCGGTTTCACGGCGCAAGGAAACGGTGACGATTGCAGTCTGAGATCGCTGGACGGCTTCGGTCAAGATTGCCGGTGAGGGATAGCGGGCCGTTCCGAGAAGAAGGCGCGAGGCAATTTCGGCTCCATAAAGCGTAAGCATGGTTCAACCTCCCTGCATCGGGGTCAGGATTTCTATCCGGTCATTCTCGTCAAGCGCATGGTCAGCCCGATCCTCCCGGTGGACGAGCTCGCCGTTGACGGCGGTCGCGAGCCACTCGCCTTCGTAGTCCATCAGCCTCAGCAGCTCGGAAAGCGTATTGGCACAGATATTCTGAGCTTCGCCATTGATGATCAGTCTCATGAAAACATTCCTTCCCGTTGGCTTACGTGTTGGAGTTTGCCGAATACAAGCTCCGCAGCTTCGGCCGCTATTGCCGGTGCCAGCAAAAAACCGTGGCGATACAAGCCGTTGACAAATACTGTGTTTGCGTCGCGGACGGCGCGGGGAAAGTTGTCGGCGAAGGCGGGGCGGATTCCGGCCCCGGTCTCGGCGACGGCTGCCTCTGCAAAGGCCGGATGAAGCGCGTAGGCGGCGTTCAGCAGTTCCATCAACGAGCGTGCCGAAATCGGCCCGTCGAAATCGGTTTCGATCATCGTGGCACCGACCATGAAAAGCCCGTCGCCGCGGGGGACGATGTAGAGCGGGATGCGCGGATGCAGCAGGCGAACCGGGCGTGCGAGTTGCACCTCGCAGCTCTTAAGATAGAGCATCTCGCCGCGAACGCCACGCAGCCCGCCGGCCTTGCCAATCTGCGCCGCACCCGTGCAGTCGACACGGTCGTCGAAGCTGCCCTCGTCGGCATCTCGAATGAACGACACACCTTGTGTTGCAAGCCTCTCGCGCAGCCTTGCAAGCGTCCGGCGCGGATCAAGATGGGCTTCGCGAGGAAAAAACAGACCTTGCTGGAAACGCCCGGCAAGGTCGGGTTCCAGCTCAGCAATGGCTTTACCATCGAGCCATTCACAGCCGGTCGTGCGGCTGGCGAAGCGTTGCAGCTCACCAAGATCGCGGGCCGGCGCGACCACGAGCGTACCGTTGCGTCGCACTTCTCCCGGCACCATCGCCTCCCACCGGTCGGCGGCATCGCGGCCTTGTAAAAGAACAGCCTCGCCAGCACTTTCCCGTTCGCACCAGGGCGCCAGCATCCCGCCGGCAAACCAGGATGCGGCGCCCTTGAAACCCTCATTCGGATCAACGACCGTCACATCGCCACCGCGGGCGTGAATCGCATGGGCAACGGAGAGGCCGGCAACGCCGGCCCCTTTGACAAGTATGCGCATGTTAGCCGTCCAAATGCTTTAGCGCTTCGACCGGAACATAGAGATCGCCGCCCTCGCGGTATTTTGCCGCCATCGCATCCAAGCCTTCCTTCTGCGCCTCGGCGCGAATGTCGTGCGAAATCCGCATGGAGCAGAATTTCGGGCCGCACATCGAGCAGAAATGCGCGACCTTGTGCGCCTCCTTCGGCAGCGTCTCGTCATGGAAGCTGCGAGCTGTTTCCGGGTCCAGCGAGAGATTGAACTGATCTTCCCAACGGAACTCGAAGCGGGCACGCGACAGTGCGTCGTCGCGAAGACGCGCGGCCGGATGTCCCTTGGCGAGGTCGGCGGCATGCGCCGCGATTTTGTAGGTGATGACCCCGGTCTTGACATCATTGCGGTCGGGCAATCCCAAATGCTCCTTTGGCGTGACATAGCAAAGCATGGCCGTCCCGAACCAGCCGATCATCGCAGCCCCTATGCCTGAGGTGATATGGTCGTAGCCGGGTGCGATGTCCGTCGTCAGGGGCCCGAGCGTATAGAAGGGCGCCTCGCCGCAGACGGCGAGCTGCTTGTCCATGTTTTCCTTGATCTTGTGCATCGGAACATGACCTGGTCCTTCAATCATCACCTGGCAGTCCTTCGCCCAAGCAATCTTCGTCAATTCGCCAAGGGTTTCGAGCTCGGCGAACTGCGCTGCGTCATTGGCATCGGCAATCGAGCCCGGTCGCAGGCCGTCGCCGAGCGAGAAGGACACGTCATAGGCGCGGCAGATATCGCAGATCTCCTCGAAATGCTCGTAAAGAAAGCTCTCACGGTGGTGATGCAGACACCACTTCGCCATGATGGAGCCGCCGCGCGAGACGATTCCGGTGACTCGGTTGACAGTCAGCGGGATATAGTGGAGCCGCACGCCGGCATGAATGGTAAAATAGTCGACACCCTGTTCCGCCTGTTCGATCAGCGTGTCACGATAAACCTCCCATGTCAGGTTCTCGGCGATGCCTTCGACCTTCTCCAGCGCCTGGTAGAGCGGCACGGTGCCGATCGGCAGTGGCGAATTGCGGATAATCCATTCGCGGATATTGTGTATGTTGCGGCCGGTCGAAAGGTCCATGACCGTATCGGCACCCCACCGCGCCGCCCAAACCATCTTTTCGACCTCTTCGGCCATCGACGAGGTCACGGCGGAATTGCCGATATTGGCGTTGATCTTCACCAGGAAGTTGCGGCCGATGATCATCGGTTCGGCCTCTGGATGATTGATGTTGGCGGGGATGATCGCGCGGCCTGCGGCAACTTCCTGCCGGACGAAGTCAGGTGTGACATAGTCGGGGATGTTGGCACCAAAGCTTTCGCCGTCGCGAACCACCGCCTCGCATTGAGCCGTCCGGCCGAGATTTTCGCGGATGGCGATGAATTCCATTTCCGGAGTGATGATGCCGGCACGCGCATAGGCAAGCTGGGTGACAGCCTTGCCGTTCTTTGCCCGCAGCGGCTGGCGCTGGCCTGGAAATTCGGGCGTCAGCCGTTCACCGCTGGCAAAACCATTGTCTTCCGGGCGAACGTGGCGACCCTGATAGGCCTCGACGTCGCCGCGGGCGAGCACCCAGTCACGCCGAAGCTGAGGCAAGCCCTCTTCGATGCGAATATCGGCTCCTTCGACCGTATAGGGGCCAGACGAATCGTAGACCCTGACTGGCGGCTCGCCTGCGGTCGGATGAACGCTGATTTCGCGCATAGGCACGCGAATGTCGGGATGGATATCTCCCGCAATGCAGACTTTGCGAGATGCCGGCAGCGGACCGGTGGTAACGGTGGGGGTGATGGTCTTTGCGGCAATATTCATGGTTTGAGGCTCCAAGTTGTGATTGGAGACCCAGTCCTTAGCCGGAATGATGGAAAGACGCCGGCATGGATTCCACGCGTGAATTCCAAGCCTTTCGAGCGCTCGCACCGTCCCTACGCCAGTATGAACTGGATCAGGTTCAACGGGTCACTGCGCGCGACAGCAGTATCTCAGCCCCTTGCCGGGACCCCCCTGGTGAATGTTCAAAGGTTAGGGGCGCGTGTCGCCGGTGTCAAGCGAGTGGCTCACGTCACTTCCTTCAACAAGCAGATGGGATGCCTACAAGGGAAAGATTAAGACACGCCTGCCTTTGGAGATGCAACCCTTCCCGTCAGCGTGCCAACCAGCCGCCGTCGACCGGCAGCACGGTGCCATGGACGTAGTCGGACGCGGACGAGGCGAGAAACACCGCCGCACCGCCGAGTTCGGCGGGCACTCCCCACCGTCCTGCCGGGATGCGCGCGAGAATGGCGGCACTGCGGTCCGGATCTTCTCGGAGCGAAGTCGTATTGTTGGTGACAAAATAGCCAGGCGCGATGGCGTTGACGTTGACGCCTTTGCCTGCCCATTCGCAGGCAAGCAGCCTCGTGATGCCGGCAAGGCCGCTCTTCGACGCCGTATAGGACGGAATGCGGATGCCGCCTTGGAAGGACAGCAGCGAGGCGATGTTGATAATCTTGCCCCTGCCCGTTTCGATCATGTGGCGGCCAGCGGCCTGAGACAGGAAGAAGGCCGTCTTGAGATTGGTGTCGATAACGGCGTCCCAGTCTTCCTCGGTGAAGTCGATCGCATCGGCGCGGCGAATGATACCGGCATTGTTGACGAGGATGTCGAGTGCACCGAAGGCCGAGAGCGTTTCGGCAACG
Source organism: Rhizobium etli 8C-3 (assembly GCF_001908375.1). NCBI lineage: Bacteria > Pseudomonadati > Pseudomonadota > Alphaproteobacteria > Hyphomicrobiales > Rhizobiaceae > Rhizobium > Rhizobium etli. The sequence continues at coordinate 921,178 of NZ_CP017244.1, read as the reverse complement.
ATACGCTTTACCGGCGCGATCGTGCCAAGATCGGCCTTGATGGCATGGAAGCGCGCGCCCTCCTCCGTGACCATCGCCTCGGTTTCATCCATGGACGAGCGGCCGACAGCGACAATCGAGGCACCTGCTTGGGCAAGTGCCATCGCAATGGCCTGCCCTATGCCAGTATTGGCGCCGGTGACAATGGCCACGCGGCCGGAAAGATCAAACTGGTTTGCCATTGGACTTACCTTAAATCTGCGATCGCGATCTGATCCATGTCGGTGAAGCTCTTGTTGTCACCGGCCATCGCCCAGATGAAGCTGTAATTCTTGGTGCCGGCGCCCGAATGGATCGACCACGGAGGCGAGATGATCGCCTGCTCGTTTGCAATCAGCATGTGCCGCGATTCCTGCGGTTCGCCCATGAAATGGAAGATGCGCTGATCGGCATCGAGATCGAAGTACAGATAGGCTTCCATGCGCCGGTCATGGATGTGACTGGGCATGGTGTTCCAGATGCTGCCCGGCTCCAGCATCGTCAGGCCCATGGTGAGCTGGCAGGACTGGCAGACTTCGGGATGGATGAATTGGAAGATTGATCGTTTGTTGGCAGTTGCCGCTTCGCCAAACGTTAAATGCCGAGCCTGCTCGCGCGTCAAGAGCACCGCGGGATGCGGTCGATGTGCCGGCGTCGAAACGAGGTAGAACTTGGCGGGATTACCGGCATCAGTACTTTCGAAGCGGATGTCCACCGCACCCTTGCCGACATATAGGCAATCGTATTTCGAGAGCTCGTACGCCTTGCCGTCAATCAGGACGCGGCCCGCTCCCCCAATGTTCAGCGCACCGAGCTCGCGTTCGGCAAGAAAGGTCTCCTGGCCGATGGCCTTTGGCGCCGTCAACGTGAGGGCGGCGCCGAGCGGCATTGCGCCACCGATCACCATGCGGTCGTAATGCGAATAGGTAAGCCTGATTTCGCCGCCTTCGAAGACATGGTCGACAAGAAAGTGGCGTCGCAGTGTGTCGGTGTCGTAGGCGCGAACGGCCTCGGGATGGGAAGCGTGCCTTACGTCGACTTTCATTGAAACAATCCTTTTTTTTCAGTTGATAACATAGGTTTTCTCGCGTCCTCGATAAAGTAATTCGGGTCCCAGATCGCGGCCTTTTCAACCTCGTGCAGTAGTTTGCCGAGATGGATGTCCATGGCCTCGACGGCGCCCTTCTTGTCACCCTTGCGCATGCAGCCGATGACGGTCGAATGCTCCTCGAGGACGCGGGCGAGACGGCCATCTTGCGGCAAGGTCAGGAGGCGGTAACGGTCGGAATGAACCTTGACCTGCTCTATGATTGCCCAGATGCCGGAAAAGCCGGCGATATCGCTGATCAACTTGTGGAAGTCGATATCAAGCCGGTGGAATGCCGTCACGTCGCCATTGCTCAGGCAGGCGCCAAGATCGTCCAGATTGCGGTCGAGCAGCCGGAGGCCGGCGGGCGTCATTCTTTCGACGGCATGGCCGACGGTGGTTATCTCGAGGGCTTTTCGCACGAGGATGGCTTCATAGAGCGCGCGGCGCGGTATGCGCGATACGAAGGTGCCGGATTGGGGAAAGATATCAACGAGACCATCGTCGGAAAGTCGTAAGATCGCCTCACGGATCGGCGTGCGGCTGACGCCGAAGTGGGCCTCCAACTCCTTCTCGCTCAACAAGTCCATGGGCTTGCGCCGAAGCGAGAGTATGTCGTCGCGCAAAACATCGTAGACCAGGGTTGCGGCGCGAGGAACTGCGGCACGCTGGTGGGAAAGTTGGGTCACGCCCGCCAAGGAACGCTTCTTGCGCGCTTCACTCATTCGTCACGCGTTTTTTCAAATCGCAGTTTGCAATACCGATTGGCATGCACCGATTGCCCTCCCAAGTCCTCAGCGGAAGTAGTATATTAGTATCCGACTGCGGGCAACAGAAAGTCGCTGAATGGAAAACGCCTGCACATGGCCATGGCCAGGATCAATGGCTGTCCATGCATTATCGTCACGCAGATCGAGAGCGGCTGGCATCAAACCTGTAAACAGAGCTGATTTTGCCAACAGTTCCTCGCGTCGATGAGAAGAAGGAGGTGCGTGTCAGCGTCCCTTCTATTGCGGGTGACAATCACGGTAACTCATTGAAGTTTTTCACGAGTAAGGGCCCGCCGTATTGCCATTGCCGAGGCGGCTCACCTTGCTGCTTTCCGACATTTTCAGAGATCGGCGCGAGAGCCCAAATCTTGTGCACTGCAGAATTTGCCTAAAAATTCACTTGACGCGTCCGTCAATTTGGTCTGGATTGAACCAATATTCAATTGGTACGGACCATTTTCCAATGGACGAAGCCGCCGGGAACTCAAACCTTGCACTGGACAGGCTCCGGACGCTGCTGCGCTCCGGCAGACTGGACGCGGACGGCAAGCTGCCGACGGAGCGCGCGCTTTCGCAAACCTTTGGCGTTAGCCGCCGCGCTGTGCGCCGTGCACTGGAGGTCCTGGAAGCCGAGGGGCTCATCTGGCGTCGTCAGGGTTCGGGCACCTTTGCCGGGCGACGTCCCGATGGCTGGAGCGAGCATGTCGATTCGATCGTCGCCGGGACCGACCTCATGGAAGTCATGGAGGTGCGTTTGCGCGTTGAGCCGCAGCTGGCCCAGCTTGCCGCAATGCGCGCCAAGAGCGTCGATATCGAGCGCATGTACGAGCTCATCAAGAAGATCTACGAAAGCACCGATGCCGACGGCCGAGAACTTTGGGATGGGGCACTGCACCGGCAGATCGCCCAGTGCGCCGGCAACCAACTCTTCCTGGCAATCTTTGATGTCATCAACAGGGTGCGTCAGGACGAGGCTTGGCAGGTGATCCGCGAGCGCGCCCGCAGCGCCAGCAAGACGCGTACGGTCACTTATGACCAGCATACCGCAATCGTCGAGGCGATTGCTGCCCGCGACCCTGCCAAGGCCGGCGAGGCCATGCGCCAACACCTGTTGACGCTCCAGGAAAGCCTGATCCGCATCACCTCGCTGGACCACCATGAACCGAAGATCAAAAAAGAACTCGCCTGAGCGAGCCCGACTGCAGAGAGGCCGATACCGCCCCTCATGAAGCAAAGAACGACAGAGGAGAATGGCATGACGACCGCCAGATTCGCGACGATCCTTCTTGCGGGCGCACTGATTGCGCTACCCGCTTTCGCTGCCGAGCTAAAAATTGGTCTGCAAGATGATGCCGATGTGCTTGACCCCGCACAGTCACGCACCTTCGTGGGCCGTATCGTCTACACGGCAATGTGCGACAAGCTGGTCGATGTTACGCCCGACCTGAAAATCGTGCCGCAGCTTGCAACCGAGTGGAACTGGTCTGGCGACGGCAAGCTTCTGACCATGAAGCTGCGCGAGGGCGTAAAATTCCATGACGACACGCCGCTTGATGCCGAAGCGGTCGTCGCCACGATCGAGCGCAACATGACGTTGCCTGAATCGCGCCGCAAGAGCGAGCTCGCCTCTGTTGAAAAAGTCGAAGCGGTCGCACCTTATGAAGTCAAGTTCACGCTGAAGAGCCCGGACGTCACCTTGCTCGCCCAGCTTTCAGACAGAGCCGGCATGATTGTCTCGCCAACGGCGGCAAAGGAACTCGGCGCGAATTTCGGCAACCGGCCGGTCTGTGCCGGTCCGTTCAAGTTCGTCGAACGCGTGCAGCAGGATCGTATTGTGCTCGAGAAGTTCAAGGACTACTGGAACAAGGACAATATCTTCATCGACAAGGTCACCTACCTGCCAATCCCTGATACGACCGTGCGCCTTGCCAACCTTCGCTCAGGCGATCTCGACATGATCGAGCGATTGGCCGCCACCGACGCAGCTTCGGTCAAGCAGGATGCGAACCTGACCTACGCGGACGTGGTCAATATTGGCTACATGGCGCTCTATGCGAACATCGCCAACGGCCCGCGCGCCGACACTCCGTTCGGCAAGGACAAGCGACTGCGGCAGGCTTTTTCACTTGCCATCGATCGCGAGGCGCTGAACCAGATCGTCTACGAAGGCACTGCCGTGGGCGGCAATCAGCCGTTTCCGCCCAAGAGCCCTTGGTTCGACAAGGACATTCCAGTGCCTGTCCGCGATCTCGACAAGGCAAAAGCGCTCGTGAAGGAAGCCGGCTTCGATCGCGTACCCGTAGAAATGCAGATCCCAAACAACCCGGTCGCCGCGCAGATGATGCAGATCGTCCAGTCGATGGTCGCCGAGGCAGGGTTCGACGTCAGCCTGAAATCGACGGAGTTTGCGACCCTTCTGTCCGAGCAGACGGCAGGCAACTACCAACTGAGCCGCTCCGACTGGTCCGGCCGAGTCGATCCCGACGGTAACATCCACCAGTTCATCACCTGCAAGGGCGGAATCAATGACACCAAATATTGCAACCCTGAAGTCGACAAGCTGCTGAATGAAGCCCGTGCCTCGACCGACGATGCCGTGCGCAAGCAGAAGTATGACGCCGCCGCAGCAATTCTCAACGAGGACCTGCCGATCATTTATCTCGGTCACCAGTCCTGGATCTGGGCGCTGCACAAAAACATTACCGGCTTCGTCCCTTCGCCGGACGGCATGATCCGCCTCGCCGGCGTGAAGAAAGCCGGCTGATCCGAACAGATCTGCATGGCGGATCAGTATCCGCCATTCACCCGGTGCCGTGTCAGGACCTGCTCATGTACACCTATATTGCCAAGCGGCTTCTGGTCGCCATTCCGACGCTGGTGATCATTTCGCTTTTCGTCTTCTCGCTGCAGAAGCTCTTGCCGGGCGACCCCATCCTTGCCATGGCAGGCGAGGAGCGCGATCCGCAGGTGATCGAATACCTGCGCGAAAAATACCGGCTGAATGACCCGGTTCCCTATCAGTATGTGTCGTGGCTCGGCTCGGTCCTGAAAGGCGATCTTGGCATATCGCTGCGTACCAACCAGCCGGTTGTGGAACTTGTGGCGGAAAAACTGCCGTTGACGATCCAGCTCGCGATCATGTCGATGCTTTTCGCTTTCGCCATTGGCGTGCCGATGGGGATTTTAGCGGCAATCAAGAAGAATACGGCCTTCGACTACGTCGCAAATCTTTTCGCGCTTTCGGGTTTATCGATCCCGAATTTCTGGCTCGGCATCATGCTGATCCTGCTGGTCTCGGTGGAGCTCGGCTGGCTTCCCGCTTCCGGTTACGAACCTTTCTTCAAAAACCCATTACGCTCGATTGAAACGATGTTGATGCCATCCTTTGTGCTTGGCAACGCACTCGCCGCCACTTTGATGCGTCATACCCGCTCTGCGATGTTGAGCGTGCTCAGCGCCGATTACGTCCGCACCGCCCGCGCCAAGGGTCTTTGCGAGCGGAAGATCGTGCTTGAACACAGCTTTCGCAACGCCGTCCTGCCGATCGTGACGCTGAGTGCATTGCTCTTTGGCGAATTGCTTGCAGGTGCGGTCTTGACCGAACAGATCTTCACCATTCCCGGATTTGGCAAACTCATCGTTGATGCCGTTTTCAATCGTGACTATGCGGTCGTCCAGGGCGTGGTACTTTGCACGGCAATCGGCTTCATCGTGATGAACCTGCTAGCTGACATCGTCTATGTCCTTCTCAATCCGCGCATGAGGGCCGCCCTATGACCGCTCTCGATCAGATCACCATTGCAACGGATCATCGCCCGCCAAGACGAGCCTGGCGCAAGCTGAAGGCGAACAAGGGGGCGATCGCAGGCCTCGGAATCATCGCCTTCTTCGCCATTCTCGCGACAGCAGCGCCGCTATTGCCGATCCCGGACCCGAATGCGACGAGCTGGTCTGCAATCCGCAAGGCGCCGTCAGCGGCCCACTTGTTGGGAACCGATGACCTTGGCCGTGATATTCTCTCCCGCATGATCTGGGGCGCACAGGCCTCGCTGATGGCGGGTGTCTTTTCGGTAGCGATCGCGGTAGTGGTCGGCGTGCCGTTCGGCCTCATCTCCGGCTATTTCGGCGGGTGGACGGATCAGATCATCTCCCGCGTCACCGAGGCCTTCCTCGCCATGCCGTTCCTGATCACCGCGATCGCACTTGCGGCGTTCCTCGGCCCAAGTCTGACGAATGCGATGATCGCCATAGGTCTTTCGGCCATGCCGATATTCGTCCGGCTGACCCGCGGCCAGGTGCTCGCCGTCAAGACCGAGGAATATGTCGAGGGTGCACGTTCCATTGGGCTTAGACACTTTAGCATCATCAGCCGCTATATCCTGCCGAATGTCTTTGCTCCGATCCTTGTGCAGGCGACGCTGACGATCGCCACAGCGATCATCGCCGAGGCGAGCCTTTCCTTTTTGGGCCTCGGTCAGCAGCCGCCTGCTCCCAGCTGGGGCTCAATGCTCAACGTTGCAAAGAATTTCCTCTCCCAGGCGCCCTGGATGGCGATGTGGCCGGGTGCGGCAATCTTCCTCGTCGTGATTGGCTTTAACCTTTGCGGCGACGGGCTGCGCGATGCGCTCGATCCGCGCGAGGCATGAAAGGATTCTTAAAATGACCACGTTCACCACCCGTCCCGAGATTTTGGGCACCTTCGGGGTTGTCACATCAACCCATTGGATCGCCTCCGCCGTTGGCATGAGCATCCTCGAAAAAGGCGGAAACGCGTTTGATGCAGCGGTCGCCACAGGTTTCGTTCTGCAGGTGCTCGAGCCGCATCTTTGCGGACCGGGCGGCGACATGCCTGCGATCTTTTATTCGAAGAAGAAGGACAAGGTCGAGGTCATCTGTGCCCAGGGGCCGGCTCCGGCAGGCGCCACAATCGAGCACTATACGTCCGAGGGGCTCAGCCTCATCCCCGGAAACGGATTGCTTGCGACGGTCATTCCCGGCTCTTTCGATGGATGGATGCTGATGCTTCGAGACTATGGACGCCTGACCGTCCGCGACATCCTTGAACCAGCAATTCATTATGCCAAGCACGGTCATCCACTCCTAGAGCGCGTGTCTGCGACAATCTCCGGCCTGGCAACTTTCTTCGAAAAAGAGTGGCCGACCTCACATGAGACCTGGCTGCCCGGCGGTGCGGTCCCGGCGCCGCAGTCGAACTTCAAGAACCCGGTGCTTGCGCAAACCTGGAAGCGCGTCATCGCAGAGGCAGAAGTAAAACAAGGCCGCGAGGCACAAGTCGAAGCTGCGCGCGATGCCTTCTATCGCGGTTTCGTTGCTGAAGCGATTGACAAATATGCCGGCTCGACGGCGGTGATGGATGCAAGCGGCAGTCGGCACAAGGGTGTGATCAGCGCAAACGACATGGCAAAATGGTCAGCTACGATCGAAGAACCGCTGATCTATCATTATCACGACTGGACGGTCGCAAAGACCGGTCCATGGGGCCAGGGGCCGGTGTTCTTGCAGACGCTCTCGCTTCTGAAGGAGATCGACATCGCCGGAATGGATCCGGCGGGCGCCGAATTCGTCCATACGCTCACCGAGGCGATGAAACTCGCCTTTGCCGACCGCGAAATCTATTATGGCGACCCGAAATTCGCGGAAGTCCCGATCGAACATCTGCTCTCGGATGCTTATGCCAATGCACGCCGAAAGTTGATAACCTCCGAGGCATCGCTTGAATTGCGTCCGGGACGCATTCCCGGATTCGAAGCCCAATACGACCTCACCATGGACATGATTAACGCCACCTCGAAGACAGGCGCCGTCTACGAGCCGACCATGGCACACCTCTCCGAAAAAAGGGGCGACACCGTCCACATCGATGTGATCGACCGGGAGGGCAACATGGTATCCGTCACGCCCTCAGGCGGTTGGCTTCAGTCTTCACCCATCGTGCCAGGCCTTGGCTTCTGCCTGAATTCGCGCGCGCAGATGTTCTGGCTGAAGCCCGGCCTGCCGACGTCGCTTGCTCCAGGCAAGCGTCCACGCACGACATTGACGCCATCCTTAGCCCTGTATGAAGGCCGGCCGACGCTCGCCTTCGGCACGCCCGGCGGCGACCAGCAGGAGCAATGGCAGCTTTCCTTCTTTATGCGCTATGTGCATCACAAGATGAACCTGCAAGCTGCAATCGATCAGCCTCTCTTCCACACTTCACATTTCCCGGGCTCCTTTTATCCCCGCTCCCGCGAGCCAGGCAGCTTGATGGCGGAGGCGAATTTCGGCACCGAGGTTCTCGATGCGCTGCGCAGCAAGGGCCATAATCTGACAGTCGCCGATCCATGGACCGTCGGCCGCCTCACTGCTGCGCGCCGCGACGCCGATGGCCTGATGCGGGCAGCAGCAACGCCGCGCCTGATGCAGGCCTATGCTGTCGGGAGATAGGCCATGACCTGGTCGATCGTTGCCCGTGACTGCGAAACCGGCCAGCTCGGCATTGCCGTTGCCAGCCGCTTCTTTGCCGTCGGCGGCCTAGTGCCGCATATTCGCGGAGGCATCGGCGCGGTTGCGACGCAGGCTTTCGTCAGCCCGCTATACGGTGTCGACGGTCTTGCTGCGCTCGCGTCAGGACAGGCTCCAGTAGAAATCCTGCGTGAATTGACCGCCCGCGACCAAGGCCGCGATCAGCGGCAGTTCCACTTAATCGACGCCAGGGGGCGGAATGCAGCTTTTACGGGCGCAAGATGTATCGATTGGGCAGGTCATCTTGTTGGGCAGGACATATCCGTGGCCGGAAATATGCTGGACGGACCGCAGGTGCTCGAAAAGACGCTCGCGGCCTATGGCAAGACGTCCGGGTTGCCGCTTGCCGAGCGGCTGCTGGAAGCCATGCAGGCCGGTGAAAATGCGGGCGGAGACAAGCGCGGCAGGCAATCGGCGGCCCTGCTCGTTTATCGCGATCAGGATTACCCCTGGCTCAGTATCCGCGCCGACGACCATGCCGACCCGCTTGGCGAACTTCGCCGCCTCTACGCCGTCGCAAAGGAGCGCTATCTGCATGTCGCCGAGACGATGGCGACGCGTCAAAACCCGAGCGGATTGATCGACCGCCGCGTGATCGACGAAAAGATCGCCGCCCTTGAAGCCGCACGTATCGCCGAAGGCCGCCCTTCGGCCTCCTTTGCAACGCCGCTTAAGCTTTCACACGCAAAACCATAAAGTAGGGAAACGAAATGGGTGAAGCTGCAAAACCCGTGCTCTCGGTCAATGACCTGACGATCTCCTTCCTCGTCGATGGCCAATGGAAGCCGGTGGTCCGCAACATCGCCTTCGACGTCATGCCAGGTGAAACTGTGGCCATCGTGGGCGAAAGCGGCTCCGGCAAGAGCGTCACCTCGCTCTCGATCATGCGCCTGCTGGCCAGGAACCAGAGCCGCATTGACGGCAAGATCGTTCTGAACGGCAAGGACGTCCTTGCACTTACCGAAAGGGAGATGCGGCACGTGCGCGGCAATGATGCCGCAATGATTTTCCAGGAGCCGATGACGAGCCTCAATCCCGTTTTTACGATCGGCCGGCAGATTTCCGAAGCGATCACCTGTCACGGCGACATCACCCGGTCCGAGGCGCGGCGTGAAACGATCCGTCTTCTGGAAAAGGTCCGTATCCCGAATGCCTCCTCGCGCTTCGATGAATATCCTCACCAGTTTTCCGGAGGCATGCGCCAGCGGGTGATGATTGCCATGGCGCTTGCCTCCAGGCCGAAACTCTTGATCGCCGACGAACCAACGACGGCGCTCGACGTGACGATCCAGGGACAGATTCTCGACCTCATTAAATTACTGCAGGAAGAGGAAGGCATGTCCGTTCTCTTCATCACCCATGACATGGGCGTCGTCGCCGAAGTCTCGGACCGGACGATCGTGATGTATCGCGGCGAGGCAGTCGAAACCGGCCCGACCAGTGATATCTTCCTCCGCGGCAAGCACCCTTATACGCGCGCGTTGCTTTCGGCCGTGCCGCGATTGGGTTCAATGGCCGGTCAAAAATGGCCGCTCCGGTTTCCTGTTGTCGATACCGCAACTGGCGAGCGGAGCGAGCCCGTCGCGATCGCCGATACGGTCGTCGGCAAGACGCCGGTCCTCGAGGTCCAGAACCTCACCACGCGCTTTCCCGTTCGCGGCGGGCTTTTCGGTGCAAAGACCGGCGCCATTCATGCGGTCGAGAATGTCTCCTTCGAGCTTTTTCAGGGAGAGACCTTGTCGCTCGTCGGCGAATCTGGTTGCGGAAAATCGACCACAGGCCGATCGATCACCCGCCTTGTCGAACCGAACGGGGGAAAGGTCAGCCTTGACGGCTATGAGGTGACAAGCCTTGATTCCTCGGACCTGCGCCGCATGCGGCGCAGCATTCAGATGATCTTTCAAGATCCGTTTGCCAGCCTCAATCCGCGGATGACTGTGGGGGCAGCGGTCGCAGAGCCGATCATCGAGCATGGTCTCGCCAGCCGCGTCGAGGCTCGTAACAAGGCTGCCGACCTATTGGTACGTGTCGGTCTGAACGCGGATATGATGACGCGCTTTCCGCACGAGTTCTCCGGGGGGCAGCGTCAGCGCATCTGCATTGCCCGGGCCCTGGCGCTCGATCCGAAGGTGATCGTCGCCGATGAAAGCGTCTCGGCCCTCGACGTCTCGATCAAGGCGCAGGTCATCAATCTGATGCTGGACCTGCAGCAGAGCCTCAACCTCGCCTTCCTGTTCATCTCGCACGACATGGCCGTCGTCGAGCGCGTCAGCCATCGTGTTGCGGTCATGTATCTCGGCGAGATCGTCGAGATCGGTCCGCGCGCTGCCATCTTCGGCAACCCGCAGCACCCTTATACGAAGACGCTCATGGCAGCCGTTCCCGTGCCCGATCCGGATCGCCGGCGCATGAGACGCGGACTATCGACGGAGGAGCTGAAAAGTCCGATCCGACCGCTAGATTATGTCGGACCGACGCCCAGTTACCGCGAGGTCGGCGCTGGCCATCTCGTCCGGCTGGAACCTGCGTGGGCATAGGTTGTCGATGGCAGGTAACACGTCGCGAAGACCCCACCGCAACCCCTGCATCAACAATATGACCGTCACGACAATCAATCGTAGAGCTCGCCATGGCCGATCTGCTCTTTTGCAGCGCCACTTATCGAAGAATTGCCAGCCGGGTCAGGCTCCTTGCGATGGGCATCCTTGAGGAAATTTGCAGCCTCGGCAAAAGCGACGGTGATTTCTTCAGTGCCCCATCCTGCTTCCTGGGCGTTTGCAATCAGCTGTTCCAAAGCCTTGCGCGCGGCATCACTTGCTTCTTTGAAGCGTCGGGAAGGAACGTCTGTCATCGGTGATGGGAAGGTCATTTGGTAATCCTTCAATCTTTCGTGGAACTCGCAGTTCAACGCGGCTGCATCGAAATGGATGCAGCAGCGAGTATCTTTTCTCAGCCATCTCCATCGTGCGGCTTGATAAGACATCGTTGAGGGCACCTTTTGAAACGTCGTTCCTCGGCGGTATGGTAGCCCCCGCCCTCGATGACACAGTCGCATCATGGCGATCCGGGAACTGCCGGCACGATAGGCAATCTGGTGCGGCAGGCGCAGTTCATGGTCAAAAGCCTGCCGTCAGCGAACCCAGTCCGGAGATCGGACGTACCTAAGGATGAACATCAACTTCAGTACCCAACCAGTTGAAATAGCGGATCTTTCCATCGTCGCCATTTGACAAGTTATTGCCTCCGATGAAACTCGGGAGACCTCTATGACCTCTACCAACGACTTTATTGCCGAAATCATCCGTGCCGCCAACAGGGTCGAAAAGCTGAGCACTTCCGAAAGACGCCTACTGCTGCAACGTGCAGTCGAGGCAATACATAAGCTGCGAGAGCGCACCGGGATACCGAGCAGCAATACGAACTACGATGCGATCTTCGACTTGCAAGCGATCGAAGTGACAGTCGAGCGACGCAAGACCGGTGAAATCAAGACAGCACTTCTGTTGGCCGCCGACATGATCCGGACGCTGCATATCGTGCTGGATTCGGGAACACAGATTAAGACCAAGGTGGCGGAGTAAGCGGTGCGGCTCGCGTCGGCAGGCGCGGGTCAGCCGGCAGAACAGCACACTGCGCCGCTTCGGATCGAAGGCGCGAAAGGCAAGCCGACAACAGGTGGCACCGGCAATTGTCCGCCGTAGGTGAGTTGCGAGATTTGAAGCATGGGAATGGTTTGGCCGCCTGGGCGTTCCCCAATATTGCGGTCCGTGCTCGGTCCATCGAACCGCAAGCGGCCCTCCGGCACGCCCTCGGCAATGCACTTGCGCCTCGGATATTCGTCAATACATTCAAGAACCTCGTTTAAGTTCTTTATCTCTTCACTGAAGTTCTTCCTCGGACCAAACCAGTGGATCAAACTGAAACCTGCCGATTTCAACTTTGTCTTCGGGCGTGTCTGAAGCGGCAAATTTCAGGTCATGCGCAAAGACCCATCGCCTTCGTGGAACCGGACCATTTCGACACTTTTTGTCAATCTGCTGAAGAGGCTTCCGCAATGATCGCAAGTCCGCGCTCGTATTTTAGCGTGTCGCTTCCCATTTGCCGCGCTTGGTCAAGATTGTCCTCGAGATCCGCCTGCTTGACAGGCCGTGCCAGCCGGTTGGCGATTGCCCGCCGCACAAAGACCTCGTCTTCCTCGCCTTGCCTTTTCGTCAAGGCATCGACCGCGGTGAGGACGGCCTGGGAAAAGCCCTCTTCCTTCAACCGATCCAGCGTCCATCCCCAAGCCTTCTCAGGCACATCGTGAAGGGTAGGCGACCACTTTCTCTTCGTCGCCAGAGACCGCGTCCGCGACCCTTCGGCAGTGGTCAAAGTAAGGCTTTCCGAGTTTGTCCTGCTGGCCGTCGTGAGCCTCGGTTGCGATCTGAATAGCGTGCTGGAGATGCTGTTCCGATTGCATCTAGTTTCTCCTATCGGCGCGATTTCGCCTCGAGGCGAGCGACGATCAAGGAGATCGCGACCGTCGCGATCGCATTCACAGGAAGGTGTCTCAGCACCCGCACGCCAAAAGCGGTCGCGGCCATGGCACCGGCAAGCTTCGCCCAAGGGTAGCTGCCGAGTTGGTCATGAGCGCTCGCGTCGGCCCATTCGAGATTGGACTTGGCGACAACTACCGCCTGCTGTTTGACGACTGACAGCCTTGAGCGGATATTTTCGATCTCGTCCCGCACATGATCAAGGTCTTCTCTCACCCGCTGGAAAGAATATGCTTGCGGCGGGCCGCTGTCGGACGCCGTTTCGGCCTCAAGCGCGGCGAGATGAGCCTGTAGCTCGACGTCGGCGTCGAGGTCTTGCGAGAGGGTTGTGTCGCCTTTAGCCATGATGTTTCTCCTATAGATTTGCGGGTCACATCACAGCGCGCAATGGCACTGCGAACACGCGCCGGGTGCCTCTTACAGGCCTCGACCGGATTGCCCTGTGATCGCTCGTGCGCTCAACTCCTGCCGGAAAGGATGGTTCCTGAGCCGATTGTCGTTTTCACCGCGATGTCTCGACACTCTTACCTGCTGAAACGATGCCGATGCGTAGGATGCGACCCTCGTGCCTTTGGATCTTCTCTCAAACTCGTCGAGACCGTCGTCCCGTTCTTGCGGACGCGATACCCATTTGCCAGCCCCACCCTTTGGGTTTGCCGCAGGTCCCAAGAGCCGATACGCTCTTTCACGCAAGGGTGATGCTTCACGTTCGGCCACTGGCGCCTCCTTGTGCGGACGGTCGCTAAGGAGCGACAGCGCGGCGGACGTTCCCGTGGACTTGCTGACATGTGGGAGGCTTTAATGTCTCATGAAATTTTATCCAGCCTGGACGCCCTCGAACCGCGCAGGGGAAGTCCTAGTCCTCGTCTCGATGAGAGGGAATTCAAGAAGCGGTTCCTGAACCAGTTCAGGGACAAAGCTTTCGCAGATTTGGCAGCCGAAATCGATAAGGTGGCATCTGCAGCCTGGCAGGCCTATCTGCACTCCCGCAAGAGTCCAGTGACGAGGAAAGCTGGCCCGAATTTCTTCGACCCAGACTACGAGCTTTCTGCGGACTGGCTCAAGGCTCGGCGCGCGGTTCAGGAGGCGCAATCGCGCCACGAGGATGCAAATGGACCGTCGAGGGTGCTTTTGATCAATGGATCGTCGCGCAGCGAACACACCTGTCCCGGCGAACTATCGAAAAGTTACAGGATGATCCAACTGGCGAAGCAGATATTCCAGGAAAACTCCGATTTCAAAGTCAAGGTCCTCGACCTTAGCCGTATTGCGTCGGAATATGGGCGGCAGATCCATCCATGCAAGTCGTGCTTCTCCACAGCGGCACCCCTATGTCACTGGCCGTGCTCGTGCTATCCGAACTACTCTCTCGGGCAAATCCACGACTGGATGAACGACATCTATCCGCTGTGGGTCGAGGCACACGGCATCATGATCGTAACCCCAGTCAACTGGTACGCGACCTCCTCTCCACTGAAGCTCATGATGGACCGACTTGTTTGCGCAGACGGTGGCAATCCGGATCCGACAAGCACTCATGGCAAACACGCCCGCGAAGCAAAGGCAATTGAGGTAAAGGGGTGGAACTACCCCAGGCATCTCAAGGATCGCCTGTTCTCGGTCGTCGTCCACGGGGATACGGAAGGGGCAGAGAATGTCCGGCGAAGCGTATCAGACTGGTTGCGCTCGATGGAGCTGATCTCCGCCGGAGCGCTCGCTGAAATCGATCGCTACATCGGCTACTGGGAGGCATATGCCACCAGCCACGTCACCTTCGAAAAGGATCTCGATATGCAGAACGAGGTCCGAAACGCAGCAAGGACACTGCGCCAGGCCGTTATTGCAAAGCGTCGCGGCAATATGATCGAAGCTGGAAGAGACGTGGAGCATCCTCGCAAAAAATAGGGTCAGTCGCAAAACGGCTATCGCGCCAAGCCATCGCCACCGGTTCGAAGGTTCATAACCGGGCCGCTCAGATTTTCGGCGCGTGTGGCTTTCTGGTGATTGCTCATTGTCCGTGGGTCGCTATCGTCGTCCAAAAACGGGGTAACCATGGCAAAGACGGACTGGCCGAAGGAACCGCTGACAAGCGAAACCTTGAACATGCTCGATCGCGTTCTTCGCGAATGGTGTACCGAGCAAGATTGCGAGCCCTCGAGCGAGGCGGCCATCGTGCAGGCGAAAGCCCTCATTGACTGGTTTGAATTCGGCGTGCGGGACGAGGCGGAGCTTTCGAAACTGCTTCGCGACACGCTTACGACAAAGCAATCGTAGGAACTCTAAGCGTCTTTGGAAGTTGTTTTAAGACACAGCCAAGGAGACCCGAAACGCGTTCCAGTCGCCTGCATCGCCCCGGCAACCACTCAGGGGCACAAAAGCGGGCAGATCAATCGTCACGCGAACGCTAGGCGCCGTCCAGCTTTCGAGGATCATCTCCAAATGGCCTAAGAACCTTAACACGCAATCCGGGAGATCGCCATGCCACACTATCCTGCCCCGCCCTTCGACACCCCGAGACAGCCAATGCCCGGATCGACGAAAGCCATGTCGCCATTGCCTGACCATGGCGAACATACGTACCGTGGTTCTGGTCGCCTCAAGGACAAGAAGGCGATCATCACCGGCGGCGACAGCGGTATTGGCCGCGCCGTCGCGATCGCTTACGCTCGTGAAGGTGCCGATGTTCTCATCGCCTATCTGGACGAGGATGACGACGCAAATGAAACAAAAAAATGGGTCGAAAAAGCCGGTCGCAAAGCCATCCTCATGCGCGGCGACATCCAAAATCCGGTGCATTGCCGCCACATCATCGATACGGCCAGGGCAGAACTCGGCGGCATCGATATTCTCGTCAACAATGCCGCTCACCAGGCAAGCTTTAGCGACATTGGAGAGATAAGTGACCAGGAATGGGAGCTGACATTCAAGGTCAATATCCATGCGATGTTCTACCTTTGCAAAGCAGCTGTTACGCACATGAAACCGGGCAGCGCCATTATCAACACTGCCTCGATCAACGCTGACAGTCCAAGCCCACACCTGCTTGCCTATGCCACAACAAAAGGCGCCATCCAGAACTTTACCGCTGGCCTCGCCCAAATGCTTGCGGACAAGGGAATTCGGGCGAATGCAGTGGCACCCGGGCCAATCTGGACGCCACTGATCCCGTCAACCCTGCCGGAGGACGCAGTCAGGAACTTCGGAAAACAGGTTCCCATGCAGCGCCCCGGGCAGCCGGCAGAACTGGCGACGACCTATGTAATGCTCGCCGATCCCCTGTCGAGCTATGTCTCAGGCGCAACAATTGCCGTTACAGGGGGCAAACCGATCATCTGATGGCAAGTGCCGGGACCCTGCCGGTAAGACAAGTTGAAGCGCGCCAGCGAGCATCTGCTGGCGGCTTCTGGCTCGACGGTCAAAATCCCCATTGCTCCGACTTGGGAACATTGGAGTTGATCAAGGGTTAGACCCTCAGGAATGATTACAGCGACGGCAGCCAGCAAGCCTGCCACAACCCATAGACAAACGGAGGACCAAGATGGGCATGAATACACCGAAGAATGGTCCACCAGGAACCACTGATCAGTCGCCACGTTGGGAAGGCCCCAAAGGCAACACTCCGCGAGGCTATCTTCCGCCGAAAGACGATCCGGACAATGATCGGGACGCGCTTGGTGAAAACAATCGTGATCCAGAGAAGAAAAATCTTTCCGATGCCTTCAAGACAAAAGGAGGGACCTGAAATGGGTGGCAACCCTAGAAAGGATGCAGCCGGGCAATTTGCGAGGTCTCGTGCAGACAGAAAGGCTTCCGGCGTCCACAGCGCCAAGCCCACCGTCATAACAGGTTCGGAGGATGCCACGGTTCACAAGAACCCTCCAGGCAGGCAAAAGCCGGAAAAAGACTGGGATCCGAATTATGATCCCGCCGACATGAACGAGGGCCAATCGCACTAGGGGTCTCATCGGTGGTGCAGATCACAGCGCTGCTGTCCTTCGTCCTATCGCGCTATCGGGTGGTCCAAACTGGGTTCCCAGATGCCTGAATCGATTGTTCCCTGGTATATCGACGCCGTTATCTACGGCGTGGATGTCGAGAAATTCGCTGACGGAAATGGCGATGGCATAGGTGATTTCGTCGGCCTGACGGAAAAGTTGCCATATCTCGGTGAGCTCGGCGTAACTTGTATCTGGCTGTTGCCCTTCTATGGCAGTCCGGACCGAGACAATGGCTATGACGTCAGTGACTTCTACGCCATCAATCCGAAGGTGGGAACGCGTAATGACTTCCTGCAATTTCTCCACAGGGCCGGCGAGCAAGGCATGCGGGTGATCATCGATCTCGTCGCCAATCACACATCAAACGAACATCCCTGGTTTGAGGCCGCTCGACGCGACCATCAAACGCGCTATCGCGATTATTACGTATGGAGCAATGATCCGCCGCCGATTGAAGCCGGCGCCACGTCGATCTTCCCCGGCGAGGAGTCGAAGCTATGGACGTATGACGACGTCGCAGGAGCCTACTACTTTCACAAATTCTATCACTTCCAGCCTGAACTCAACTTCGCCAATCCCGAGGTTCGCTGGGAGATCGAACGCGTCGTCGACTACTGGCTCGCATTTGGAATCAGCGGCTTCCGCTTGGACGCAGCGCCGCTCATCATCGGCGACAATGGGCTGGAAAGGGCAAACCCACGCGATCCTCACGGAGTATTGCGCGATGTTGGTGGGTATCTGCAAAAGCGGCGGCCAGGTGGCGTTTTGCTTGGGGAAGTCAATCTCGATCCAAGTGAGATGAGCCTCTACTTCGGCGAGGGCGATCAGTTGGGACTGCTCTTCAATTTCATGCTGTCTTGCTACATTTTTGCTGCGATGGCGAAAAAGGAGGCGGCGCCGATTTACGAGGCGCTCAGTTTGCTGCCCGAGCCGCCTGTTCTGTGTGGCTGGGCAAACTTCTTGCGCAATCTCGACGACCTGGACTTTTCGCGCGTGCCGCCGGAGTTGAAGGACGTCGTCTTCAAAGCTTTTGCTCCCGAGGAAAACATGCAGGTCTTCGGCCGCGGCATCCGGCGCCGACTGGCGCCGATGCTGGACGGCGACCAGCGGCGGATCGAACTTGCCTTCAGCATCATTCTTTCCCTGCGCGGGCCACCACTATTCGTCTACGGCGATGAGATCGGAATGGGCGAGGACCTTTCCCAAGAGGGACGCAATGCCATGCGGACACCAATGCAATGGTCTTCGGAACGAAATGGCGGATTTTCGACTGCTAAGGCCGAAACGATCTGTCAGCCTCCAATTTCGCGAGGCCCGTTTTCATACAAGCATGTGAATGTCGAAAGCCAGCAGAAGGATCCAGACTCGCTGATTAGCTGCATCAAGCGGCTGATCACCTTTCGTCGTCGGAACGTCATTTTCTCCCAGGGCCGTTTTGTGCGACTGACCGCAGACCACCCGGCGATCCTGGCATATGGATTTGAAGATGCCGGCTCCGTCCTGCTGGTGGTGCACAACCTGGGCGACCACTCGGTCGATGTCGAGGTATCACTCGATGCTGTCCACTGCGAGCGCCTGCAAGACATGACGAGTGGAGACGTTTTCGAAGCATCGACCACGCTGAATGTCAAAATGGCACCATATGGTTATCGGTGGCTCGCTTCAAAAAAGGAGGCCGGCTGATGCATATAGGATATCATGCGTCCCATGAGCAGTTCACACCCTCGGACTTGCTACACTATGTGAAGCGTGCCGAGGCCACGGGCTTCCAGAGCATTATGTCTTCTGATCATTTCGCCCCGTGGAGCGAACGCCAGGGCCAGTCGGGTTTCGTCTGGTCATGGCTTGGAGCGGCAATGCAGGCAACGCGTCTGCCGTTTGGGCTCATCACGGTTCCTTCTGGTTGGCGCTATCACCCTGCGATCACTGCGCAGGCTGCCGCGACCGTGTGCGAGCTCTTTCCGGGAAGGCTGACATGGCTGGCGGTTGGCAGCGGCGAGGCTCTGAACGAGCACGTTGTCGGCGGCGACTGGCCATCCAAGGCGGAACGGAACGCCAGGCTGCTTGCCGGGGTCGAGATCATGAAGGAGCTCTGGGCAGGACGGACGGTCAGTCGGCTGAAGCCGATCAAGGTTGACGAGGCGAAACTTTATACGCTTCCAGCCGAACCACCGATGATCGTTGCCGGTGCACTTTCACCAGGAACAGCCGAGTGGGCCGGCCACTGGGCAGATGCGTTAATCACCGTCAATCAACCCCGCGAACGGCTCGCAGAGATCATAGACGCCTTCAGGCTCGGCGGCGGGAACGGAAAACCTCTCTATCTGCAGGCCCATGTCTCCTTCGCAAGAAGTCAGTTTGAGGCACGCGCGAATGCCTACGACCAGTGGCGCAGCAACGCGGTAACAGCGGCGATGGCGGAAGACCTCCGTCTCACTGGGGATTTCGACGATGCCTGTCGGCACGTTCGTCCAGAAGACATGGATCAGCATGTCCGCATTTCGGCCGATCCTGCAGATCATATCGCATGGTTGGGTGATGATGCGCGGATGGGCTTCGAAAAAGTATTCTTGCACAATGTCGGGCGCAACCAAGCCGAGTTCATTGACGTCTTTGCCAAAGAGGTCTTACCAGCGTTCAAAAGCTAGACGCGGCGCGCCGCCTGCTTGTGGCACGGTCTGACCGTCCACACCGTTTCAATCCGCCGGATCGTCAATGATGAGTGTCCCAAACGGCCCGTTTCATGATGCAGCACATGCCGCAGCATTCATCACGCCTTCCCGGTCACGCTATCGCTTCCCGCAATTAGCAACGTCAAGGTGATGTTGTCCTGTAATCTTCGGTCTCGGCGTTTATCGAACGACATTATTTCTTCCTGATGAATAAGTCTTAAGAGTTGACATTGCGTAATGGCGGAAGGTAGCATATAGCACGGTGGAATAAACGATATGGTATTGTCGATATTGGCAAGTATCGATTTTAATTAGCACAGACGTTTAAGACACTGTTTCTACCAGAGTTCCTTGCTTCTTTCAAAGTTCGATCGTCATTCTTTTAACATAACCCCCCTGTATTGACATTGTATTTGTACGAGGTGTGTATTTTGTTGACTTTAAAAGTTATAAATTTATCGCTAATGCACACTAAACTTCCGGAGCAGCGTGAAGAGCACATGATCGAGATTAATCTTTGCGAGCCATCCAAGGATGCTCAGAATGTCATCGCTCTACAGTCGGGGGCTGCTGCATCGCAGCTGGCCGCTAAACAGAGGGATACGAGGCTAGCAGCATGAAGTTTCACGCGACGCCTTTGGATGGTGCATACGTTATCGAGCCGGAACCGCGCGGCGACGAACGCGGGTGGTTTCAGCGCGTCTTTTGCGAAAGAGAAATGACCGATGCCGGCCTCGAAGGCCGCTTCGTACAAGTCAATAACTCGTTCAACGCCGAAGCAGGCACCCTGCGTGGACTGCACTATCAACTCCCGCCCTCGCCAGAAGTTAAGATCGTCCGGTGCCTCTCCGGAGCACTGTGGGATTGCATCATCGATTTGCGACCCAATTCGGCGACATACCTTGGTTGGCACGCAGTTGAGCTAACGGGTGAGAACCGGCTGGCATTTTATGTGCCCCGCGGCTTTGCCCACGGTTTTGTAACACTAAGGCCCAACACCGAAGCATTGTACCTTGCCAGCGAATTCTATGATCCAAATTCGGAGCGCGGTGTGCGTTGGAATGATCCGAAGTTCGGCATCGCCTGGCCGGTTGAAGGGGCCATAATTTCGGAGAAAGACGCGAAATGGCCCGACTTCGACGAGGATTTTCATGGCGTGGAACGCCTACGCGGCGTCTAGCAGGAGGTTTTGATGGTGATTGACACGCTCCTGAAGAAGCGGGAAGAGGATGGCCGTCCCATCAGGGTCGGGATGTATGGCGCAGGCTTTATGGCCAAGGGCATCGTCAACCAGATCTCCAATTCCGTGCCAGGAATGGTCCTTGGCGTGATCTGCAACCGAAACGTGGAAAAGGCAATATTGGCCTACCGCGATGCCGGCCTTGAAGCATCCTACGCTTCCGATAGCAGCAAGCTTTCCGACTTGATTGCCGAAGGCGTGCCGGCCGTCACTGACAATCCAGCATTGCTTTATGAGTCGGGTGACCTGGATTGCCTGATCGATGCGACGGGTGCGATCGAATATGGCGCCAATGTCAGCTTAGGTGCAATCGCGCACGGTCGCGACATGGTGACGATGAACGCCGAACTGGACGGTACGGTCGGCCCGCTTCTCAAGAAAAAGGCCGATGCGGCAGGGGTTATTTTCACGGCCTGCGATGGAGACCAGCCCGGGGTCCAGATGAATTTGTGGCGCTTCGTCAAATCCATCGGGCTAACGCCGCTGGTGTGCGGCAATATCAAGGGTCTGCAGGATCCCTATCGCACACCGACAACGCAGGCCGCATTCGCGGCAAAATGGGGGCAGGACCCGCATATGGTCACCAGCTTCGCTGATGGCACGAAGATTAGCTTCGAGCAAGCTATCGTCGCCAACGGCACTGGTATGTCCATTTTGAAGCGCGGCATGATGGGTCTCGAGCATCGTGGCCATGTCGATGAACTCGTCAATGCGTATGACATTGAGGCACTGAAAGCCGTAGGTGGAGCTGTCGATTATGTTGTGGGAGCGATACCAGGTCCGGGTGTCTTTGTTCTCGCCTATCACGACGATCCGAAGCAACAGCATTACCTGAACCTTTACAAGCTCGGAACCGGCCCGCTTTATAGCTTTTACACACCGTACCATCTCTGCCATTTTGAGGTCCCCCTCTCAGTGGCTCGAGTTGTACTTTTACGCGATCCGGTGCTTCAGCCACTGGAAGGGCCAAAGGTCGAGGTTGTGGCGACTGCGAAGCGCGACCTTGATGCTGGCGAAACGATCGACGGTTTGGGCGGCTACATGAGCTATGGCCAGTGCGAGCGCATCGACGTCGCCAGTGCTCAGGATCTGCTGCCCATGGGGGTTGCAGAGGGATGCGTCGTGAAACACGCCGTAGCGAAGGATCAAGTCCTTACCTATGCCGATGTGGTGCTACCGGCGGGCCGCACCATCGATCTGTTGCGCCGCGAACAGGCGGAGATGTTTGCCGCGTAGTGCTGGAGACGGGCCTCGGGCTGCGGCCCTTGCATCAACATATATATGGCTGATTCAATGGGGTTGTTCCCTCGGCGTACTCGTCCTTGCCGCGGTGATGAGCGGCGAAGAATCGTCCAGCCGTCCAGCATGCTGCTCTTCCTTTGCAACGCGTCGTACTCCATCTTACTTGGGATGTGTTATTCGGCGTGGCGATCGTCGCTCTTCTCCTGCAATGCGAAAATCCCCGTTCGGCCTTCCCTCCGATCGAAGTCGCGACCGCGCTCGAAAGATAGATCAATCCGTTCTTTTCAGACCAAACATCGCGACCCACTGGCGACAACGATCACCTGACGAAGAGGCCCAGGCTTGAGGGAAGGAGTTATGCCCTTGCAGCCTGAAAAAAAGCGGAGTGGGCAAGGCCCTGGGGTGGCCCGGCCGAAAGTCAACCGGCGCTTACTTCAATTGACACGGGATACGAGCGGGAAATAGCGTTCGACTACGCGAGCGCTGCCGAAATTCGACAGGTGGCCGGAATCGAAATAAAGCATTCTGCCATCGTCAATGTAAGGGCACTCGCCGGCTGTGCAATCCATTGCAATCGGATCAACGAAATCGGCGCCGCCCGCAGCAATACGCAGCCGCTCGTTGAAATCGTGATCGATCACGGTTGACCAGGAGGCCGCTTTTTGGCCGGAGGCGGCCTTCTTAAAAGCAATGACGTCGACATTGGTTACAAACATTGGCGATTGCCCGATCACTATCACCCGGACGCCCTCCGCCTGAAGCTGTCTGACGGTGTCTTCGAGCATTTCCAGCCCCCGGCGCTGCAAATCAACCCACCGGCCCGAGAGCACGACCGTCTTAACGTCGAGTGAGCGGATGATGTCTAAAGCCTTCTGATTGAATGCCTGGCAGTTCGGTCTGGCGTAGGAGTAGTAGGCAAGGACGGGAGGGCAGCCGGCAAATGTATACTCATAGACTCGGCCAGGAATGGACGCAGCGTTGGCGACGATCCCGGGGGCGTAGTGGGCGGCATAGGAATCCCCCCACAAAAGCGCGACATCGCCGGTGCTTGTCGTCAAAGCGCAATTTTCGGGGAGCCATTTTTTAAAGCCATCGTCGTCTTCGAAAAAGCACGTGCCATTCCGCCACGTCTGGCCGGCCTGCACTGTCGTATCCGCGCTCGCTACAACTGCTGAAACGTCAAGCATGCGCGCTTCGACGTTTGTTGCATAGCCTGGAAAACGCTGGGGAAAGCCATGAGCGGCAACCCCCGCGTAACCGAACAGCGAGACGATCGTCATGCTGGCAAGCGCTGAGCCTATGAGCGCGCGCCGGGTCCAACTCACGGTCTGCAGACGGAATGGCGTTTCGACAAAGCGCCAGGAGAAAATGGCAAGCAGGAGACTCGCGGCGACGATGCCCATGGCGTGGAGCCCATTGGGCTCCTCCAGGGTCACGTATCGGACGAAGACGGTGATTGGCCAGTGCGCCAGATAGAGCGAATAGGAAATCTTGCCGATGAACACGAACGGCGCGCTCGCAAGGATTTTTCCAACCACGGAACGGGTCGGGCCGCCTGTATAGATGATGAGAGCTGCGCCCGCGCATGGCAAAACCGCTGCAAGCCCGGGAAATGGGGTCGCATCGGTATAGGCAAATACCGAATAGAGGATCAAGATCGCCGCACCGATCGCAACGGCGCTGTTTGACCGGTAGGACAGCGTGCTTTGTCCGCCCCAAAGCGCCAGCAAGCTTCCAATCAACAGCTCCCAGCTTCGTGTCGGCAAGAGGAAGAAATTTGCCGTCGGTGCGACGTCGATTGCATAGATGCTTAAAGCCAGGGACAGTGTTAAGGCGAGTGCGAATGCCGCCAATCGCACCCGGAAGTTCACTTTGTAGAGCAGCCACATGGCGATCGGCATGAAGATGTAGAACTGCTCTTCGACCGCAAGCGACCAAGTATGCAGCAGCGGACGTAACAGCGCGCTGTTTTCGAAATAACCTGAGAACTTCCAGAAATAGATATTTGAGGTGAACGTCCCGACGGCCACCAGGCTTCGGGCGAAGTCTTCGAAGAATGGCGGCAGGAAAAGCATGTAGGCGGCGATCGCCGTCAGTAAAATATAGAAAACCAGTGCCGGAATGATCCTGCGAAAACGCCGCTCGTAGAATGTCAGTATGGAAAAGCGACGATTCTTGAGATCTTCGTCCAGAATTCTTGTTATGAGGAAGCCGGAAATAACAAAAAAAATGTCGACGCCGACGAATCCGCCAGAAAATCCAGTGACTCCGGCATGAAAGAACAGCACCGGCATAACTGCTATCGTCCGTAACCCGTCAATCTCCGGCCGATATTTCATGAATATCCTAGTTCGTAGAAGGATTTTCAGTTTTGTTAGTCATGGGTTATCAGCTTAGAAGACGGTGTCAATAGAACAGTTAAACCGGAGAAACTTGCTTATCTGTCCCGTGTAACATGGTTTCTTATTTGTTCATCGGTTTTCCTGGGTAGCTGTTGGTGTTCGCACGTCGGCGACTTACTTCACCGGTCGAAGCGGCCCGCGCCTCTCCTAAAGAACTTGGGTTGATTCACTCAAAGTCACACCTTGCCCCTCTTGCCAATTTCGCCATGCGCTTGAACAGCGGGCGCAAGGGTGGCCGGCGATCGCCAGAATCTGTCGGCAATGCGCCCTGCAATTTGTCTTCAACGGCTAAACAGTGAAGAGTGATGGCCTGTCATCCCTCGCAATTTCAGACGAGAGATGTCATTGCGTGCAGGCGTCCCGCGACGCTATGCCGTCGATTTTCACGGCAACGCCGCCGACGGCATCGTTCTTAACGAGGCTGCGAACATCGCGACACCTGGGCGACTGCGCGGCCAGACCCACCCAAAGGGTCCAGCCCGTGTCAGATGAAATTGAAGCTTTCCTCGGCGATCTTCAGCACCGTCAGGTGGCCAGTGGCCGCCGCCGCCGTGTCGATGGCAACCCGCTGCGGTCCGAAGGTCGGCTGCAGGACAGGGGTATGCCCGTGGACCACGAAGAGCGGCCGACGCGGGCCCTCGCTTAAGAACGGCTCGCGGATCCACATGAGATCCATATCCGTTTGTTTGGACATATCGACGCCAGGCTTTATGCCGGCGTGCACGAAGAGCAATTTGCCGATCTGAAGCGAGACCGGCATCATTTCGATCATGGCGATGTGCCTTTCTGGCACGCGATCCGCGACAAGGCCTTGAAGGCCGCGCGTCCCTTTCGTCTTGATGACATGCGCAACGTCGATACCGTAGGAAGCAAGCGTTTCGGTCCCGGCGAAGTCGAGCCAATCGCCAATGATGGAAGGTTTGCGGAACATTCGGGCGAATTCGTCGTCGTGATTGCCCGAAAGCGCGACCTGCATGAAGCCATCAGGCGGCTCTGCGCCAAGCATGTCGAGGACCTTGCTGCTGGCGGGACCGCGATCAACGTAGTCGCCGAGAAAAACGAGGAGCTTTGGGCCACGATAGGCCCGAGCGTCATGGTCTATGCGTCGTTTTGCTTCTGCCAGTTCATCAGCGCAACCGTGTATATCGCTGACAGCGTAGATCGCATCGAAGGCGTTATCGAGCCACAAGAGCCTTTGCCTGCCGATCGACTGCGGGTTCGGATTGCGGCGCCAACGCATCGGGAAGTGAAACATTCATCCACCGAAAATGACAAGGACTCAAATCTCCCTACAGGAAGAATCTTAACTGAAGCCCAAAGGGGAAAATTCCCGAATCCCGTTTTGGTACAACTCCATGGGATTTGGTTACAATTGCATGCTTCATCCAACGCAATGCCATTGGCACCAAATATCAAAGCACACAAATACACCAGCGTGATTGCAATTTTAACTCCTCATTAATTGTCATTTACATGTTGTTGCTTTGGTGATAACTCTTGAACAGTAGCAGTGGAGTATAGTGTACTTGAGTGTATCCAGTGTGTACCTGACGAACTTGAAATCATGCGACCGTTGCATGATTTCAATTTGGCTAGCGTTGCAATATATGCGGCTGGCTCAACAGTTTTTCAGAAAGAATTTTGGCCGCTTTGATATCTCAAGGCATGGCCTTCCCGCGCTTGGGACATCCCACGGTCACCCTTCCCCGCTCAGCCATTTTAAAATGTCGTTAGACACGTCCTCCAACGCTTCTTGCAACGGCGTGCGACGTGTTTTCGGAGGGGTAGAAACCGGTGACCAGCCTCATTAGTAACTTTGAGCACTCGAATGAGTTGCGTCAGCGAGCCCGACGGTTGATTCCGGGAGGAGCGCACACTTATGCAAAGGGCGACGATCAGTATCCGGTCTTGTCGCCGGGCTTCATCGCCCGGGGGCACGGCGCCTATGTCTTCGATGTCGACGACAACAAGTATATCGAGTTTGGCATGGGAAACCGCGCAGTCTCCCTCGGCCACGCCTATCCAAAGGTCCTGCGCGCT
The DNA here is from genome assembly GCF_001908375.1 of Rhizobium etli 8C-3. Taxonomy (NCBI): domain Bacteria; kingdom Pseudomonadati; phylum Pseudomonadota; class Alphaproteobacteria; order Hyphomicrobiales; family Rhizobiaceae; genus Rhizobium; species Rhizobium etli. The sequence continues at coordinate 894,652 of NZ_CP017244.1, read as the reverse complement.
GTCGAGCGGGAGCTGAAAAACGGCGCGAACTTCACGCGACCGGCAGTCATCGAGGTGGATTGCGCAGCAATCTTTCTTGAGACGATCCAAGGCGCCGAAATGGTCAAATTCTGCAAGGATGGATCACATGCGACCTCTGGCGCAATCCGTTTGGCAAGAGCCGTCACCGGGCGCGACCTCGTTGCTCGATGTGCCGATCACCCGTTCTTTTCGACCGACGATTGGTTTATCGGGACAACGCCCATGAATGCCGGCATCCCGAAAGCCGTACGGGATATGACGCTATCGTTTTGCTATAATGAAATTGACAGTGCCAGAGCACTGTTTGAGCAACATCCCGGTAAGATCGCGGCTGTCATTCTTGAGCCATCGAAAGGCGAACCGCCGAAGGATAATTTCCTGCACCGTCTGCGTGATCTTTGTCATGCCAATGGAGCACTTTTCATCCTGGACGAGATGATAACCGGTTTCCGGTGGCATCGGAACGGAGCGCAGGCTCTTTACGATATCCAGCCAGATCTATCCTGTTTCGGCAAGGCGATGGGCAATGGCTTTGCGGTCTCCGCACTTGCGGGAAAGCGCGAATTCATGGAGCTGGGCGGTATAGATCAGCGCGAGAAGCCACGGGTCTTCCTGCTGTCGACCACTCATGGCGCTGAAACGCACGCCATGGCGGCGGCAATTGCAACGATGAAGATCTATCGTGACGAGCCGGTGATCGAGCACCTTTATGAAAAAGGCGAGGCGCTTCGACAAGGCATTTCGCAGATTGCGGCCAGCCATGGAATAGGAAATCATTTCAGCGTCTTCGGGTTGGCAAGTAACCTCGTCTACGCAACGCTTGATGAGGATGGTCGTCCCTCCCAGGCGTTCCGCACGCTGTTTCTGCAGGAACTGATCAAGCGCGGCGTTCTCGCTCCCTCCTTCGTTGTCAGTTACACGCACGGCGACCCCGAGATTGCAAAGACGCTCGATGCAGTCGATGGCGCGCTCGGCGTTTACCGCAATGCCCTTGAAAACGGCGTATCCAGTTATCTGGTCGGGCGACCATCGGAGGTGGTGTTCCGCGCCACGAACCGCATGACAACGGAGCCTGACGCTGTTCCCGCTCTGGTGCCTGAATTAGATCGTCGCGTCAAACGGCGCGAGACGCGCCTTGCCACTGCTGGCCGATAGGGAGGTTTGCCGATGCTTCACCACGTATCATTTCCAAGAAGCCTGAAACTCATGGACGATGCTTTGCCGGCAGTTGTTCTTCTGCAAACCGATCCGCAAAGCTAAACGTCTCTTGGAGCCGCGTTTCAACCAATTCTTCACCGTATCGTTTCGTCTAGGGGGACGAAGATCATGGCTTCATTCAACTGCAGGTTTTGCAACACCGCTCTCACTCAGACGGTCGTCGACCTTGGCGCGTCACCGCTTGCAAACTCCTATATCGCCGTCGACAAAACGCAGGACGCCGAACCGTTCTTTTCACTACATGCGTTCGTCTGCGACGAGTGCTTCCTGGTCCAGGTGCCTCCCATGGCGCCGCGCGAAGACATCTTCGACAGCGAGTATGCCTATTTCTCCTCCTATTCGGCCTCGGTACTGAAACATGCGCGCGAATATGTTGATCATATGGTCGAGCGGTTTCAGTTCGACTCGGGCCACCAGGTAATCGAAATTGCCAGCAACGACGGCTATCTTTTGAAAAACTTCAAGGAACGCGGCGTTCCGGTGCTCGGCATAGAACCATGTGCCAACGTCGCGGCTGTCGCGGTAGAGGCCGGCATCCCGAGCAGGGTACAGTTCTTCGGTGTGGAGACGGCACGGCAGTTGGTTGGCGATGGTCTCACCGCCGACCTGCTGATCGGCAACAACGTGCTGGCGCATGTCCCCAACATCAACGATTTTGTTGCCGGCATCAAGATCGTATTGTCGGCAACCGGCATCGCAACGATCGAGTTTCCGCATCTCATGAAGATGCTGGAGCTCAATTACTACGATACGATCTATCACGAGCACTATTCGTACCTGTCACTTTTTAGTGTCGAGAAAATCTTTGCCCACCACGGCTTGACGATCTTCGATGTCGACGAGATCGCTCCACAAGGGGGATCGTTGCGCATTTATGCTCGCCACGCCGAAGATCAAAGCCAGCCGGTCTCGGTGCGTGTAGATGAACTGCGTGCCCGCGAAATTGAAGGCGGCGTCAATTCTATCCAACGCTACAGCAAATTTTCCGAGCAGGTCCACCGCTCCAAGCGCGATCTTCTGCGATTTCTGATCGATGCAAAGGAAAGCAAGAAGACCGTTGTCGCCTATGGTGCTCCGGCAAAAGGCAACACGCTTTTGAATTTCTGCGGCGTTGGTACGGATCTTATCGAATATACTGTCGATGTCAGCCCTCACAAGCAGAACCACTTGCTTCCGGGCACCCGCATCCCGGTCCACGCACCACAAAAGATTGCAGAAACCAAGCCCGATTACGTCTTGATCCTGCCCTGGAACATCAAGGATGAGATCATCAGCCAAATGTCGGAGCTCAAAGGCTTGGGCAGCCAGTTTGTCGTTCCGCTTCCCAATGTCGAGGTCGTTGCTTGAGCGCCGTCAGCGCGACAGACAAGGAGCCTGCCGGCGCGCGGATGGCTGCCCTCATCGAGCGACTTTTTCCGATCTGTCGCAGCATCACCGGTCCGGGCGTCGTCGAGACCCTTGAGATTATCAGGCAGGAAATTCCGGTTACGATTCATCGCATAGCAAGCGGCACGCAGATCTTTGACTGGACCGTCCCGCAGGAATGGAGCATCCGCGATGCCTATGTGAAGGACGAGAAGGGCAACCGGATCATCGACTTCAAAGCAAGCAATCTGCACGTCGTCAACTATTCCCGACCGATCCGCGCGACATTGCCGCTTAATGCACTGAAGCTTCATCTGCACACCGACCCCGCCCATCCCGCCTGGATCCCCTACCGGACGACCTACTACAAGGCAGACTGGGGCTTCTGCCTCTCCCAGAACGCCCTGGAGGCGATGAGCGAAGGAACCTACGAGGTCCTGATAGACTCAACACTTTCAGATGGCGAACTTCTGTGGGGCGAATGTTTCATCCCCGGTACCACGACCGACGAAATCGTTATCTCGACCCATATCTGCCATCCATCACTTGCCAACGACAACCTGTCGGGCATCGCCGTCTGTGTCGAGCTTGCCAAGCTTTTGATGGCGGCACAGCGGCGCTATTCCGTGCGGTTGCTCTTCATTCCGGGCACCATCGGTTCGATTGCCTGGCTTTCGACGAACCGCGAGCGGTTGTCGTGCATCAGACATGGTCTTATTGCCGTCAACCTCGGCGATCCCGGGATGCTTCATTATAAGAAGAGCCGTCACGAGACGGCTGAGATCGATCGGGTTGTGGAACATGTGCTGAAGTCAGCGGGACAACCCCATTCGATTATGGCGTTTGCTCCCTATGGCTATGACGAAAGGCAGTTCAGCTCACCTGGCATCAACCTTCCCTTCGGCTGTCTGTCGCGCACACCCTACGGGCGGTTTGCTGAGTACCATACGTCGGCCGACAACCTTGATTTCATCAAGCCTGAAGCGCTTGCCCACTCACTCAATACCTACGCCTCCGTGCTCGAAACACTTGACCGCAACCGAGCTTTCCTGAACCTTTCGCCGATGTGCGAGCCGCAACTTGGAAAACGCGGGCTTTATGATGCCGTCGGCGGAAAATCCGACACGAAGATACGTCAGATGGCCCTGCTCTGGGTTCTAAACTACTCGGACGGCAGACATGATCTCCTCGATATCGCCACAAAATCGGGTCTTGCGTTTGATTTGATCGCCGATGCCGCCGATCTTCTGATTGGCCATGATCTACTTGCACCGGCACAGAGGACCTAGGAGATCATGGAAAAATCTCTTCAGGGGCGCGTGGCAGTGGTGACCGGGGCAGCGGGCGGTATCGGTCAGGCGATCGTTTCGGCCTTCGGTGGAGCCGGCGTGACCGTTCATGCTCTTACCCGCGGCGGCGTCCCTCCGTCGTCCCTTAGCAATGGAGCATCGATCAGCTGGCATCACGTCGATCTTGCCGATGACCGGGCCATCGCCGAATTCGTCGCCCGTTTGCGGGTGAGCGAACGCGGCATCGATTACCTCGTGCACAGTGCTGGCGTCTTTCGTTCAGGCCCGGTTGCGCAAAGCCCGGTGGATGAACTCGATAACGTCTGGCGCGTCAATCTGCGCGCTCCCTATGTTCTGACACAGCTCCTTCTCCCGGCACTGGCCAGACAGAAGGGTTATATCGCATTCATCAACTCAAGCGTGTGGCTCAATCCGAAAATCGATCTTGCGGGTTACACGATGAGTAAGTATGCCCTGAAGGCATTCGCCGACGTCCTGAGAGCCGAGATCAACAATCAGGACGTGCGCGTCCTCAGCATCTTTCCCGGCAAGACCGCAACGCCGATGCAGGAAACTATCCATGATGCAAGGGCGCTTTTCTACCAGTCAGACGAGCTGTTGCAGCCGGAATCGGTGGCAGCAAACCTGATCTCAGCCTTGTCGATGCCGTCCACCTGTGAAGTGACCGAAATTTTCATGCGGCCAGCACGGCCGACAACGCCGACCTTCAACGACTAGGCATTCCCAGTGCCATGATCTCCAGCGCCAGCATGATAAACCGCATGCACGCATGGCGGACGAAACGTCCCTGCCTCTCCGGCATTCGGAATGACTACCTGTACCATTATGAAACGACAGGAGCTGAACTTTGTTCAAACACTAATCTACGGCGTAAAATCAAGCTTTTAGCCATCACATTCGTTAATTTTATGTTGCCTCTTTCAATTTTCTGAAATAACGTCTCCGCAAATACTGCTACGCCGTTCTCGGGATGCCGGTATAGACGATCGTGATTAGTTGAACGCGGTCGAAGTTGGCAACGTCGGCGCCGCATATCAGGCAGGAAAACTATGCAATGATTCAACAATGCATGTATTCTGCCTGTAAAAAAGAATCGGGAAGTATAGCCTGGAATTTTTAGTGCCAACGTCGCCGCGCCATTTGTCTCTCGTACTCGCTTCGGGTTGCTATTATGAATTTCAATCAATCTTCACATGCTGACCGTGCAGCTACGGGTCGGGGATTCAGTTGCATTTTCCGGCACATCCTTTCACTGATCTTGCTGACATGTTGGTTTGCTCCTAACGTCGGGGCCGCGGACGGGCGCCCTGGAGCGTCGTTCTTGGAGAGCTTTGACCGCCTCGACCCCAACTTCTGGTATATTTCAGATGGCTGGACGAACGGTGATCACCAGAACTGCATCTGGTCGGCGAGAATGCTTAAGATTGCAGATGGCTTTGCCTCGCTCATGCTCGCAAAGGACACTATCGATCAGAAGGCCCTGCTATGCGCAGAAATCCAGACGAAGCAGCGCTACGGCTATGGTACCTACGAGGCACGGATAAAGACGGCGACCGGGTCAGGCATCAACTCGGCGTTCTTCTCCTATATTGGCCCCGCCGACCATGAGGAACACGACGAGATTGATTTCGAGGTGCTGGGGAAGAACAGTGCTGCTGTCCAGGTCAACCAATATGTGAAGGCGAAGGGCGGCAACGAAAAGCTCGTTTCGCTCGCCGGTCCGGCCGACGAGGAATTCAACCATTTCGCCTTTACCTGGGAGCCCTCCAGACTGCGGTTCTTCGTAAACGGCCTCCTCGTCAACGAGATTACCGATCCGCTCCGCATTCCGACGGCAAGGCAGAAAATCTTCTTTAGCCTGTGGGGAACCGATACGTTGACAGGCTGGATGGGCCCTTTTGCCTACAAAGGACCGGTGATCATGCAGGTCGACTGGGTGAGCTTTACCGCTACGGGCGAAAGATGTCTGTTTGCAGGCTCTGTGACCTGCGACGGCACGATCACCGTCAGCGCCCCTGCAAATCAGCAGGAGAACCTTTGATGGCGCCTGTGTTTTACCTGGTCCACGATCTGTACGATCCCACTTGGCGAAAGCCGCCTCGCAAGACATCAGGTCACTTTCCGATCATTTCGTCATTTGCCATACAGGATTGAACGCGATGAATAAGCACGGGGGCCCAGAAGATTGCTGCTTGATCGTCATTCCATGCCTTAACGAACGAAACTACATCGGTGCGCTTCTGAACGATCTGAGCACGGAGCTTCAAGCGCCGGGCTGGCGCATTGTTGTGGCCGATGGCGGCAGCAAGGACGGCTCGCAGGATATCATTAAGGCCGCCTGCGCCATCGATCCGCGCATCATCTTCCTTGACAATCCGAAGCGCCTGCAAAGTGCGGCGATTAATCTTGCCGTGGCACGCTACGGCCGTGATTTTGACTATTTCGTCCGCATGGACGCCCATGGTCAATATCCGAGGAATTATTGCCAGCAGCTGATTGCCGATGCCGAGATGACCGCTGCTGCCTCCGTCGTCGTCGCCTTGGAGACGACTGGTTTCAACACATTCCAGAAAGCAGCGGCGATTGCACAGAACTCCAAGATCGGCAACGGCGGTTCTGCCCATCGCAACCAATCGACGGGTCGCTACGTCGACCACGGACACCACGCTTTGATGCGCGTCAGCGCCTTTCTCGCCGTTGGAGGCTACGACGAGACCTTTTCCCATAATGAAGATGCCGAACTCGACTTCCGCCTGACGAAGGCCGGCTACAGGATCTGGATCAGCGGCAAGACAAGCATGATCTATCATCCGCGCGCAAGCGTTGGCGCGCTGTTTTGTCAATACCTCAATTACGGCCGCGGACGGGCGCGCAATATTCGCAAACACAAGACGATGCCAGCCTTGCGCCAAATGCTGCCGCTTACAGTCGCGCCCGCCGTTGCCGGCACTGCGCTCGCGCTGTTTTACTGGGCAGCCATCGTCCCAGCTTTCGCCTGGGCGTTCACCTGTATCGGCTATGGTTTTTACCTTCGCGTGCGCCAGCAAATGCCCCACGGACCATTGGCCGGGCTACTTGCTATGGTCATGCATGTAGCCTGGTCAACGGGTTTCTGGCTCGAGATGCTGTCGCTTGGTCCAAGAAGGAGCGTCTCATGAGCCGGCCACTTCTCATCGAAATCGCTGTTTGCACATACCCGTGGGGCTCGCTCAGAGCGGCACGCATCAAGCCAGCGGCAATGGCGCTGCAGACGCCTGTCTCGGCCGTTAGGCGGGTGTCGCAATGAACGAGTTCATAGGCAAGGCAAAGATGATGCAGGAAGCACTACGCCCCTATCTCGGCCCGCCGGGCACGGCCAAGCAGCCGGAAGCCGGCGATGAGAGGTTCATAGACGTCGACCGCCTGATACAGATCGCCAGGCGTCAAGCAAAGCTCGTCGTCCTTTTTGCCGCCATCGGCCTGCTGCTCGGCGTTACCCGTCTGGTGTTTGCAACCTATTATTACACGGCAGGCACGAGCGTCCTCATCGATGACAATCTGAGCCGGTTTGCTGGAGACGTTTCACCGGCACCTGCAAACATGGAATCTGACAAGAAGATCATGAGCCAGGTGGCGATCTTGAGGTCAAGCTCGCTTGCTGCAAAAGTAGTCGACAGACAGAAGCTTTACGAAAAGCGCGAATTCATAAGTCCTCCACTCTCGGTCACCCAGCAGATCAAGGGCCTTGGCAAGATGGCGATGGACGTGTTTGCCGGCATAGGCACAGAGATGGCAGATGCCGATAGCCTCGATGCGCGCAAGGGCACTGCCGTGGCAGTTCTCATGGACAATTTGAGGGTCGAGCAGCAACCGCAGAGTTTCGTGATCGACCTGTACTACACTTCGACGGACCCCACCTTGTCGGCGCAGATCGCTAACGCCTATGCCGAAGCCTATCTGTCAGACAAGCTCGATGCCAATTTCGACGCGTCACAAAGGGCGACGGTCTGGCTGCGCGCTCGGCTGACCGATCTGAAGGACCAGTCGCAGGAGGCGGCCCTGAAGGTCGAACGCTACCGCACGGAAAACGGCCTCACTTCAGCAAAAGGTGCCCTCTTGTCGGAAGAACAGCTCTCCGACATCAGTGGCCAGTACATCCTGGCCCAGGCGGACAGCGCAAAGGCACTCGCGCTTTACAATCAGTACAAAGCGATCGTCGCCGCCGGCCAGCAGACTGCAGTCGACAATGCCGCGACCGTCTCGGAGCAGGAAGGCTCCACAGTCATTTCGACGCTCAGAGCGCGCTACCTGACGGTCATCAAGAGGGCTCAGGAGATCGAAGGCCGTTTCGGCCCCGAACACCCGCAGGCAATCACGCTGCGTAAGGAGCAGGATGACATCGGGCGGCAAATCTTTCTAGAGCTCAAGCAGATGACGGAAAGCTACCGCAATCAGTATGAGGTTGCCCTCTCGCGCGAGGCATCGCTGAAGGAGGGACTGTCGAGGATTACCGGACAAACCTCGGCGGCGAATGAATCGCTCGTGCAATTGAAGGACCTCGAACGCAACGCCGAAGCCATCAGCGACCTCTACAAGACCTATCTGACGAAATATCAGGAAACGGCCCAGAACCAGTCGTTTCCGATATCAGAAGCGCGCGTCATCTCGCCTGCCTCGCCGCCGGCCGAGGCATCCAGCCCCAAGCGCACCCTGACGCTTGGTGGCTCGCTGGTACTCGGCGCGATCTTCGGTATCGGCCTTGGCCTGTGGCGCGAGATTAGGGAAGGCACGTTCCGCCTTGGCGAGGAATTTACGGCGCTCGGCCTGAAGTTCTTCGGTTATCTGCCGCCGATCCCTGGAGCCACGCGTCCCTCCCCCGATGACGAAAGAAAGCTGATCGCCAATCCCGATGTCGAGACCATGCGGTTTGCGGTCAAATCGGGCGGCACCAAGTTTACCGAGACGCTACGGCACGCAAAGATCGTGACCGACACGATGCTTGGCAGCCAGAACTGCAAGGTCATCGGCGTCGTCTCAGTATTGCCTGGCGAAGGCAAGACGACAGTCGCGGCAAACTTTGCGACGCTCGTGGCCTCCAGCCCAGCCAAGGTGCTGATGATCGATGCTGATCTCAGACGCGGATCACTGACGCAGGGTCTTGGCATCCACTTTGAGACCGGCTGGACGGAGGCGCTGGCCGGGGCAACGAGATGGCAAGATACCCTGGTTGTCGATCCGCAGACGGGTGCGAGCCTTCTCGCGACACCGCGCCAGCTTAAGGTCTTCAACACGAGCGAGCTGATCTCAGGTCCTTCCATGGCAGCTCTGTTAGAAGAGGCCCGCTCCATGTTCGACTACATAATCGTTGACCTTCCACCAATCGGGCCAGTCTTCGACGCCAAGGCTTTCGAGCCGTTGGCCGATGGTTTCCTGCTCGTGTCGGAATGGGGAGGCACACCACGAGCCCTTTTGAAGTCAACACTTGAACAAGAGCCGGCAATAGCAGCGAAATTGCTGGGGGTCGTGCTCAACAAGGCAGATCAGGAGAAGCTTTCGACCTATGGCGGCCTTGGCAGTTCCGAGAAGCTCTACTCCCGATATGCGAGCTACTACCTCGAGCAGGGCGAGCCCATCATGAAGGCGCGAGGCCGCAGGCGGCGAAAGTCGCGCGCGCAGCTATCGAAGGAGCTCTAGCGAAACGCGCAAGTAGCACTGATCCGATGCAATGTTGGTGTGAAGCAATTCTGGTTTGCGCCATGCCGATTTTCAATGACAGTTACCAGTTCCGGAGCGTTTGAAAATGAAGATCTTGATCACAGGAAACATGGGCTATGTCGGGCCTGCTGTCGTCTCTCACCTGCGCCGTGCGATGCCTGATTGCTTGCTTGTCGGCGTCGATACTGGCCTTTTCGCGCACTGCCTCACCCAAGCAAACCTGCCTGAGCGTTTGCTTAATAGTCAGGTCTTTGCCGATGTCCGCGATCTGCCTGCCGAGCTATTCGAGGGCGTCGATGCGGTCGTGCATCTGGCAGCCGTTTCCAACGATCCGATGGGTGGCCGCTTTGAGGCAGTGACTGACGAGATTAACCATCGTGCCACACTCAGGACAGCCGAGCTCGCCGCCAGGATGGGCGTCAGAAGCTTTGTATTTGCCTCCAGCTGCTCAATGTACGGTTTTGCCGAGGGCGGCGCGCGCACCGAAGCAGATGATCTTAACCCTCTGACCGCTTATTCGCGCTCGAAGGTTGCGGCCGAGATCGGGCTTGGCGAGATTGCCCGCAACAGCCAGATGACGGTCAGCGCGTTGCGCTTCGCGACTGCGTGCGGCTTTTCGGGACGTACCCGGCTCGATCTCGTCCTTAACGATTTTGTGGCCTCGGCACTGAAGACCGGGCGCGTCTCGGTCCTCTCTGACGGCACGCCCTGGCGTCCGCTCATTCATGTCAACGACATGGCAAGGGCAATCGAATGGGCGCTGCTCAGGCGGGATGGCGCAAACTTTCTGGCCGTCAACGTCGGTTCCGAGGACTGGAACTATCAGGTCCGCGAGCTCGCGGAGGCCGTCGCCGCCTCGGTTGCGGGCACGGTGGTCGAAATCAACAAGGACGCTCCACCGGACCGGCGCTCTTATCGGGTTAATTTCGATCTATACCGGAGTCTGGCACCGGCCCATCAGCCAGAAGTAACGCTTGCAGGCGCTATTGCCGATCTCAAAAACGGCCTTGCTGCGGCGGGCTTGAAGGATCCCGATTACCGCTCTTCCCAACTCGTGCGGTTGAACGTGCTTACACAGGCAATCGACGGCGGCAGCCTTGGTACCGACCTGCGCTACACGGCCAATTCGTCCGACCTTGGTTCCATTCCTGGTTTCAAGGATCCGGCTCTTCAAACGCGCGAAGCCATGTCTGGCTGAACCGGTTCATGTGACACAGTGACTTTAAAACCGCCTATGGCGGGCAACGATTCAAATGACGAGGGACGCAATGAAAGTTGTCATTTTTGCAGGAGGCTACGGGAGCCGTCTTTCGGAGGAGACTACGCTTCGGCCAAAGCCTATGGTCGAGATCGGCGGGCGGCCGATCATCTGGCATATTATGAAGATCTATTCGCACTACGGCTTCAACGACTTCGTTGTGCTTGCCGGTTACAAGGCGGATTACATCAAGGACTACTTCATCAACTATGCGATGATCAACAGCGACTTCACAGTCGACCTAGCGACGGGCGAGTTTAAGTGGCTTCGCCGCGCGCTAGAGCCGTGGAGGGTCACCGTGCTCGATACCGGACTGAACACGATGACTGGCGGACGATTGAGGCGCGCCCGCGACGTCATCGGCGACAGGCGGTTCCTCCTTACCTATGGCGACGGTGTCTCCGATACCGATATCGCTGCAACCATTGAGCTTCATGAGAGGGACGCTAACTGGATCACGCTGACCGCCGTCAGCCAACCGGGCCGCTACGGCGCACTTGGGCTGTCTGACGACGGAACTCGGGTCCATGCCTTCCGCGAAAAACGCATTGGCGATGGCGGTCTGATCAACGGTGGCTTCTTTGTCTGCGAGCCTGACGTCTTCGACCTCATTGAGGGCGATGACACCGTTTGGGAAGAGGGTCCGATGGAAAGAGCGCTTCACATGGGCAAGGTTGGCTCGCACTGGCACCAGGGCTTTTGGCAAAGCATGGATTCGCTGCGAGACAAAATGGTGCTCGAGAAGGCCTGGGAGAGCGGCAATGCGCCATGGAAGCTCTGGGACCCGACGCCGGGGTGAAACGAAGCCTTGATGAGCGATAGGTCGCCTCTGCGGTTTGGCCCACCCGAACCGAAATTGAATAATACCTGCTACGAAATGGAAAATTGCCTGCGAACAGCGCGAACTACAGACTCAATCTGTATCACTTTGTTACATTAAGTATATTTCAATTAAGAAGGATCTTTTTCTATTGCCTTTTCGAACACTTTAGTTACTAATTTCTTAATATTCTGCTTTCGGGGAGCTTCATGATGAAGCATGATATCGATCTAGCCGATGCCTCTATTTTCTCGCATTACACCCAGTGGCCAATGAGGCCATTGGGCGGTTTGCGCAAGAGGGTGTTTGACATTGTCGGCGCCCTGGTTTTGCTCGTCCTGTTTTCCCCGCTGTTCTTGCTGATCGCGATTGCCGTAAAGCTTGATGATCGCGGCCCCGTTCTTTTCGGTCATCAGCGCATTGGCCACAACGGAAAGTCGTTCCGTTGCCTGAAATTCCGGACCATGGTTACCGAGAGCGATGCGCGGCTTGCTGCCTATCTCGCCGAAAACCCCGCCGCCCTTGCTGAATGGGCGACGACGCGCAAGCTGCGTCACGACATCAGGGTAACCGCCACCGGAAAGGTGCTGCGAAAACTCAGTCTCGACGAGCTACCACAACTGCTCAATGTGTTGCGCGGCGATATGAGCCTTGTTGGACCTCGTCCGATCATGGGCGAGGAAATGGTCCGTTACGGTGATCGCGGAAGTCACTACCTTCGCTCGCGCCCCGGTCTCACCGGCAAGTGGCAGGTGAGCGGGCGAAGCGACACGAGCTACGAAGAGCGCGTTCAGCTCGACAGCCAGTATGTTGAGCACTGGTCTTTCGTCGGCGACGTCTGGATCATCCTGAAAACCGTGCCGGTTGTCCTGTTCGCACGGGGTGCCCGCTAGCACGCCCACGCCTTTGCCAGGCGAAGATAGGAAAGAACCATGAGGTTAGTTCGTCAGCTTTCACTTGCCGCGCCTAACGCCATTTACGCGTTACCGCGGCTGTGCCTTGCAATACTTGCCGCAGTCGTCTGTCTTGTTCAACCGGCGTTGCTGTCGGCTGCGCGCGCTGATGCCTACAAGCTTGGAATCATGGACAAGCTGTCCGTCCGCGTGGTCGAATGGCAAACTGCCGAGGGGCAGTTTCGCGAGTGGCCGGGTATTACAGGCGAATACATCGTCGGTCCGAACGGCGATCTCGCTCTGCCGTTTGCCGGTGAGCTGAAGGTCACCGGTCGCTCGACCTCTGAGGTGGCGCACGAGATCGCACGCGCTCTCCAGGAGCGTTTCGGGCTTGCCAATCCGCCCGAAGCTTCGGTAGAGATTCTGGAATTCCGGCCGATTTTCGTAGCTGGCGAAGTCCACACGCCCGGCAAATACCCCTACGATCCGGAGATGACTGTTCTCAAAGCGATTAGCCTTGCGGGCGGCATGCGTCGCGGATTGCACGAAGGTCAGCGGTTCGAACGGGACTTCATCAACGCCAGGGGCAGCTACGAGGTGCTGGTCGCCGAGCGCGCCCGTCTGATGGCGAAGAAGGCGCGACTTGCCTCCGAGGCTGCCGGCAAGGAGAAGATTGCGGTTCCCCAAGACCTTGCCGCCATCGCGCAATCGCAAACGCTGATCGAGGATGAAATAGCAATCATGGAAACGAACCGGAACGCGTTCGACCTTCGCCTCAAAGGGCTTGATGAGCTGCAAACCCTCTACAGCAACGAAATCACCTCGCTCAGCAAGAAGGTCGACAACCAGACACGGCAAGTGGACCTTTACAAGCGGGAGCTTGAAAAGACTGCCAAGCTCGTCGATCAGGGCCTGGCAGTCAGTTCCCGGGCGCTGGGCCTGGAGACGACGCTTGCCGAAACCCAGAGCAACCTGCTCGACCTCGATGCTGCCTCGCTGCGCGCCAAGCAGGAGATGAATAAGGCCGCACTCGACACGATCGATCTGAAGAATGAGCGCAAATCCAAGATTGCGCTCGATATGCAGGAAACGAAGTCGCAGCTTGATGAAAATGCGCTGCAGCTTCAGATGTATCGCCAACTGATGGCAGAGGCGCTGGTGAATGCGCCAATGGCCTCGCAATTGACCGGAGGCGACGCCGACAGGCTCATCAGCTATTCGATCGTGCGCACAGTCGCCAGCAAGATACAGGAGATTCCAGCGACCGAAACGACCCCCGTGCAGCCGGGAGACTTGGTCAAGGTCAGTGTCACCAACGAAAAATCATAGGACTTGGGGTCGGCAGGTCGGCATGCGTATCAGCATCAACGCTTTCTTATCACCCGGACAGAACGCCCCCTTTGCGATCTCTGCTATGATCGCGACGATGTTTTTCATCGCCTATGCGCAACTGTTTGGCTCTGTCTTCATTTTGTTGTTCTATCTCGTGTGGCTGCCTCTTCTTGCCATGGATCCGCGCGCAGTCATCGGAGATCCACGGCCTTTCTACTGGATTTTTGCCTTTTCCATCTTTGCGTGCCTGTCCTTTTTTTGGTCCGCGGTTCCGGGGCTCAGCCTGCGCGGCGGACTCCAATATCTTTCAACGATTGCCTGCGCCTTGATTGCTGCACGGGTCGTGCCTGTAAAGGCGATGGTTTTGGGAATGAGCCTCGGCGCATCGCTGGTGCTGCTCTACTCACTGATGTTTGGACACTTCAGCTACGATCCTCTTGATGGCGTCTACAGCTTCATCGGCGCCTTCGCGTCGAAGAACCAACTCGGCATGTTTGCCGCGCTCGGCGTTTTTGCCTCCTTCTCGCTGGTCTTCATTCTGCGCGTGCAGATGATCTGGCGCATCCTGGCCCTGATGTCCGGCGTCTTCGGCGCCTTTTCGTTGCACGCCGCCCAGTCGGCGACGTCTACGATCACGATCGCCGCAACGATCGCCGTAGCGGTCGCTGCGGTCTTTTTGAAGCGGTTCTCACCGCGACACAGGACTGTCCTCTTCCTGTCTATCGTTCCAGCAGCAGCCGTCGGACTCCTAATTGCGCTGAGTAGCGGGCTGTTCGGCGCCATCCTCGGCGTCTTCGGCAAGGATGCGACCTTGACAGGCCGGACATATCTTTGGCAGCGCGGTATCGAAATCGCACACGACGAACCGATCTTCGGCCTCGGTTTTCAGGGTTTTTGGGTCCAGGGCTTTTCCCAACCGGAGGTCTTGTGGCAGCAATTCTACATTGCCTCGCGTGCGGGCTTTCACTTTCATAATACCTACATCGAGGCCGCGGTCGAACTCGGCTATATCGGGCTGGTCTTGCTCGGCGCCGTTATTCTTGGCCTCCTCGTTGGATACATCAGACGCCTCCTGTCATCAGGCGCGCGAGACGAGGACGTGATCCTCTTCGGTATCGTCATACTGTTCATCGGTCGCTCCTTTTTCGAGGTGGATTTTCTCAACCAGTACACGATCGGAACCTTCCTCATCTACTATTGTGCCGGTGCACTCGCAAAACCGGTCGCGGGAACGGCAAGCAGCGCCTCGGTGCGGTACTATTCTCAATTCGCTGGCAAAGAAGGTTTCCATGTGCCTCGCCGTGGCGGTCACGCTTGACCGCCGAAAAAACCGTGAGGCGACCGATGGAAGGCATTGATCTGGTTCTGTCGACTATCGTCTGCCCGATGTACCACCGTCCGCTCACGAAACGGTCGGCGCGGCGTTGTGTTTCAAATCCTGCCGTATTCCCAAGGGCGGCAAGCTGACGCCGAACCGTCATCAGAAGCACAGGAACGGCGCAAAAGATCTTTGATAGTCAGCTATACGGCGTATCCACAGTATCGTAATAATAAATTGGATTCCAAGCCAAGCCATTGTTGACTAATATCACCTGAACTATAACATAGCTTTAGTTCTTCTTTGGATTTCTTTCGCGTGGTGGAATGTACAATGTCTATGCCACTTGTCGCCGTTGTGACACCGACATATAATGGCGGGCGGTTCTTGGCTGAAACAATGGAATCCGTCCAGCAGCAAGATTGGCCAAATCTTGTTCACGTTGTTCTCGACAACAATAGCAGCGACAATACCGAAGAGATTGTCTCCGCCTATTTGAACAGGCGCATCCCTGTCCTTCGCTTCCGTAATGAAAAAACGCTGGATCAGCGTGCAAACTGGACGCAAGCGTATCGCCTCGTACCCCAGGACGCTGTCTATGTGCGCTATCTCTGCGACGACGACACGATCAGCCCGACGTCGATCTCCAAGATGGCGACACTCGGCGAAACCTTTCCCGATGTCGGAGTCATTGGCAGCCTGCATGACTGCGCGGGTGGCGTTCAAGATTTCTTCTGGCCACCCGGCAAGCCGGTGTTTTCCGGCAAGGAAGCCATGCGTATGGCGCTGCTGCGCCAGGGCATTTTGATGCCGGTCCAGATGATGTGGCGCAAGCGTGTGACTGACGCGCTCGAACCACTTTTCACTGGTGACATGGAAGGCAGTTGGGACCTTGATACGGTATTCCGGATGCTGGCCATCAGCGATTTCGGTTTTGTGCATGAAGCGCTTGGCTTTACCCGTGTTCACGAAAATACGGTAACTGCCTTACATTATGCCGGCAAAACCCGCGCCTGGACGCGCGATGGCCTTGATCTCATCATGCGCCACGGCCCGGTCGCCTTCGGGCCAGACTACCGCCGCCAGCTTCTTACGTTTCGCCGTCACTACGTGCGCCGCATTTTGACCTGGTGGCGCGAAGATCGCGGTCGCGAGCATCTGCAACCGCATTTAGATGCACTGGCAAAGGCCGGCTTTGGTGTTAACGGCCTGCTTGTCGTCGATGCCGTCCTGGACTGGATTTATGTCAAGCTTGGCATGCGCCGCGCCTGGACCGGATACCCGGGCTGGCAATAAGCGGCGAACGTTCGATGAAATGAGACAGGAGCATGAGGCTCCCGCATGGAGGGGTAATGAGTGATCCCGCATTTGAAGGAAATCTGGCATCTCCTACCATGGGCGCCTTGCCGATGAAGACTGCCAGTTTGCGGTCAATCACCGGGGGCCTGAACGGCCGCCCCCTTGCCGAACCTCTACTTGAGGCAGCAATGCAGCGATACAGCCGCCCGCGCCCGCCAGCATCGGAGGTGGCAATCGCCTTTGGACTCGATACCACTTACCTGCCGCATGCAGCTGTTGTGCTGGCATCGCTTATCGCTAACGCACCGGGCGCAAAATTCCGTTTTCTGGTGGTCCATGATGGCATTTCCCCCCAGGCCCGTTCGACCTTTGAACGCTGCGGCGAAGGGCATCGTTTTGATTGGCTGGAGATCAAAGGCTCAAGCGTCCTTGGAATGCCCGGCAAACGCCATATCAGCCGCGCCGGCTACTACCGACTGATGCTTGCCGAACTTGCCCCGCCAGATATCGATCGGGTCCTTTATCTCGATGCCGACCTCGTCGTCATGGGTGATGTTCGCGAACTCTATGCATCCGATCTGGGAGAGCATGCAATTGGCGCGGTCTGCGACGTCGGCATGGATGGCGAGGTGTTCGCCGAGCGCTTTCAGCTGCAGCCCCAGCGTCTTGGCTACTTCAATTCCGGTGTGCTGTTGATGGATCTCGCCAAGCTGCGTGCCAGTGACGATCTTTCCAAAGTGATTACCGTTTTGGAAACGCGTATCGACGACATGGAATATGGTGATCAGTGCGCGCTGAACGTTGTCTTCTGGAGCCGATGGAAACAGCTTGACATATTGTGGAACGTCCAACGCCGCATGCTGATGCCGCAGGAAGGAAAGCCCTGCTATGCAACCGCTGCCGAGATAAAAAAAGGGCGCCGACCAAAGATCATCCACTTCACCGAGCACAACAAACCCTGGTCGACGGACGGATGGCATCCGTTGATCTGGACCTATTATCGCTACCTGAAGAAGACCCCTTATCGGGCCCAGGTCCTCAAGCTTGGCGAGGTCCACTTCGTCAAGGATCTGCGTCGGAAAATCAAGACCATCGTCAACTGGTACCGGTTGCAGGCGTGAGGCAGACCTGGATTTCCAGGCGCACATGCTTGATCATGACCCGCAGCGGCGCAACGGCGCCGGCTACACCTTGCACAAATGAGATGGTCCATGTCTGAAACGTCGCTGGCAACGGCACTTCGAAATGGCATTGCCTGGAACACCATCAACGCGATCTTTTCGCAGAGCGCCGGTTTTGTCATCTTCCTGGTTCTTGCGCGCATGCTGGAACCGGCCATCTTCGGAGCAGTCGCGCTCTCTGCTGTTGTTGCCGACTTCATTGCCAATGACGGCCGCTATGCCGGCATGGATGCGATCCTGCAGCGTGGGGACTTCGACAAGAAGAGCTTGAACGCAGCCTTCATTTCCCTTTCCTTGGTCGCCTCCCCCTTCGCGCTCTTTCTGGTCATGGCTGGACCTATGATCGCGAGCTTTGAGGACGCGCCGCTGGTCGGCTACTATATGCCGATTTTCGGGCTCCTCCTGCTTTTTACGCCGTGGCTGTCGGTGATGGATGCGCTCATAATGCGCGAACTGGGCTTCAAGACGTTTGCCAAGCGCAATATGATTTCGACCCTTGCGGGCGGTATCGCCGGCATCACCTTGGCATTCTCACCGCTGGCGATTTGGGCGCTACCTGCCCAACGCATTGTTTCGACAATGGCCGTTGTTGTCTTTGAGTTCCGTCATACCGCTTGGCTTCCCGGGCGTCATATGGAAAAGGGCGCGTGCCGCGACATTCTTCGCCGCTTCCTGCCTCTGTGGATGGTCGCCGCCATTAACATATCCATGCAACGCGCCGCCGTGCTGGTCTTCGGTATCCGCTTCGATGGCGCGACCGTCGGTCTCTTCCGGGCGGCCGATAGGATCAGCGAGTCGCTGCAAAATCCCCTGGTCAGCCCGCTCTTTGCGCTTTGGTTTCCTTTGATGAGCAAGGTGCGCGGCAACCTTGCGGCGGAACGCGAAGTGTTTACCGCCATCATACGCACCGCTGCCTTCGTGACACTGCCGGTCTTTACCGGACTGATCGTTGTCGCCGATGATGCGGTGGCTTTGCTGTTGCCCTCTTCCTATGCAGGGGTTGCGCCCATTCTTCGCGCTGTGGCGATCACCTCGCTGATGATCCCGATCGTCTGGTTCAACCCCATTGCAATGAACGCGCTTGGCTTGAACCGCATGTCGCTGCAATATTCCACCCTGGTTGCCCTGACGTGTATCGGTGCGCTCGTCGTCATACCGACAGGCACGCCGGGCGCGGCGATTTTGGTGATGTCGTCGCCGGCGCTCGTCTATGGTGTGATCGGCAATATGTTGTTGCTGCGCCGGCTGAACCTGCCGGCGAAGGTGCATTACATGGGGCTCGCGCCGGCCGCAGCGGCGGCACTCGCCATGGGCATCATCGTCTATTATGTGCAAGCAACAGCAATGGTTGGGATGCAACCCTCCTTCCGCCTCGCGAGCTCGGCGAGCCTTGGCATGGTCATCTATTTCGGCTGGCTAACCTGCTTCAGCCGAGGCTGGATGATCGAGCGTATCCAGCTCCTGCGTGGACAAGGAAGATGACGCTCTCCTTCAAAGCCAGGTGACAGTCCCGGCGCAAGCTTCACCGTCTATCCTTCTCTCATGCGAAAGCGGAGAGCGAGATGAAGAAAGCGACGTTGCTGAATGCCACCGGGCTTTCCCTGCTCCTCTGGCTCTTTATCCTGCTCGCGATTGCCTGTCTGCTGCGCTAGCGCAAGCAGAAAGGATCGGCGCGCCAAGAGCTGCTCCGGGCTTGCCTTTTTCAATGGATAGAAATTGGCAGATCGTATGCATGAATAAACCTGAGGCATTTGTGTCTCATTATCCAGATAGCGTAACATCATGAGCCTAAAATCGAAGTTTTTATCTGGCCTTTAGTCGGATATGTCTTCATATTGTTAGCGCTTCTACGGATGGTATAGTGATGTTACTCAATGATACCGTGTTTCCTGCCGTTCAGGCAGCATCAATCTGCATACTTGACAGACTTTTGGTCAGCGAGAGCGCTGAATTATCATTTTTGTACTTTCACTATGAGGCTCGCTTCGTCCTTATCATGCGCACAGCAGGTGCGCCGGCAAGGTGCGAAATCATTGAAGATTTCGAAGAAAAGACCGGGGCGGCGGCCGACAATTATTTCCGTGACTTTGCAGCGGCTGTGCTCGAAGTCAGATCCAGCGAGCTTGGACTTTATCTGACATCTGCAATATCTCCGGCAGAGGGCTTGGCAAATGGTGCGGTCGGGATCGCAAGGCGTGCTGGACGACACAGCGACGCGCTCGCCCTGGAAAAGCTGAGCGCCGCAAGCTTCCTGATTGGCCAGTTGCTCAAAACATTCACCGAGATCGCAAACGATGTGCCGCAACACGATGCCCTGCCCGGACTTGTCTTACATCGTGCCCTTGACGCGCTGACCATCCTTTTTGATCTGCGGGTATCTTTGCTGCGCAGCTTCGAGGGTATTGAAGCTTATCGGGAACGACTACTGATCCTGATCATCGCGCTGTCGACAATGGCAGCGAGCGCACAGGAAGCAGAGGCCGTCAGTGTCGAGATCGCGGGCGGGGCAGCAGAAGGATCGGTGACTTTCATCCAAAAGAACGCCACGCTAATGTTTCCGTTCATGAGCGGCCGGGATGCTGCGATCCTAAGGCGCGCCGTCAATGGCCTTGGCGCGCGGCTATCGGTCCAGCGTGATAGTCAGACCAATATTACCCGCGTCCAACTCATGATTCGCTAGTGAGGTTGGCCCCGAAGGCTCCCGGACTTACGCACCAGCACAGTCACGAACCGCGCTGCCTACAGCGGCCTTCTCAATGATCGAGCTGAAACCTTTCATCCTGGAACAGACCACCGATCGCCCGGACCAAAATTTTCAAATCACCAAAAAAACTCCACTGTGCGGCATAGGAAGCAGCCGCCATCTCTCCGTTCTTGACGCCGTCCGCCGTGGCGCAGCAACCGCTGATCATGCCTGGCCTGCAGAACTGTGCCGACACATTGACCCTTTTTACGAAGCCGCGCTCAACGGGCAGCGATGGTGGACCAACGAAGCTCATGTCACCAAGGAGCACGTTGAAAAGTTGCGGCAGGTCATCAAGCCCTGTTCGATGAAGAACTCGTCCAACTGGCGTAAGCAGAATGTCGTCCTTCAGCGTTTCCGTCATGATCCAACTGGCAAGCTCGTCTGGATAGCGCGACAGATGCTGACCCAGCCGGAGGCGCCAGTCGACCGGCAGTTTCCGGAAGCTGTAGCAGTCAAACGCCTCTCCCCCGGCGGATCGCCGTCTTTCCAAGTGAAGGATCGGTCCGCCGTCGGAAAGACGAACAAGTAACGCGATCGCAATCATCAGCGGCAGAAGGCAAATGACAGCCACTCCCGCCAG
Organism: Rhizobium etli 8C-3; assembly: GCF_001908375.1. Lineage (NCBI taxonomy): Bacteria > Pseudomonadati > Pseudomonadota > Alphaproteobacteria > Hyphomicrobiales > Rhizobiaceae > Rhizobium > Rhizobium etli. The sequence goes on along the minus strand of NZ_CP017244.1, from coordinate 873,617 downwards.
AACGACGTCAAAAACCCGCTTCTGCGCACCCCCCGCAGGCTGCGGGATGTGACGATCGCCGTGATCACGTGAGGGATTTGCAAATTCGGCATCGTATTTCATTCTGAGGCCTCCACAGCGCCGGCCATTTAAATCGTAGTGATCAGTATTTTCAAGCAGAATCTGATGTATACCTCGAAAGCATGAACTACGTCCTGGAATACCCTACGTTACCGTAGGTAGCGTTACGTCATGAACGATTTACACGACGTCATTCATCTGGCGCATAGACTTCAGATTTGCGCTGATGACTCATTATCTTTCGTTTTGTAATCTTCTATGTTGCCGGTTACTGGCAGGGTCTCGTCATTTGCCGAAAATGTCGTTATCAAAAATGCGTTTAATGACTTTTTAACGATGACATCTTTTTGACATCTTGTCTGTTGAAGGTTTCAAGTGACGCATTAAGCATGGTAACATTGCATCAAAGAACTCAGTTATCTCTGATTATGCGAAGTATTGCGGGACGGTAAAAGAAAGTCCCAAATCAGAGTGTGCGTCGCGAGGCCGGAGGGGGAGTTCATGTACGCACCCAGGGTTTTTGTTTCGATGGCCGCCGTGCTCATCGCCTTCTTTTGCGCGATATTATGGATACAAGGATCCGTCCTCAGCGCATTTGCCGATAGTCTGTTATGCGCTGTGCTGATCCAGTGCGGGTATTTTCTCGGAGTGCTTTTTCTTGTCTGGCACGAGGAGGCGTCCAGGTCTTCTCGCGCCCTTGATATTTCGAACCAGACGGTCCGTCCCCGATCCCGATGAGCTCCGATCCTTTCAAGCAGTCCCCATGACTGTTTCAGATCGGCCCGAGGTGAGCGTTCTCCAATCTCGCATGACGAAAAATCTGCACCGCTTTGCACGCTGCAGAATTGACTTCGCTGCCCAGAGGTCAGATGAATGAGGGTGGTTCTTGCGTGGCGGCGGTTGGTGAGATGAAAGCCGGATGAGCAGATTGTTTGTCGACGCCATTGTCGTTGGCGCAGGCGTCATCGGCCTGGCGGTTGCCCGCAAGCTCGCGCTTTGCGGCCTTGAAACCATCATTCTCGAGCGCGCCAACGCAATCGGCACAGAAACTTCGTCGAGGAACTCGGAAGTTATCCACGCCGGTCTTTATTACCCACAAGGTTCGCTCAAGGCGACGGTATGCGTCAACGGCCGGGAAGCGCTTTACGACTATTGTGCCCGCCGCGGCGTGGAAGCGCGCCGGGTAGGCAAGATTCTGGTTGCAGCAAGCCCCGAGGAATTACCCAAACTTGAAGCGATTGCTGCGGCAGCCAAACGCAACGCCGTTTTCGACCTAGTTCCGCTCACACAAAGCGACGTCGCCGACCTCGAACCGGAGCTGCACTGCGCCGGCGCGCTGCTCTCGCCATCGACGGGCATCATCGACAGTCACGGCTATATGCAGGCGCTGCGCGAGGATTTCGAGACTGCCGGCGGCATGATCGCCTTCCACACGCCGGCTGTAGCAATCAGCTGCGGCGGTGCGCGGATCAGACTGACCACGGGCGGAGCGGAGCCTACCGAAATTGGGGCCAGCTTCGTGGTCAATTCCGCCGGCCACGGTGCCCCCGGCCTTGCGGCAAGAACAGCGGGACTTTCGCCCAACATGGTGCCGCCACAGTGGTACGCCAAGGGAAACTATTTCGCGCTTTCCGGACGCCAACCCTTTTCGCACCTCATCTATCCGATGCCAGACCATGCCGGCCTTGGAGTCCACGCAACACTCGATCTCAACGGACGCTGTCGTTTCGGGCCTGATGTCGAATGGGTCGACGAGAACTATTCGCTCGATGTTGCAGCCTCGCGCGCTGAACAGTTTTATGATGCGATCCGCCGCTATTGGCCAGGTTTGCGTGACGGCGCCTTGCAGCCGGATTATGCCGGGATACGGCCAAAGCTTCACGACGCAACCATGCCAATGCCGGACTTCCGCATCGACGGACCGCACCTGCACGGCGTCAAAGGCCTGGTCAATCTGTTCGGGATCGAAAGCCCGGGGCTGACGGGATCGCTTGCGATCGCGGATGAGGTTGCGGCCGCGCTTGGAGTTGCAGCAATAAGCAAGCCACCCATTCCGATCGATAATTAGTTCTTATACTACTTATCTTGCTTGCGCGGCCGAGTTCACCGAGCAAGGGAGCGGAATCTCCTGCAATCGACGCCTTCTCGCAGGGTGATCCTTGTAAGTGCTTGGCGATGAATGCCGGAATAATGTTCCGATCCTTTGAGCAAGTGATATCAAAAAAATTTCGAGTATTAGTAGCATCGATACTGATACACGCAGTGATAGAGAAAATACTGCTCCAATGCCGGCCGCGCGATATCACTAATCTTTTCATACACATTACGTGATTGAACACTATTTCAAACTTATGATAGTAAATAAGTACTGCAGCCGACAGAATCATGCTGCCGCATCCTTCGTGAGAATCGTCGGGATTCTTCATCCAAATCCTGTTGAACCTCACGCCTGCATGTCTTTTTTTGCATTGAATGCATTGCAACATATCGCATCATAGTGACGGGGCCGGAATGATTTCAGGGCGCATTGATGACATGCCAGGTGACATCGATGTCCTAATCGTCGGATCCGGACCCGTCGGCCTCACCCTCGTCAAAGAGCTTCGGCGGGCCGACAAGCGCGTGCTCGTTGTTGAGTCGGGCGGGTTGGACCCATCTGCGGCCTCGAACGAACTCGCCGGCGCCTTGATCCTGGAGCCTGCCACCCATGATGACGTGCGCATCTGCGTCTCGCGCCAATTCGGCGGAACAAGCAACCTTTGGACCGGGCGATGCCTTCCCTTCGATCCGATCGACTTTGAAGATCGATTTACCGATGCTCGGTGGCCTATGTCCTATGACGAGATAAGACCGTTCTACGACCGTGCCGTTGAATACGCCAACTGTGGCCAAGGGTTCCTCGATAAGACGCCACTTGTGTCGGCAGACGCCCATTTCGAACTCACGCGCCTTGAACGTTACAGTCGTGATCCGAAACTGTTTCGCGCAAGCCTTCAGCAATTCAGCGAGGATAAGGGACTGACAATCCTCCTGAACACCACAGTCGTGGATCTGGTCCTGACGGAAAATGGCAGAGTCAGCCATATCGTGGCTCGTCACAAAAACGGTCTTGCCTACCGCATTTCATGCAAACTCGTGGTTCTTGCCTCAGGTGGGCTGGAAGCGGCGAGACTTCTGCTCAACATTCAGCGGCGTCACCCGCTGATGTTCGGCGGCCCCCATGGAGCGCTTGGCCGCTATTACATGGGCCATCTTTTCGGGCATGTTGCCGCGGTTAGATTTTCGAACAGGCCGGCTGAGGCACTTTTCGACTTCCGCAGGGACGAAACAGGCGCATACATGCGCAGACGCATCGTGCCGAGCGATACGCTAATCAACCAGCATCATCTGCCGAATGTGGCGTTCTGGCCCGACGTGCCGGCCCTTTCAGATCCGCAGCATGAAAGTGCCTTTTTGTCCGCCGCTTATCTTGCCCTGAATTTTCGTCCACTCGCACGATACCTTGCTCCTGAAGTCATCCGCCGGCATCACGCAAGCCGCCTTGATGCAATCGCCGGCCATCTCAAGAACCTCGCAATCAACCCAACCGAGATTGTCAGGCAGCTACCAGGTTATTTACGCAATCGCTATCGGCGAAGCGCCAGGAAACCCGGCTTCTTCATCAATAACAGCCGTTTGACCTACAGGCTCGCTTTCCATGCCGAACATTTCCCGGACAGACAAAGCCACGTGCGTTTGTCTGACAGTGTCGATGCCTTCTTCATGCCGCGGCTGACGATCGACATGCGCGTGCTCGACGAAAATATCCATGCACTCGTTCGCACCCATCGGCTCCTCAATGCCTGGCTTGAAAAAAACTGCCTGGGTCAACTCGATCTCGATCGAAATGACGATACGCTTGCAAGTGCCATCACTACGCGCATCCGCCATGGCACGCATCAGATTGGACTGACACGCATGGGAAGGAACCGCAACGAAGCCGTCGTCGACGCGAACTTGAAGATCTTCGATCTTGCTAACGCATATATTGCGAGTTCTTCTGTCTTTCCGACGTCGAGCCAAGCCAATCCAACATTGACGGCAATGGCCCTTGCAATTCGCCTCGCGCAGCACATCATCCAGCCGGCGCCCTAGCATTTTTCTGCAGAGTTCGAGCAACCTCAGGTTTTATTGAAGAACCTTGGCGAAACGAGTTTATATTGGCCTCTGTGAGTGCAGTTGCAGGTTCAAATTGATCTCCATTATAGATTATTTTACCGCGTCGGCCCCAAATACCGGCTAGGCCGAGCCTCGAAGAGGCCTCAAGCTCCTTCCAAATCTAAACAAAGTTGGATTAGCATCGGTGACGAAAACCCAAACGGATAGTGTCAAAAGACCGGCCATTGCCATTGTTGGCGGCGGCTTTTCCGGCGCGGGAGTAGCCTTTCACCTCGCAAGGACAATGCACGAGATGGCGCGCCTCATCGTCTTTGAGCCGCGCCGCGAATTGGGCCGCGGGCTTGCCTATGATACGGACGACCCTTCCCACCGCATCAATGTTCCGGCAGCCCGTATGAGTCTGCTTCCCGATGAACCGGAGGATTTCCTTGATTGGATTGCCGATACCGATGGTGTCGCGGACGATCCGGAAGCATTATGGCCGAATGGCAATCTCTATCCTCAACGCCGGCTCTTCGGCGCCTATGTCGCTGCGAGACTGCGCCCATACCTTGAAAACGGCAGGATAGAGCACAGGAGGACGCGTGTAAAAAGGGTGTTACCCGACCCAAAGGCTTGGATGATCACCGACAGCGATGGCGAGGAGATGCGCGCAGATTTACTCGTAATCGCCACCAGCCATCCAGCCCCCTCTGCACCGCCCAGCCTCTGCGCCGCATTGGCCGGCCACCCGCGCTTTTTTGCCGATCCGACGCGCCCCGGCTCACTCGATGCCATCCGTCCCGACGATCGGGTCCTCATTGTCGGCAACGGCTTGACATCCGCCGATATCATCGCGTCTCTAACACGCAGCGGCCATCAAGGTCCGATCACCTCGATCTCCCGCCGAGGGCTTCGTTCTCGCGGGCACCCGCCGTGCCCGCAGGAGCCCTTGGGCGACTTCCTTTCCGAGCCGGCAACAAGCGCTGCAGCACTGCTCCGCAACGTCCGAAACTCGATCGCGCAGGCTGCCGAACTCGGCGAAAGCTGGCATGCAGTCATCGATCAGGTCCGCAGCAACGGCCATGAAATCTGGCGCAATCTGCCTCTCGCCGAGCGGCAGCGCATCGTGCGTCATTTGCGACCTTACTGGGACGTCCATCGCTTCCGCATCGCACCGCAGGTCGAAGAGGTGCTGGACCGGGCGATCGCTGACGGACGCCTCGAGATCCTTGCCGCTTGCGTAGCCGGTGCAAAAATCGACGGAGCGGCGATCGATGTATTTCTATTGAGGCGAAGTGGCGAGCGCGTGGAGAAACGCTTCGATGCCGTGGTCGTGACCACCGGTCCTGCCCATGGCGGCATTCTCCAAAGCCAGATGTGGCTGCACGAACTCGCGCAGAGCGGTCATCTAACGCTCGATCCGACCGGCCTCGGAATCGCCTGCAACGAGAGCTCCGAAGCGGTCGGAACGGATGGGGTGGCGGATTCCTCATTGCTGATCTCGGGTCCGCTTGCGCGTGGCACTTTTGGAGAACTGATGGGGCTGCCGCAGGTAAGCGAACATGCTGTCTTCATCGCAGCCGAACTTGCAAAGAAATTGAAAGCGGTTCGCTGATGCGAGTACCGCCGACCGCTTGGCACCCGCCCGCATTGGTTTACGGTAGCAATAACCAGCTGTAATTCTTACATTTTTGCAATGAAACGGTAATGAACATTTAATTTGAAAATGGGCATTGGCCAGAGCATATCTTTTCGCGACGCCATTTCTTCAAACCGGCAGCATTCGCGACAGTCTCGATGTCCTCTGGAGGCCAAAGAATTGGCGCCACGTTCACCCGACGCCCGCGTTCCCCGACATGGAACCAAGACGCCGCCATGCAGTACTTCGCAAGGGACTTGTCACCATGTTACCAATCCTCCCCAAGCATCGCACCGCAGCGCTGATCGGCGTAGCGATTATCGCCGCCACTGCCGTCGCGCCGTTTGCCATCAACGCATCCAATGCCGCGGCCTCTGCGGCCGGAACCCAGGGCGCGCTTTCGGCCAGCGGCTCTTTCGCCTCCGTCGTTGATGCCGACAAGCCTGCCGTCGTCACGATCACCACGACGATGAGGGCCGACGCCAGCGCCGACGACGACCAATCGCCGATGGACGAGCAATTCCGGCAGTTCTTCGAACAGCAAGGCATACCATTTCCGAAACAGGCGCCGCAGCATCAGCACGGTGAGCGTGCCATGGCGCTCGGCTCCGGTTTCATCATCAGCCCCGATGGCGTCATCGTCACCAACAATCATGTGATCGACAATGCATTGGGCATCAAGGTGACACTCGATGATGGAACGGAACTGCCGGCCAAGCTGATCGGTGCCGATGCGAAGTCTGATATCGCTGTCTTAAAGATTGAAGCTTCGAAGCAGCTTGCAACGATTTCCTGGGGCGAATCTGATACGCTAAAGCTTGGCGATCAGATCCTGGCCATCGGCAATCCCTTCGGCATCGGCACGACAGTCACAGCTGGTATCGTGTCGGCCCGCGGCCGCGATCTGCACAGTGGTCCCTACGACGACTTCATCCAGATCGACGCCCCGATCAATCACGGCAATTCCGGCGGTCCGCTCGTCGACCACAACGGCAATGTCGTCGGCATCAACACGGCGATCTATTCACCAAACGGCGGCAGTGTCGGCGTCGGTTTTGCCATTCCCTCCGATGAGGCCAAGGCGATCGTCGCCAAGCTTCAGAAGGACGGGTCGATCGAGCATGGTTACCTCGGCGTGCAGATCCAGGCAGTTACCAAGGATGTTGCAGATGCCGTTGGGCTCAATGCCTCGCAGGGTGCGCTCGTTGCAGGCGTAACCGGGGGGAGTCCTGCCGCACGCGCCGGTGTGAAAACGGGCGATATCATCACCGCCTTAGGCAGCGAGGCCGTAAAGACGCCGAAAGACCTCTCGCGTCTCGTCGCCGACATGTCGCCGGGCGCCCGAGAGACGCTCACCGTCTGGCGTGACGGCCAGAGCACCGATCTCGCCGTCACCATCGGTAGCAACGGCACCGGCGAGAAGCAGGCAGCAGCCGAAGACAGCAGCGGCAGGACACCGGCCGGTTCGGGCATCGGAATTGCTCTTGCCGATCTGACGCCGGGTACGCGGGAGGAACTGAACCTGCCCAGAAGCGTCACAGGCGCAGTCGTCGCCAGTGTCAATCCGGACAAGACGGCCGCCGATGCAGGCATTCAGACGGGCGACGTCATCGTATCGGTGAACAACAAGGCCGTCCATAATGCAGGCGATGTGAAGAACGCCGTCACCTATGCTGCAAGATCCGGCCGCAAGTCAGTGCTCCTGCTTGTCGAACGTGGCGGCAATAGGATCTTCGTAGCGGTACCTTTCGTAGCGGCTTAACGGCGAACGTCCTGCGCTCTGCACTCCCGGTGAAAAGCGCTGTCGCTCCAAGGCCTGCGCCGCCGGGTTGCTCGGCGGCGCGCAGAGGCGATGGAAACGACGATGTTCATCGTCGAAGCCGACAGCGACATTGCCGAGCCAATCGAAGTACCCTTTTCAAGCATCACTTCGCCAGGATGGCTCCCGTCCCTCGAAGAAGGCGGCAATGCCTTCGCGCGCCTCTTCCGTTTCCCAGGTATCGGCCAATTGCTCGATGACGCTTTCGATGACCGCGTCCGTGATCGGCATTCCGAGCGAACGCGCAAGTGTCTTGGCTCTTGCCGCTGCATCCGGTGACGCCCTCAAAAAATGCCCGACTTCGGCCTCGACTGCCGCATCGAGGTCCTTGGTGGGTACAACATGCGCGGCCAGCCCGGCAGCCTTTGCCTCCGATGCGCTGATCAGTTTACCGGACATGATGAGAGGACGAGCAGCACCTTCGCCAATCCGCGCGACGACGAAAGGACTAATCGTCGCCGGGATGATACCGAGGCGAGCTTCGGTCAGGCCAAAACGGGCGCTTTCAGTGGCGATCACCAGATCGCAAACACTGACAAGGCCGACACCGCCGCCATAGGCATTGCCCTGAACACGGGCGATCACTGCCTTCGGAATTTCATTCAATGCGCGGAACATGGTGGCAAGCCGCCTTGCCTCGGACATTCGCTCAGCCCGCCCCGCCTCAAACTGGGCGCGCATCCAACCGAGATCGCCGCCCGCACAGAAGCTTGCTCCCTCTGCGGCAAGCACGATAACCCGAACGCTGCGATCAGCACCGAGAGCCTTTGATGCGGCGGTCAGTTCATCCATCATCCGGGGCGAGATCGCGTTGTGCTTTTCTGGCCGCGCAAGCGTCAGCCGCGCAAGGCCGCGGGCGTCGATATCGATGCGAAGCGTTTCAGGCATCACGACTTACTCCTCAACGCACGGGCAAATGCGGCTGCCTGCCGAAGCTTGTCTTGCGCAAGCCCTGTCGAATAACCTCTTGCCGCGAGGTGCCGCGCGACCGCCGCGGTGTCGACATTGCCCTTTGCACCGGGTGCATAAGGACAGCCTCCGAGCCCGGCGATCGAGGCATCGAAGACGCGAAGCCCATGGTCCAGCGCAACGTCGATATTCTCGAGCGCCCGGCCCGAGGTGTCGTGGAAATGGCCTGCAAGCATTGTGGCGGGTGCCTCGTCAAGCACGGCCGCGATCATCCTTGCCACAGCTTCCGGTGTTGCACGGCCGATCGTATCGCCAAGGCTGATCTCGTAGCATCCGAGGTCCCTCAGCAATGCTACCACCTTCGCGGCATTGGCAGGCGGTACACCACCGTCATAGGGGCATTCGACAACACAGCTGACATAGCCGCGCAGTGGAATGCCATGTGCGATACTTGCCTGCGCGACGGGTCTGAAACGGTCAATGCTCTCGGCAATCGAGCAATTGATATTATGCTGGGAGAAGCCTTCGGAAGCTGCGGCAAAGATCGCCACCTCGTCGGCCCGTGCCTCAAGTGCCGCCTCAAAGCCCTTCATGTTAGGGGTGAGGACGGCATACCGCACGCCAGGTACGCGGCGAATTCGGGCCATCACTTCGGCCGCGTCGACAAGCTGCGGCACCCATTTCGGGCTTACGAAACTCGTCACCTCGATACGCTCGTAGCCGCAATCGGACAGCATATCGACAAGAGCAATTTTGTCTGCCGTCTCGATGAAATGTTGCTCATTTTGCAGACCGTCACGCGGTGCCATCTCGACGATCGAAACATGTTCCTGGTGTAAAGCCGTCATCATGCCTCTCCGGCCTTCAGGGTGACGAGGACGGCGCCCTCGGAAACCTGCTGGCCCTCACTCGCGTGAACGCTTTCCACGATCGCGTCTCGCGCAGCGGTCAGCGTCAGCTCCATTTTCATGGCCTCCATGACGATCAGCGGCGCGCCTTTCGAGACTGCAGCACCTTCGCTTGTCCGCACGATCTTGACGAAGCCCGGCATCGGTGCGATCAGCCGATCGCCGACATCCGTTTCTGAGGTAGTCCCATCCAGCGGATCGGGCAGCGTAAAGAGATGCGAATTGCCGTCAAGCCTCAGGCACAACCGATGCGTCCCGCGCTCCACCTCGACGGCAACCTGCCTGCCATCGGTCTCCACTTGCAAACGGTCGGCATGTCGGCTGACGATCCTTATGGGGATGACGCGGCGGCCGTCATGGACGGCGAACATGCCGAAGCCTCGTGCAACGACGCACAGACTTGCAAGACTGCCTGCATGTTCCAACGTCACTTTACGCTGCATTTCGCCCCAGAGCTGCCAATGGCCGAGCGTGTCCCACGGATCGTTGCCGTGGCCCCTTGCCTCCAGCGACAGCACCGCCGCAAGGGCAATCACCGTGTCTTCGGCAGCCGGAATTGCGATCAAGGTCTCAAGATTGCGCTCAATCAGACCAGTGTCCGGATGGCCCGAGACAAACTCCTCCTGACGGCTCAGGTTGGTGAGAAAGCCGATATTGCTCACCGTCCCGGCGATGTGCGATGCCTGCAGTGCCCGCGTCAACATCGCAAGCGCATCGGCACGATCGGCGCCATGGACGATCATCTTGGCGATCATCGGGTCGTAGTAGGCAGAAATCCGATCGCCTGCCCTGACGCCCGCATCGATCCGCACGCCGTCTGGAAAGCGCATTCCGTCGATCACGCCCGTGGCGGGTAAAAAACCCCTTGCCGCGTCCTCCGCGTAAATGCGTGCCTCAAAGGCCCAGCCGTCGATCTTCAGCTCAGTTTGTTTTTTCGGAAGCGGCTCACCGGCTGCCACCCGCAATTGCCATTCGACGAGATCAACACCCGCAATTGCCTCCGTTACCGGATGCTCGACCTGCAGACGCGTGTTCATTTCCATGAAAAAGAAGCGGTCCGGCAGCAAGTCCTTCGAGACATCGGCGATGAACTCGACGGTCCCGGCGCCGCGATAATCGATCGCCCGCGCAGCGCGCACGGCCGCTTCGCCCATGGCGCGACGCATCTCGGCGGTCATGCCCGGAGCCGGCGCTTCCTCGATGACCTTCTGGTGGCGCCGCTGGAGTGAACAGTCGCGCTCGAAAAGGTGGACGACATTGCCGTACCTGTCTCCGAAAACCTGTATTTCGATATGACGCGGTCGAAGCAGGTACTTTTCGATCAGCACGGCATCATCGCCGAACGCCGCCTTCGCCTCGCGCTTTGCCGCCTCCAGGGCAGATGGAAGCTCCTCGGCGCCCTCGACACGGCGCATGCCCTTGCCGCCGCCGCCTGCGCGCGCCTTGATGAGAACGGGGTAGCCGATCTCGGCTGCCTTGTCCGCCAGAAGGTCCAGATCCTGGTCGTCGCCGTGGTAGCCCGGCACGATCGGAACGCCAGCGCTTTCCATCAGGGCCTTGGCGGCATCCTTGCGGCCCATTGCCCGGATCGCCATTGGCTGCGGACCAACGAAGACTATTCCCGCCGCCTCGACAGCCTCGGCGAACTCGGCGTTTTCCGAAAGAAAGCCATAGCCCGGATGAATCGCATCGGCGCCAGCCCGCTTGGCCGATTCTAAGACCCGCTCGATGGAAAGGTAACTTTCATGGGCCGCCGCACCGCCGATGCGGATCGCTTCGTCAGCAAGTTCGACGTGCAGCGCGTCGCTGTCGGCATCGGAATAGACCGTCGCTGTGCGCACGCCCAGGCGGCGGGCGGTACGAATGATACGGCAGGCGATTTCGCCACGGTTGGCAATCAGGATCTTTTCAAACATCGCCCCCTCACATCCTAAACAGGCCGAAGCGCGTGTCCTCGATCGGCGCATTCAGCGCCGCTGACAGCGACAGCCCGAGCACATTGCGGCTCTTTGCAGGATCGATGATGCCGTCGTCCCATAGGCGGGCGGAAGCATAGAGCGGATGGCTCTGGCTTTCGAAGAGATCGAGAACCGGCTTTTTGAAAGCCGCCTCGTCTTCTGCATTCCAAGGCGTTCCAGCGCGGATCAGCGCTTCGCTGCGAACGGTTGCAAGAACGCCTGCCGCCTGCTCGCCGCCCATTACGGAAATCCTACTGTTCGGCCAGGTCCAGAGGAAGCGCGGCGAAAAGGCGCGGCCTGCCATTCCGTAATTTCCGGCGCCGAAGGAGCCGCCGATCAGCATGGTGATCTTCGGTACCCTGGTCGTTGCCACTGCGGTGACCAGTTTGGCGCCATGCTTGGCGATACCTTCCGTCTCGTATTTGCGCCCGACCATGAAGCCGGTGATGTTTTGCAAGAAGACCAGCGGGATTTTCCGTTGCGAGCAGAGCTCGACAAAATGTACGCCCTTAAGAGCGGATTCGGAAAACAGGACGCCGTTGTTGGCAAGGATCCCGACGGGGATGCCATGAATATGCGCAAAGCCGCAGACGAGCGTGGCACCGTAGCGCGCCTTGAACTCGTCAAAACGCGAACCGTCGACGATGCGGGCGATCACCTCGCGGACCTCGTAGGGTGTGCGAAGGTCAGCGGGCACGATACCGGCGATTTCCGCCGGATCGTAGCGCGGCGGCTCTGCCTGGCGAAGCTCGACGGTATGCGCTTTTTGCCGGTTCAGCGAGGCAACGGCGCGGCGTGCCAGCGCCAGCGCATGGGCATCGTCGCGCGCCAGATAGTCGGCAACGCCGGAAAGGCGCGTGTGCACGTCGCCGCCGCCGAGCTCTTCGGCAGAGACCACCTCGCCCGTCGCCGCTTTGACAAGCGGCGGCCCGGCGAGAAAGATCGTTCCCTGCCCTTCCACGATGATGGCTTCGTCAGACATGGCCGGGACATAGGCCCCGCCTGCCGTACAAGAGCCCATCACCACGGCAATCTGGGGGATTCCGGCCGCCGACATATTGGCCTGGTTGAAGAAGATCCGGCCGAAGTGATCACGATCGGGAAAGACCTCGTCCTGATTGGGCAGATTGGCGCCGCCGGAATCAACCAAATAGATGCAGGGCAGGTTGTTCGCCGCTGCGATCTCCTGTGCCCTTAGGTGCTTCTTCACCGTCATCGGATAGTAAGTACCGCCTTTGACCGTCGCATCGTTGCACACGATCATGCATTCGCGACCTGCGACGCGCCCGATTCCCGCAATCAGCCCGGCTGCCGGCGCCTCGTCGCCGTACATGCCATAAGCAGCTGTCGCAGCAATTTCCAGAAACGGTGTTGCCGGGTCGATCAACTCCATGACCCTGTCGCGCGGTAGCATCTTGCCGCGACCCACATGCCGCTCGCGTGCCGCCGTCCCGCCGCCGTTCTGGGCCGATCGCGCGACGTCCTCAATAAGCCTGATAGCCTCCTGCATGGCCACCTGATTGGCCCTGAAGGTGTCAGAGTTGGTCGAGATCTGGGATTTGAGTACGGTCATGCCGTCTCCGCAAAGAGCTCACGTCCGATCAGCATTCGCCGGATTTCGGAGGTGCCGGCGCCGATCTCGTAGAGCTTGGCATCCCTTAAGAGCCGTCCTGCGGCATAATCGTTGGTGTAGCCATTGCCGCCCAGCGCCTGGATCGCTTCGAGCGCCACGCCAGTTGCCTTTTCCGCTGCATAAAGGATGCAACCTGCAGCGTCCTTGCGGGTCGTCTCACCGCGGTCGCAGGCCGCCGCCACGGCATAGACATAGGCGCGCGCCGTATTCAGCGTCACATACATGTCGGCGAGCTTGGCCTGCATCAACTGGAATTCGCCGATCGCCCGGCCGAACTGCTTGCGTTCATGCAGATAGGGCAGAACAAGATCGACGCAAGCCGCCATGATCCCGAGGGGACCGGCCGAAAGCACAACGCGTTCGTAATCCAGGCCTGACATCAGTATCTTCACACCGTCGCCGATTGCGCCCAGCACGTTCTCCTCGGGCACTTGGCAATCCCGAAAGATCAGCTCGCAGGTGTTCGAACCCCGCATCCCGAGCTTGTCGAGTTTCTGACCCGTGGTAAACCCCTGGAAAGTCTTCTCGACAAGGAACGCCGTAATGCCCCGCGATCCGGCCTCAGGGTCGGTCTTGGCATAGACCACGAGCAGATCGGCATCCGGACCGTTGGTGATCCACATCTTGTTACCGTTCAGGAGATATCGGTCGCCGCGCTTTTCGGCCTTGAGCTTCATCGAAACGACGTCCGAACCGGCATCCGGCTCCGACATGGCGAGTGCGCCGACATGTTCGCCCGAGATGAGCTTGGGCAGATAGCGGCGCTTCTGCGCGTCATTGCCGTTGCGGTTGATCTGATTGACGCAGAGGTTGGAATGCGCCCCATAGCTCAAGCCGACCGAGGCCGAGGCGCGGCTAATCTCCTCCATGGCGACGCAGTGGGCGAGATAACCGAGACCCGCACCGCCATAAGCGTCGTCCGCCGTAATGCCGAGCAAACCCATATCGCCCATCTCCCGCCAGAGCTGTGCTGGAAACTGGTTACTGCGATCGGTCTCTGCCGCCAGCGGCGCGATGCGACCACTGGCAAACCGCCTGACACTTTCGCGCAAGGCTTCGATCTCGTCTCCGAGCGCGAAATTCAACCCACCTGAATACATCCGGCCTCTCCCCTTAGCCGTCGACCACGCCGCATCGGCACCGGCATCTGCTCCTTCGAGGTCGCAGTGTTGATCCATGATACTGGAAGCATTGCTCCTCCGCTTCATCAGTCCATGTCAGAACGATAGCACCCGATCAGCATAATTTCCCCACCAAAAATGCGGCTGCAAAGCATCAATCGAAAAGCGAATGCCCAGGCTGGCGATATTTTTACAAAGAAGCTCGGATCGCCCCGGATATTGAACCATCTGCTGCCGAGTGCGGCAATCGGCCCGTCGCATCCGGCGCTACTGGGGCGGCGCGGGATCAATTGATCTTCACGCCCTTAGAGCGCATGCGCGAAACGGTCTCACGCTCGGCCCGCTTGCACCGCATGGGCGGCAAACCGCGGTCCATAAGGTCCATGTCCTCCAGCACCATGTCGCCCATCTTCTTGAAGGCACTGTCAAGTGCACCGGCACGATGGGCGGAGCGGATGAACCCATTCAAAACGCGCGCCCCGTGGTCGAGCGGCAGCGGCTCTTCGGGATACACATCGCTGGCTGCAACGATATGGCCCGATGCGACGGCTGCCATCAGTGCGTCGAAATCGACGACATCGGCCCGACTGAGCAGGATGAACGCCGAGCCCGGCCGCATGCTGGCAAACGCCTCAGCATTAAGGAAATGCTTGTTCTCACTGGTCACTGCCGCAACGACAAAGATGAAATCGCTCTCGGTAAGCACCTCTTTTAGGCTTGCCGCCTGAACGCCGTTCTCCTCCAGCATCGAGCGCGGCAGCCAGGGATCGAAAACCCGGATCGTTGCCCGGAAACCGCATAGCACGCGTCGGAGCGCCCTACCGAGATCGCCGAAGCCGATGATGCCGATCTCGGAGCCTGCAATCAGCCTGGAGCGTGCATTGCCCTCGCCGCCCCAAAGCTCTCTGCCTTCACGAAAAGCCAAGTCCTGGTCGACGATGCCGCGCGCGAGCGAAAGTGCAAAACCCAGGCCAATCTCCGCCACAGGTTCGGCAAAGACCTGTCCCGTCGTGACGACGTGGATGCCGCGCTGGAAGAGGATTTCATAAGGCATATTGTTGATAAGGTTGCTTTCGACGTTCAGCACGCAGCGTAATTCGGGCATGCGCGCCAAGGTTCCGGCCGACAAGGGCGGCTGGCCGATGATGTAACGCGCCTTGCCGAGAACTTCATCGCTGAGCTCGGCGATATTGTCCGGATCGGCCTCCACGATCTGATATCTGGCGTGCAACAGTTTTCGCGCCTCGTCGCTAAAGATCAGATCGAGCGTGCGCGGTTCTGGTGCACTGATCGCCAGTGGCCGCTCGTCATATGCCATCTCTTTTCCTCCTCAGCACTTCATTGCCGTCTGAACACAAGCCGGCGCTTCACCTTCCGACGATCGCGATCATAGCCTGATAGTTCCCTGACCTGGTGCTTTTCTTCTTCGAGCCGAGCTGGACAGCGGCACATCGACAAACATCGGTAAAACGACATCGGACCCTGGGAACGGCTTCGATGATGAAGCTCGACAGCATATCAGGCCCAGGAAACACCCTCTTCTAGCGATGACAGAGACCTCTCAGTGATCGAGGTCAAGTTTGAGCTGCTCGCCGCCGCGCGTCTTAGCGAGATAGGGGTTTGGCGGTCTCATCAGCTGGATCCGCTCGAACAGCTTTTGACGGCGCTCCATGTCGCGCTCGCGCGCCGAGCGGGAGGCAGCAACAAAAGCCAAGGCATTCTGGATAACGCGTTCTGCGTGGGTCACGAGCATCTCCAATGAAAGAACACAACGGGCAAAAACAGTGCCATTTTCGGCTTGTCCCTGGTCTGCTTTGGTTTGGCCGACGTTGGCGCCGATCGGCTAGTTCTTCTGCGTCCGTCGCACAGGTGGTCCCGTCCCTCAGTACGGCATACCATTCTCAATCCGTGGCCCTAATGCCTGTGGCTTCTGTCACAGGGTGGAGTTCCGCTCCGGTCCGCGTTCGCGAAGGCGATGCGCAGCTCCGCGGGCCTTGTCGCTCGACCCTCAGGGGATGGACGAGAACGACGTCATCACAAATGTCGTCAAGCCGCTGCTGCCCTGCATCAGCATATGGCTATAGAATTTGTGGTAGTCGACGAGATCTTTAAAACCTCGATCTGAGCCCAAAGGCTGGAAGTGTGTCTGTCCCTCGATCATCACCTGCATCTCAGTGATCCGTTCTTTCGGCGGGCGCGGCCTCTTCATCGCCGCATATGTTCCCGGTATGTTCTTTTTTGCTGGCAAAGTCAACCGACAGCCCTCGCAGTAGACGGAAAATTCCCAATGTCGCTTCTTGACGCACGACGGCTGAAGGTGGGCCTGAGGGCACCGATTCAACTGACGTCATCATCGGCGCTCACTCAAACCCGTTTCCCCGTGGCATCAGCTTTATTTTCTGAGGTGAACGGGATCGACCCAGCGATCCCGTCCTGCCTTCGGGCCAGCCGATGTGGTTTGGCAGCGGTGGAAGGCCCTAGCCGTTAATCGTAATGCGCTTGGCGGTCGATTGCGCCGTTTCGGACCGTGGCAGAGTGATCGTCAGGACGCCGTTCTTGAAAGAAGCCTCCACCTTGTCTTCCTGCACCTCGTTATTGAGCGACAGACGGCGCTCGAAGCGGCCATAAAACCGCTCTGAGAATTGCCGGTCCTTGTCCTCGCTATCGGCCCGCTTTTCACCGCGGATGGTCAGAATGCCATTGTCGATCAGAAGTTCGATATCCTTCTCGTCCATTCCGGGAATTTCGGCGACGATCCGGATGTCCTTGTCGGTCTCCGAGACTTCGATTTTTGGCCAGGCCGTTTCGAACATGAAACCGGACCCGACTGTTGGAAAATGGCCTTCTACGCCGCGGAAGACATCATCGAACAACCTGTTCATCTCGCGATGAAGCGCAAGGAATGGATGCTGGTCTCTGCCTGCATAGCCTGTCGGGGCCGGACTGTTGCTGCGGCCCCAGGGAATGAGATCACGAACGCTCATCTTAAGCCTCCATGTTTTTCAACGCGCCAGATCCTCCGGCGCGCTCGCCTTTGCCCTGGTGGGGGTCAGGCGACTGCCTAAGTCACTCTTTGGATTGACACTGCACAGAACTGCCTGCGCCGCATCATAGATTAAACGCTGGTGGCGAAGCTTCCGTTCCGGCTGCGTTAGCACTCTCCCAACAAGAGTGCTAATTTTTTGCCGGCGCCCTCTTGAAATTCGAAAAGATCGGTAGCAGATTTTTTCCGCCGAGCGGTCAGGAAGGCTCGGCAGCCGCCCGGATTGGTGACCTGGTCTGGGAGCGTAATTAAGTGATCATCATCGTTGTCCATGGAGGGAGCCATGTCATTCCGACCGCTTCATGATCGCATTCTCGTCCGCCGTGTTGAGTCCGAAGAAAGAACCAAAGGCGGCATCATCATACCCGACACTGCCAAGGAAAAGCCGCAGGAAGGCGAAGTCATCGCCGTCGGCCCCGGTGCGCGCAATGACGCGGGCCAGGTTCAGCCGCTCGACGTCAAGGCTGGCGACCGTATCCTGTTTGGCAAATGGTCCGGCACCGAGATCAAGATTAACGGCGAAGATCTGCTGATTATGAAGGAAAGCGACGTAATGGGCATCATCGAGGTTCCGGCGGCCGGAAAGAAAGCCGCTTGAGGTGCCTAACGCCATCCGGCTATCCAATGGAGGAGTGAAGACATGGCTGCTAAAGAAGTCAAATTCCACAGCGACGCGCGCGACCGCATGCTGCGCGGGGTCGACGTGCTTGCCAACGCGGTGAAGGTGACGCTTGGTCCGAAGGGCCGCAACGTTGTGATCGACAAGTCCTTCGGCGCGCCGCGCATCACCAAGGACGGTGTTTCGGTCGCCAAGGAAATCGAACTGGAGGACAAGTTCGAGAACATGGGCGCGCAGATGCTGCGCGAAGTCGCCTCGAAGACCAGCGATGTTGCTGGCGACGGCACGACGACAGCAACCGTTCTTGCTCAAGCCATCGTTCGCGAAGGCGCCAAGGCCGTTGCAGCCGGCATGAACCCGATGGACCTGAAGCGCGGTATCGATCTTGCTGTCGATGCGGTCGTCAAGGAACTGAAGAACAACGCCCGCGAGATCTCGAACAATGCCGAGATCGCCCAAGTCGGCTCGATATCGGCCAATGGGGATGCCGAAATCGGCAGTTTCCTTGCCGAAGCCATGCAGAAGGTCGGCAACGAAGGCGTCATCACCGTCGAAGAAGCCAAGACCGCCGAAACCGAACTCGAAGTCGTCGAAGGCATGCAGTTCGACCGCGGCTACCTGTCGCCGTACTTCGTTACCAATCAGGACAAGATGCGGGTCGAGCTTGAGGATCCCTATGTCCTCATCCACGAGAAGAAGCTCTCGAACCTGCAGTCGATGCTTCCGGTTCTCGAAGCCGTCGTGCAATCCGGCAAGCCGCTGCTCATCATCGCTGAAGACGTCGAAGGCGAAGCGCTTGCAACGCTCGTCGTCAACAAGCTGCGCGGCGGGCTGAAGATTGCTGCCGTCAAGGCTCCGGGCTTCGGCGACCGCCGCAAGGCCATGCTCGAGGACATCGCGATCCTCACCGGCGGCACGGTCATCTCCGAAGACCTCGGCATCAAGCTGGAGTCCGTCACGCTCGACATGCTCGGCCGTGCGAAGAAAATCGTAGTCGAGAAGGAAAACACCACGATCATCGACGGCGCCGGCGCCAAGTCCGACATCGAAGGCCGCGTTGTCCAGATCAAGGCGCAGATCGAAGAAACCACCTCCGACTACGACCGCGAGAAGCTGCAGGAACGCCTTGCCAAGCTCGCCGGCGGCGTTGCCGTCATCCGCGTCGGCGGCTCGACGGAAGTCGAAGTGAAGGAAAAGAAGGACCGCGTCGACGATGCACTGCACGCGACCCGCGCGGCCGTCGAGGAGGGCATCTTGCCAGGCGGCGGCGTGGCGCTGCTGCGAGCCGTCAAGGCCCTCGACAACCTTACCGCGGCCAATTCTGACCAGCGTGTCGGCGTCGAGATCGTTCGGCGTGCAATCGAGTCCCCGGTGCGCCAGATCGCCGAGAATGCCGGGGCGGAAGGTTCGATTGTCGTCGGCAAGCTGCGTGAAAAGGCCGAATTCTCCTATGGCTGGAATGCCCAGACCAACGAGTATGGCGATCTCTATCAGATGGGCGTAATCGATCCGGTCAAGGTCGTGCGCACAGCACTTCAAGATGCTGCCTCCGTTGCCGGTCTGCTGGTGACGACGGAGGCGATGGTGGCGGAAAAACCCAAGAAGGAGGCCGCTGCCCCTGCCATGCCCCCCGGAGCCGGCATGGACTTCTAGGGAAGCCATTCGGCCCGCCTGGCGACGGGCGGGCCGTACGGAATGGAGGTCAAGATGGTTCAGACGATCATCAACAGATCGGAAGTGCCGCTGGATGCCCGTGACCTTGAGATGTGCCAATCTGTATTCGACGAGGTTCGATCGGAAGCCAAAATAGCCAAGGTTTCCGATGAGGCGGAGCGGATTGCTGCCATAACGATCGAACTCTATCGCCAGGGCGTGCGCAGCCCACACCATCTGAAGGTCATGGTAGAGGCGGCGCGCGGCCTAATTGCGCCGCGAAAAGTGGAATGAATTCACGGCGAGGAACGGCATGCCCATTTGGCACCTGCAAACGGGCATGCCTGGAAGATAAACGTTCTTTAGCTGGGGCAGACGCTCGCCGCGTTACCGATGATATGATTTTGCGGCCCCCTTAAACAGCCGCCTGCCAATGATCTGAATTTTTCGCCCCTTTTTCGAGGAGGTTCCATGAATCTGTGCTAAGTCGCGGAAAAGAACGCTAGCACAGGACTTATCGAACCATGATCGAACTTACACCATCGCAGATCGCAGCACTGAAACTTGCAAGGGACGGCGATCTTTATCCTCAGCCGATGAAGAAGTGGACGCACCAAAACGCCACGGTGACCTACGCGAAAACCGACCGTTGGAAAGAACGGCCGCAGAAGGTGAAATCCGTAACCAGCAAGGCGCTGGACGAGTTGAAAGCGTCGGGCTTTCTGGAGCGGCGCCATCTCGATCATGATGCTTCAAAGGATGTCTACGGGATCACGATGGCCGGCAAGATGTGGCTGCTAAAGAACAAATAGGCTTACGCAAATCCTCACGATCCTTGATCCTGATCATCCTGTGGTTCGGCACAAGCGCCTAGGACCATTTCACAAATAATGAGAAAACGTTTTCGCAGTTGACATTTTTGTTGCGAAAAGGTTTTCTCTAATGGTCACGGGTGGAAGAAATGAGACCGGACCTTACAGGAAAAAAGCAGACCCGCATCACGATCCACGATCTAGCTGCTGCGGCTGGGGTCAGCATCTCGACGGCATCGAAGGCGTTGAACGATACGGGCCGGATGGGCGAGGAAACACGCGAGCGGGTCAAACGCATCGCGCGGGAAATCGGCTTCAGACCGAACGCACTGGCGCGTGGCCTCTTGAGCAAGCGCAGCTTCACTATCGGGCTTTTGACCAACGATACTTATGGCCGCTTCACCCTTCCGGTGATGGCAGGCGTTTCGGAAGCGCTCGTCGATCACGGCGTTTCGGTTTTTCTCTGTGCGATCGAGGATGATCCGGCTCTTGGGCAGATCCACGTGGATGCGATGCTGGACAAGCAGGTCGATGGGATCATCGCATCGGGAAAACGGGTCGATCGGCAGCTTCCGGTCGACTTGTCGAGCCTTCCGGTACCCGTAGTTTATGCCTTCACGGAAGGTACGCCGGGCAGCGTGAGCTTCCGCTCGGATGACGCACAGGGCGCAAGGCTCGCCGTGGAATGGCTGATTGGGCTCGGGCGTTTCCGAATCGCCCATATTACTGGTCCTCAAAGCTTCTTTTCGGTGCGCGAACGCGCTTTTGCCTATCGCGAACTGGCAGGTGACGGTGAACCGGTTCTTTACGGCGCCTGGTTAGAGGCATGGGGTCACGAAGCGGTCGACCAAATATGGAGCCGCGCCGGAGAAAAACCCGATGGCATCTTCTGCGGCAACGATCAGATTGCCCGCGGCGTCGTCGATGCGCTGCGCGAACAGGGCGTTAAAGTACCAGAGGACGTTTCTGTGGTCGGCTTTGACAATTGGGAGATTGTCGCGGCACAGACGCGGCCGCCGCTGACGACGATCGACATGGAATTGAAGGAGCTCGGGCGCCAGGCAGGATTGACCGTGCTTGCCCTGGCCGAGGGCCGGCCCGTCGAGCCCGGCGTGCGGAAATTGCCGTGCCGTTTGGTCGTGCGGCAGTCCTGCGGGAGTGATGCCCGCGAAAAATGAGAAGCGGCGCGAGGAGACGCGCCATATTGGGAGGAATGTCATGATCAAGCGTCTAATCGCAGCGACCAGCATCGCTACCTTGTGCCTGGTATCGGGAGCATCGGCCGCAGAAAAAGTTGAAATGTGGGTGCGCACGGGAATCGGCGACGCCTTCAAGAAGGTCGTCGAAGCCTATAACGCCAGCCACGAGAACCAGGTGATCGCAACCGAGGTGCCGTTTTCCGAACTCGTCCAGAAATATGCAACCGCGATTGCCGGCGGACAGGCCCCTGATGCCCTTTCGATGGATCTTATCTATAACCCCGCCTTTGCTGCGGCCGGCCAGTTGGAGGACCTGACAGACTGGGCAAAATCCCTGCCCTACTTCAATTCGCTTTCGCCCTCACACGTCCGCCTCGGAACCTATCAGGATCGCATTTACGGCCTGCCGCTCTCCGTCGAAACCTCGGTCTTCGCCTGGAACAAGGATCTCTACAAGAAGTCCGGTCTCGACCCGGAAAGGGCTCCGGCAACATGGGACGAGATTACCTCGAACGCGGAAAAGATCCGCGCGCTCGGTGACGACACCTACGGATTTTATTTCTCCGGCGGCGGCTGCGGTGGCTGCATGATATTCACCTTCACGCCGCTCGTGTGGGGTGCCGGCGCCGATATCCTGTCGGCCGACAGCAAGACAGCAACGCTCGATACCCCTCAAATGCGCAAGGCCGTCGATATCTATCGCAACATGGTGGCGAAGGATCTCGTGCCGGCGGGAGCTGCAAGCGACAACGGCGCAAACTTCCTCACCTTCACCAACGGCAAAATCGGTCAGCAAAGCCTCGGCGCCTTTGCCATCGGCACCCTGGTGACCGAACATCCGGATATCAACTTCGGGGTAACGCTCATTCCCGGCGTCGACGGAAAGCCGTCCTCCTTCGCCGGCGGCGATAATTTCGTCATCACCAAGGGCACGAAGAAGATCGATGCCGTCAAGGAATTCCTCGAATATGTCTATGCAGTGGACGGCCAGAAGGTCATGGCCAAATACGGGAGCCTGCCGACACGCGGCGATATCGCCGAAAAGGTACTTGAAGGGCTCGATCCGCGCATGCAGGTCGGACTCAAGGCCATCGGCGTTGCCAAGACCCCCTATACGCTGCAGTTCAACGATCTGATCAACAGCGCCAACGGTCCGTGGGCCAGCTTCACCAATGCCGCGATCTTCGGCGACGATGTCGACGGCGCCTTTTCAAGCGCCCAGTCAGAAATGCAATCGATCATAGACAGCGGCCAATAGACCTCTCCCGGCCGCGGCCGGGAGGCGGTGGGAGCTTCCCGGCCGACCTCAATGAAAGATGCGGAGCGTTCTCGATGACAGGTTCAGGCTTACCGCACCAAGCTTGCGCGCGCAGGGCTCGCAGATCGCAATGGCGCGGCCTTGCCTATATCGCCCCTGCCATGGCGCTCGTTATCGTCTTCTTCATCATACCGGTGATTTTCACCGGATGGATGAGCCTTCACAACTGGCCACTGATGGGCGCTTCGCGCTGGATCGGATTCAACAATTACCTTCGCATGTATAACGACAGCCGCTTCATGACAGCGCTGAATTTTACGGCCTATTATACCGTGATCGTCACGATCGCGATCTTTTCGATCGCCTTTCCGCTCGCGATCTTTGTCGAAAAAGAGCGGCAATTTGTCAGCGCCTATCGCACGATCGTCTTCCTGCCCGTGGTCGTCGGCCTTGCGACGGCATCGCTGCTTTGGGTTTGGCTCGCCAATGTCGACAGCGGCTTCATCGGTCCCGCCTTGAAAAGCCTCGGCGTCGTGGCAAAGAGCCCGAACCTGCTTGCCACTTTCGACACGGCGTTTCTGACGATTGTCGTGATGGTGGTCTGGAAGATCGCAGGTTTCACCATGATCATCCTCTTGACCGGACTTCAGGCTATTCCCGCCGAACTCACCGAGGCGGCCCGCATCGATGGCGCCGGTCGTTGGCAGCGCTTCGTGCACCTGACACTGCCGTTGATGCGCAAAACGATCGCTTTGGCGCTAATCGTCTCCGTTACCGGATCGGTTCTCGCCTTTGACCAGTTCTATATCATGACGGCCGGCGGGCCGCAGAACAAGATGATCTCGGTCGTGTACTACATCTTCAATCAGTCCTTCGTATCCTTCAATCTCGGCTATGGCGCAGCGCTCTCGATCGCGCTTCTCGCGATCCTGGTTGCTATCAGTATCGTTCAGCTCTGGCTGCTGCGTGTCGGAGGGGATCACCAATGATCTCCGCGAAGGAAAAACGTGCACGAAAGCGCTTACGCTCGAAGTCGGCCTATCACCTGACCGGCATCACCATAGCAGTCTTCTTTCTTGCGCCTTTCGCCGTCACGCTGCTTGCCTCGTTCCGACACGGAACCGAGGCGTCCCTGCCGCCCCTGCCGCCATGGCCGACTGCGGGGATAAGCTTCGATTCCTATAGATTGCTGGATACCTTCGGCGCCGGGATCTGGCGGCATATGGTCAATTCGCTGCTCGTTTCCCTTGCCACCGTGGTTCTCACCGTTGCCGTCAGCCTGCTTGCGGGCTACGGATTTTCACGCTACCGCTTTCCGCTGAAGAACGTGCTCTTCGTGCTGATCATCACGACACTGATGATCCCGTTCCAGTCGATCCTGACGCCGCTTTTCATCATCCTTGCAAAGCTCGGGCTCAACAATTCGCTACTCGGGCTGACGCTCGTGTACGTGACGCTTCAGCTACCCTTTTCCGTTTTCATGATGCGAAATGCTTTCGACGCCGTGCCGAAGGAGATCGAGGAGGCTGCGCGCATCGATGGCGCCCGTGATTTGAAACTCCTCGCGCGCGTGCTGTTGCCCCTCGTCCTGCCGGGTGTCGCTACCGTCGCGATCTTTGCGTTCCTGAATGCCTGGAACGAGTTCCTGGCAGCACTTGTGCTGCTCTCCAGCAACGAGAAATACACCCTGCCGGTCCTCATGACGGCAGTTCGCGCCGGCCGCCTCGGCGCCATCAACTGGGGTGCTGTGCAGGCCGGCGTCGTCGTCATGACGGTCCCCTGCCTCATCGTCTTCCTGCTTTTGCAACGCTACTACATGCGCGGGCTGATGGCCGGCGCGGTAAAATGAAGCCACTTACAACGGATGAAGCCATGAACGATCCAAAACGAGACCGTCAGTTCCGCCCCCTGCCCGTTCCAAGCGTCGAGCTATGCGGCATCTTCGGTGACCGTCAGGAGGCCATCTGCGGATCCACGGCCGAGACACTTCTTGACCGCTGCGTGGAGGCGGGCATGCTGCGCGCGATCGATACCAGCCACCAGGGGCCTGGGGTCGTCATTCCGATTCAGCCCTGGGGTGGTACGACTCAGATGTTCTGGGACAGCGACCTTGGGAAGTCGATCGAGACCGTTGCCTATTCGCTCTACCGGCGTCCCAATCCCCGACTTGAGGCGCGAGTCGACGAAATCACCGACATGTACGAAAAGCTGCAGGATGCAGACGGCTATCTGAATGCCTGGTTCCAACGCGTTCAGCCCGGTCGCCGCTGGACCAACCTGCGCGATCACCACGAGCTTTATTGCGCCGGACACCTGATCGAGGGTGCCGTTGCCTATTTTCAGGCGACAGGCAAGCGAAAGCTGCTCGACATCATGTGCAGGTATGCCGATCACATGATCGAGGTCTTCGGCCATGGCGAGGGCAAGATCCCGGGCTATTGCGGCCATGAGGAGGTCGAGCTTGCACTCGTGAAACTCGCCCGGGTGACCGGCCAGAAGAAGTATCTGGATCTCGCCAAATATTTCATAGACGAGCGTGGCACCGAGCCGCATTTCTTCACCGAAGAAGCGATCCGTGATGGGCGCGATCCGACACATTTCATCCAGAAGACTTACGAATACAACCAGGCCCATCAACCGGTGCGAGAGCAGAAGAAGGTGGTCGGCCATGCGGTGCGTGCCATGTATCTTTATTCCGGCATGGCCGATATCGCGACGGAATATAACGACGACACGCTGACTGCAGCGCTCGAAACGCTCTGGGATGACCTTACAACTAAGCAGATGTACATTACCGGCGGCATCGGCCCGGCCGCTGCAAATGAGGGCTTCACCGACTACTACGATTTGCCGAACGAAAGCGCCTATGCGGAAACCTGCGCTTCGGTCGGCCTGGTGTTTTGGGCAAGCCGTATGCTCGGCCGCGGCCCGAACCGCCGCTATGCCGACATCATGGAACAGGCACTGTACAATGGCGCAATGGCCGGTATTTCGCTCGACGGCCGCACGTTCTTCTACGAAAATCCACTTGAAAGTAGCGGCAAGCATCATCGCTGGATCTGGCATCATTGCCCGTGCTGCCCGCCCAACATTGCCCGCCTGCTTTCTTCCATCGGGTCGTACATGTATGCCGTTGCCGACGACGAGATCGCCGTACATCTCTACGGAGAAAGCAAGGCGCATTTCGAAATCGGCGGCTCCAAGATTACACTGGCGCAGGAGACGCGCTATCCTTGGGATGGCGCCATACGTTTCGACATCGCAACGGAAAAGCCGGCGTGTTTTGCAGTGTCGCTTCGTATCCCCGAATGGGCAAACGGAGTGGCGATCAAGGTGAATGGCGAGACGTTTGATCTCTCTCGTGTGATGCTCGACGGCTATGCCCGCATCGAGCGGGAATGGAAAAGCGGCGACCGCGTCGATCTCGACATTCCTCTTGCAACGCGCTCGCTGTTTGCCAATCCGCTCGTTCGTCAGGATGCCGGCCGCATGGCTTTGATGCGTGGACCTTTGGTCTACTGCGTCGAAGCAACCGACAACGGCCCCGGCTTGAATGGAATCCGGCTCAATGGCGACGTTTCGAAAGCGAAAACCGCCGAAGTCGCCGAGCTTGGTGGTGCCATTGCTCTGGATTTGCCTGCAAGGCGCGATGAGGCCGACTGGGGCGAGGCCCTTTACAGGGCGTCGCCGCCGCATGCACGCGAAACGACTGCGCGCTTTGTGCCCTATTCATTCTGGGACAATCGAGCGCCAGGTGAGATGCTTGTCTGGGTAAGAGCAGGTGAAGAAGGCGGTGATTAAACTGGCTGACACTGGCGTCGTGCTGGCGGGCGTCCGCAAGAGTTTCGCTGGCCTTGATGTCATTCACGGCATCGACCTTGAAATTGCCGAAGGTTCCTTCGTTGTCTTCGTGGGACCCTCCGGCTGCGGAAAGTCGACGCTGCTTCGCATGATTGCCGGATTGGAAGAGGTTACTGACGGCGAGATCGAGATCAAGGGGCGCAATGTCACCGATCTCGATCCGTCCGAGCGCGGCATTGCCATGGTGTTTCAGTCGTATGCTCTTTACCCACACATGAACGTTCGCGAAAACCTCGCATTCGGACTGAAGATGGCGAAAACGGCGGCAGCAGAGATCGAAGCACGCGTGATGGCCGCGTCCGCGATTTTGAAGATCGAGCACCTGCTCGACCGCAAGCCCGGACAACTCTCCGGCGGTCAGCGCCAACGCGTGGCGATCGGCCGGGCAATCGTGCGCAAGCCGCACGTGTTTTTGTTCGACGAGCCGCTTTCCAATCTCGATGCCGAATTGCGGGTCTCGATGCGCATCGAGATCGCTCGGCTACATCGCGAACTCGCCAACACGATGATCTATGTCACGCATGACCAGACCGAGGCGATGACACTTGCCGACAAGATCGTCGTTCTTCGCGATGGGCGCATCGAACAATCCGGAACGCCGCGCGAGGTCTATGAGAACCCGGCCAATGTCTTCGTAGCGGGCTTCATCGGTTCACCGCGGATGAATTTACTGCAAGCGACATGGTCGGGCGACGGCACAATCAGCGTCGCCGGGACGGCCATCCCGGCGCCGATTGCATCTGGCAAGCTTTCAGCTGGCGACAGGCTTACATTCGGCGTTCGCCCGGAGCACTTCATTGTCGCTGAAGCTGCGGCACAGACGCTTAGAGCGCGCGTTGATTTTTCTGAATACCTTGGCGGAACCCAGTACCTCTACTGCCAGCTCGATGATGGAGGGGCCGTTACCGCTGAACACAGGTCTTCGGTTCCAATCGAGGCCGGTGACACTATCCATCTCGC
Organism: Rhizobium etli 8C-3; assembly: GCF_001908375.1. Lineage (NCBI taxonomy): Bacteria > Pseudomonadati > Pseudomonadota > Alphaproteobacteria > Hyphomicrobiales > Rhizobiaceae > Rhizobium > Rhizobium etli. Next base: position 846,025 of record NZ_CP017244.1, on the reverse strand, counting down.
AAGCGAGATGACCAAGCGCCGCTTCTTCGATTCAGATGGGAAGCGGCTGGCGGATTGAAATCTTCTCCTGGTCGAAACTGTCCTCGGGTGCATTCGCTCGATCTTCCGATCAACTGCAAGAGCGGCACACGGGCCAAGAGTGATCCGCCGCATCTCAGGTGGATCATTTTTCGTTTCCGCGCTTTCTCCTGCGAAGTGAAGAACGCCGGACAAAACCGGCAATATCCGGCCGTGTTGACGTTCATGTTTGAGGCGATAGAAGTGAAAAGTGAATGGATTGTGCAGATTCTTCGGCTCTCGGTCTAAAGGCCCGACCGCATCGAAATTTCACGTCCCGTTGACCGCACTTTCCGGATCTTGACCCGATCCCGCCACTTTGAAGATTGACCATGCTGATCCGCCAGGGGCACGAACGCAACGAACAGATTGACAGGAAGCTCGCCTCTTGTCTTGCGGCCATCGCCGGCGCGCTCAACGCGGCCGCCTTTTACGCGGTCGGCTTCTTTTCGGCAAACATGACCGGAAACATTTCCATATTTTCCGATCACATTGCCGTCGGCGCGTGGATTTCCGCCCTGTTCTACCTTGCGATCATCGTAACCTTCATCCTGGGCGCAGCCGTCTCGACGCTGCTCATCAATGCCGGCCGCAGACGCAATATAAATGCCATCTACGCCTACAGCATCCTGACCGAAGGGATCTTGCTTGCAATACTTGGCTGTGCCGACCTTTGGCTGCTTGGAGAATGGCGAGCACCGGTTCTGGTGATCGGCCTTGCCTTTCTCATGGGACTTCAAAACGCAGTCGTCACCCGCATTTCCAACGCTCGGGTGAGGACCACCCACATCTCGGGAATGGCGACCGATGTCGGAATCGAGCTCGGGATGATGTTCGACATCCTGCGCGGGCGGGAGCGACCCAGCGAGGCGCAGCATGACCGCGCCAAACTCCTTTTACATGTCCAAACCATTCTCGCGTTTCTGTTCGGCGGGATCCTGGGCGTCCTCGTCTATCGCTCCGCCGGCGGCTTATTGCTTATCGCCACTGCCGCGCTACTGCTGGCGATTGCCATGGCCGGCATTTTCAGGGTGCGGCAGCAGCGGGTACAGGCGTGAATCGCAAGGCTGGTGATCAAAGGCGCTGCAGGCAGAAGGAAAAATGCGCATCTGGATCCAGCGTCAGGTATTCGAAGCGCCATCCATATTCCAAGCAGAACTTGTTGACGGCTTCCACGACGCCGTAGACGATCGGCTTTACGGTATTGCCGGTACAAAAATCGTGGCCCGCAATTCGCCCGCCGCGATTAACCTTGCTGTTTGAAAGGACCAGTTCCTTCCAGGTGAGTTCGAAGGAATGATCCGTGTCGATATAAACCCAGTCGAAAAAACTGTCGTCAAACATGCTTAGAGCTTCAAGCGACGTGCCCTGCCGGATCACCACTGTTCCCTCTTTTATCTCGCCGGCGAATTTCTCGCTCACCGTCGCCATGCCGGCCGAGTAACGATCCATTCCCCACGGATCGATCAGGAATAGTTTTTCGGGGCGATTCCGCTTGAGGATTTCACACGTGAACTCTCCTTCAGCTACTCCGATCTCGGCTGCAACTGCACGATTGGGCAGACGATAAAGGAGTTCATTGCGATCAGGCAGGAGTTTGGCGCCTTCGGTATGGACAAAATCAAGCCTTGTTCGAGGTGTGCTGCTCCTCAGACGCAGCCGCTCTTCGCGCGTTTTCACTCTGTGCTCCAGTCTCGAATGGTTATTGTCACGACACAACACCAGAACGTGCCGCAACGCAGCCCATCTCTATACGCAAGTCCGGCGTCACGAAAGCTTGCGAGACAAGAAGATCCCCCTTGGCGGTTCACAATCATCCGAGCGCGTCCGCAGTGGACATGGTCCGATGATGCCGGTTCTAAAAATTTGCTAGAAAAAGCCGGCAATGGTCTTGCAGTTCTGCGCCGATATCGGTAGAGAGCCTTCACACTGGATGCTGCGGCATCGAGGGGCGATTAGCTCAGTTGGTAGAGCGCCTCGTTTACACCGAGGATGTCGGGAGTTCGAGTCTCTCATCGCCCACCATTCCCTCAGATTGCCTTTGTTTTTGTTTTCCTTTTCGGCTGAATCACGTACCGCGAGTAGGGTGCGGGTTTTTTGGCGGCTTCGATTTGTTCTGTGACCGGGCGTGAGGACTTCCAGCCCGGGCGTGGGCGTATGCGTCTCGTTCCTGCGAAAACAGGCTGACCAGAAAGCGTCCGTTTTAAAGCGCAAGCTACTGCTGCGCCGGAGCCGTTGGAGGAGTGGCCGGCGCCGGGGTTGCATCGTTGTCAGCCGGTGCGGCCGGTGTTGCCGGTGCTGGAGCAGGCTCCGATTTGGTCGTCGAGGACGTTGTCGCAGGGTCTGTATCCGGCCCATCGAGCCACTCTACCAGTGCGAAAGCCGCAACAGCGAAGACCACGATACCAGCGACCCAAGCGCCCCACGAAGGCCGGTTGCGAGCCGGTGTCGCGCGGAGGTCAGGCTCGCTTGGCGGCTTAAGCGGGCGGTTCGGCTCGTTTGGGTTGTTTGGGTCGTATGTCATGCCACGTTCCTCATCTTTGGTGGTAGAGAAATGAAGCGATGGCATGTTTGTTCCGCGCGTCGGTCGCCAGTTGCCCAGCTCGCTCGATTCATTGATGGTGAAGAAACCTCCTGTCGAATATTCCGGCCGGCGCGCAATATATCGTTTGGGTGAAGCCGACGCGCTGGTGGCCGGTCGAATATCGCCCCTGGAGGCATGACGGCAGCTGCGGCAGTCGTCAAATAAGGGGCTGGTGAGCCGTAGGAAACCGCGGGCGGTCTATGAGACCGACGGCGAATGAACCGTTGACGGGAATGAGGCCCGTGTCGGGGGGCCCCAAGCGTCCGTTGTCAGAGGTGGCGACGCCCCGTCGATTGAAACGACATTTCGGAGATTTATACCATGGCGGTCAAGCGGATGGACAATATCGGAATCGTCGTCGAAGACCTTGACGCGACGATTGATTTCTTTCGCGAACTCGGCCTCGAGCTTGAAGGGCGGGCCGCGATCGAAGGAGAGTGGGCCGGACGTGTTACTGGACTGGGCGATCAGCGTGTCGAGATTGCCATGATGCGCACACCCGACGGCCACAGCCGGCTCGAGCTCTCCCGCTTCATCACGCCGCCCGTCGTCGCAGATCACCGGAACGCCCCGGTCAATGCACTCGGCTACCTCCGCGTCATGTTCGCCGTCGACGACATCGACGAGACGCTTGAAAGGCTCTTCACGCATGGCGCCAAGCTCGTAGGCGAAGTCGTCGAGTATAAGGCCGCGTATCGGCTCTGCTACATCCGTGGGCCCGAAGGGCTTCTCATCGGACTCGCCCAAGAACTCAGTTGAGCGCACGAAGCTGGCTCCCGCGCATCGCTTTCGGCGGAGTCTCTGGACGCCGGATGTCTCTTAAGGGCATCGATAATCTCCATGGCGGTGGCTTCATCAAGGCGTTTGAGCGGCAGAGTTTCAGCAATGACGGCGACCTGGTGCGTTCGCGTATCGACAATCGACCAGGTGCCATCCCCATCGCGCCTGGCATAATAGTGCGGGAATGTTCGAGTGTTCATACCTACCTCTGTTTCTTGGCAATGCGCGCGAGAAGCTGTTCCAAGCTGTGTTCGTTCGTAACGCCGCGCTGATATAAACGGATGATCAGGGTTGCGAGCTCATCACATGCGTCGTCACCTCTTACGTGCTCGGCCGCGCAGATATGATCGAAGACTCTTTTGCAGATTACGATATCTTCGTTCTGCAATGGGGCATCGTTTGCAGCAAAATCATCTCTGGCCATGGGTCAACACTCCCTAAGAGAATGGGTTATTTTCGAAGATGTTCCTGAACGCAGGATGAAAATCCCGCTCGCGGCCAGGCATCGCTTTTGATATTCTGGTGTAGCCTTCGATCTTCCTTCAAGCCTCTCTCACCGTCGGTGCAAAGCCGTGGCGAGGCATAATGTTCAGCCTCTGCCAAGGTATGGTACATCGCCCATTGCCACTGGCGGGAGCGCCAACCGCCGATTGCATCGAGGTTTATACGCCCGAACTGCAAAGCGCCGTCGATGGTTGGCACCCGGGCGCGCGGGTGTCATCGGTAAAAACGCTTTCAGAGCGTCAACGGACAGGTCAGGCCGCGCATCAGTGAGCGAACCGACACCGGGTTGGCAGCTCCTGCGAAGGACATCTGAAGATAGGCACGCGCCCCCTTGGCACGGACATCTATGAGGAACCGTCGACCGGCCTCGCGGGGCCGCAGGCGCGACCCATCCAGAAACCGCAAGAGACCCCAAGGACCCGGCGCGCTCTTCTTTTCGAGCGCAGGACCTATATCGAAGGATATCTCAAAGCCTTGCGCGGGCGAGGCTCCTGGCCAGTTCAAGGTGACCGACTCCCCTGATGTGACGACCGGAGCATGAGCGCCGCCGATCGAGACAGTGGCGGCTCCTCGTTGGGCAAGAGCTTCCAGCACAATCGGGATGTCGGGCGGCGCTCCCTTGCGAAACAACGCCTCGCCAACTGCAATCGCCCTTTGGAGAAAGGCCGCGCTTTCGGGTGAGTAGCCCGAAAGCCGCGCTTGCGGCTTCCATCGCCACGGTGTGGTCGACGTGTCCATCAAGTGTGCCAGTTGTGCTCGGAAGTACTTTTCTATGGCGCCATCCGGCGCGAAGATCCGCGCGACTTCGGCCAGGTTCGCATCAGGCCCGTCAAAGAATGGATAATGGCCGCTTACGGCGGCCTGGCAGGCGGCCGCAACCTGGGAACCCCAAGGTGATTGTGGTGACAGCGAAGGCTGCGTTGCCTGAGGTGTCTGTTTGGGAGCGTGATCCACAACAACCTCCGACGCTTTTGGGGCAGCCGTCTGAGCGATCACGTCCTCGACGATCTGCACGACCAGCAGCGGGGCTTGCTGCAAGGCGACGATCGAGTTGGCGCGCTCCTGTGCGTCCATCAGGGATTTCTTTCCGATCTCCGCATCCGCATCGAGGACGGAGAGAGCGACGTTCAGCGACACAAAGAGCTGCGAGATCTCCGACATCCGGCCCTGTTCCACGAACTGGATGGCCGGACCCAATGCAGCTGCCACCTTAAGCTGGTGAGCGTGGCTTCGGCTGCGGTCGGTCCCGCCGGACTGGCGCCATGCCTCGCGGATAAGCGCCGACAGCGGCGAGTTGCGGGCGCTCAGCCCACCGCTGATCACGACAGACGTGGGTTGGTCCGTGAACGGCCGCACGCGAAGCTCACCCAGATACTGCGTCCATGCCTCAAGCGTGCGCTTTTGAAGGAGATCCATCACCGCATCCGTGGTCGCCGTGCCGCCCGAAGGCAGAAGCCTTGCGGCTTCGGACGTTGCCCGGCGGATCGCGTCGGCGGCGCCTGACCTGGCATAGTTCCATCCAGCCTCCGTATAGAGACCGGGGACCCCACGCTCGATCGGCAGGCCTGAGCGATGGATCAAGATCGTTTCGAGACCGGGAACCGCCTGAGCGAGAGACCAGGCAGGAATAGCTGCCGTCTTTTCGGCCCGCGTCAGTTCCAGCAAGGCGCGCTCACTCGCAAAGCCTTCAGCAGCGAATTGCCGTGCCTGGGCGATCGTTTCGGGATCGGGAGATGGAAGTCCCGGCTGAGGCTTTGGCATGGCTGCAACGTGCTCGGCCAGTAAAGCAAGTTCGGGGAAGCTCTCGGCGCGATCGGCGACCCACCCTCCCAAAAACCTGGGCTGCCAGTCCGATGTCCCCTTCAGTATCGACAAAGCGCGAAGGGTATCGTAGAGCGCATTGGCCTCCCCTTCCGTGGCAAGCGCAACAGCCAGTGCCTCGGCGAGCGGCTCGACAACCAAGGCTTCGGCCGCCTCGCCATAGTGACGGCGCGCCGCTGCAGCGGGATCGATCATCTCGATATGGTGAATGAGACCAAGCGGAGAGCGGGCGCCATCCTGCTCAACGAGCCGAACCGCCGCCACGAATGCATCGAGCTGAGCCGCCCGCGCGGCTGGCGTGGCGATCCTGCCCGCTTCCACAACGCTGCCGACGTCAGGTAATCGTGCCAGCAGCCGCTCGCGAAACTGCCACTCGGCCCAACCGGCCCAGGCGACCAGCATCGCGAAGAACAGAGCCACCGGAACAAAGACGAGGCCACGATCTGTTCGCGTTCTGTGCTTCTCCTCCTTCGACTGTGCAGCTTGAACGGCTTCACTGCAGTGCCCCAGAAAGCGCGCCAGATCTCGCCGAGACAGCCCCCCTTTCGCGGCTTGGGAGGCCCTTTCGGCGAGACCGTCGGCGCCAATCATGTGGTTGATCGGAAGAGCGGCTGCGAGCGCACGCTCCCATCGTTTGATCGGCAGCGCCGGATTGCTGCGCGCACGGACATCGAGCAACGCAACGAGCGCGTCGCGCGCATCCAGTATCCAGTCCGGCGGAACGTTCCTGCGCCGTCCTTCTTTCTCGAACTCGGCCACGAGCATGCGGGCCGTCGCAGCCAATTCCTGCGGATCAGGCCGCTTCTCGCTTTCGGCACGCTTCGCGAGGCCAAGCAGCGGCTCGGCCAATGCCGGAAGCACGTCCGCTCTCGCTCCATCCCGACCCGCAGGCTGGACATAGTCCCTCACAGTTTGCCCTCCGCGGCCCATTTGCGAAGCAGCGCCTCACCCACTTCAAAATGCATGGAATCTTCCCGGGTATAGCCAGCTCCCCAATACCAGCCGGCATCATTGAAGAACTCTGCGAGCACTACAAGTCCGAACTGTGTGCTGCTGTCTCCCATCCTGTCGAGGTTCTTCTTGAGCGTCAGATCGACGGCCGCGCCCCAGGCATGCGACGACACAGACCTGTTCGAGCCTCGAACATAACGCGCGCACAGCGCACCAGCCGTGCCGATTGCGGAATAGATATCCGGCTCCTCCTTTCGGAGGCGCTCCATGATATGCGCCAGCGAATCGAGGGCGGGCCTGATCATCGTCAGGCGGAAATGTCCTATGTCCCGGCTAACCAGGTTCTTGAGCAATTTCGGGTTGGTGACCGGTTGGCAGCTTGTGGAATAGGCACTACGCGGCTCGCCGAGGATCTGGCGGAGCACTGCCGGGGTCGGGCGTATGACCCCCTCGTTGAAGCGCTTCTTCGCCAGTTGCATCGGCTCCGTCATATTTTCGGTCTCCTCCGGCGGCGCCATGCCGCCGAACTGGTCGATCGAAAATGATTCCTGGCTCAAAGGTTCCCCGGGAGGGGCGGTGACGGCGAGGCTTGGCGCGACAGGATCGGGGCGCGGCGCCTTTGCTAGTTCTTCCACCTTTCCCTCTAGCTCTATCACCTTTGGCTTGACAGAATTCAGCTCAGCTCGCAGCGACTGGATCTCTCTGTCCTGCTGAGCGAGCTGTTGCGTCAACCGGTCTATTCTTCCCGCGTTCGGATCACGGTCCGTGTCTCGAAGCAAGTCGCCGACAAACGCGAAAACCGCCGCCGCAAGAATGATGCTCATTCCAATGACGACAGCCGCAATCGAATTGAGTGGCCTCAAGGCGCTGCATCTCCGTCAATCCGAATCACTACCACAGACACATTGTCTGGAGCGCCGTGATCGAGAGCGGCGGCGACCAGCTGGCGGCAGGCGGCGTCTGGGCTGGGCGCGTTCAAATGGGTGATGATCTCGGCCTCGGTAAGACAATCCGTCAATCCGTCGGAGCAAAGGAGCAGAAGATCGCCCGGCTCCAGCGCGACCTCGATGGAGTCCACGTCCAGCCGGTCGGCGGCGCCGATTGCCCGAGTAACCACGTGGGACTGCGGGTGCTGCTTGACAGCGGCAGGGCTAATGTGCCCTTCATCGAGAAGTTCCTGCACCACCGAATGGTCGCGCGTGAGTTGCAGCAACTCATCTTTTCGCAAACGATAGGCCCGGCTGTCTCCCACCCAAGCGATTGTTGTTGTCCCGCCGTCGATGAGTGCGGCGACCACTGTAGCGCCCATCTGTGCCACATTGGCCGAAGTCGCCCAACGGCGCACGGCGGAATTGGCCGACTGCAGTGCAGCAACGAGGTGAGCGCCGGAAACGGGATTGTGCGGAATGAGGGCGAGCTGTTCGATGACCAAGTCAGCCGCGACGTCGCCGTGACCGTAGCCGCCCATTCCGTCAGCTACTGCCCAAAGGACGCCCGAGGGATCGGTGAGAACCGCATCTTCGTTGGTTGTTCGCACATGACCGGTATGGCTTAGTCCCGCTCCTTGCGACCTGCCCGGCCGGTTCGGTGCCCGCGTCGAAGCATTGTCCCGAGAATCCGGGGTCATGATCGGATGAACCCCATTAAATCGATCCGTCGCAAGAGCGGCTAGCGGATCGGTTGCAGCCAAAGTCATCCTATAGTAATTTCGTAGAAGGCGAAACCTTTTTGCCAAGGAGCCTGAGATGAAGCGCTTGCTGACCACCAAGCTGACGATGTTTCTCGCTCTATTCTTCGTCACTCAAAGTGATTTGGGCGCGCAGGAACCGAACGATTTGGCGTCGCTCAAAGAGCGCTTTCAGCGGCAGATCGAGTTGTTCAAGGCGGCACGGCTCGGAGCCACTCGCGGCCTGGTTCTTACCAACTCCAACTCCGCGTCCGAAGCAGGGGCCATACCGGTGACAATTGCCACGCCTGAAACCGGAGGAGCCACAACCGCTCCGGCTCCCCCTCCCCCTGCAGCCATTACGTCGCAAGGCACCGAAGTTGCTCCAGCAGCCCCAAATGAAGGTCGGCCGTCAACCCAGCAACCGACGGCGACATCACCGGCAACCGCTCAATCCGCAGCGGCGACAAGCGAACAGCAGACATACTGGAAGCTACCGCCCGACGACCAGATCAACGTCCGCATAAATTTCGACTTCGATTCAGCGGCCATAGCGACGAAGCAAAAGGCGATGCTGCAGAAGTTCTGCGAAGTAATAAAGGATATGGACATTAAACTTGTCCGTATCATCGGTCACACGGATGCGGTCGGAGGCGCAAGCTACAATCAGCACCTTTCCGTGCTGCGCGCAAAGGAAGTAACGCGCTTCTTCACGGATGATTGCAACATCCCTCCAGAACGGCTCGAAGCCGTGGGCGTCGGCGAGCAGTTTCTTCTCAACCAGGAAAATCCGAAAGCCGACGAAAACAGACGCGTGGAATTCCAAGCTGTGAGCTAACGGCGGCCGCAACCGCTAGCGGCGAAAGCACGTTCCTTATTCGAACGCGTAGGTGAAGCCTTCAGCAGATGCTCCGACCGTGGCCTTGGTAAGGCGTTTGCCTTCGAGCGCCCAGTTCAGAACGCCTTGGCTCAGGGTCGGCAGAAGCGTGTTTGTCAAAATCGCGTCGATCATGCGTCCGCCTGATTCAACTTCGGTGCACCGAGCCTTGATCAATTCCAAAACACCGTTGCCGATGACCAGTTCGGCGTCATGGCTGGCGCGGAGTCGGCGCGCGATCTTGGCAAAATGATGTTGTGTGATCGCATCGATCATCAAATCCGAGAGCGGGTAATAGGGCACGACGATCACCCGTCCGAGGAACGCTGGCGGAAACACTTTCAGCAGTGGCGGCCGCAATGCGCTTTCGAGTTCCTCAAGCGGCGGCCGCGTCCTGCCGCCGTCTGTTCGCTTCATGATGACGTCGGATCCGACATTCGACGTCAGCAGGATAAGGGTGTTCCTGAAGTCGATCCGTCGACCCTCGCTGTCGTCCATCATTCCCTTGTCGAAAACCTGGAAGAAGATCTCGTGCACATCCGGGTGCGCCTTCTCGACTTCGTCGAGCAAGATGACGGAATAGGGGCGCCGCCGCACAGCTTCGGTCAGTACCCCCCCTTTGCCGTAGCCGACATAGCCGGGAGGGGCACCCTTGAGGGTCGAAACCGTGTGTGCCTCCTGAAATTCCGACATGTTGATGGAGATCAGATTCTGTTCGCCTCCATAGAGTGCCTCGGCGAGCGCCAGCGCCGTTTCTGTCTTGCCGACGCCTGAAGGCCCGCACAGCAGGAAAACGCCCACAGGCTTTTCAGGTGAGCCAAGTCCTGCACGGCTGGTTTGCACGCGCCGTGCGATCGATTCCATTGCAACCTCCTGGCCGACGACGCGCTCTCCAAGAAGCTCTGCGAGCTGTAGCGCCTTTTCAGTCTGGCTGGTCAGCATCCGGCCGACGGGAATACCCGTCCAGTCCTGCACGACGGAGGCCACAGCGTTGCGGTCAACGGAGAGCAGGATTAGCGGCGTCTCGCCCTGGATGCCTGCAAGTTCGGCCATCAGCATCTTGAGCCGTGCAAGATCGGCGACCTGGTCGGAGAGCTTTGTGTCGCCGTCCTGCTCGGGGAGATCCACGTCGGCGGCCACCGGCAATTCCACGTCCGCCTCTCCCCTGGCCAATACCTGATCAAGCTTAACTCCCTCTCCCCGCAGCCTCGCCCGTAGATCGAGGATCTGGGAGACCATGGATTGTTCTCTTTCCCAGCGAGCCCTTGCGGCAAGCAACGCGGATTCCGTCTCGCAAAGAGAGGCTTCGACCTTCGACAGGCGCTCCGCGACCTCGATGCCGATCGCAGCTTCGCGCTCAATGATGCCCTGCTCGATCTCGAGAGAGTGCTTGCGGCGCACAAGATCTTCGACCTCAGCCGGAGTCGCGTGCTGCGAGACCGCCACGCGTGCGCAGGCCGTATCGAGTAGGCTGACTGCCTTGTCCGGCAGTTGGCGCGCTGGGATATAGCGATGTGAAAGGCTGACGGCTGTCTCGATGGCTTCGTCCAGGACCTGCACCTGATGGTGCTTCTCCAACGCGCCTGCCACACCACGCAGCATCAAAATGGCGGCTTCTTCATCAGGCTCTTCAACCTTGACCACCTGGAAGCGGCGGGTCAAAGCTGGGTCTTTCTCGATATGCTGCTTGTATTCTGCCCATGTCGTTGCAGCGATGGTGCGAAGCTCGCCTCGCGCCAATGCCGGTTTGAGAAGATTTGCCGCGTCTCCCGTTCCCGCGGCACCGCCTGCCCCGATCAGAGTATGAGCTTCATCGATGAAGAGAATGATCGGAGTTTCCGATGACTGGACTTCATCGATGACTGTCTTCAGCCGCTTCTCGAACTCACCCTTGACGCTCGCTCCCGCCTGCATCAAACCGATGTCCAGCAGGTGTAGCGCCACGCCTTTAAGCGGCGGCGGCACGTCTCCTTCTGCAAGGCGCAGTGCAAAGCCCTCGACCACAGCCGTCTTGCCCACTCCGGCTTCGCCGGTCAGGATCGGGTTATTCTGGCGCCGGCGCATGAGGATATCGACGATTTGCCGGATCTCGGGATCGCGGCCCAGGACCGGATCAATCTTGCCCTCGCGTGCGCGCCGGGTGAGGTCGGTGGCGTATTTCGCCAATGCCGAGTCACCGCCCGCCGGGCGTTTTTTCCGGGACAATTCTGGAGCTTCGGGCTTACCGGCATTTTCAAGTGAGCCGGCCAGTACGTCGTCCAGCCGCGGGATAACCGCATCCGCCTCGATCCGATCGAATTCGGCACTGATCTTCAACAGGAGCCCGTCAAGTACCGCCACCTTTCTGCACGCCAGCAGAACATGCACGCCGCGAACCTCCTCAGATGCGAACTGCAGGCTTGCGAGGCTCCAGGCCTCCTGGATGGCATGAAAGATGTGATCGGAAAACTCCTCGATGGAGGTAGCGCCATAAGGTAGCTTGTCGATCGCCCTCGCCATGTCGGCAGCAAGCCTTCCGACGTCGACGCCGGCATCGGCGAGGATAAGCTGAAAATCTGCGCGGTCGACCAGGGCCAGCTGTTCGATCCAGTGGACGAGTTCGACATAGGGATTGCCGCGAAGCTTGGCCGCGTCCGCCGCCGCCTTGAAAGCGCGCAAGCACACAGGATTGAGCTTGCCGACCAGTTCCTTGCGCTTGAAGCTCTGCTGCATGTCGGTCAGCTCCCATCATGTGATCTTGAATAGAACGTCGCTGCCCTTCGATCGCTAGTCACAGCGTGCCACATTAGAGTATTCTTGACAAATATCCGACCCGCGTGTTCTTGATGAATATTATGTCGCGTGGTTTCCACTGGGTGCGCTGGGAGGCTCCAGATGATTGATCCACTGCCTGGCGACATCTTCCGCAAAGGACAGTTGCTCAACAACACCTATGAGATCGAGGGTGTTCTCGGCCGCGGTGGAACGGGTGAGGTCTATCGGGCAAGCAATCGGATCACCGGGCGGGTGGTAGCGCTCAAGGCGCTGAAACGGGAGCTCTCGGCAAATGCCGGCTATCTGGAGCTGATGAAGCGAGAGGAGGAGATGCGCAGCATCTCCCACCCCGCGGTCGTGCGCTACACCGACTGCAGCCAGACCGGCGACGGCCACGTCTATCTGGTGATGGACTATGTTGCCGGCACGCCGCTCAGTGAGTGGCTCGAACAGGGCGGGGCTTCCCCGCGAGATCTGCTGATCGTGGCAAAAAGAGTGGCCGAAGGCCTTGTCGCAACGCATGAGCGCAAGATCGTCCACCGCGACCTTTCCCCCGACAACATCATCCTCCGCGACGGCAGGCCGGAGGAAGCCGTCATTATCGATTTTGGTATCGCCAAGGACAGCAACACGGGGGCGCGCACGATCGTCGGCAACGAGTTTGCGGGCAAGTACGAATATGCCGCGCCGGAGCAGATGCATGGGCAAGCGGAGCCGCGCTCCGACCTTTATGCCCTGGGCGCATCGCTGCTTGCAACCTTTCGGGGAAAGGTTCCAGACGTCGGAATGAGTCCGGGCGCGGTCGTCCGCCATAAGGAGCGCCGGCTTGACACCTCGGGCGTTCCAGAGCCGCTTAAGTCACTGATCGACGACCTCACTCAGCCTGACCCGACCCACCGGCCACCGAGTGCTGCCGCGGTCGTCAGGGAAATCGGGGAGCTGTTGCAAGCTGGTCTCGCCAAAGCACAGCCGGACGGGAGCGGCACGAAATCCAAGTGGCGGGCCTGGCTTGCAATCCTGCCTCTCGCGGTGCTGGCGGCGATCGCCGGCCTTTGGTTTTTCGGAGTTTTTCAGAGCTTGTCTCCGAAGACCCTGCCGATCGCTACGCCTTACAAGCTGACCGCCGGAGTGGACGGCCAGGGCCGGCCCACGCTTGCCGGTTTCGCACCCGATGCCAACCAGCATCAGGCAATCCTGGCAAACTTCGCCCGCACCGTCGGCCTTCCCCCACCCAACGACGCCCTCACACTCGCCCAAGGCGCTCCATCCGAACGGTGGGCGCAGGACGTCGATGTGCTTTTTTCGGCCGCCGTTCCGCTCGACGAGTGGAAGCTCGAAATAGCTGATCGAACGGTCCGCCTGACGGGCCTCGCACCCGATAAAGCCGGACGCGAAGCTGCCGTTACGCGATTTAATGAAGTGGCAGAAGCGGCCGGATATAGGCCTGTTGCCCGTATTGCGGCCGGTCCGCGAGATCTGTCGCCGGACCAACTGAAACCGCTTATCGTGCCGCTGGAGACTTGCGGTCCACTGCGCGTTCAACAACCGGAGGGCGGTACCTTTCCCCTCGGATCGACGATCTCCGTCCAAGGAGACGTCGCTTCAAGCGGCGACCTCGAAGCCATCGAGCAGGCTCTCGCACCCCGTGTCGGAGATCGCGAGCTGCGCTTCGATGCCACGGTGCTCAGCCGCCAACTGTGCGTTGTTCAAGAGCTGTTGCCGGATACGCCGCAAGGTCAGATGACGATCGTTCTTGGCTATGGCGACAGATCCGAGCCAAACATGTCGGGCATCTATACAGTTGGCGATAATCCGGTCATCGATGTGCTTGCGCCGGCTACGGTTGACAAGGGGTATCTGTGGGTCGCCATCGCCGACGTCACTGGCAATCTCTTCAATGTCCTTCCGAACATCAAGAGACCCGATCACGCAATCGCAAAGGTCGGGACCGTGTCGGACGGAATGCGCACCATCCGGGTTGCCTATCCGACGGCAGAGGGTGCGGCCGACCCCGCAAAGCTCACCTTCGCCGTCGACAACACCTTCGGCAGAACCCTGATAATTGCCATGCAGACCGATCGGCCACTTTTTTCACAACTTCGGCCAACAACCGAGTCCACCAAGTCCTTTGCCGAAGATTTGCGTGCAGTGATAGCGGCCGGTCATGTCTCGATCCTTTCGATGACGACCCGGCTCATCGATACTCGTAATTAATTACAACTCGAAGATACGTTGCATTAGTCTAGGCCAAGAACTTGTGGTAAAAGCAAGAAGGTAGGGGAATATTAGTCGGTTATCGGGGGGAATTTGTTGTTCAACTCGGCTCTCTGGTTAAGTCCACTGAACGGCGACAACCCGTCAGGCGAAAGCTTGCGGAATGACGGGCGTTTCCACGAGTTGGAACGTCTTGTGCAACCACAGATAGAAATCAGCCGCGATGAACGCAATAACCCGGTCTCACGGACCGAGGTCCCTGTCGATTGGTCGATCGTCCTTCGAAAATCAGAAGAGTTGCGCCAGCACGGACGGGATCTGAGGCTCCTCGTGATCGTGACGCGCGCCCTGGCAAACGAACAGGGTCTTGCTGGCCTCGCAGAAGGCTTGAACCTGATCACCGGAACCTTCGACATGCATTGGGAAACGATGCATCCGGAACTTCGTGAGGGCTTGCCGCCACGGGATGCCGCGCTACGCCGGACCAATGCTCTTCTCCAACTCCAAAACGACAAGGATGGGCTGCTCGGCGATCTTCGCAAGATGACTTTCTTTGCGCCGCGTAGCGTCGGCCCAGTCACAGGACGCGATCTCGAACGCGGGGCTCTCGACACCCGAACCGTTCTCAACGAGGCTGCACCCGGATTGAGCGAGGCAGAGAAGGCGTCGCTCGTAAGCGAGCACGACCAGTTACTAAATCGCGTGAGGATCGGCTGTGCGGCGTTTGCGGAACAAGCCGCGGACGAGGCAGCCGCGCTTATCGTCAGCGCAAACGCTGCTGCCACGGCGATGGAGGCTCTCGAGACGTCTCTCAATCGGCGAATCGGCGGTGATCTACGCGTGAGCTTGCCGGATCTGAGCCGCTTCCTGCAGCGAGTGATCTCGACGCTTGAGCGCGCCAGGCCCAGCCCCAGGCAGGAAACTGCAAACGAGGAAACGCTCGATCATGAGACCGCGTCTGCAAATACGAACTCTGACGCAGCACCCGCCTATGCCGGAGCACCGGCAGTCTTTCCCTCGCGGCTCACCTCGCGCGAGGAAGTCACCAAGTGCATCGACCTCATCATTGCCTTCTACGACCGCACCGAACCGTCGAGTCCCATTCCCCATCTGGCGCACAGGATCAAACGTATGGTGCCGATGGATTTTCTGGAACTCATGGAGGACCTGGCGCCCTCCGGTTTGAAGGAATTCCGGCTTCTGGCCGGCGTGCCGGAAAGAAAAAAACCTGTCCCTGGGACGAAAGGTGACCACCAATGAGCGAAACTAAGGCCAAAGTTATTGAACGAAACCGGGCGCCTCGCGTCCAGATCGCTTACGAAGTCGAAACTTACGGCAGCCCGACCACCATCGAGTTGCCGTTCGTGATGGGCGTGATGGCTGATCTCGCCGGCGCCTCCGAGACGCCGGAGGCTCGCAAGTCCGTCCGGGACCGCTCCTTTGTCGAAACCGACGCAAACAGGTTCGGCCGTTTCATGGAAGCCCTCAGCCCGCGCGTCAAAGCGCGCGTGAGAAACACCCTTCCTCAACCGGTCGGCGAAGAGCGCGACGAAGAGCTTGCGCTGGACCTGACCTTTACGAGCATGGCCGATTTCGCGCCGGATCGTATTGCCGAACAAGTTCCGCAGCTTGCAGAACTTTTGAGAATGCGCCGCCAACTTGAAGAATTGCTTGGCTTCATGGATGGCCGCATCGACGCCGAAAAACGCATCGCGCAACTTTTGAACAACGAGCCCCTGTTGGGAAAGATCGCCGATCAGGCGCTCGAAGATAGCAGCAAGTCGGAGGTCTGAACCATGGCCGAACAGGAAAGAGCCGCTGCGGTTGGTGTCACGGAAACCAAAGAAGTCGACCTTCAGGAATTCAGCGAACTTCTGGAAAAGGACTTCAAGGTCAAGAAAGATGACAGCGACAAGCTTCAAACCTTGGTCAAAAATCTGGCGCTTGCTGCGCGCGGCCGCACAGAATCGACCGTCATCTCTTCCAACGCGATCAAATCGATCAAGTCCTTGATTGCCGGCATCGACAAGCTGCTGACCGAGCAGACCAACGAGATTCTCCATGCGCCTGAAGTGCTTCAGATGGAAGGCACATGGCGCGGACTGTGGTACCTCGTGAACAATACCGAGACGGATCAAAAGTTGAAGATCCGCGTCATGAACATTTCGAAAGAGGAGTTGGCTGATACCCTTGAGGATTACGAGGGTCAGATGTGGGACCAAAGTCCCATATTCAAGAAAGTCTACACCGACGAATACTCGATGCTCGGCGGCAACCCCTTTGGCTGCCTGATCGGGGCCTACGAATTCTCAAATCATCCGAAGGATGCCGGTCTGCTCCGCAACATGTCCGGCATCTGCGCCTCGGCGCACACCCCTTTCATCGCCGCCGCCGCCCCCCGTCTGTTCCGCATGGAAAGTTGGCAGGAACTGCCCAACCCTCAGGACCTGCAACAGATCGTGTCGTCGCCGGCCTATGCCTCGTGGCAGTCACTGCGCGAGAGCGAGGACGCCCGTTACATTGGCTTGACAATGCCACGGGTGCTGGCGAGGCTGCCTTACGGCGCAGAAACCGTTCCTGTAAAGGGCTTCGCCTTTGAGGAAGAGGTACAGGGCGACCATCATAAGTATGTCTGGATGAACGCGGCCTTCCCGATGGGGGTCAACATCAACCGCAGCCACAAGCTGTTCGGCTGGGGCACGCAAATCCGTGGGGTCGAGAACGGCGGGGCAGTGATCAATCTTCCCGTCCACAACTTCCCGACCGACGACGGGACGGTGGCGATGAAATGCCCGACCGAGGTCGCCATTGACGATCGGCGCGAGGCCGAGCTCGCCAAGCTCGGGCTGATGCCGATCCTCCATCGAAAGAACACTGATATTGCCGCCTTCATCGGCGCCCATTCCTTGCAAGACGACGAGGCGCGAGCCGGCCGTCTGGTCGATCCGGATGCTCAGGCCAACGAGAGACTGAGCGCAAATCTGCCCTACCTTTTCCCGGTTTCCCGTTTCGCCCATTACCTGAAAGCGATCGCACGGGATAAGATCGGCTCATTCAAGGAACGTGCCGACATGCAGATCTGGCTGACGGAGTGGATTAACCGCTATGTTCTCGCCAACCCTGCCTTTGCCGACGAAAAAGCCCGCGCAAAACGTCCCCTTGCAGCTGCCGAGGTCCAGGTTGACAGCGTGGAGGGTCGCCCCGGCTGGTACAATGCTCGGTTTTACCTGCGGCCCCACTACCAACTGGAAGGTATCAATGCTTCGCTCCGGCTCGTTTCGGAGCTGCCGTCTATGAAGTCCTGAACAACATTTAGCCCATGGGAGGTTATTCATGAAAATCGACGGTTTTCTCAAGGTACCTGACATCACGGGGCCAAGCGTTCGCGACGGCCACGAAGACGAAATCGAGGTCCACGGAGTAGAGTTTGAAATGCAGGCTCCTTACGATCCGAATTCGCTATCGCGGAGAGGCCGCGTCAGCATGGGCATGCTCAATTTCATCAAGCACTACGACAAGGCCTCGCCCTATCTGAAGAAGGCTCTGTTCGAAAACAAGCTTCTGGACGAGGTCACGTTTTCAGCGCGCAGAACGATAGAAGGCGAAACGAGCGACTACCTGGTCATCACGTTGAAGGAAGCTTCGGTGACCAACTACACCATGAAGCCGAGTGAGGAGGAGCCAGATGTGATCGAAGAGCGCGTCGGCTTCGCTTACAAGAACATCAATTTCAAATACGACGACAAGGACGAGGTCGAGATGGATGTCTATGTCGGCAAGTGACGGCTGGCAAAAAGGATTTGGAAGGAAGGCGAGACCCGGCGGGCACCTGCGGGCGACTCGAGAAGCGATCCAGCCGTCCTTGTGGGATCGCCTGGTGAACGACCTGCCGGGGCTCAACTCGGAAATCAACCAACTTCGGCAGGGAATCCAGAAAGAAATAGACCCCGACCGTCTGGACGGGCTGGTTGCCGCAGGTCTTCACCAAATGGAGGCCGCTGCCGATATCAGCGCCGAGCAGAAGAAGAGCATACACCGTCTGTTCTCTCTCGAGCGACGCCAGGCGGAACTGGAAAGTCGCGGCGTCGTCGTCTCGACCGATGTGCTGCGCGAGGCAGTGCGGCGCGACATCGAGGCGCTTTTTAATGCCCAACGCTTCGAATCGACGCCGCTCCTGACGGACTTCGAGGCAGATCAGGCTGGCGACAACCCTCCGTCGCTTGAGGATTTCCCGGAAGTTCGCCGCAGTGTCATAAATTATGGTGTGCCCCCCTTCTCCGGCCGTTCCTCCCGTGACTTCGATCGCGACGAACTGTCGAAGGAAATCCGAAGCGTGCTCGCCGCATTCGAACCGCGGCTGAAGGAAAGCGCGACGAAAGTAACCGTCAGCCTCGGCGACAGGGCAACCGGTCTCAGGATCGACATCGACGCACTGCTGCTTACCTCGCCGGCCCCTGAACGGCTGCTCCTGCGCACGATACTCAACCTCGACGACGGTTCGGCGCGGACTGAATTGAAGGACACCTGACCATGGACCGGGTCTTCCTGGAGTATTACGAGGAAGAACTCACCCACATCCGGGCGCTCGCTGCCGAGTTTGCAGATATGCATCCCTCGATCGCACGCAACCTTTCTCTTGATACAGTCCCGTGTCCCGACCCCTTCGTCGAACGCCTGCTGGATGGAGTGGCTTATCTGGCCGCGCGCACCCGACAGAAGGTGGATGCAGAAAGCTCCCGTTTCGCACGAAGCGTGCTCGAAAATTTCTATCCGGATCTCGTTTCGCCGACGCCCGCAACCGCCATGGCTTTGCTGAAGCCGGGCCAGCAGGTTCAAACGATGCTCGCAGGACACCTTGTGAAGCGCGGGACCCGGCTGGTTTCGAGCGTCCGTCCGGGCATTTCCACCCGGTGCATCTATACCACGGCGCAGGATGTGATGCTCTGGCCGCTCGCGATTACCTCGGTCACCTACATCCAGGATCGAAGTGCACTCGCAGCAGCGGGGATTGCTCCGGTCGACGGGGTAAGCGGTTCGGCGGCATTGAGCATCACCTTCAATCGAACTGGCAAAGGCAAGCTCAGCGACTTGTCGCTTGACCGTCTGGATCTGTATTTTGGCGACAAGAGCAAGGCGTCGCTGCTCTTTGATACGCTCTTTGGCGCTTGCGCTGCGACCGGCGCCCGCCCGGAAGGGCGCGATAACGCCCTGAGCGCACTTCCGGAGCCGGAGATGATCGGGATCTCCGACGACGAAGCGCTTATGCCGCGCACGCGCGAAACATTCGAAGGCTACAGGCTGTTACGGGAATACTTCATTGCGCCGGAAAGATTTCACTATGTGCGCGTCAAAGGGCTGCAGCCGGTCGTTCGGCGTTGTTCGGCTGGGCTGGAACTGCTCTTTCTGTTGCGGCGTCCGATCCCCGAGCTTGCGAATATCGCAGCGAAGGATTTCGAACTCTTCGCAACGCCAATCATCAATCTGTTCGAGCGCGGCTGCAACGTCATCGAACTCGATGCGAGGCGCACCCGGCAAGTGCTTCACGCCGATCGCACCCGTCCACGGGATTTCGAGATCTATCGCACAATCCGCGTCGAAGATGCCGATGCCGAGCGCCCCGACGCCGAGATGCCGGCACTGTTCAGCCTGGGCCAGAACCGTGGAAACGGCTGGGTTTATTTTACCGAACGCCGCCCGCGGCGCCCGAGCGAAGACGAGCTTCGCCAGGGGCAAACGCGGACCTCCTATCCAGGTGACGATGTCTTCATCACACTTTCGCGCCCCGCTCAGTCGAAAGCTGACCGGCCACCGAAGCGGATCGAGGTGACGGCGCTGTGCACCAATCGCGATCTACCGATATTGGACGACACGCCGTCCCTCACGCTCGAGAGCGGCGATCCCGTGGAGACTATTCAGCTCCTTGGCGCCGTGCGGCCGCCGTGGCCCTCGATTCCAGCGACGCTTCCGGCTGGAGCAGCGGAAGGCTCCAGAGCCGATGAACTCGCCTGGCGGCTCATCGCGCAACTCTCGCTAAATTTCCTCAGCCTGGCCGAGGAGGGCCGCGGAGTGGATCCACTTCACGCTCTGCTCGAGCTTTATGCGAACCGCGGGGATCCAAGCCTAAACCGGCACGTGCGCGCCGTCGCCCGCGTCGAGGCTCGACCCTTGATCGAGCGCTTAGCAATTGCCGGGCCAATGTGTTTCGCGCGAGGCACCGAGGTTATTCTTCATATCGACCAATCCGTGCTTGCCGGGCACAGCACGTTGTTGCTCTCGGCGCTGCTGGCAAGGCTTTTTGCTCGCTATGCGGCAATCAACGCATTCGTGCGAACCCGCGCGCGGATCATACAAAAGCAGGAGGATGTGCTATGGCCCATAGCGCCGGGCAATCGCTTCCTGATCTGAAGGACGCGGCCCCATCCCTTGAGGCGTTCGACTTTTTCGAGCTCCTGCGGCGCCTCGAAGACGACGGACGACTTTTTGGGATGGCCGGCCGCCCGGACCGGGAGCCGGCGCGGCTCGGACAGCATGTGCGGCTCGGTTTTGCCGTGCAGGATGTCGCGAAGGTCGAGCCGGCCACCGAAACCACGCCGGCTCGCGTCACGGTCTCGAACCTTGGCTTGCTGGGGCCAGAGGGTCCAATGCCCCTCTACCTAACACGTTGGGTGCTGGATCGGCTGTCGCAGCGCTGGTTTGCCAGGGCGGACATGCGCGAGGTCAGCGATACGACCTTCGTCGATTTCGTGAATATTCTTCAGCATCGCATGATCGCGCTCTTTTACCGGGCGTGGGCCGACGCTCATCCGGCGGTGCAGGTCAGGCGCCACGACGGCGGCCGTATTCGAGCAATGTCGGCGGCCATGGCTGGCCTTGGCTTGTGCGGAAGGGAGCAACATGGTGAGCGCGCAGCTATCAATGCCACGAAACTCTCACACGCGCCGGCGCTCGCCCATCAGGTAGACGGGCCGGAAAAGCTCACCCTGTTTCTTGCCGACCTCCTGAAGGTGCCGGTTCGACTTCGCGAATTTGTCGGCACCTGGATGCCTATACCGAACGGGCTCCAGTCCCGGCTTGGCGGCGCGCATGCGCAACTCGGACGAAGCGCCACGATCGGACCGAGGACGTTCCAGCGACAGCAAAGGATCGAGCTTTCGATCGGCCCGCTGACGCTTGCCGACTACGTGGCTTTCCTGCCCGGCTGCGAACGACGCGCAACCCTGCAAACCGCAATCCGCGATCTCGTGGGACACGGGCTCGATGTCGACGTAAGGCTCGTGCTCAGGCGGGACGAAGTTCCCGCGGCCAAAATGGGAGCAGCGCGGATCGGACACATCGCTTGGCTTGCTCGACCGAAAGACCGCAGTGATGCAGATGATCTGTGCATACGCACCATCATTGGCTGGCGGCCGGAAATGCCGGAGGCTTCGAGATGAGCCTGATCCTTACTCTCGAGCAGGCGCCCCGACCCCAAGCCGTCCGTCAGATGCGGCTCGTCGAGGGAAAGCTGGTCATCGGTCGCAGCGCAGACGCCGACTGGCGGATCGAAGATCCCGACATGTACATCTCACGCGCTCATTGCACGATCGGTTGCGTTCGCGGCCAGTATGTGGTGACGGACACCTCCAGCGGCGGGCTTTTCATCGATGGATCGCGCACGCCGCTTGGATTTGGGAACTCCGCCCCGCTGCATGACGGAGCGCGCTTGCAACTCGGCAATTATGTGGTGCGCGTCGACTTGCAAGCGACGCCGACGGAGCGGGTACCTGAACACCCGGCTTCCCCACCGCCGGCCGGCTTCGAGCGGGACGACTTCTTCTCCGAGCACAAAGAGCCCGCAGCGCCCACCCCGCGGCCAGCAGGATTGCCCGACCCATTCGAACAACCGGCCGCAGGGGCGTTCGCCGCAGCCGGCAGAGGCGAAACAGCAAAAGGGACGCCCATGTTCGACGATCCCTTCAGCCTTGATGCGTTGCCTGCGTCGGGTCACGAAAAAGGGGCTTGGGATTTTTCTTTGCCCAATACCACGCCGACCGAGCAGCCTGTCACAGAGCCTGCAGCCGAGCCGGGTCCTGCCCCGAAACCACAAGCAAGGCCAATGCAGGAAAGGACGGCACAAACCGAAACTGCCTTGCGCGACGCCTTCCTGCGGGGGCTGGGGCTCGGCGCCGATGAATTCACGACATCCGATCCGGTCGCCCAGATGGAGAATTTCGGCCGGGAATACCGGATGATGCTGGAAGGGCTGATGCATCTCCTGCGCAAGCGCACCGAAGAAAAGGGCGAAGCGAGGATCGCCCAGACTGTGGTCGGAGCATCCGAGGTCAACCCCCTTAAATTCCTGCCCACGGTGGACGATGTGATCGCGACCTTCCTGGCTCAGCGGCAGGCCGGTTTTCTTCCTCCTGAGGCCGCCATCGGCAGTTCCATCCGCGATCTCGCACACCACCATGTAAGAACATGGCGCGGTGTCCAGGCAGCGCTCGCCCGGATGATTGACCGCTTCGACCCGGCGACCCTGGAAAGCGAACTGAAATCGCATTCGGCGTTGGATGCCCTGCTTGCGGGTGGCCGGCGGGCAAAGCTCTGGGAGCTTTATGAGAAACGCTATCGCGAGATCGCCAAGAGTGCGTCGACGCGCTTCCTTGGAGAGATCGGCAGCGATTTTCGGGACGGCTATGAAGAGAGGGAGAACGACTGATGCTTAACCGACGCGACTTTCTGATGGTGATCGGCGCGACAGGCGCGCTTTCCGCCTGCATGGGGGGCCCGCCAAAATCGTCGACCGTAACGGTCACGGCGACGGGACAAGCGGGGATGAATGCTGCCGCTGGTGGAGGGGAGCGTCCGGTGACCCTCCTTGTTCTTCGGCTGAAGGATGTCGGCAAATTCAACTCTGCCGATATTTTCGCCCTTCAATCCGATCCGGCCGGCGCGCTCGGAGCAGACCTCGTCGGGTCCGAGCAAATGACGGTCGCCCCGGGTGCAAGCGCCTCAAAGACGGTCGCGTTCCCGCCAGAAGCCACATTCCTCGGACTTGTCGCGCTGTTCCGGGAACCAGGCGGTCGCACCTGGCGAAGGAGCGTGCCGATCAGGCCGGAATCGACGGTGACGGCGAATGTCGTACTCAGCCGCGGCGGTATGGCGCTCGCGCTCGCCTGAATGGAGGGCGTTCAGCATGACGGATATCAACAAGGTGCTTTGGTCCGAGGGGCTGTTCCTCCGGACGCAGCATTTCCAGCAGCAGGACCGTTATACCGAAGCTTTGGTGCGGGGCGCGCTGCAGGCTGGACGGCTGCAGACCTTCGGTTTCAGATCCCTCACGCTCGATGCCGCACAGCTGGAAGCCGGGCGGGTGGCGGTAACGTCGGCGCGCGGCATTTTTCCGGACGGCACTCCGTTTGCCATACCCGAAACGATGGACGCCCCCACACCTTTGACAA
Source organism: Rhizobium etli 8C-3 (assembly GCF_001908375.1). Lineage (NCBI taxonomy): Bacteria > Pseudomonadati > Pseudomonadota > Alphaproteobacteria > Hyphomicrobiales > Rhizobiaceae > Rhizobium > Rhizobium etli. The sequence continues at coordinate 822,377 of NZ_CP017244.1, read as the reverse complement.
TCACCGGTGACATGGGCGCGGGAGCGGTGCAGCTCGCCCTGCCCTTGGAGCCACCCGGCGGCGCCAGTTTCGACCCGGCTCACCGCGAACCAACCGGAGCGCGGTTTAGAGGACGGATCGAATGGGTACGCGATGCCGTCCACGGGGGCGCTGATCCCGAAGAGATCGAGATCGCCCGGCCGCAAGCCCTCCTCCTTTCGCCGGCGCAGGCGACCGGTGGCTACTCGGCAATGCCGGTGACGAACGTTACCGGGCTGCTTTCCGATGGCAGTGTGGCGATGTCCGAAAATTTCCTGCCGCCGGCGCTCGTAACCGGCGCGGTGCCCTTCTACGGCCAGCTCCTGCAGGAGGTAATCACGGGGCTCGACCGCATAGCCGAAGCGCATGGCAAGATGGTGCTTGGCGGCCCCGGCCGCAGCGTGGAAAATCTGCTGGTGCTCGATCTCGCCAACAGCGCGCGGCCGCGACTGGCCCACATGCTTCCTCAGGAGGTTTTTCATCCGGCCGAGCTCTTTCTGGAGCTCAGTGGACTGGCTGGACGAATGGCAACCTACGGATCGGGCTCACGGCGGCTGAGCGAACTTCCCACCTATGAGCATATGGCGCCGGGGCCGGCCTTTGCCGCACTCGCCGACACATTGCGCTCGCTGATCTTGAGCCTGCGCTATGTCGAGCCGAAGTCGCGGGCGCTGCCGGTTCTGAAGCACGCGACCAATGTCTGGAAGGTCCGCGTCGACAATCCCGAACTGCTAACGGCAAGTCGCATCGTTGTGCGCGTCGGGTGCGACATGTCCGACGAGGCATTGCGCAAGATCTTCGTCAATCAGGTGACCGTCGGTGCTGCAGACGAATTCGAGGCGCTGTGGAAGTCTCGACTGCCCGGCATCCGCCTCAAGCCCCTTCACTCGCAGCCCCGCGAAATCCCCTACGACGGGGACCGTCTCTGCCTTGAGCTCGATCAACGCAGCGAGCATTGGGAATCGCTTCTGCGCTCGCCCGGGTTCGTGATCGGAGTTTCCGGCGTTTTGCCTAGCGAACCACAGGTCGACTGCTATTCGGTAAACAGGTAGCACCATGACAAGTGAGGATCCATTCGGCCTTTCGGAAGATCAGGGCCGTACGCGCATCCGCCCGCCGGCGGGGGCAATGCCCCCTGTCATTCCCACCGGCGCATTGGCGAGACGCGCGCGATCCCACCCCAACACGCTGATCAACGCTTTCGCCACCTTGCTGGAATTTGCGCCGGAGCTCGAGAATGCATTGCCACCTGGCAATCCGGAAGCGCTGCGGACCAGACTGATGGAGGAGCTGGTTTCGGCGCGCGACGCGGCCGTGGCCGCCGGCGCGAGCCTGGCACAGGCAGATGCGGCCGCCTGGGCTGTCGCCTCCCTGCTCGACGATCTGGCGCTCAACACGCCTTGGGGCGGCTCCAGCGCCTGGCCCCGCCAGCCGCTGGTCGTCATGCTCCGCGGCGATGTGGACGCCGGAGCACAGTTCTTCGCAAGGCTGGAGGAGCTGGAGCGCTATCCTGGCCGCGATCGTGAACTGCTGGAGTTGCAATACTTCTGTCTGGCGCTTGGTTTCCGCGGCAAATATCGGGTGCCAGGGCGTGCGGGCGATCGCTCCATCAGCGCCGTTCGCGCTGCAGCGGCTCGCTTCCTGCGCGACGCTGATGCCGAAGGCGCGCCGCTCTCGCCCAGATGGGAAGGTGTCGCGGCAGCCGATGAGCCTTCCCGCTTTGCCGTTCCGATCTGGGTCCTCGCAGTCGTGGCTGTGGCGCTCGCGACGGCGATTTACGTGCTTCTGTCGGCGCGGCTAGGCGCCAGGGCAGAAGAACTTGCCACGCTCGTTCGGGCGCTACCGCCGCCGGAGCGCGCCGAGATCTATCGGCCGGAAAAACGTGCGCCGGCACCGGATGCGCCCCCGGTCGAACCTGTCGTCCTTGAGCTGCTGCCAGAATTCCGTGCCGCCGCACCTTCTGCGCTTCTGCCGGCCTTGAAGGGCAATGAAAACGCCTCTCGGGTCACACTCCTGCTTCAGTCGAGCACTCCGGAGCTTTTCCAGTCTGCCCGGCCCGAATTGACGAAAAGCTTCGAGCCGCTGGTCGCCTCCGTCGCAGCTGTTATCAAGGAGAATGCCGAACTGATCAGAAGTGTCACGATCATCGGACATACCGACAATGTTCCGCTCCAGACCTCTAATCCTCTATCCAACAACCAACGCCTCTCCGAGGCGCGCGCCGCAACGATTGCCGCTTTACTGCGTGCAAGCGGCTTGCCGCCTGAACGCTTGAAATCGGAAGGACGTGCGGCAACGCAGCCCCTTGCCAGAAACGACACTCGCGAAGGCCGGGCTGCCAACCGCCGCATCGAGCTCCTGATCGAGAAGGGGCTTTGAGATGGCGATCTTCCGTTTCCTCTGGGCTATCTTAACCTCGCGCTGGCTCTGGACCTTCATCGGGCTCGCGTTGCTGTCCCTGATCGTCTGGATCTTCGGCCCGATTGTCAGCGTCGGAGAGAGCGCGCTATTAGCGTCCGAGACGGTGCGATTGGTCATCATAGGCCTTCTCTTCGTTCTGTTTCTCATCTGGTGGATCACGGCACAACGCCGGGCAATCCGCGCCAATCGCCTTTTCGTTTCCGAAATCACCCCGCCACCGGAAGCGCCCCCGAGCCCGGCTGAGGAAGGCGTCGCCTCCGTAGGCGCAAAGTTCCGAGAAGTGATGTCGGAGCTGAAACGCCACAAAATCGGCGGCCGAAAGTTTCTCCGGGAGATGCCTTGGTACGTGATCATCGGCCCGCCTGCGACCGGCAAGACAACGGCACTGCGGCAATCTGGACTAAGCTTCCCCATCGACCTCTCCGACGATTTGCATGGCGTGGGCGGGACGCGCAACTGCGACTGGTTCTTTTCCGAAGAGGCGGTGCTGATCGACACCGCGGGCCGCTACGTTCAACAGGAAAGCCAACCCGACGTCGACGCAGCGGAATGGTTGGGCTTCCTCGATCTTCTGAAAAGGCACCGGGGCCGCCGGGCCTTGAACGGCATCATCGTGGCACTCGCCATCGACACGCTCCTAGAAGGCGACGCGGCCATTCGCGCGCACGGCCGCCAGATCCGCAAACGGCTAACCGAACTTCAGGAACGGCTCGAGATCCGCCTGCCCGTCTACCTGATGCTGACCAAGGCCGATCTTATAAAGGGGTTCGAGACTTTCTTCGGAGGGCTGTCGACGGCCGATCGCGAGCAGGTCTGGGGAGTGACCTTCCCGCCCGGCGCGAGCATCGACGGCAGCGAAGTCACGCGGGAACTTGCCGCATTGGCTGGCGAGCTCGAACGACGCCTCGTTCCGCGTCTCGAAGTCGAAGAAAACCTTACCGCGCGCGCGGAGATATTTCGTTTCCCGGCACAGGTTGGGAGCCTCTCCGAGCCCATTCGCGTGCTGGTCGAAACCGTCTTTGGTGAAAGCCGCTATGCCGAAAGTGCCTGGTTGCGTGGTATCTATTTAACCTCCGCCACTCAGGAAGGCACGGCAATCGACCGGCTGACGGCAGCCCTCGCGTCCTCCTTCGGCCTTCCGGCACAGCCCGCCGCGCCGATGCTGCGGGTTGAAAAGCGCAGCTTCTTCCTGAAGGACCTGCTCACCAAAGTGATCTTCAAGGAGGCGGGTCTCGGCACGTTCGATCCTGCCGCAGAGGAACGGCGTATCTGGATATGGCGAGGCGCCGCAGTGGCCGCCGCGGCATTGGTTGTCGTCGCCGGCCTGGCCTTTACGGTTTCCTATCGGAAAAACAGCGCCGCCCTTTCGGCACAGGCCGAACAGCTGGAGGCCCTGCAGCTTCCGCTCACTCCGGTTGCTGCACGTCAGGCGCCGCTGGAACCGCTCGACCTGGATGTGGCGCTCGAGGCCGCAACCGAAGTATCGAATGCCCGGACCGGGCCGCCAGGCGGGATTGCTGCGTTGATCGGCCCTTCCGCGGCGACCGAGATCAGACAGGCGCAGGAGGACGCTTATCACCGCTCGCTTCGCAACATATTGGAACCACGCATGGTTGCGCTGCTCGAGGCGACGATGTGGCGTCAGATCCGTGACCCGGAGTTCCTTCTCGGCGCCTTGAAGACGTATCGCATGATGACCGGATTGTCGCCGATGGACCCCGAATTCGCCAAGCAATGGTGGACTGAGCGGCTGCCCGAATTCGCGCCTGCGCCGCCCTTCCGGACCGAGATGGCTGCCGAACATCAACTCGCCGCAATCGATAACATGGCGGCGGATCAAGCGCTTATCCAGCCAGATGAGGCGCTGGTGGGCGAAGCACTGCGGAGCATCTGCTCAATTCCGCTTCCAGTGCGTGCCTATAATGCACTGCTCTCAGATCCGCAGATCACAGCACTTAAAGATTGGATTCCGGCGGACCATGTCGGCCCAAACGGCCTTAAGGTCCTCGCTCGACGCTCGGACAAGACCCTTAGGGTGGGCATCAGCGGCGCCTTCACCTATGACGGCTTTCACAGCGGAATTCTTGCACGGCTCGAGGACGTCGCCACTCAGGCTGCGCTCGATCGCTCCGTCTTCGCCGGAGGGTGCTCGGAAAATGCCAGCCCGTCGGTCGCCGCGCTTTCCCAGGACATCCTCAAGCTTTACTACGACGATTACATCGCGAAGTGGGACAGCTTTCTGCGCGACGTAAGGCTCGCGCCGCTGGTAGACCTGCAGACGGCGAGCGAAAACCTCAAGGATCTCTCCAGCGCAGATTCCTCGATGAAGCGACTGCTGAACGCCGTCATCCAGGAGACCGAACTTACCCGTTCCGAAGATGACGCTGGGGGCAAAGTTCCTCCGGCAGCAGCTTCCAAGCTTTTGTCCAAACTCGGCAAGATTGGCAAGCTTGCCAAAAAGGGCGTGAAGCTGATGCCTGCCCCCGGCTCCAAGGCTGAAGTGGATCTCTCGGGCATGCTGGTTGCCGAGCATTTCAAACCCATCAAGGCCGCGATCGCCGAGGTCGACGGCCAACCTCCAGCACTCAATGACGCCGTTGCAGCGCTCACTGCGCTCTCGAACATGCTGCAGACCGTATCGGCAAGTCCCGATGCCGAGGATGCGATAAAGCGGCAAGGCGGCTTGGCCGAACTCACAGGGGCGGTGGCAAAACAGGCCATGACCCTCCCTGACCCGCTCGACGACTGGCTGGCCGGCATCGCCGGCGACACGAGCGGCCTTACAACGGAAGCGGTCACCTCTGAACTTAACGCCATCTGGCGCGCCGATGTGCTGCCTTTCTGTCAGGCGGCGCTGGCGAACCGCTATCCGTTCATCCCTGACAGCGCAATCGATGTCAACGTGGTCGACTTTGCGCGGGTCTTTGGTCCGGGCGGGCTGATTGACAGCTTCATAAACAATCAGCTGATCAACTACGTCGACATGACGCGCCACCCCTGGAAATGGCGTGCGGACATCCGGCTCGATTCGTCAGCCTTAGCAGCCTTGGAACAGGCCCGGCTGATCCGCGACAGCCTCTTTCCAGGTGGTGCCGGACCGATCCTGACCTTTACGCTCGAGCCCAAGGACCTTTCGCCGACGGTCGGCCGCGTGACGCTGAACGTCGACGGCCAGAGTCTCACCTATTTCAACAACCCAACTCGCCCGCAGCCAATGACGTGGCCGGGCAAGGACGGGACGGGCGTCATTACCCTCGCCTTTCAGCCGCTTGACGGCTCGCCGGAAGTGATGGTCAGCGAAACCGGGAGCTGGGCTTTCCTGCGAATGCTGCGTGCCGGCCGACTGAGCGGGACCGAACTTCCGGAACTCTACAAGCTGCGGCTTGCCGCCCAGGGCCACTACGCCGATTTCGAGCTTCGGGCCGCGAGCGTGGCCAATCCCTACGACCTGAAAATGTTTGCGAGGTTTTCGTGCCCGACGCGGCTGTGATCCTGCCAGGCTTCTTCGGAAAACTGCCCGCGACGGGGGATTTCGTCACGCGCGGCCTGCCGGCATCCTTCGTCGGCGCTTGGGATCGCTGGATTAGCCGGCATCTGGTTCACCGGTTTCCGGAAGGTTCGATGTCGGTTCATCCGGCATTGCGATTTATCCTCGGCCCAGAAGCCTTCGGACCCATGACCGGCGTGGTGATGGCAAGCGCCGACCGCGCGGGCCGGCGGTTTCCGTTGACCATCGCGGCTGTGCCGCCGACCGCCACAACTGACATCACCACGCTGGCCGCAGACTGGCTCGATGCGTTGGAAGCTGCGGGAAAGTCTGCGCGCGAAGGCGAGATGGACGGCGACAGACTGGCGGCCCGCCTTGGATCCCTGCCCTATCCCGCGATCGCGGCGTGCGGCGCCCCGGTCCGGCGCATGACATTGTGGATGCGTGAATGCCAGGCATTCGAAGTTGATCCCGGCGCACCTGAAGCAGCGCTGCGCCACCTCTTCCCAGAAGGTATGGAGGCCGGCTGATGCAGATCTGGAACCAAACCGGCTTTCCGACCGAATTCACGATGGGCATGGACAAAGAGGGCCGCGAGTACATCGTCGTCGTCGTCAAGGGAACCTTCGATTTTCCGGAAACGCCGGGTGGCTCCGTGCGAAAATCATCCGTGCAGCTGCCGCTGGTGATGGCCGATACGCATACAGGTGAGCCCGGTTTTTCGGCCACCCTCTGGGAAACCGATTTTGCTTTTCGAAAGCCCCGCTGCGACATCATCGCCAATGGATGTGCCTATGCTCCCGGAGGGCGTCCGGTCGAACGTGTCAGCGTCGGAATCAAGGTGGGCAACTGGTCAAAGATCTTCGACGTAATCGGGCATCGCGAGTGGCGCGCCCGCGGACCGCTCTTGGTCGCCACTGCCCCGCAACCCTTCCTGCGTCAACCCTTCTCCTACGACACTGCGTGGGGAGGCACCGACCGCCTCGATCCGGAGGACAGGCTTCCCGCGAGCTACCCGCTCAACCCGGTCGGCACCGGCTGGGCACGCACGCGCAACCAGCATCGGATCTCGGGCCTTCGCCTTCCCAACACCCAGGCGGTCGGCGAGGAGATCCGCTCGCCCTTCGGCGACTACCGGCCGATGAGCTTCGGACCCTATGGCCGAGGCTGGCCGGGCAGGATCGAATTCGGCGGCACTTACGACCAGAACTGGATCGACAATATCTTCCCGTTCCTGCCGCCGGATTTCGACGACCGTTATTTCCAGATGGCGCCGCCCGACCAGCAAACAGAACCTCCGAACGGCGGCGAAGAAGTGGTGCTGGTCAACCTTACGCCTGCCGGACGCGAGAGCTTTCGCCTGCCGACCACCAGCCTTCCGATGACGCTGTTCAAAGGCCGTGAGAAAGCCTTCGAGAGTGCGATACCGCCCGACACCATTTTGTTTGATCCGGACAACCGGCGCTTTTCACTGGTCTGGCGCGTGTCTCAGCGCATCCACCGGACAATCCTCGACTTCAGCGAATGCTGGGTCGGACGTCCAACCGAGTCCATGCTGCGGGCACGTGCCACGGGCCGCGTGTTCGTGCGCGCGAGCAGTGCGCCTGCCCCCAAAGAAGAGGAAGAAGAGGCATGAGCGCCGCGATCGACATCGTCTCGATCGGCATGGCAACCGCCGTCGGCCTCGACGCGCCCTCCGCCTGCGCGGCAATGCGCGCACGCCTGGATGGCTTTCGTGAGACGCGCTTTTTGGGACCCGGCGGAAATTGGCTGATTGGAGCTCCCGTGCCGCTCCCGCGTAATTGGGTCGGCGAAAAGCGAATGGCCTATCTGGCCGCAGGCGCGATTTGCGAGGCTTTCGAGGCCGTTCCTGAAGCTCGCGGTCAGACCGCGCTCATCCTTTGTCTTGCCGAAGAAGGCCGAACTGGCCGCCCTGCACCTGATGGTGCGCGCCTTCTTGGCCGCATTGCGGAGATCGTGGAGAGCCCACCGCACGGCCGCTCGAGGATCGTCGCCCATGGGCGTCCATCGGGTCACGTCGCCCTCGAACAGGCGCGCCGCATACTGGCGGCGGGCGAAGCGTCCTACGTGATGATCGCCGGCGTCGACAGCTATCTGACGGCGGAGACCATCGCTTACTACCTCGCCAACAAACGGCTGCTCACTCCGGAGAATTCCAATGGCTTTATCCCTGGGGAAGCGGCAGCAGCTGTGCTTTGCATGCGTTCGCAAAAAAACTGCCTCCGCCTGTTCGGGCTCGGCCTCGCCGGCGAACAGGCATTCATTTACAACACGGAGGATCTACCATTGCGGGGCGACGGCATGACCTCGGCCTACCGCGCCGCACTTCAGGAAGCCGGCATCGAGATGAACCGGGTAGGCTACCGCATCGCCGATCTCGTCGGCGAACAATATTGGTTCAAGCAATCTGCATTGGCAAGTCTGCGCCTGCTGCGCGGCCGACACGAGTTTCAAGACATCTGGAGCCCGGGCGAATGCCTGGGAAATATCGGCGCGGCCGCCGTGCCCATGATGATTGGCATGGCTTTCACCGCCACCCGCAAGGGCTACGCCGCCGGCAACCCGGTCTTGATCGAAGCCTCCAACGATTCCGGTGCCTGCGGCGCAGCGATCCTGGCGGCGAGGGCCGCGTGATGTCGAACGTGTTCGCAAACGGGCTTGAAATTTCGGGCAAGGCAGTGAATGCCAGAACCATCGCGGTTTTCCCGGATACCTGCTTTACCCCACCCGAGAACCCGGCAACGCCGCCGGGCGTTCCAATACCCTATCCAAGCTTCGGCTTTGCCAGTGACACCGAAAAGGGCACGGGTACGGTCAAGATCGGTGGCCAGACCGTCAACATCAAGAACAAGTCCGATCTATCGAGAACATCCGGGACCGAGGCAGGCTGCGCCGCCAAGAAAGGCATCATTACCTCGAACAACACCGGAAAAGAATACTTCAACAGCTGGTCAAACGACGTCAAGTTCGACGGCGAGCCTGTTATCCGCTTCACCGACCTCGCAACCAACAATCATTCTTCGCCAGGCCCGAACACGGTCACTTGGCCACACATGGCGGGGCTGACCGCCGGCGGCCAGGACTGCGAAACTCTGCTCAACAAATACCAGATCCGGCTCCATCAGCACTCGAAGGCAAGTTGCCCTCCGGGACACGAATCCGAACACTTCGTTCGCGTCGGGTGCTTCCAGAGCAGCCGTAAGCAAAACAAGTCCTTTACGCGATGGAAAGAGTACGACAACCAGACCGCCCCGTGCATCTGCATGCGCTCCCGAAAGCACAAGAAAGGGGGAGGCTTTCAGCGCGGCGACGGCAGCAAGAAGGGTACGCCCCACAACTTGAAGACCAACCAGGAAGCCGCCTTCTTCCGAAAGGAAAAAAAGAGACGCAGGAAGCCTTCGCTCAAGAATGCAATGGAAAAATCCATTGCCGCCGTGGCGAAGAATGAGCCCGCAATCAAGAATGCGCCGCAGAAGGACGCTGATGACATGCTTGAATGCCTTCGGCTCGTGATGATAAACTATCTCCAGGATGTTGTCCGACCGAAGAAGACGCAGACCGAGCTGAATGCAATGACGGTAGGTAGGTGATGACGGACGATCCAGAATTGCGTCTCGACGACTATCCGCTTGACGAGATCGATATCGAGGCAATAAACGCGTTTCACCTCGGGAGAAATCTTTTCTCAGCGTCTGTTCAGCTGAGCGACAAGAATAATGAGGCGGGACGGTCGTTCCTGCTGCGGATGTCGCTCGACAACCAGATCCGTCAGGAAGTGCTTCTGGACATCGATGACCTCATTCTCTCGCATGTCAGCTTATCGGCGCGCGAGCATATCGCCTTGCAGGTCGGAGGTACCACCCATCACATTCACGACGGCACCATTGCAATCGGGGAAGGACCAGAGGCATTCACGAACAAACTTTGGAATCTGGACGAAAAGACTGCGTATCTCTATGGCGACGAAGGTACCGTCTGCTTCGCACAGGGTACCGATTGGGTACCGATCGACACAGGGACCTCGGCTTTCCTGCGTGCTATGCACGGTCCGGCCCCCGACCTGATCCACGTAGGCGGCGATCATGGGACTCTGCTGCGCCTGGATGGCTCTCGCTGGCGCTCAATTCCTCTGGGGTTCAACCATAGCATCTCGGCCTTGCAAGTCGCGCTTAGCTCAGATGTGTATCTCGGCTGCGAGAACGGATTCTGTGCTCGCTATGCGAATGAGGAACTCACCGAAATTGTCGCACCGGGGACACAGATATGCTCGATATGCGAGTTTGCCGGCAATCGGTACTGGGGCGATGATGAGTACGGCCTATACATCCAGAAGGGGATGGAACTCGTGCCGTTCAGATCACTCGGCTTCGTCTATGCAATGCAAGCGACCGACGCTTATCTTGTGGCCGTGGGCTGGAAAGAAGTTTTTACCTTTAACGGAACGGAATGGTCGGGGATCGAATTCGGCTATGACGGAAACCTCTTCGTTCGCCGGATAGACATGACTCGTGAATTCATCTGAGCAGCGGACCTGGCGGCGTCCAACCTCCAGTTCATCCCCGCTTCTCAAGAGTCGTTCTCAAATAATTTCTGACCTTGCCGAGATCGAGATCGCGTACCCGCAAATCCGACGGCCCAGACAGCACCCTCAACACGAAGAGTTCCCCAGCCTCCGGAAACTCGGCGTACCGCGCGTTTGCAATTTCCAGCCCCGCCTGCCCCGCTACTCTGAGCCCGTCAAGATGCGCCTCAAGCCGCTCGACGAGGCGTGCAAGCCGCTCCTCGTCCATGTCGGGGTTCTCGTCCGGATGAAGCAGGTGGTAATCGTAGACAGTCCACAGGAATGCCGCCATCTCGGCATGCTGTCGGACGATTTCGCGTAGAACAGGCGCAGCAGGCATCAGTTGAGGTTCACTGAGCCGCCACGAATGCGGTTTGCGGCGCTGGCGTGGCTTGTCACATAGGTGCCGCGGATCGTGATATGGCCGTCCTTTTCCATGATGATTGTCGCCTTGCCGCAACGAAGCTCGATGCGCTCCTCGCCCGTGATCCGCACGCGCTCTCCATCACGAACGACATTTGGCGTCGAAGACTTGCGCACCGGCTCCACGATGCGGCCGACGATCAGCGGTCGCGTCGCGTCTCCACCCTCGAAGAGCAGCGCGACCTCGGCACCGATCATTGCCGATGTGAGGTCGCACAAGCTTCGTGCCGGCAATGCAATGTCCCGGGGGTTGCCGGGGAAGACCACCAGTGGCACACCTGCGTCGAAGCCCAGCAACACGCCGATCACCACTCCTTCGATACGTTCCCGTGTGTCGAACATCTGAAAACCCCTCAATTATGACTGATCTTGCTGCCCTTCCAAACGACCTCACCGGACGCCTTGCCGTTGAACTTGCCCGTGGCCTTGACCGAAATATCCTTGCCTTCGATCGAGATCGTGCCGTCCTTTTTCATTGCAATGGCCGCCGAGCCGCACTTGATGACCACCGAGTCGCCGGCTTCGATCAGCAGATCCTTTCCGATCTTGATCAGCCCATCCTCTCCGACCTCGACTGCGCTTCCTTTGGCGACCTTCACCATCCGGGCGCCTCCAATCTCGGTCGCATCATCCTCGCCGATCTTGGCGCTGCGGCCCTTGCCGATCTCGCTCGTCTGTCCGCCGCCAATCTCGATGCTTTGATTAGTGCCGATCTCCCAGCTGTCGGATCTACCGATGTCATGGCTCTGGCTGATGCCGACACTGACCGATCGCGTCGCGCCGATGGTGTTCATCTGTGTCGCGCCGACGGTTCTGGTCTCTGCGGCCCCGACCGTATCGATCCGCGCCGCGCCGACGGTGACCGTCTGGACGATGCCGACAGTCTGGGTGTGGTTGGAACCAATCGTCTCGGTGGAATTTGCGCCGATACCGATCGTCTCGTCAGCGCCGACGGTGAGAGAGCGGTTGATGCCTACCGTCTCGGTGTCATTGGAGCCGATGTTCACTGTGCGGTCGACGCCCACCTTTGTCGTCTTGTTGTTGCCGACATCCTCGTCGAGGTTCACCCCGACTGAATGCTTGGCGTTGTTGTCGATGCGGTCGGACTGGTCATGTTGGACGAGCTTGCTGCGGTCGTTCTTGATCAGCAGGTTGTGGTCCTTCTGCGCCTGGAAATAGACCTCTTCGGATCCTGCCTTGTCCTCGAAACGCAGTTCGTTCCAACCGCCCCCGCCAGGCGAGGAATTCGTCTTCAATCCGGATTGGGTGGCATTTCCCGGAAGCTCATAGGGAGGCATCTCCTTGCCGTTATAGACCCTGCCGGTGATAATGGGCCGGTCGGGATCTCCCTCGAGGAAATCGACGATCACCTCCTGGCCGATGCGGGGGATCTGGATAAAGCCCCAGCTCCCGCCAGCCCAGGTTTGCGAGACCCGCACGAAGCAGGAACTGTTCTGGTCCTTCTTACCGAGGCGGTCCCAGTGAAACTGTATCTTCACCCGCGCATATTTGTCCGTGAAGATTTCCTCACCCGAAGGGCCCACCACCGTCGCGGTTTGCGGGCCCCGCATGATCGGTCGGGGCGTGGTTCGCGCCGGCCGATAAGTGACGGAGGTCGGAGCAACCTGGAGTGCCGCACGGAAAGTTTCATCACCCGCAAAACCGGCGGGGCGGTAGCCAGGATCGAACAAGCGGTAGTCGGCGCTGAGGACCACATGGTTCGTGTTCTGATCCTTGCGCGGGAAATTTTCCAGTTTGAAGGTGCAGCCCGAAGCCAGTCCGCGCAAAGTGCCGGCGGCAGCGATGCGTTGATGGGCTGCCTGAAGCTCCTCGCGACGCACTACGGCAATTGCGTCGCCGCGGCCAACCGTCAGATGGGCGCCGGGATGGCGGTAGTGCTCGCCCTGTGATTCCGCGTGAGCAAAGGGCTGCGCCGATTGCGCCATCAGGTCGGCGCCGGGCTTGGTGAAGTCGAAGTCCGTATGAGCATAGGTACCCGGGTGAACAGAACTGGTTGACACCCATTCCGTGATATATTCCTGGTCTCGGCGCAGCGGTTCTCCTTCGGCGCGGAACTTGACCGTCGCATAACCCGGCGCGGGCTTCAGCTTGTTCATGGCGTCGGCAAGAATGAGGGTGTGCTCTCCCTCGCCATACTCGAAGAAATACATGATGCCTTCATGCTCAAGCAGCCGCTGCACGAAATCCAGGTCGGTTTCGTCATACTGCACGCAATATTCCCGTGCCTCGTAGGAACCCTGCAGCCGCTTCTCGAACTTGGCGGGCTTATATTTCGAGAATATTTCCTCGACGATTTCCACCACACTCATGTTTTGGAAGATGCGGCAGTCGGTGGTGTTGCCCAGCAGCCAAAGCCACGGCCGCAGCTCCGCCTCGTAATAGGCAAATCCTTCTTCGATGCGGGTCAGGCGAAAGTCTGATACGAGCCCGCTGAACCACCGTTTGGGGTCTCCTGCCTCGCCTTCAACTGAAATTGGCTTTCCGAGAAGCCTCAGGGCATCGACGTCCGCGTCGGGGCTGACGAACCCAACGGTGAAGGCAAAACACCTGCTGATCTCATCATGGCCGACAAGGTGCGTGAAGGTCAGCGTCTCTGGTCCAAGCGGCGTCTGGACGGTTGTCTTGCGTTCTTCGGCCATGCGGAGAGTGCCCCTGTTCGTGACGCCGGCAGTCCTGGATCATGAACCTATCATAAAGACCCGCCACCTCGAAAGCAGCATGGCAACAGCACCGGGTTTATCCTCTCAGGGCAAAGAATCCGGCCGGAAACGCGTCAGCCTGAATTCGCGATGCCATGGGAGCGGCTTTCGCTGGCATTGATCCTTTACCCCCATGCCAAGGTCTGAAAATTGCATTACTATGGAGGCATTATTCTTACCTCTCGTCAGGACTACGAAGTCAACAATCTGGGCTTACCTGCCATGATGCAAAGAAGTTCCTGCTTTCGGCCGAAGTGGATTTTCCTGATCCCGCTGTTGGCGCTGTTCTTAACGGCATTCTCGCACATGGCCCATGCGGAGCGGCGAGCCGCCATCGTGGTGGGGAATGGCGAATACGAGTTTGCGCCTCTGGCGAACCCCAAAAACGATTCCAAGCTGATTGCCGCGACGCTCACGGAGCTTGGTTTCGATGTCCTGCTTTTCTACGACGTCAAGAAGGCCGCTGTCGGCGACCTCGAAAATGCAACCCGCACGCATCTTCTCGGCGCTGATCTGGCTATCCTCTACTACGCGGGACATGCGCTGCAATACGAAGGGCGAAGCCTGCTGCTACCCGTCGATGTAAGGACCGGATCGGCCAAAGAAGTGGTCGACGACGCCATGGTTCTCAATGACCTAATAGACATCGTCAAGGACGACCCGGTCGGCGTCAAGCTGATCATTTTGGACGCCTGCCGCAACAACCCACTGACCTCGGAAAAGGGACTGCAGCAGGGCTTGGCAAATATCGAGGCCGGCTCTGGTCAGGTCCTCATCGCCTTCGCCACAGGCGCCGGCGAAGTGGCTTACGACGGTACCGGAGTGAACAGCCCTTATTCTTTGGCGCTGGCCAATGCGCTTCAGCAGCCGGGCCTCGACATCTACGACACGTTCAGAACAGTGCGTGGAGACGTGCGCCTTGCCACCAGCGGATCGCAAATACCATGGATCACAGGCTCGATCGAAACCAAATTCGTCCTGAAGCCGGGCGGCGCCGACGAACCAGCACCCGAGGTCCCGGGGGGCGACGGCGCGCTGACTATTGACCAGGTCCTGTGGTATTTCATTCAAGACAGCGCGGATCCAACTGATTTCGAACGTTTCGCAAAGGTGTTTCCGAAGAGCCAGCTTGCGGTCGAAGCGCTCAAACGCAGCAGTCTCCAGGTTGCTGAGTTGCAGAAGCGCGGGCTGTTTGTCAGCGGTGCACTTGCCGCCACCGCGATTTCCACCGAGCCGCCGTCCGATGAGGCTACTGAAGCCGCTGGAGCGGAGTTTGTTTTTCAGCAGGCCGGCGAGCGCGCCGTCAGCGAGACTTTTCGTGTCTGGCCACGCGAAATGCCCGACACACAAAGCGGCATGAAGACAATCGTTACGGATTGCGATCTGTATGCAGCCGATCCCAACGATCCTCAACGCGTGGTACCGGGTGTTACGAACGGGCTGGTTAACGTCCGCGACGGACTGCGCTCCTGCGGTTATGCGCTCGCTGCAGATCCCAGCAACCCACGCCTGCAGTTTCAGTTGGCCCGCGTCCTTGAAATAGCGAAACGCTATGACTGGGCGGAGCATTTCTATGAACTCGCCAGCCAGCAGCAATACAGCGCCGCATTCGTCAATCTCGGTTACATGGCCCGGGCCGGTGTCGGCCGCGAAGTCGATTACAAGCGTGCCTTGGATTTCTACATGAAGGCAGCACCGCTCGGAAATCTCAGAGCAAGGACAAATGTGGGAACGGCCTACATCCGCGGTCAAGGCGTGCCTCAAAATCCCGAAGAGGGGATCCTATGGTACAGACTTGCAGCATCAAGCGGCTGGTCGAACGCGATCACAGCACTCGGCGACAGCTTCCGTCGCGGCACCGGCGTGAAGAAAGATGATGTGGAGGCGACGAGGCTTTATGCCGCGGCGGCCGATGCCGGTCAGATCGACGCCATGACCAATCTCGGCCGTGCCTATGTCAGCGGATTGGGTGTGAAGAAAGATGTCAAGCGGGGCTTTGATCTGATGATCCGCGCGACGGAAATGGGTAACCAGTATGCGCCCTTCTACGCAGCACGCCTTCTCGTGAAGGGCGAAGGCAACGTTTCTCGCGATGCCAATCGCGCATTTGCCCTGCTGGAACTGTCAGCACGCCGAGGCTTCGAAGACGCCTATCTCGAACTTGCCAAGGGTTACGCGGAGGGCAGTTTTAGTCGTGGAAAGCCGGATTTAAAGAAGGCATATTTCAGCGCAACGCTCGCCACTCGTTTCAAGGTCGATGAGGCAGAACGGACCAGGTCTTCGGTGGGTGAAAAACTGAACGCTGCGACGCGAAAGCAAATCGATGAAGAAGTCGAGCTTTTTGTTCAGCAGAATGGGCTTTGAGGATGAATGGCTTTGCGCTGGATCATAGACAAAGTTGGCGGGTTTTTACCGTTCGGCAGGCGCAAGCGAAGTGCGCGGACCCTCAATCCGGCCGATGAAGAGGACAGCCTTCTTTACGTCCTGCAAGATCCGGTCGAGGAAGCCAAAGCCAGGAGCCTTATTTCTGTCCTCGGCGTGATGCCCGCCAACCTCCGCGAGATTCTCGATGCTGCCGTGGAGGCTTGCAGGGCCAATGGCGAATTTCCTGTTGTCGTTCTTTCAGAACTGCGTCCCGATCTGACCGCTGCAAGTTCGACTCCTTTGGAGTTTCTCCCTACCCGAGGCTACCTGCCTTCGCTCTCCCCCGAAATCTATGGCAGATATGCTCGTCGACGCTGGTCATTGATCCTCGCGAAATGGGACATTTCCAGCGAAATCGCACTTTCATCGACCATCGACGAGTTTCTTGGCGACCAGGTGGGCGCCGATGCGTCCCTTAGCTCAACTGCGAGCAATCGAGGCATGCAGCGGACGGTCAGCGCGGATACTGAAGACAAGCTGCTCGATCGCATTCGCAGCCATGGCGGCGCCATTGACGTAACCAACGCGAGCCAATCGCCGGCGAACCTCGGTGCGGAAAGCGTCAGATAGTGCCAGATCGAGGGTTGTCTCCACACGATCCAATTCCGAGTACCGCAGGCACAGACCCAAGCCTGCTGTTTGGGCATATACAGCGCGAAGGTGCTGGTCATCCATTTCCGGCGCTTCATTGGGCACGAAGATCGAAGGGATCCCTCCCAAGATGCTTTCATGGAAGCTGTTATACCCGGCAGTGGTGACAAGAAGATCAATCGCGCTGACATATTCAGCCAAGGGGTAAACGCTTGTGCGCAAAACCCCCGGCCATTCCTGCTTGGAAGGTTTCGCGAGCGGATTGAGAACCTGAACTGTTTGTATGTTCCGCCTTACCAGGCCGGCAAAAATCAAACCGGGCAAATCCTCAAAGTCAAAGTTGCGCTGCGAGCCTAGTTGTACCGCGACAGTGAAGCGGCCCGGGTCGACGCCTAGCTTGCCGGCGGCTTCGTTCCTGGGCATTCGCGTCCCTGGGTCCAACAGAAGCACAGGAGGGACGGCGACAGTCCCGAGCATATTGCGAGTGGGACCATCATCTTCGTCATGGGCAAATTCGCCCGGCTCGATCACCATATCGAATATATCCTGGGAACATGGGTCAAAGTCGTGGTCAAGGCGCCACAAGGCGCGCCGGATCCAAATCCAGGCCAGGTCGCGACGGTTTTCGGCAACGGCAATCAATCCTGGAAACGGCCTGTTCCCATCGAACACCACCGCCGAAACATCAAACGCCTCAACGGCCGTCAGCAGCTCTTGCGCATATGCCCTATTCCAGCTGTCGTCCGTCACTCCGATCGCCAAGCCGGAAGGAGTATAGTCAACAGCGTGACCTCGCGCATAAGCCAACGCCGACCCGGCCGATCGGGTAAAGAAAATGGGATCCATGTCCTCGGGCAGACGCTCTGCGATAGCCATCAGTCGCGTGATGTGTCCAAGCCCGATACCGTTTGTCGCGACAAAGAGTATTCGCCGTTTCTTGCCCATAAGCCGCGGCAATGATCCGGGCGCCTTGTCCGCGACGGTTTTGGCAGATACCGCGGTTCGGCTGCATTTCAGGGTGGAGGGCCCGGACAGTTCAAGATCATCACATAGACGTGCCATGCGCTGCGGGTATTGATCGATCGCAAACTTTCTCCGCACAAGCTCTCGCGCGGCATTCGATTGTTGCAGATAGGTCGAAGGTGAAGCGACAAATCGCTCGATGACGTTGCGCGTTTCGGCAACTTTGCAATAGACGGCGCCATCTTCGAAGAGGCTTTCAAACGAAGGATCGAGCATCGTCACCAAACCGCTCGCCATTGCTTCCGCGATACATAATCCAAAGGCTTCCACCCACTGCGGGCTGTGAAAGTAAACGTAAAAATCCAGGAGCCTGAGAAAGTCCGATACGCTGTTTTGCGCGAACGGACTGATCTGCCAGTTCGAGCCTATCCAGGGCTGGATTGACATCGGGGCGCCACCCAAGACCTTGATGGCGAAATCGGGTGTGTCGGGATAGGCTGCTCTTAGCTCATCTGCGGAACTGGGCCATTTCGCCGGATCCGCTCTCGAGTGGCGCCCCAAATTGACGGTGCCTGTTGGAGCTGTACGCTGGGGAAATGACCATTCAGCAAGGTCGATCATGTTCCACAAATCGTGCCGGAGCAGCGCAGGACTTTCGGTCCCGATACTGTCGAACTGGGATCGGACCTTCGGCCCAACAGGAGCAAACACGACCGGAACGCCAAAGAGCCGATCCAACACGCGTTCCACGACCCCCAGATCGTATTGCCGAACGCGATTGCCGTCGAACAGGGGGTGATGAACGACGCAAACGACGCGGCGAGGCTGCAAACGCACCGGCGAACGCGGCATTCGCTCGAACACGGCAGGATGGTGAGCCAGAAGAATGTCGCAGGTGGCCTCTTCGGATCCTGTGAGCCAAACAGTATCCGATTGCTCGATCGCTGCGGCTGTACGAATGTCGAAGACGCCGAGCTCGCGCGTGCGCTGCCCCAAAAAAGGCAGCAGGCCACAGCTCACCCCCCACTGTTTCGCCGCCTTCAGTTCGGCTCTCAGTGCGCTGGACGCGCCACCTCGAAATCGCGGGTCAGCAGCATGAACAACGTCAAAATGCATCAGCTAGTTCCACGATCGTATCCGCCGCTGAGCTTCCAGCCTGCCGCCCTCGATGAGATCGAAGTTCTTTTGCCAGTTTATAGATGCGGCTTTGCTCCGCGAAAAAGCAGTCTATGAAACAAAGCCGACAGCGCTAGTACACTCGCCGTCCCCAGAAGTCTCGCCGAGGTTGGGTCGCCAATTTCCGCACTGTAACGGGCTGCTTTTGAACCGTCGTCCTCATCCTTTCAACGGCCAAGGTCCCGTAGCAGCTGCGAGGGTATTGTGCGAGGAAAGCCTGGTAGGATTGCCGTGTATTTTGCCTTTGTGCCCGGCGCCAGGCGGCAGCTTCAGCTGCGCTTGGCCTTGTGCTTTGACAGTTGCTGGCACTGGGTGGCGCCATTGTCAGGTATGGCCAGGACGGCACACATCCTGTCAAAAAGACCGAGAAAAGGACGGCAACACGTTTCAGCATTGCGAGAACGCTCCAATCCAGGCGAGGGCAAAAAACCCACAAGAAATAGTAGAATAACTACAGCCAAATAACAAGCACCGCAGACGGCTTCGAACAGTGATCCCGTGCGGCTAATGGTTAAGGTGAATACGCTAGCGGTAGGTCGCTGCTGCTCTTTCGTCCGCTATTTCGATTGTGGTCGATAGCGCCGGCTTCCTATCTTAAATTCATTGTATTGCAGCCTGAGGTTGATCGTCGTCTGCGCGCATTCCCTGCCCCACGCAAACGCCGGAAGCCAGCAGATCTCACAAGAGCGAACTTGCGTAAAAGCAAGAAGGATGGGCGCAATTCTCACCCAATTCCTGGATGATGAGATCAACGAGAAAAAATCAAGGGAGAATCTTGATGTCGCGCGCGCCTTTCGGCCCCGTCTTTCTCTCGCAAGTTCAAAGCTTGCCTTTCCAAGTCCGCCTTGCCTCATCGGCCGTCAGCGCGAGCTCTCGCGTGCCGGATACAATGATCTCAAGAACCTCATGCTCGTCTGTGTTCTTGATGTAGCGGTCGCCCACATACTCGCCGCGCTTCAGCACCATGACGCGGTCGCCCACGGCGAAAATGTCGATGAGGCGATGGGAAATGATGATCTGCGCGACCCCCTGCTTCTTTAACTCCAGCATGGTTTCGAGCAGGCGCTCGGTCGCCATCACGGAAAGATTGGCTGTCGGCTCGTCTAAGATCACGACGCGCGGGCCAAAGGATATCGCGCGTGCAATCGCTACAGATTGCTGACGGCCACCCGACAGGCTTTCGACCTTCTGATAGACCGAGTTCACGTCGACCTTGAGCCGTTTCAGCACATTGTCAGCTTCGGCATACATCTTGCGACGATTGACGAAGGGACCTTTGAGTGGCCAGCGGCCAAGGAAAATGTTCTGTCCGACATCCATGTTGCCGCAGAGAGCGAAGTCCTGGTAGATCATCTCGATGCCGACATCCCGGCTTTCGTGCGGGCTCTTGAAATGCGCCGGCTGTCCGGCAACGAAGATCTCACCGGCATCGCGCTGATAGGCACCGGTCAGGATCTTCATGAGCGTCGATTTGCCAGCCGAGTTGTCGCCGACCAGGCCGAGTATCTCGCCGGGATAGAGCACGAGATCCACCTTGCGGAGGGCCTGCACCGCACCGAAGGCTTTTTCGATATTCCGCATTTCCACGATCGGCTCGGATTGTGTTACGTCAACCATGAGCGATTTCCTTACCCCTGCGCATTCTTGCGAGACGGGCGAGCACGTGTGCGAGAATATTGGCTTGGCGAACCCATATGTCGATCAAGACCGCAACGATGAGGATGAGCCCGATGAAGACGTTGATCCAGTGCTGCGGCATGGTGAATCCCTGGACGTTGAGCTGCATGAGAGCCCGCACGAGTGTAATCACGGCTGCGCCGGCGAGTGCACCAATCATGGTGCCGTAGCCTCCGAAGATCGAACCGCCGCCTATGATGACTGAAGCGATGGCGTCGAGCTCGCGGAACTGACCGGCAACCGGATTGAAGCTCCGAAAATAGGCAACGTTGATGATCCCTGCCATGGCTGCACATAATGCGGCCAGCATGAGTGCGATAAAGCGCACCCTGTTGGTATCGATGCCGGCATAGGCAGCGGCGCGGATGTTACCGCCGGTGGCACAGACTTTCATCCCGAACGGGGTAAAGGCGAGCACGGCGCCGGCCATCAGGGCGACGAAAAACATCCAGATCGTCTGAACACTGACGACTTCCGCCACGCTACGCATTACTCCGGACGGCAGCGAAAGACCGAAATGGAGGAGAATGTCATTCACCTTGCGGCCGAGCAGATTGTAGTCCTCCGGCCAGCCTGCCAATTGCTGTCCGGCAACGAACCAGGCAGCCAGACCACGGGCGATATAGTACATGCCGAGTGTGGCGATGAACGCCGGCAACTTGAACCCGACCGTCACGACGGCATTGACGAGGCCAGCGGCCATTCCCGCAAGAAGGCCCATGGCGATCGCCGTGAATGGATCGGCGCCGAGGACTTTCAAAAAGTAGGCAGCCGTACTCCCGGAAAGGGCAAGGACCGATCCGACGGAAAGGTCGATATCGCCCGCGGCAATGACATAAGTAAGCCCGATCGCGATCAGCGCCAATTCGGTATAGTTGAGCAGGATCGCAAAGCTGTTCGAAAGGTTCCACCAGTAGTCGGGCCTGAGCGCGACGCCCGTAAACCACAGCAAAACAGCCAGGATGATGGCAAGCGAGTCACGCCGGCCAACAAACCTGCCGAAGGTAGTCGTCGACATCGCCGTGTCCGTTGCCATGGCACCTTTGGTCTGAACGCCCTCCAGCGCGACACCGCCGATCTCGTAGGCGGGCGGCGGTGGCTTGCCGCAGATCCACGCCCAGAAGCGCGTTGCAACCTGGCGCCGAATGAGATGGGGTTCGATCAGCACCGCGATGACAAGAAGGAATCCGAGGAAGACCGGGACGGCACCGACCGGCAGCGAGAATATCGCGTTGACCGTGATTTCCTCGTCGCCGATCTTGACCGTGCGTGTGATCGGCCAGCCCTCGCGCAGCACCTTGTCGAGAAGCACAACCAGCAGTGCACCGAGGCATGAGCCGGCCACGCGGCCACGGCCGCCGAGGATTGAAGCGCCGCCGATGATGACTGCGGCGATGACCGTCAGCTCGCCGCTCACACCGTAAAGCGGCGTCACGCCCTTATCCTGCGCGGCGGACATCAGGCCGGCGAGCGTCGCGCAAAGAGAGGAGATCAGGTACGCCCGTATACGCACCCAGTTCGTCGGTATGCCGGCATAAACGGCGGCCTGCTCATTTCCGCCCGTGGCGAATGTCTCGTAGCCCCACCGCGTCTTGGCCAACACAAGGGCGCCGATCACCGCGACGACGGCGAAGATCGCAATCTGGTTGTTGAAGCCGAAAACATTTGTTTCACCGAGGTGGAAGAACAACGGATATTCTTTCGCCTTGCCGGGATAATAGATTGCCTGGCCATGCGTGAGTGCGAGTACGAAGCCGCGGCCTATAAACAGAACAGTCAGTGTGGCAATGAATGCGGGCACTTTCAGAACGGTGACAAGCAGGCCGTTCGCGAGACCGATCACAACACCTAACGTCAAACAGAGTATTATCGCTGTCAGGACATTGAGGTCGAGAACGTTGGATGCGAACAGCCGGGCAAAGACGACCGCAATCAGGCCATAGGTTGAGCCGACCGAGAGATCGAGATCCTTGTTGACAATGACGAAGGTCATCCCGACTGCAATGATGGCCACCCGGGAGGTATCGCGAAGCAGGGCATGGAACGCCTCCGCCGATCCAAAGAAGGCGGGATTGACGATAGCGCCGCCGAGATAGAGAAGCACGAGCAGGCTCACAAGCCCCGCCTCCCAGCCGCCGATCAGTTGGGATGGTGCGCGCTCGTGCCGGGTCGCGTTAGGCTCCATAAGCTTGTTCTATCCGGCTTTGGCATGCTGCGGGCAGAGATCCCTCTCCCGCAGTGATTGTTGAGCCCTGCGCGACGTCAATTCTCGAAGCGCTTGCCAACATTTCCGACAGTGTCCTTGGTCACGAGCTGGGCGCGCGTGTCGAGATTGGCGGCCGCGATTCCACGATCGATCTGCAGATAGAGCTGCATGACCGGCCAGAAGCCCTGCAAGAATGGCTGCTGACCAAGCGCGCCGGTCAAGTCGCCGCTGTTCAACGCATCCTGCTGGGCCGGCCCGAGGTCGAATCCATAGGCGCAGATCTTGCCGGTCATGCCGGTCTGGGCGACGGCCTTGGCAAGGGCCGGCGTGAATACGTTGTTACCGGCGAAGGCGCCAACAACGTCGCCGCGCGATTCAAACAACGTCACGATACCGTTCACCGGATCATTCGGATTGGTGTCGATGCCGGTGTTCTCGGGTCCTGCATCGACCTTGAAGCTCTCCAGCTTGCCTGCATCCTTAAGTCCTTTGACGATCGCGTTGAAAGCCGATGTCACTCGATTGTTCACCTCGATGTTGCCCATCGCAGTCGACGAGGGCAGCACGATCGACCCCTTGTCGATGCCTTTGTCTGCCAAGCACTTGACGAGTGCCTCGCCGGCAATTGCGGCAGCAGACGCGTCCTGGCCGGTATGGCTGATCTTGCTGCGGTTGAGAATGGTCCCATCGAAGGAGTTTGTGGTGGCAATCGGGATACCCTTCGCTTCGGCGGCTTTGACGATGTCGTTGTAGGCGCCAGCCTGCGGCGTTGTCATGATCAGCCCGTCGATCGTCGGATCCTGCACGATCTGGTTCAGGATTTCGATCTCGCGAGCGGGGTCGTCGGTCGGTGATTCCGAACCGAGCAACAGGACCTTGGCGCCGATCAGATTGCCGGCAACCGTCGCGCCGACATAGACCGGGTCGAAGAACCCGTTGCCAGCCGTGTGGGTTACAATTGCAAAGGTCAGATGGCCGTCGGCTGAATGAAAATCCTTCGTGCCGGCTGCTTCCTTTGCAGCCTCATCGAAGTTGTATCCGCCTACTGCCTTTTCAACGCTGCCAGATTGCGCGAAAGCAAATGAGACAGCGAGCGACACTGCAGCGGTCGATGCCGCAAGCAACATAATTCGCCTCATGAGAGCTCCTCCCTTACTCGTTTTGCAAGGCATTCGAGCGCAATTGTCGTGTTGTTCGAATACCTTTACCAATTATTTTCTAATATTCTAATATGCGGCGCAAATGCTGCGGAAGTAAATGGTGAACTCATCGTATCGACGAATTTGTTCAATCTCGAAGCGAGTTCCATTGCCGGATTGGAAGGACAGACGTCGTCAGCCTGGTTGCGAACAGTGTCCGGGGCTTACGGTGTCTTAAGCAACGTCGGCAGGGTCTCCGGCTCATCGAGCAGGTTTCGTGATTGGAAAGAGCCACCCCGTCGCTGGCCTAAATTGCCATCGGTGTGCTGACAAAGAACGGAAGACCCCTTATGAATTGCGTGATGCGACATGGCTTTTTGATAAATGGCCCCGACGACGCAGAGTTTACGATCCTGCTTGCTCATGGCGCCGGCGGGGCGATGGATGCGACGTCGATGACGGCTGCGGCCGAAGCTCTGGCCGCCATTGGCTTTCGCGTCGCCAGGTTCGAATTTGCCTATATGGCGGCAAGGCGGACCTCCAAGGGCCGCAAGCCGCCGCCGCGCGCCGACAGGCTTATTGGCGAATATGGTGCTGCGGTCGAGCGTTTCGGCGTCCGCAATCGTTTGATCATCGGTGGAAAATCGATGGGCGGCCGCGTTGCCAGCATGATTGCCGACGATCTCTTCGCCAAAGGAAAGGTCGCCGGGCTCCTTTGCCTCGGCTATCCGTTCCACCCGCCGGGCAAGCCCGAAGAGCTGCGCACAAAGCATCTCGAAACGCTAAAGACGCCGGCGCTGATTGTCCAGGGAACACGAGACGTGTTCGGAACTCGGCGGGAGGTCCAAAACTACAACCTGTCCAACAAAATTGACCTCGTTTGGCTTGAAGACGGCGATCATGATCTGACGCCGAGAAAGAAAATATCGGGATTCTCATTGGCCGATCATCTGGCAAGCATGGCAGCGGCCGTCAAAAGCTGGGCACCTTCGTTGGCACCATAGCTGCGAAGCGCTTGAGCCGCGGCGGCTCGCCATCGCGGGCGTCAAGCGGTATACGCATAGCAGCAGCTCGGCCGCCTGCGGACACGCGGTCAAACGTGCTCTCACACCACGCGCCATGCCTGGGGCACAATGAAAAGGCCCGCGAAAGTGCGGGCCTTTGAATATCACTTCCGGAAACAAGAGAGGATTAGAATTCCTCCCAATCCGACGACGCCGCAACCGCGGCTTGGGACCTTCCACCGGTGAAGGCTGATGAAATCTTACGGATCATGGCTGCAGGTACAGAAGGCCTCGACAGAGAGGCGGGGGCCGCTTGACGGACGGTGACCGACTTTGCGCCGTCGAAACGGAACTTTGCCAGCTGTGCTGAAAGCGCTGCTGCTTCAGCTGCCAGTTTTTGTCCGGCGGCCGACGTCTCCTCGACCATGGCGGCGTTCTGCTGGGTCGATTGATCCATCGCATTGACGGCATTGTTGATTTCTCGAAGGGCCGTCGACTGCTCTTTTGCCGATTCAACAATCGAATCGACGTGGCGGTTGATCTCCTGCACTTCCAGAACGATTTCCGTCAGTGCCTTGCCTGTTTCGTCAACGAGCGCCACGCCGGAGCGCACCTGTTCGGCGGATGTGTGGATCAATTGCTTGATTTCCTTGGCGGCCCTGGCGGAGCGCTGCGCCAGTTCGCGCACTTCCTGTGCCACCACGGCAAAACCCTTGCCGGCCTCGCCCGCACGGGCCGCTTCAACGCCGGCATTGAGCGCCAAGAGATTTGTCTGAAATGCGATTTCGTCGATGACGCTGATGATATTGTTGATTTCGCTGGAGGAAGTTTCGATTTGTCCCATCGCAAGGACGGCGCGCTTGACGACGTCGCCCGATCGCTCGGCATTCTGCCGGGTTTTGGCGACAACCGTGCGCGCCTCTTCAGCGCGTGCGGTCGAGCCGTTAACCGTTGTTGTAATCTCGTCGAGCGCGGCTGCGGTTTCTTCGAGGGAAGCAGCCTGCTGTTCCGTGCGGCGTGCAAGGTCGTTGGAGGCCGTGCTGATTTCGGCTGCACCAGCGTCGATCGAGAGGGCGTTGCCGCCGATTGCCTTCAGGGACGACTGCAACTTGTCGGCGGAATTGTTGAAGTTTATGCGCAGCGTGTCGAGCGCCGGACCGAATGGCCGCACGAGGCGGAAGGCGAGATCACCATCGGCCATTGCCTCAAGTGCTTGACCTAATTGGGCAACGGCATCGTTGGTTTCAGTTGCGGCAGCCTCACGCTCCCTGGCAGCGCCTTCGAGCTGCTCGCGTTCTGCAGCGGCGCGTCTTGCGTCGACCTCAGCCCGGTGCGTAGCCTGTGCACTGAGCGCGTCGCGCACCGCGCCGACGGCGCGCGCGAGATCCCCGATCTCGTCCCGGCGGGTATCGAGCGTAGAATCGGCTCCGACCCCTTCTCCGCTGGCCATATGCCGCAGTGCCGATTGCAGCTTTGCGATCGGTCTCGTAATCGAGCGACTTGCGACAAAGGCCGCGACAATCGCCAA
The DNA here is from genome assembly GCF_001908375.1 of Rhizobium etli 8C-3. Taxonomy (NCBI): domain Bacteria; kingdom Pseudomonadati; phylum Pseudomonadota; class Alphaproteobacteria; order Hyphomicrobiales; family Rhizobiaceae; genus Rhizobium; species Rhizobium etli. The sequence continues at coordinate 796,018 of NZ_CP017244.1, read as the reverse complement.
CAGCATGGCGACTGCCAGCGACCCGAACGCCAAAGTCTGGAAACCATTGACGGATTGACGAACGTCGTCGCCGACCTTCTGGTTCAGGGCCTCCTGGTAATCAATGAATTTGTTGATTGCGCCGAGCCAAGCGACGAACAGCGGGCGGGCCTGTTCAAGCAGGATTTTCTTTGCCTGCGCCCCATCGCCTTTTACCTGCAGATCGATGATCTGGGCAACGAGCGGGTTGGTTTTCGATTGGATGTCGGCAATCTCAGCAAGGATTGTCCTTTCCTCGGCCGAAGCGCCCGCCGGCGAAGACACCATCTGCGCCATTTTTTTCTCGTTGACGGCATAGGCCTCGGCCAGTTTAGCGATCAGTTCCACTGCTGCCTGCCGGTCTGCAGTTGCTTCGACCAGGGTAACATCCCGGATTGCAATAGCCCGGTCGTGCACGCTGCCACGGAAATTGATGGCAAAGCGCTGCTTGACGCTGTTGACGTCGTTGACCTGGCCAAGATCGCTATTGATGAAGTTGACCTCGGTCACCGAATACTGGGTCAGCGCCAGCATCAGGAGAAGAAGGAAACCGAAGCCGATCCCCAAGCGTGTTCCAATTCCAAAGCGGGTCATTTTCCTCATCCGTATGTTCTGGTCTGAACGTAGCCAGGCGCATGGCATTTGATATATAAGTAAAATTCACTACAAATCTTAAATAACATTGAAGTATCCAAAAAATGTATTCCATCCTTCGAAAGACCGATTACTATATATCTACGAGCGATTAGGTCGTTACAAAATACAACGGCAAGTTATACATTCGAACCCAGAGGCTCGCACGGCCCCTGCCCCGTCGGAGCTCGTGCCTCGCAGGTCTGGGTTTTCTGACGGTGGCACTCGTTGCCAATCTCTCGGCTGCAGCAATCATCTGCAGGAGAACGGATCCTGATTTTCGGGGCAGTTTCAAACGGCCTGGCGCGACGAGAGGCGCGCGCGCCGGCGCGGAAGTCGCCATTGCCGGCCGAAAGCAGAAAAACTGAAACGCGTCAGCGACGAACCACCGAATTCAACGGCACTCGACACGGGCCAGCGCGATGGACAGTCAAGTAGCGGGATGCGCCGAGGCTGTCGCGTCTATGCCATTGATCGGTCGCAGAACGATTGCAATGAGGCAGCGGCGCGATCCCATCAAGTCCTAGCGAGGTTTGCACGCACTGATCGCGTAGCGGTGCTGGAGGCCTCTGGAAAGCGCCTTGAAATAGTTCCAGTGGCTGGCCTGCGCTTTGTGTACTTCGCGCAGGTCATCCTCGATCTGGACGTGTTCGAAACCGGCATTGTGCAGAAGTGCGGCGACCTTGTCGGCCCGCGCGCCCTTTGAGAAATAGACCCGCGACAGGATCCTGCTATGGATCTCTGCCATACCGGGCGCATGGCCCGGATCCGCTTTCAAGAGTCCGCCGCCTTCAAGCAATTTCATGAGACGCTTCACCAGCCGCTCGGCGAAATTGGCACTGACGAAATCGCCATCGACGATCAGCAGCGTTCCGCCAGGCTTCAACACACGCATCCATTCCGCAAATGCTTTTTCGGGATCAATGAGGGTCCACACCAGATGGCGGGTCACGATGACGTCGTAAGTGTCATCCAATTCGGTGGTGTTTTCGACATCAGCCATGCGGAAACGGATCATGCGGCCCCGGCTCTTTGCTTTGGCACGGGCGCGTTCGAGCATCGGCTCGGCCCAGTCGAGACCGGTCACCTCGAAACCGAGATCGTCCATGAGATGCGAAATCACACCCGTGCCGCTCCCCAGGTCGAGCGCACGCCTGCCCTGTCCCGCACCAAGATGCTTTACAATCAACCGATGCCAGGCGCTGCGCTCCGTCTCGGTGAAAATCTCATGGCCCGGCGACTGGTCGAAGGACTCCGCCCTGGCCGACCAATAGGCCTTGATCTCGTCACGAAGCCCATAATTCTCGCCGCCCGCCCCTTGCCCGTCCATTACCGTCATGCCAGCCAGTCCCAGTTTGAAATCGTTCTAATAGATAGAACTTGACGATAACACTCATAAAATAATAGAGGGCATTTCAGTTTTCCACGGAGTGAATCTAATGCGCATTACAGGCAAAGCGGCCGTTCTTGCAATGGGCCTTGTCGTTACCGCCGTCTGGCCGGCTTTTGCCGACAAGATCACCGTGAGGGACGTGACCGGGCGCGAGGTCGAGGTGAACGCCCCGGTCAAACACATGATCCTCGGCGAGGGCAGACAGATCTATTTTCTGGCAGCACTGGATAAGGAAGCCCCCTTTAAGCACGTCGTCGGGTGGCGCGACGACCTGCCAAAGGCAGACCCTGAATCCTACGACGCCTATCTTGCGAAGTATCCCGATATCGCCAAGCTGCCGACCTTTGGCGGCATGAAGGACGGCACCTTCGATATCGAACAAGCCGTCGCGCTGAAGCCCGACGTGATCTTGATGAACATCGACGCGAAAACCGCAACCGAAGAAGCCGGATACATCGAAAAGCTCGGTAAAGTCGGCATTCCGCTTGTCTATGTCGACTTTCGCGAAAAGCCGATGGAAAACACCGAGCCCAGCATGCGTATCATGGGCAAGCTGATGGATAAGGAAGCGATCGCGGAAGATTTCATCAAATTCCGCGCCGACAGCATCAAACGCGTGACCGACGTGCTGCAAAAGGCCAACCCGCCGAAGCCTGTCGTCTTCGTCGAGCGCGCTGGAGGTTATTCCGAGGATTGCTGCATGTCCTTCGGCAACGAAAATTTCGGCAAGATGGTCGAAATTGCCGGCGGCATCAACATGGCCAAGGACATCATCCCCGGCACGTTCGGAACGGTCAATCCCGAGCAGATCATTGCCTCCAATCCGGACCAGATCATCGTCACCGGCGGCAACTGGGACAAATATGTGCCCGGCGGGGCCTGGGTTGGGGTCGGCTATGGCGCAGATCTCGAGAAAGCTCACCACAAACTCGAAGCCCTGACCAAGCGCCCGGCCTTTACCGGAGTCAAGGCGGTGGCCGATCATAACGTTCATGCAATCTGGCACCAGTTCTACAACAACCCCTACCAGTTCGTCGCCATCCAGGAGATCGCGAAGTGGCTCCATCCGGACCTTTTTGCCGACCTCGATCCTGAGGCGACCTTCAAGGAATTGCATGCCCGCTTCCTGCCGCTCGACTACAAGCCGGGATATTTCGTCTCCCTGAAGGACGAGTGAGTTAACCTGGGCCGACGGCAAGAACCGTCGGCCCGACCATTGCTGTCACCGGCGCGCGACCTTTGCGTCGAGAAGGAGCCTCTCATGCGGTTTTCTGCCATCCGACACATCGCCGCCATTCTGATTGGCCTGGTTGCGACGACCGCGACGGCTGCCGAGATCACGGATGCTGCGGGCCGCACGCTCAAGATCGACCTGCCAGCAAAACGCGTCATCGTTGGCGAGGCACGGCAGATCCACGTCATCGCCGCCCTTAAGGGTGATAAGACTTTCGATCAGATTGTTGGCTGGCGCGATGATCTGATCAAGAAGGACCCAGACAGCTACACAGCCTATGTCGAGGCTTTTCCGCAGATTGCCGACCTGCCACGTTTCGGTTACCTGCCCCAAGGTGAATTCAGCCTCGAAGCGGCAGTTGCGCTCTCGCCCGATGTCATCACCCTCAATCTGGAGGCGCAAAAGTCCGCGACGGAAAGCGGCTTTGAGGAAAAGGCCGCCGCCGCCGGTGTGAAGATCGTCTATCTCGATTTTCGCCTCGATCCGGTTCGCAACACCGAGCCATCGATCGAACTGCTCGGCCGCCTTTTCGGCGCCGAAGAGCGGGCCAAGGAATTTATTACTTATCGGCGCGCGCAGATCGCCCGCGTGACCGACAGGCTCGCAACGATCAAGGACCTGAAACGCCCGAACGTCTTTATCGAGCGGGCGCCCGGTATTTCGGGGGAAAACAACTGTTGCCGCACCTTCGGACCGGTCAATTTCGGCGCTATGGTGGAAGAAGCCGGTGGTCATAATATCGCATCAGATGTCATTGCCACGACATTCGGCGATCTCAACCCCGAACAGCTTGTCGTGTCCGACCCCGAACATGTGATTGTCACCGGCTCGAACTGGGCAGCCGAATCCGACATCAACCAGTTCGTGCCCGTCGGCCGCGATGCGGATATGTCGCTTGCCCGCGACAGGCTCGCAAAACTGATGACGCGCACACCCTTTCCGGCCCTAAAGGCTGTGAGGAGTGGACGAGTTCACGCCGCGTGGCATCAGTTTTATGGCGCGCCATATGAGTTCTACCCGATCCAGCAATTTGCCAGATGGCTTCACCCCGAGCTCTTTGCTGATCTCGATCCCGATCAGACATTCAAGGAATTCCATGAGAGGTTTCTTCCCGTGACCTTCAAGCCTGGCTATTTCGTATCGCTGGAACAGGGATCAAACTGATGGCTGAGGCAACCCAGCTCCTCGTTACGCCGGCGGGACGCGAGCGATATCGTGCTCTAGCAACGCGCAGGATCCTGATCCTAACCGGGCTGGTTGGCGCGCTGTGCCTGAGTGTCGCAGCAGACATGGCACTTGGGCCGGCCCGCTACAGCCTGACGGAGGTTATCTCGGCGATCTTCGGTCCCGGTGAAGTTGCAAACCAGCTGAGGGTCGTGATCTGGGATATTCGCATGCCCATTGCGCTGATGGCGATCACGGTCGGCGCATCGCTTTCGGTCGCCGGGGCCCAGATGCAGACGATCCTTTCCAATCCGTTGGCGAGCCCTTTTACGCTTGGCATTTCGGCGGCCGCCAGCTTCGGCGCAGCACTCGCACTCGTTGGCGGCGTCTCCCTGTTTCCCGGCGCCATCGAATACGTGGTGCCGCTGAACGCCTTTATCATGGCGATGGTCGCAGCACTCTTCATCCACTTCGCCTCCACGATGCGCGGTGTCAGCGTCGAAACAATCGTGCTGCTCGGCATTGCCCTGGTCTTCACGTTCAACGCAGCCCTCTCCCTCCTCGAATATCTGGCTTCCGAACAGGCGCTCGCGGCAGTCGTCTTTTGGACCATGGGCAGCCTGACGAAAGCCACCTGGGCCAAGGTCTATTTCACCGGGGCGGTGCTTCTCGTCACCGTGCCGCTGTTCATGAAGGACGCCTGGGCGCTGACTGCTCTTCGCCTCGGTGACGACAAGGCTGCCAGCATGGGTGTCAATGTCCGCCGCCTGCGACTGCAGACGATGATGATCGTCAGCCTGCTTGCTGCAATCCCCGTCTCCTTCGTCGGCACCATCGGCTTCGTCGGGCTTGTCGGACCGCATATCGCCCGTATGCTGGTCGGAGAGGACCAACGCTTCTTCCTGCCAGGAGCCGTCATCTGCGGGGCGCTTCTGTTGTCGACGACATCCGTCGTCAGCAAGATGCTCATTCCTGGCGCCATCCTTCCAATAGGCGTGATCACGGCGCTCGTCGGCGTTCCTTTCTTCTTCGTTCTTATATTCAGCAACCGGAGACGCGCATGGTAGGTCTTGCGCTTCAGGACGTGGGGGCCGCTTACGGCCGCAGGACGGTGCTTTCCAGTGTCAGCACGGACATGCTCCGGAGCGGCAGTGTAACGGCGGTGATCGGCCCCAACGCGGCAGGCAAATCGACGTTGTTCAAACGCATCGCCTCGTTGATCTCCGGGCCGGGGCTCGTTGAACTCTCCGGCACGGCGCGAGGACCGAGAACGATCTGCTACATGCCGCAAGATACCGGCGCCAACGCCGTTCTGACGGTCTACGAATCGATCCTGCTGTCTGCCAAACAGGGCAGCGGCTGGCGCGTTCACGACGATGAGCTCGCCGAAATCGACGCCATCTTGAAGGCACTGCGGATCGAGGATCTCGCATTTCGAGAGCTCGGGGAGCTTTCTGGCGGGCAGCGGCAGCTGGTATCGCTGGCACAGGCGCTCGTGCGCCGACCCGAGGTCCTCCTCATGGACGAGCCGACTTCCGCGCTCGACCTGCATCGCCAGGTGGATGTCCTGACCTTCATTTCCGACCTGGCAGCGCGCAAGGGCATGATCGTTCTGGTTGCGCTCCATGATCTCAACCACGCCCTTCGCTACTGTCAAAATACGATTGTCATTGCCGACGGTTCCATGGCGATCAGCGGCGATACATCGGCCGTCATCACCCCCGAAATGCTCCGCGACATCTATAAAGTCGCAGCCCGTATCGAGACCTGCTCGCAGGGACGCGCGCTGGTTATCGTTGATAACGCCATCTAGGCGAGGAAGCTGCACAGATGCGGCAACAGAAGGAAAGACGAGTGCCGGGACCTCACTGCCCCGGCGATACCAGCAGTGAATCGAACTGAAAATTCCCGCTCTTTCCTTTGTCCTGCCATCCGTTAGTTAAACGCCTGTTGTCCAAAGGCTTTCATCTGCAGGAGTGAGGATAAATGGGTGCGTCAGTGATAATCGGAATTTTGATCACGTTTCTCGTGATCATTCTCGTCTTATACTTGGTTCAGCGACTGCCGATCGATGCCCGCATGCGACAGATCGTGCAGATCATCGTGATAATCATCGGTATTGTTTCGCTCCTGAAGTATCTGGCCGTTTGGTAATTACAGGCGGCCTGCGACTGGCCGGCAACGTCAGCTCTTTGTGGCGAAGACAATGCCCGCTGCACTGGGGCAACGGGCACTCTTGCTCCGGTCGACGCCGACTTATCGTCCGTTGGTGTTGCGGCGAACCTTGTCGGTTTTTGCCTTCACTGATGACGTCTTAGCGTCATAGGCCTGTCCGAAATTGGTCCCACCCAGATGCCCGCCGGCGCTCGTATTGGCGACCTGCCGCTTGGCGCGCTGAAGAAGTTGATCTGCATTGGTTTTCTTCATCTCGTAGCTCCAAAATTGAAAATCGAAAAAGGCCGGGCGAACCCGACCTCAATAGTTGATAAAGGACCGGTCCAGGAAATCCGGGTCAGTGGCCGATCAGGTTGGATGGTTACGCAGCGAAAAGGTTCTCGGCGGCGTTCTTTCCGCTTTTGTTGTCGCGCACGATATCAAAGGTAACCTTCTGGCCTTCCCTCAGATCGGACATGCCGGAGCGCTCAACCGCAGAAATGTGAACAAAGACATCCGTTGATCCATCGCTTGGCTGAATGAAGCCGAAGCCTTTGGCCGCATTGAAAAATTTAACAGTTCCGCTGTTCATGACGATATCCTTTCAATCGCACAGGATGAGTCGCTCGGCCATTGCCGACGACGGATGATCGATTTTGAGAGGAAAGACCGCCTTGAGCGCGAAGTGGCGCCAAAACAAAGCTTAACAGGCAAGCTCGATGCCCGACTTTTAAGCGACAACTGTGTCTAGATAAAGGCTGGATCGCACTACCTAAGCTGGCATGCGCGCTCAAAGAAGAGGCCATCCCAGCAGCCGACCTAATCTCGTATTCCCAACCTGATCTCGCACCAAGGAAGACACATGCGGTGTTACACAAAAACCTTGCGACAGCGCCGAAAGCGCCTCGACCATTCAAAACCAATGCTGCCATCGCTTTGTGCCGACGGCCGTCCATTATGTGCCCATTGCAAGGTTCGGCGATGATGCTTGTGTAAGAGCGGCGACGGTGCCTGCCATTGCCGGGACGCCGGCCTCCAGGCAGGCTGCGATAAATGCTTCGCGTGCCACCTCTGCGGGGACGACCCGGCTCAATGCTCCCCGGCACTGGTTGACGGCTCGATGGTAGCGCTCACCTCGCCGCTCGGGCCACTCGTTCTCAAGAAAACCAAGGGTCTCAAAGGCTGACGTCAATGTCCGCTGAAATCCGCACTCCAAGCGGACGGTTATCGGAACCCGCCAAGGCACCTCACTCACAAGCATGATGTTTTCTCCTCTCTCGATGCCGCTACGCCACCCGGGAAAATATTGGTTTTAATCGGTTTTCGTTCAAGAGGTAATGGCCTAGACCAATCGGATGAGTTCCTGCAACGATCGTCATCAGGACGCCATCATTTTGAGAGTATCGCGCCGCGCGCAGGTCGGTGACCGCGCCGATCTGAGGCAAACTCGCAACCGCGCATCTTCCTCCTACCGGCATAGCGACGGCGACGGCCAGTTCCAACGAGCACCGCGCTTCCGGTCGGTTTTCCCGGATGACTGGCGCCTACAACTTCGTCGCCAGAACTGACGCTTCTACCAGTGAGCCCAGCGGACGAAGAGCTTGTGGATTATAGGTGTTGGGGCAGGATTTCATCCTGATTGATCAAAATCGCTCAGCTTGATAATATATCTTCATCAACAGAGGCGGCAAGCGGCTGGAACCACCATGCGTGAAATCAACCACATCACCGGCAAACAGCTGGCAGCGGCGCGTGTGTTGGCGGGTCTTGGTCAAGTCGAACTTGCAAAGCACGCCAATGTTTCTGCCCCCACCTTACGCCGCATGGAGGCAAGCGATGGACAGATCAAGGGCATGCCTAACAACGTCGTCGCCGTCGTTCGTGCCCTCGAAGCGGCCGGCATTGCCTTCCTCGACGGCGACTATTCAGGCTCCGGCGGCCCAGGGATTCGGCTTGTGGCACCTGCGCGAGGGTCGATCGACGTCGATGAGAAACAGATGATTCAGTACCGCGAAGTTTTCGAAAACGATGCACCTCCCGGCGCAGGCGGCTGATATGGAAGAACATTTCGGACATCGCCGCGACGAGCCGCTTACGTCTGAAGATCTGACCGTCTGCAATGACGTCCTTGATGATCTGTGTGCTCAGATGGAGATCACCGACAATAAAACGGTCGCACGTCTGGCCTCGATCATCATAGAACTGTATCGCCAAGGTGTGCACGAACCGGAGCAATTGACGCTTCTGGCGGGCGCGACACGTGATGACCCCGCCGCCTGATGGAGGGCTTGGGTCGTCGGTCGCCAGCAGCAGAGGTTAGTTGACGCCAGGAGATCGCGAATGGCGATGTCTTTCGAGGGCGTCGAAGGAGAAAGCGCCTATCTCCAACGCGGTGCCACCATCGAGTGCAAGGTCAGACAGAATCTCACCGACAACGCTCGTAAATTTGAATCCATGTCCGGAACAGGGCGATGCAACGACAATGTTTGGCTGCCCGGGCAGAAGGTCGAAGAGGAAATCCTCGCTCGGCAACATTGTATAGCGGCAGGAGGCCGCGCGAACACGAAGTCCGGCGGCGGCAGGCAAACGTCTGGATGCAAAGTCATCAAGCAGTGCGGTATCTCGGTCGTTGATCGGCGCATTGGGTCGGTTAGGGTCGATCGGTTCGCGGAAATGCGCGTGGCGGCCGAGCTTCATGCCGTCGACGCCGATCGCAGGGAAGCCAAAATAAGAACCTTCCCGACCTTCGTCGCGAAGGAAACATGGCATGCGCTGCGGCTCTGCGACAAAGCCGTCCTTTGGCTGATACCACGCCACGACCTGACGGATCGGTGTCGCGTGTGATTTCAGGTGCGGAACGAGTTCGGCAATCCATGATCCCGTCGCGATGACGACCTTTCTGGCGTGGTAGCAGCCATTTGCTGAGGCGATAGTCACACCCCCGTCACCCGGATCCAGAGCCATGACCTTCTCGCCAAAATGGATCATCGCTCCGCTTTCGGCCGCAAGTTTGACGTAGCCCATGATGGCAGTCTCCGGTCGCAGATACCCGCCTTGCGGATCAAAGATGGCAACCTCATCGTCATCGAGCTGAAACGCGGGAAAGCGGCGCGCCATTTCCGCTGCGTCGAGCTCTTCATGGGCAAGGCCGTGCAACCTGCACGAAGTGCGCGTGCCGCTCACGATCTTGCTGTCTGGCAAACCGATCTGCAACACGCCGGTGATGGTCAGGATATCGGTCCTTAGGCTGGTTTCGAGCGCTCGCCAGTTGCGATAGGCACGTTGAAGAAGCGGCACATAGGACGGGTCCTCGAAATAGCCGAGCCGAATGAGCCGGCTGTCGCCATGCGACGAGCTCATCGCATGTGCGGGAAAATAAGCGTCGATGCCAATCACCTTGACGCCACGGGCGGCGAGAAATGCAAGTGCTGCGCTTCCCATGGCGCCAAGGCCGATCACAGCGACGTCGAAACGAGCGATCATGGCAACCCTTCAAATACCCGTCGGCGGCGACCGATCCCGAAGCAAAATGCGCAATGTCTCCACGTCCCCAGCAAGCGGGCGGTCGTCGGCATAGTGCTGCACATGCGCACGCACGATAACATGGATTTCTTCCGTGCCCCTCGCCCTCGGCGCTGTCGCCTCGAGAAAATCATGGGCCTGTGCTGCAGCCATCAGTTCGATCGCAAGGATGTATTCAGCATTATCGATGACGGTAAGCAGCTTGTTTGCAGCAGCTGTCGGATGCGCGAGAAAATCCTCCTGCAGACCCGATGTCAGGCCGCCATCCAACGAGGCGGGAGCAGCAAGACGGCGGTTCTCATTACTGAGCGCGGCAGCCGTATACTGGGCGATCATGAAGCCGGAATCGCTGCCGGCATCACTGGCAAGGAAAGGCGGAAGGCCGCTTACCAGCGGATTGACAAGCCGATCAATTCGCCGCTCGCTCATCGCGCCGATTTGAGCGATTGCGACCGCAAGGCTGTCGATCGCCTGCGCGAGTGCCGGAGCAACGGCATGCGCTTCGGACGAGACGATCGGATTGTCCGGCGTGCCCGAGATCGCCGGATTGTCGGTGACGGACGCGAGCTCCCGGTCGACGATCCCGGCTGACTGCACGAATATATCGCGCGCGCCGCCATGGGCATGCGGTACCGCACGCAGGCTCAGCGCATCCTGCGTACGCCTTGCGAGGGCGACCGCAACAAGCCCACTGCCCGAAAGGCGATTGCGGATCGACGCGCCGACCGTCGCGATACCCCTCGAAGGACGAAGCGCAAGCACGGCTTCGTCGAATGCTGCCAGCTGGCAGCCGGCAGCTTCCAGGGTAAGAGCGGCGATTGCATCGGCCCAATCGAGAAGGCGCGCGGCACGTGCGAGAGCGATGCTCGAAAGGCCGGTCGCGCAAGCCGTGCCATTGACAAGGCTCAACCCTTCTTTGGCCTTGAGGACGAGTGGCGCTAGACCGATCGCCGTCAACGCGTCGCGCCCGTGCATCGGACGACCGGCGACGCGCGCAGATCCCTCCCCAATCAAGACGAGCGCACTGTGGGCATTGTGGGTGAGATAGCCGGCTGAGCCTTTCGACGGCACATCGGGAATGCAATCCCTCTCGAGAAAGGCAGCCAGGTTTCTGACGATTTCCGGCCGCACGCCTGAGTGGCCGTGGGCAAAATTGGCGATCTGCGCGGCAATAATGGCCCGCACCTCGCGTGGTGCCAGGAGCGAGCCGACGCCGCATGCGTGACTGAGTACGATATTGCGCGAGAGTCGGCTTTGCGAGCTACGATCAACGACCGTGTCCGACAGGGCGCCGACGCCGGTATTTATACCGTAGGCCCGCACCCCGCTATCGACGATACACCCGACGATACGGGCAGCGTGGGCGATACGTTCCTCTGCAGCCGGCGACAGTGCAAGTGCTGCGCCTTCGCCGACCTCAGCGATGTCGCGCCAGCCAAGCCTGTCCCCGATCGTGACGGTCATTGTCCACTTCCGAAATCGCCGATGAACTGGCGGAAGGCTTTCGATGCGCCGCCGCCGAACATTGCGTCCGGAGCGCCACTGCTTTCCACAAGCCCTTGGCGCATGAAGATGACGCGATTAGAGACGTTGCGGGCAAAACTCATTTCGTGCGTGACAACGAGCATGGTCATGCCCTCTTCGGCGAGCGCACGCATGACCCGGAGTACCTCACCAACGAGTTCTGGATCAAGGGCAGAAGTCGGCTCGTCAAAGAGCATCACCTTCGGCTTCATCGCAAGCGCGCGCGCGATTGCAGCACGCTGCTGCTGGCCGCCCGAAAGATGCGCCGGATAGGCATGACGTTTATCGGCGATGCCGACCTTTTCGAGCAGCGCTTCGGCTTCGGAAATGCACTCTGCACGCGGCCGTTTGAGGACATGCACGGGGCCTTCGATCACATTCTGCAGGATGGTCATATGTGACCAGAGATTAAATTGCTGAAAGACCATGCCGAGTTCGGAGCGGATATGATCGACCTGCTTCTGGCTCGCGGGCCTGCTTCTTCCGTTCTTGTGCACCATCTGGATCTCTTCGCCATCGACCCAGATCTCGCCACTGGTCGCCGTCTCGAGAAGGTTGATGCAACGCAGGAACGTCGATTTGCCGGAGCCTGATGCGCCGAGCAGCGAAATCACATCGCCATCCTGTGCATCGAGGGAAATTCCGCGCAACACCTCGTGAGTGCCGAAGCTCTTGCGGATGTTGCGGACCGAAAGTCGGGTCTGACCGGGCATGAAGGCTCCAATCGGTTTGAGTCTGATCCTACGCCTTCAGCGCCGCCGGAGTGGCGCGGCGATGTCGGGAGAGCGAATATTCAAGCAGGGTCATGCCCTGAAGGATGATGAAGTTCAAAACAAGATAGATGAGGGCAGCACAGAGGAAGACCTCCATCGTACGATAGGTCTGCGAGATCAGACGCTGGGCGACACCTGTGACCTCCCATACCGTGACGAGGCTTGCGAGAGCCGTCGACTTCATCATCAGGACGATTTCAGTCGAATAAGCAGGCAGGGCATGCCTAAAAGCGATGGGCGCCAGGATGCGGCGCACAAGCACAAAGCCCGACATGCCGATCGAGCGGGCGGCCTCGATTTCCCTTGGAGAGATTGCCCGAATGCCGCCGCGGAAGATCTCGGCCGTGTAACCGGCAGTGCACAGCGCCAGCGACAGAACGGCACAGACGAAAGGCTCTCTCAGGAACGGCCAGAGGAAGGAATAGCGGATGAAACCAAATTGCCCGAGGCCGTAAAAGACGAGAAACATCTGGATCAGAAGCGGTGAGCCGCGAAAGACAAAGACGTAGCCCTTGGCAATCGCCGAGAGTACCGGATTGCCGCCAACGCGCATCCAGACAATCAAGAGCGCCAGAAAGAGGCCGAAGAAGATCGACGCGGAAAACAGCGCCAGCGTCATCGGCACAGCCTTCAAAAGGGTGATCATGGTCTGCGACAGAAAGGTGAAATCCATGGTCGTTCCTCAGGCCTGGCCCATCGCAGCTGCCGGCATGCTGCGGTTTGTCCGCCGCTCGGCACCATTGAATACCCGATCGGAAAGGCTCGTCAGGATCAGATAGAGCGCGCCACCGATGATGAAGAAGAGGAAATATTGCCGGGTGGAGCCGGCCGCGACCTGGCTGGTCCGCATCAGTTCGGCAAGACCCGTCACCGAAACCAGCGCCGAGTCCTTGAGGCTCAACTGCCAGACATTGCCGAGGCCGGGAATGGCGAAGCGCAGGACCTGTGGCATGATAATGCGCCGGAAGCGCAAGCCGCGATGCATGCCGATTGCGGATGCCGCCTCAAGTTCTCCCTTGGAAATCGCAAGATAGGCGCCACGGAAGACCTCCGCCTGATATGCGCCTGAAATGATACCAACCGCCAGCGCACCGGCCGCGAAGGAAGGTAGTCCGAGAAAACCCTCGTAACCCATGGCCGTGCCGATCGCCGTCATTGCGGACGATCCGCCGAAATAGATCAGATAGATGATCAGCAGTTCGGGAACGCCGCGAAAAACGGTGGTGTAGAGACTGCCCATGGCAGACAGCAGCCAATTGCCGGACAGCTTGGCGCCGGCGACGATCGTTCCGAGCAGCGCCCCGATTGCGAGCGCCGTCGCCGTCACGGCAAGCGTCGTCGCGGCACCGAGCAGAAGCAGTGCTCCCCATCCTGTCGAGCCGAAGCCGATCAGTTCCATTGTCGCCATATCCGTTCCCCGCGCTGCCCTCCAAGGGCCGTCAGAATAACATGCGGTCCCCGTCGAGTAAGCGGGGACCGGAAGTTTTCGGCCGGAACCGGCGCTTACTTCTGCGGGCTGACGTCGACCTTGAACCACTTCATCGAGAGGTTTTTGACGGTGCCGTCAGCAAGGGCAGACTTGATGGCCTCGTTGAACTTGTCGCGCAGATCCGTATCTGCCTTGCGCAGCCCAAGACCTTCGCCCTCACCCCAGATGGAACCGGCTATTTCGGGACCGGTAAAGGCAAGCGCACCATTTGCGGCTTGAAAGGCGTTGTTGAAATAGACCGCATCGTCAAAGCCGAGATCGATACGGCCGCTCTGCAAGTCAAGGTCGCGGTCTGCACCGGTCTTGTATTCACGGATCTCGGCGATGCTGCCGAAGTTGTCATAGACGAATTTGGCATAGACAGTCGCCGCCTGAATGCCGATCGTCTTGTCCTTGAAGGCTTCCTTGAGGGCTTCGATTTCCTTCACCCCGCTCTGGCCGGGAGTCATCGTGATGGTCGAGCCTGTGCCTGCGGCGTTGGCAAGCGGACTATCCTTGGCTGTCGCAAAGGCGGCGGGGGTCGCGGCGTAGGGCACCGTAAAGTCGATGATCTTCTTGCGTTCCTCGGTGATCGACAAGGCGTCCATGATGACGTCGAACTTGCCGGCGTTGAGGGCTGGAATCATTCCGTCCCAGTCTGAGGCGACGAGGCTGCACTCAATCTTGGCACGTTCGCAAAGAATCTTGGCGAGTTCGGGTTCGAAACCGCCGAGCGAGCCGTCGGCATTCGTCAGGTTCCACGGCGCGTAGGCGCCTTCGAGCGTTATGGTGGCGGTCTTCCAATCCTTGGCCGCGAGCGGGGCGGCGAAGGTTGCGAGCATGAACCCGGCAGAAAGAAAAAGCGTCTTCAATCTCATATCATCAATCTCCTCTGAAGTTGTCATTGATCTTGTGATTGCATGAAACCGGTCTGCGCCGGCTTGCCTGTCGTCATCGATGTTACTCGAACGCTTGACCAGGAGGTTGTATAGGGTAGCATATGAGAGATTTCATGATATGCAAGAGGAAAGTCTGTTTATCGGGCAGATTCCATCGATGCAAAAGGAATGGGCAATGAAGCGTCCGGGCGAGATGAAGCGCGAGTTTTCCGAAAATGACACCGCACCGCTTTACGCCGGCGTCAAACAGGTGATCCTCGATCGCATTCACAGCGGCGAATGGCCGCCCAAGCATCGCGTGCCTTCCGAAAACGAACTCGTCGTCGAGCTCGGCGTCAGCAAGATGACCGCCAACCGCGCCTTGCGCGAGCTTGCCAGCGAGGGTGAGCTGGTGCGCATCCAGGGCGTCGGTTCGTTTGTTGCGGAGCGCAAAGGCTATTCTGCGCTTTTTGAAGTGCGTAATATTGCTGAAGAGATTGCCGAGCGTGGAAACGCGCATGAGGCAAAGGTCATTGTTCTTGCAAGAGAAATCGCCTCCCCGGAAGTGGCTGATGCGCTGGAGCTTGAAATCGGCGGCCCCGTATTCCACTCGCTCATCGTTCACAGCGAAAACGGCGTTCCGGTGCAAATCGAAGACCGCTTCGTCAACCCGTCGGCGGCGCAGAATTACCTTGAGCAAGATTTCTCCTCGGTGACACCGAATGCCTATCTCACAGCCGCAGCGCCATTGAGTGGATCCGAGCATGTCGTCGAAGCAGCAATGCCGAGGAGTTGGGAATGCAAGCTGCTGATGATTTTGAAAACGGAACCCTGTCTTGCGATCCGGCGACGGACCTGGTCGGGCAAGAAGGTTGTCTCGACTGCCAGACTTGTTTATCCGGGGCATCGCTATCGGCTGGAAGCACGCAGTGGCCGGATGTTTGATGAATAGGCATCAGGTTCCATATGGAAGTTTTGCCGCATCGGAGCTGAGCGGTTTCGGTAGAGCCGGCACGAGCATAGGCCGATCAGCGCGGTCCGATTGGATATGCAGTATCGTCGCTGCGCCGAGAGCCGCGGCAAATAGAGCCGGGCAGCATTCGAGATCGGGCACAGTCAGGGAAGAACAGCTCCTTGACCTTACCAGCATTGGAACCTCTAGCCTGTGCATAAGGTAATGTTCGCGCCACATAAACGACGCGAACATCAACAACATATGGGACCTGATTGAAATCGGGCTGCTTTGCATGTAGCTCGTTGGGAATGGGCAAGATGTACCGAATCATAGTGAGCAGGCTGCTCGTGATGATGCGGCTGGTGATCATCGTATCGCTGGCGGGGTATTCGCTGTCGAACGCTAATGCAGCGATGCATGGCTCTCCCTTCCCAGATCCTGGAGCCGCTCCGTTTGACGCGATGCTGTCGCACGGCGCGCATGACAGGGTCGACGTCGCCCAACATGACCACTCGCATGGCGATGTCTCCGATGATGACGGATCAAAGCTCGTCAAACAGGACTGCTGTGACGATTTTTGCGGCGGCATCGGGATTATTTCTGATGGCCAGGACGTCGGTGGGCCCGTCGTGACTTCGATCCGGCAGTTCGTCGACGACCGGACGACGCTTGGTGAACTGCCAACGCTCGACCGTCCTCCGAACATCTGAATAGAGACGCGCCCGCTTGATCGGGTCCAGCCGGACATCTGCCTTTGTGTGGCGGGTGCCCTTTAGGCTATCTCATACTCGGAAATTTCATAATGAAAACCTCGCTTCTCGTGGTGGGGCTGCCGCTTGTTATCGGCGGCTGCGCATCCACACTTCCTCCCGACGTAACGGCGTCGTCGGCCGCAGTCGAACAGCCCTCCCCGCGCCCGGTCGCATACCGGTCGCCGATCTCGGGCTATGTCGACAGGCAGCCCGTCGACCCCAGGCCCTGGCGGCAACAGAACCAGTCGCAGTCTCCCGCCGAAGGAGACCCGTCATGACCCCGACGAAACTGCTCGCAGCCATCTCAGTTATTCCATTCGTCCTAGCAGGCTGTGTCAGCAGCGCGGAATATGCCAGGAATGAAGCCGGTTTCACCACTGTCTCCAGTAAGACTGCTGCCATCGCCTCTAAGCGAACCGTCTGGGTGCAAAATCAACAACAGGCGCGAGCAGCATCTGCTCAGGTCAGAGCGCTCCTGGCTCGCAAGAAGTCACTCGACGTCGAGACCGCCGTACAGATCGCCCTGCTGAACAACAAGGGCCTTCAGGCGGCGTATGCCGATCTTGGCGACAGCGCCGCTGACGCCTGGCAATCGACAATGTTCCTGAACCCGACTGTAGCCGTTGGTTTGACAGGCATCGGGACGCCCGGGTTAGAGGCCTTCAAGACAGTCGAAGGGGCAGTCGTCACCAACATCCTGGCGCTTGCCACGAAGAAGCGTGACATCGAAATCGCTGACACGCGGTTCCGGCAAGCACAGTTGAACGCTGCTGTGCGTACGCTTCAGCTTGCCGCCGACACCCGTCGCGCCTGGATCAACGCCGTTGCTGCCTGGGAGAACGTGGGCCAGTTGCAACGCGCCCAAGCCACTGCCGATGCAGCCTCCGAGCTAGCACAGAAGCTGGGCGAGACCGGGGCAATGACCAAAGGCGCTCAAGCTCGCGAGCATGTTTTTGTAGCCGAGCTTGCAGGCGAAACCGCAAAGGCGCGTCTGGCGGCCCGGCTGACAAAGGAAGAGCTTACGCGTCTTATGGGTCTTTGGGGCTCTGACCTCGACTATCAAGTCCCGAACAGCCTGCCGTCCCTGCCAAGGGCTGTCGTCAAGCGCGATACCATCGAGGCGGAGGCACTTCGCAACCGTATCGATCTGCAAGTCGCCAAACTTGAGTTGGAGGCGACCGCTCGCTCCTATGGGCTGACAGAGGCAACTCGGTATGTGACCGATCTGGAAATCCTGACGGGGCTTGAAACGGAACGCGAAATCGAGGACGGCGACAAGAAGGTCGACACGACGGGATTTGCCGAGCTGGAATTCGCGATCCCAATCTTCGACACCGGCAAGGCCCGGATGCGCAAGGCCGAGCTTGACTACATGCGTGCCGCCAACGAGTTGGCGGAAAAAGCCATCAACGTCCGTTCGGAAGCACGCTCCGCCTACGAGGCCTACCGGTCGAACTACGACATCGCCCGGCACTACCGCAACAGCGTCGTGCCGCTGCGCACCAAGGTCGAAGAGGAGTCTCTGCTGACCTACAACGGCATGATCACCAACACGTTCGAACTGCTCACCGACACACGCGACAAGATCAACTCCATCCTGCTCTCCGTCAACGCCAAACGCGACTTCTGGTTGGCCGAAGCCAACCTTGCGCCAGCGATTTATGGCGGCGGCGCGACGGCTACGTCAGCAGAGACCGAAGTTGCCTCTGCCTCCGAGAGCCGCGGTGGCGGCGGCCATTGAGAAAGGACATCGCTATGTTCAATAGAAGACAGATCATTGGAGCTAGCGCCGCTCTCCTTTCGACGGCCGCTTGGACAAAGACGTCGGCAATGGGTCTGCCCGACGCACCAACGATGGAATCGGCGGACATGCAGCCACCGCTCCATCCGACCTCGGGACCAGATTACCAGCCAGTGGTTACGCTCAATGGCTGGACCCTGCCGCACCGGATGAACAACGGTGTCAAGGAGTTCCACCTGGTCGCCGAACCGGTCGAACGCGAGATGGCTGACGGCATGACGGCCTATCTCTGGGGCTACAACGGTCAATCACCCGGTCCCACCATCGAGGCGGTCGAAGGAGATCGCGTCCGCATTTTCGTCACGAACAAATTGCCGGAACACACGACGATCCATTGGCACGGCATGCTCGTGCCGTCGGGCATGGACGGTGTCGGTGGCCTGACACAGCCGCATATCCCGGTCGGCAAGACCTATGTCTACGAGTTCGATCTCGTAAAGTCGGGAACCTTCATGTACCACCCGCACTCCGACGAGATGGTGCAGATGGCCATGGGCATGATGGGCTTCTTCGTCGTCCACCCGAAGGACCCGAAGTTCATGCCGGTCGACCGTGACTTCGTCTTCCTTCTCAATGCCTATGACATCGATCCCGGCTCCTACGTGCCCCGGATCATGGAAATGACCGACTTCAACATGTGGTGCTGGAACAGCCGCGTGTTTCCGGACATCAGTCCACTCGTCGTTTCCAAGAACGACCGGGTCCGCGTCCGCGTCGGCAACCTGACGATGACGAACCATCCGATCCACATGCATGGCTACGACTTCGAGGTGACCTGTACCGACGGTGGCTGGGTGCGGCCGGAAGCGCGGTGGCCGGAGGTAAGCATCGACATTCCGGTCGGTGCAATGCGTGCCTACGAGTTCGACGCCAAGTACCTCGGCGACTGGGCGATCCATTGCCACAAGTCGCATCACACGATGAACGCGATGGGACACGACATCCCGACCTTCATCGGTGCCGACAAGTCCAAGGTCGCCGAGAAGATCAAGAAGCTTCAGCCGGAATACATGCCCATGGGCACCAAGGGTATGGCTGATATGGGCGAAATGGAAATGCCTATCCCCGAGAACACCATTCCGATGATGACCGGCTGGGGGCCGCACGGCCCCATCGAGATGGGCGGCATGTTCTCGGTCGTCAAGGTCCGCGAGGGCATCTCGGCGGGCGACTACTCCGATCCGGGCTGGTACGAGAACCCGCCGGGGACCCAGGCTTGGGAATGGACCGGCGAACTGCCGGACGCGACCAAGGTCAAGGACGCGAAAACGCAAATCACACCGAAGCCGACAAACGGCTGAGGCTCAATCCTCCACATCAAAAAAGGATTTACCCATGAAAAACTATGTACTGGCACTGGCGCTGGTCGCGCTCGCAACCCCAGCCCTGGCCACCGGCAATCACGCTGGCGGTCACGGTGAAAAGATGCCCGTTGGCGAACCTGGCGACAAAGCCAAGGCGACGCAAACGATCCGCGTCACGATGAAGGAAACCGACGACGGGAAGATGCTGTTTACCCCCGCCGTCTTCAATGTCCGCAAGGGGCAGACAGTCAAGATCGCGATCAAGAATGCCGGCACCGTCGATCACGAATTCGTGCTCGATCAGGAAGACAAGATCCTTGAGCATAAGGCGGTCATGGAGAAGTTCCCGGAGATGGAACATGACGATCCGAATTCGATCCGGCTTCCGGCAGGTCAATCCGGCGAGATCGTCTGGAAGTTCACCACCGACGGCCAGTTCAAGTTCGCCTGCCTGATCCCTGGTCACTATGAAGCAGGCATGCACGGCGACGTCACCGTCGCCGGGAAGTAATCGAAACCAAGGAGACACAGAGATGAAAACTGCAATGATCAAGGTCACCGTAGCCGCCCTGCTCTGCGCCAGCACGGCCTTCGGTGCGTTTGCCCAGGAATTCACCAAGGGCGTTGTCAACAAGGTCGACACCAAGGCAAAGAAGGTCACCATCAAACATGAAGACCTCAAGGGCCTCGACATGCCCGCGATGACCATGGTTTTCCGTGTTGAAGACCCTGCATTGCTGGAAAAGCTGAAGGAAGGCTCGAACATCGAGTTCGTTGCCGAACGCGTGAATGGCAAGCTGATGGTCACCGAGGTAAAATAGCCGCCTCCTGCCGCCCGCGTCCATCCGGGCGGCAGGACATCAAGGAGTGGAGACGATGCACAGGAGAAGCTTCATCACAATGGCGGCATCCGCCCTGGTGTTCCTTGGCAGCGGGGTCCGCGCCGCCGCCCCAGCGAAGATGACTGTCCACAAGGATCCGAACTGCGGTTGCTGTCGCGAATGGTCGAAGGCGATGGCCGCGGCGGGATTTTCTGTCGACGTGCGCGACACCGGCGACCTTGCCGCAGTTAAAGCGCGGCTGGGAGTCCCCGCCGCCCTTGAGGGATGCCACACTGCCATCGTCGAGGAATACTACCTTGAGGGACACGTTCCGCTTGAGGCCGTTCAGCGCCTGCTGCGGGAGCGGCCGCCGGTCCGAGGGCTGGCCGTGCCTGGCATGCCCCCTGGCTCGTTGGGGATGGGAGACGACCCGCAGGCGTCCTATGACGTCTATGCGATCCCCTCGGGAACCGGCGCACCATACCTATTCATGGAGGTCCGACCCCGGAAGGGGTGACGTCGCGATCAAGCGGCCGCGTCGAGCGCTCATTGCAGGGCGCGGCTTCAAGATCTTGGCCGGCAGATCCGAACGAAGCGATGTGGGGAGACCTGGACGAGTGTGGGGAATGCGCGCAAACGATCAGGGACGAAAATCGGGCGTCTCTCCCGCTTCCGTGGTCGTTGCGCGCCGATCCAGTCAATCCGCACAAGCTCCGAGGCTCGATCAACCGGTCGGCTGCTTGGTCTTCCTGAGATAGGGAAGGACAGTGTCGAAAGAGCCGAAGCGCGAGATCGCGTCTTCGTTCGAAACCGCAGCCGTGATGATGACGTCTTCCCCCTGCTGCCAGTTTGCAGGTGTCGCTACCTGATGCTTGGCCGTCAACTGAATGGAATCGATGGCACGCAAGATTTCATTGAAGTTGCGGCCCGTCGTCATCGGATAGGTGAGGATGAGCTTGATCTTCTTGTCGGGGCCGATGACGAAGACAGAGCGCACGGTGGCGTTGTCGGCCGGCGTGCGGCCTTCCGAGCTCTCGCCTGCGCCTGCCGGCAGCATGTCATAGAGCTTGGCGACCTTGAGATCCTTGTCGCCGATCAGTGGATAGCCGACATCGAAACCGGTAGCCGTCTTGATGTCGTTCTTCCACTTGCCGTGGCTTTCCACCGGATCGACGGATATGCCGATGATCTTGACACCGCGTTTAGTGAACTCCTGTTCGAGCCCGGCCATTGCGCCAAGTTCCGTCGTGCAGACTGGCGTGAAGTTCTTCGGATGCGAGAACAACACCGCCCAACCATCTGCTATCCACTCATGAAAATGGATTGGGCCCTGCGTCGTCTCGGCGGAGAAGTCAGGTGCAATATCATTGATGCGAAGGCTCATGGGTTGGGTCCTTTCTCCTGGATCACGCGTGAATTCCGTCTTCGGCTAGCGATATACGCTCATCTTAGCCGACAGCAAGCCGCTTGCGGCCGCACGCTTCAAACATTGGTGACCGCTCGCCTACGTTCAACCTGCCGCGGGCGGCGGGTGCGGCTCTTCAACGTTGTCAAAAGTCCATACCCGCTCGGCCAGCGCCCGAATCCGCTTGCGACGTTGATATGTCCGGCCAATCCGATGTTCCTGAGATCGGATCTCCAAAGGCGCGCAAACATCGTCAACCGGTCAAGGCTTATATAGATATCGTTGAGACTGCCGACGACGATGCTTGGAAAGGGCAGCGCCTTGGTGGGCATCGTGCCAAAGTCGATGTGACCGGGATGGAGCGCTTCTGTTGCACGCAGATCGCATGGCGCAACAAGAAGGGCTCCCCTGACGCGCCGAGCCGATGGCCGGCCTGCCAGTTGAGCGGCCAAAAGGCAACCGAGACTGTGAGCGACAATATAGGCATCGTCCTCCTCCTCGGCTAATGTTTCCTCAAGTCTGAGCATCCAGTCGTGCAAGCGGGGACGATCCCAGTCGTCCTGTTCGACAAGCCGGCTGTGCGGATGCTCCTTCAACCAATGGTGCTGCCAGTGCCCCTCACCTGAACCGAAGAGGCCGGGGAGAATGAGTATTCGGCTCATTGCAACACGCTTCATAAGTCGCTCCGCGACATGCCGCGGCATTTTAATGCGGCCGTGCAAAGGGTTGTCGGCATCGAATTCCTCTTAGTCCCGCGAGGATATCAGGCCTTGAACGTTATTCGGCGGCCGCAACGATCACATCGCCTGGAAAAAAAGCTGCAAGTTCGCCTACCACTTCGTCAATCCGCGTCGACAGTGGCTTTGAAGCAACCTTGTAGTCCGCAAAATCTCGGTCCGATCCGTAGACGGCCGTCGGCAGGGTATGGGACATGAAGAAGCCGAAGAGCGGCCGCAGTTGGTGCTCGACCACCAGAGCATGCCGGTCTCCGCCGCCAGTTGCCGTGATGATGATCGGCTTTGCGCGCAGTTCCCCGGGTTCAATAAGGTCGATCAGATGTTTGAACAGACCGGGATAGGATCCCTTGTAAGTCGGCGAGCCGACCACCAAAGCGTCAGCGCCGACGATTGCATCGATGACACCCTTTGCCTGATCGTCCAGTTCCCTTCGCGATAACGCACTGCCGAGCGATGGGCCAACATCGTGTAGATCATAAACGCGACGGTCGAAGCCATATCTATGCGCCGCGCGATCGGCAACCTCCTCAACGAGCGCGCATGTCTTGGAAGGGCGGTTGAAGCTGCCGGCAATTCCGACCAGTCGCAGAGCGGCCATCTGTTTTCCTTTCCGATTGAATGAACTATTTATTGTCTATAAATTTAGTGGTTAAAAGCAAAGAGCATTTCCAATGATGGATGACAGGGAAATTTCTTTCTGCCCGGCGGCTGATCGCTTTGATGCGTCTGAACGCCGGGATTGATTTTTATGAGCCTGACAATGGCAGGCATGATCGGAGGTTGCGCCGGAGATTTCAAGAATCGGCGGTGATCGGAAAACGAATGAGACTGGCTCGGCACGGCAGCCAGCCTAGATATCGGCTCCTTGCGTCGGACTGCGCGTTGCCAGGATCTTGTCGATGCGCATTCCATCCATATCGATGACTTCGAACCGCCATCCGTCGAACTCGAAAACCTCACCGGTCTCCGGGATGTGCTGGAGCTGATGAAGGGCAAATCCCGCAAGCGTATGGAAGTCAGCATCCGGTTTGTTCCGCAGGCCCAGTTTTTCGAAAGCGTCGAAGGCCGGCATCATTGCATCAACGAGCAGTGAGCCGTCTTCGCGAACCACGATCGCCGGTTCCTCGTCGGATCCCGGCAGTTCCCCGGCGATCGCCTCCAGCAAGTCCGTCTGCGTGACAATTCCCTCGAGACTGCCATATTCGTCGATGACGATAGCGAGGTGGACCGGTGACGCCTTGAAGCTGCTGAGAACGCGGACCACCGAGGTTCCTTCGTGAAGCACCAGCGGCTGCTTGATGACATCCATCGGCCGGATCCTGCCGCCGTCCAAAACCTGATCGAGCAAGTCCTTCTTAAGAACCATCCCGATCGGCTCGTCGATTGAGCCGCGAGCAACGAGAAGCTGTTCGTGCCTGCACTCCCTAATCGTTCTCAGGATTTCTGCCTCGCTGTCGTCGGCGTCGAACCACTCCACGTCCAGACGCGGTGTCATGACGTCGGAAATCGGTCTTTCGCCGATATTGAGCACGCGCTCGACGAGCTGTTGCTGCACCTGGTTGAGAAGACCCGCCTCCTGGCTTTCGGCCACCAGCAACTTCAGCTCTTGCGGAGAATGGAAGGAGGATTCACCAGTTCCGGGGTGAAGGCCGAAAGCACGAAGCACGAGGTTGCCCATACCATTGAGAGCAAAAATCGCCGGCTTGAATAAGACGAGAAAGAACCCAAGCGGCCGGACCACGGCCAACGAGGTTTCCTCACTACGCTGCAGAGCGAGGCTCTTCGGTGCCAGCTCGCCAAGCACAATGTGAAGCGCCGTTATGATCACAAACGCAATGACAACTGCGATGGCATGAGAGCCTGTCCTTGCCCAGTCACCGGGCAACCACGCCAATAGCGGCTCGATCAGATGCGCCAGCGCCGGTTCGCCGACCCAGCCAAGAGCGAGTGAAGAGATCGTTATGCCGAGCTGGGTGGCCGCAAGATTTGCATCGAGATTGTCCACAGCCCGCTGAAGCGCTGAAGCGTTCATACGTCCCGCGGCCGCGAGCTCGGCCACGCGGCTGCGCCTGACGGAAACCAATGCGAATTCGGCAGCCACGAAAAAACCGTTGGCGCCAACGAGAAAAAACACGGCAAGAATCCCGACATAATCAAGAATACTGCCATCCTGGCCCGTCATGAGTTGATCGTCCCTAACTGTTGAAGGAACCAATATCGTAGCATGGGCAAGCGCAAACGGGCACGCGCCAATAGAGACTGTTTTTTCTTTCCCATGACCAGGTGCGCAGACGAAAATGCCGGTCGCCAACCGTGACGGCGACAGACCTCCGTGACACCGTCGCTGGCAACTAGAAGGAGAGGTCGAGAACACGACCCTCGAAGAGGCGATCTCTCGAGCCCTCAAGATGGGCCTGCATCAGCTCCCGGGCGTCGTCTGCCCGGCCCTCGGCAATAGCCTTGTAGATTTCATCGTGTTCCTGAAACACTTTCTGAAGGCCCTGGCGGGGACCGAGAAGCGACAATCCATGCAGATGCATACCAACCGCGATATGCGGTTTGAGAGCGTCCATGGAGGCCGTGTAATAGTGATTGTTAGCAGCCTCAGTGACAGCCCGATGAAACAGGAAATCGGCGTCGGTTCGATGAAGCTGGTGGTTCGTCGCCTCGCGAAGATCCGCAAGCGCCGTTGCTATCTTCTCAAGCGCTCCACTGTCGCGGCGCTTGGCGGCAAAGTAGGCCGCCGCGGGCTCGATCGTCAGGCGGAATTCGTAGCAACGCTGAATGTCGGCGATCGTCTTGACAGGCGAGTAAGCCAGGTGCGCGGCCGGCAAGCCGTGGGCGCTGACGAAGGTTCCTGCTCCCTGACGGGCATAAACCATGCCCTGGTCGCGCAAGCGCGCGAGCGCGTCGCGAACGATTGGACGCGATACGCCCAGCATCGACGCCAGTTCATGCTCTCCCGGCAAGCGTGAATCAGCTGGATAGTTTCCGGCGCGAATACGTTCCAGAAGCTGGTCGAAGACGCGATCCACGAGCTTCACGGCCTTTCCGCGCTCGGGCTTTGCGGCTCGGCCGGTTCCCGCGTTCAAAGATGCTCCATTTCTTTCATCCACCTTCATTCTCCCGCCGGCATCCGCTAGGCCGCCTGAACCCGCACAATCAGTCTTAGCAAACTATCGCAGCTGCCGAACCCCCCGGACTTTACCGCAGAACGAAGATGGCGCCCGTCTGCGGCTGTAACGTCGAACCACGGCACGCCTGCCTCGATTTCACCTTTCGGGACGAGGATGCGCATACCAAGCTCGCCAAACACCGCAAGCGCAGTGTCGCCACCGCCAACCATCAGCATATCCGGCCGTGTATCGTCCATGACCGATTTTACGCCTTTTGCAAAGCGTTGCGCTACTGCTGCAGCATCGTCTGCAGTTCCGCCACTGCAGCGAAGCAGAGCAGGAAGCTCAAAGCCTTCGCCGCTTTCCACAGCTCCCAGCGGTGCGTCTGCGACCATGCGCAAGGCACCGGATGCCTCGAGGCGGTCCATCTGCTGGGCGGTAATCGGATCGCGGGAGCCGATGGCAAAAAGTGTCCTGATGGCCGGCTCGAAGGTTTGGCTATGCCCGCCCGCCTTGCCCAGGCGTCGGGCCAGGGCCGCGCCAAGGCCACGCGCGCCGACGGCCAGAACCGAACGCCAATCATTTTCGCCGGCGATGGAGTCGAGATCGCTATCGTCCTCGGCATCTGCAACGGCCACGATTTGCGAATGGTTAGCAAAAAGCTCGGCAACCGGGATCGGACTGTCGACACCGCGCCCGACGACGCAACCGCGATAAGTAAAGCGCTTCTGGTCCGGAATCGCAGGCGCAACCAGAATTGACTTGAGGGCGAATACCTCAACAAGGGCAGAGCTTTCGGCAGCGACGTTGCCTTTTAGCCTGGAATCGATCTTCTTCATGACGATTGCAGGTTCGGCCGACAGCAAGACCTCTGCTGCCAGCCGCACCCTGTGTGCGGCGGCATCCTCGGCAAGAGCACGCGAGGCTGTGTTGATCACCACGACATCGGCACTCCTCGCAATCGCCTCCCTTGCCGCCTCAACATCAATGGCGACAGCAACGGCAAGGCCCGCTTCGACGAAAGGCGCGGCCGTATCGAGTGCCCCGGTCAGGTCGTCGGCAATGATGGCGACTTTCAGCGTCACGTCGTCTGACCCCAATTGACGGCGTGGCAGGCAACGAGATGGCCGGGACTTGCTTCCTTCCATTCGGGAACGAGTCTGCTGCAGACATCGGTTGCGATCGGGCAGCGGGTGTGAAAGCGGCAGCCGGACGGCGGGTCGAGCGGACTTGGAACGTCACCCTGCAGGATCTGGCGCTTGCGGCTCCGCTCGTGGGAAGGATCGGTTTCCGGCACCGCCGAAAGCAGCGCCTTCGTGTAGGGATGCAGCGGATTTTTGAACAGCTCTTCGCGGCTGGCAAGCTCGGCAAGCCGGCCGAGATACATGACGCCTACGCGCGTGCTGATATGGTGGACGACTGCCAGGTCATGCGCGATGAAGAGATATGTGAGGCCGTATTTCTCCTGCAGATCGAGCAGCAGATTGATGATCTGTGCCTGGATCGAAACGTCGAGTGCTGAGATTGCCTCGTCGCAGACGATGAATTTCGGCTGGCAGGCAAGCGCACGCGCGATGGCGACGCGCTGGCGCTGGCCACCTGAGAGCTCATGCGGATAACGCTGCGCAAAGCGCGCCGGCAGCCCAACATCACTCAGCAGGTTTGCGACCTTGTCCTTGAGCTCGCCCTTGGTGCATAACCTGTGGAAGAGGATTGGCTCGCCGATCGCCTCGCCGATCGTCATGCGCGGATTGAGCGTCGAATAGGGATCTTGAAAGACGATCTGCAGGTCGCGGCGGAATGGCCGCATTTCCTTTTCGCCAAGCCTCGACAGATCCTGCCCCTTGTAGACAACCTTGCCGCTCGTGGCCTTGTAGAGATTGAGGATCGTAAAACCGGTCGTCGATTTGCCGCAACCGGATTCCCCGACAAGGCTTAAGGTCTCGCCTTCCATGATATCAAGATTGACGTTGTCGAGCGCGTAAACGGTTGCCGAGCGCTCGCCGAAAGCGCCGAGCTTGACGTGAAAGTGCTTGACCAGGTTTTCGACCTTCAGAAGCGGTTCAGCGCCCATCACGCAGCCTCCTGCACTTTCTGGACAACAAAACATGCGGTGCGATGGTTGGCGGCTCCGGCCAAAGGTTCAAGCTTCGGAGCGCGCTCGTGGCAGATGGTCTCGACAAGCGGACAGCGCGGGGCGAACGGACACCCTTTCGGACGCAGGCCGGGCTCAGGCGGTGTTCCCCCGATCGAACTTAGACGGCTTGCAGGCGCATCCGAGAGCTTCGGGATCGACGCAAGCAGCCCGCGCGTATAAGGATGGCTTGGCCGAGCATAGAGCTCATCGACCGGCGCAACTTCGACGACAGTGCCGGCATAAAGCACCGCCACGCGATCGACGAGACCTGCAATCAGCGCCAGATCGTGCGTGATCCACACCACCGACATGCCAAGCTTGGCCCGCAGCTCCTTCACGAGATCGACGATCTGGGCCTGGATCGTGACGTCGAGCGCCGTGGTCGGCTCGTCGGCGATCAGAAGCTTCGGATCGCAGGCAAGGCCGATGGCGATCATCACGCGCTGGCGCATGCCGCCCGAAAGCTCATGCGGGTATGCCATCAGGCGTTCCTCAGGGCCGGGAATACCCACCAGCCGCAGGAGCTCGACCGCCCGAATTCGCGCATCTGCCTTGCTCATCTTGCGATGATAGATCAGCGGCTCGCAGATCTGCTCGCCGACGCGCATCACCGGATTGAGCGAGGTCATCGGATCCTGGAAGACGAAGCCGATGTCACCACCGCGCACCTTCCGCAGATCGGCGTTCGACATCGTCTGCAGATCGCGTCCGTCGAAATGCGCCGTGCCCCTGGCGACTCTGATCTTGTTCGGCAGGAGCCGCATCAGGCTCAGCATCGTCAAGCTCTTGCCGCAGCCGGACTCGCCGACGACGCCAAGCGTTTCGCCCTTGTTGACGTAGAGATCGATGCCATCGACCACGACGGCAGTCCCTCGGCGCGTCTCTATCTCGACGGTGAGGTCGCGCACGTCAAGAAGGCGGTCATTGGTCGTCGTGTTCATTACTTGCTGCCCCGCGGATTGAGCGCATCATTGAGACCATCGCCCAGGAAGCTGAAAGCAACCGAAGCAAGTCCGAGCACAGCCGCCGGCGCAGCAAGCAGATGCGGATAATGCTGCCAGACACGCAGGCCATCCGAGATCATGTTGCCCCAGCTGGGCGTTGGTGGATTGACGCCGACACCGAGGAAACTGAAGGCACTTTCGAGCACCATCGCAGTACCGAGACCGGCGCTGACGGAAACGATCAGCGGACCGAGGGCATTCGGAATGACGTAGCGCGTGATAACGATCCAGCTCGAAAGGCCGAGCGCCTGCGCCGCCGTGATATAGGGCCGGCTGCGGATCGACAGGACCTGGGCGCGGACGAGACGGGCGTAGGGCGGCCAGGCGATCAGGGCCATTGACCCGAAAACCAGGATGAAATCAACCCAAACCGTCTGACGATAAAAAGGATTGAGGGTCTCCAGGTAGCGGGCTTCCATCCAGTTGGTGATCGGCGATTTCAGCGAAGCGTTGATGACGACGACCAGGAGCAGATTCGGCACCGACATGGTGACATCGGTCAGCCACATGATGACGCGATCGAATGGATCGCCGAAGAAGCCAGCAACAGCGCCGAGGGTCAGTCCGATCAAAACGGCGACGAGCGTGACGATCACGGCGACGAGAAAGGCGGTGCGTGTGCCGTAGACGACGCGGCTGAAGACGTCCCGGCCAAGATCATCGGTGCCGAATAGATGTGTCAGCGAGGGTGCGGCGTTGCGGGCATCAAGGTCCTGGCCCAGGTAGTCATAGGGCGTAAGGTATGGTCCGAAGACCGCTGCCAGAGCCAGCACAACGACAACCGCGAGGCCGAAAAGGGCAAGCCTGTTGCGCTTCAGGCGGAACCAGGCATCGCGCCAAAGGCTGACCGGGGGTTCTTCTGCGGTCTCGATCGTCGAGAGAGGGACTGCGGACATTGTCAGCGACTCCTTCTTGCATCGTTGGCGCGTGGGTCAAGCAGCGGATAGAGAACGTCGACCAGAAGGTTCGAGACCATCACCAGGAAGGATCCGATGAGCGTGATCGCCAGGATGACTGGATAATCGGAATTCGTGAGCGCCTGCACGGTCAGACGGCCGAGGCCGGGTAGGCCGAAGACCAGTTCAACGAAGATCGCACCGTTGACGATGGTGATCATGACGAGCCCGAGCTGGGTGACGACCGGGGTCAGCACCGGGCGCAGGATATGCCTGAGAGCGACGACGATTTCCGGTACGCCCTTGGCCCGCGCCGTGCGTACGAAATCCTCCGACAGCACTTCAATCACTGCCGCACGCGTCTGGCGTACGATGAGCGCAATCGGCTGAAAGGACAAAACAATCAGGGGCAGCAGGATGCGGACATCAAAAATACCTCCCCAACCGTAGGGAACCTTGATCATCGGCAGGAAGACGATCAATCCGACCATGAGCAGTGGTCCGGCGACATAGGCAGGAATTGCCCATAAGAACAGGGCCGAGCCGAGGATCGTATAGTCGAGCCTGGAATTCTGATTGAGCGCTGCGATCATGCCGAGGGGGATGGCAACGACCGCTGTCAAGGTGATGGAACAAAGCGCCAGTTTGAAGGAGACGGGAGCGGCTGCGGAAACCATCGCCCAGACCGAGCGGCCCGAGGTCAGCGAATTGCCGAACTGGCCATGCAGCAAGTTCCAGATGTAAAGGCCGAACTGCTCGATGAATGGTTTGTTAAGGCCGGCGCTCTCTCGAATGGCTTCGATCCGTTCCGGATTATAGGCGACATCGCCCGGTGCACGAAGAAAGATCAGCTTGATCGGATCGCCGGCACCGTAAAATGCCATCGCATAAACGGCCATCATCACGACAAGGACGGACGGAATCCAGATGGCAAACCGCGTTAACACGTAACGAAACAAAGCCACCTCCACTTGTTCATCGGCGCAGTTTTCACGGGGATAGCCGCGGACAACCGCGCCTTCTGTTTGAAACATGCGCGAAGGCCGTACGGACCT
The DNA here is from genome assembly GCF_001908375.1 of Rhizobium etli 8C-3. Taxonomy (NCBI): domain Bacteria; kingdom Pseudomonadati; phylum Pseudomonadota; class Alphaproteobacteria; order Hyphomicrobiales; family Rhizobiaceae; genus Rhizobium; species Rhizobium etli. The sequence continues at coordinate 765,274 of NZ_CP017244.1, read as the reverse complement.
CGCGCATGTTGCTGTTCAGCGACAAAGTCGGCGAAAGCCATCATGCTTGATCGATGGAAATGTCCCATGGTGCAACGACTTGCCAGTCCAGGTTCTTCTCCATCCCCTTGACCTCCTTCGTCGCCCAGCGGGACATCGCCTGAGAATACCATGGAATGAATACCCAATCGTCGCGGAACGCCTTTTGTGCCTCCTGCGCCAGTTTCACGCGCTGCGGGTCGTCTGCAGCCTTGGTCGCGGCTTCGGCAAGCAGGCTGTCGACCTTGTCGTTCTTGTAACCGCCGAGCTTGTTTTGGGCGTTGGAGGAGGTGGAGGCGATTGAACCGGCGAGGTAGGAAACGGCATCGGGGACGCGCGTGCCGACATCGTCGCGGAAAATCTGAACCGAGTTCTGGTCAGGCCCGGCATAGGCGTCCTGCTGCGGTTTCATGTCGACTGCGGTAATGCCGAGGTTCTGGCGCCACTGTTCCGCGATGAATTGGGCAGCTGCCTGGATCGCGGGCGCCGAGATGCCAACGAACATGATCTTCGGCAGCCGCTCGGGACCACCATAGCTCGATTGAGCAAGCAGCTTTTTTGCCCCTTCAGGATCAAAAGGATAGGGTTCGAAGCCGGAACCGTCCGCGCCAGGCACGGAATTCAGGATCTGGTCTGCCTTCTTGTGCGGTCCATCCGGATAAGACGCCTTGAAAAGCCCGTCGCGGTCAACCGCCATGATCAGCGCCTGACGCACTTTCGCATCGTTCATCGGTGCACGCGAAATGTTGAACCAGAAGTGCTGGCTCGTAGGAATGATCGGCCCTGCTGAAAACTCCGGACCGAGATCCTGGATTATCGTCGAGGTGACCAGTTCCGTATGGACGTTATACTCGCCGGAATTGATGAGAGACGTCGCCGTCACATTGTCTTCGATCGAACTGATCTCGATGCGAGCAAGCTTCGGCTTCGGACCGAAGAAATTCTCGTTCGGCTCAAACGTCAGGCTCCCTGCGTCGATGTCGATGCTCGTTAGCTTGAAAGGACCGGAGTAGACGGCATTATTGTCCGGCTTGTACCAGTCGGCTATCTCTTCCCCGTCGCTGCCTCTCGACTGCGACGCCTTGGTCACGGGAATAATATGGTTTGCCAGGCGCATGAAGAAAATCGGGTCAGCTTGCGTGAGTGTAACGGTGACCGTCCCTTCATCCGGCGTTGCGACCCCGGTAAGCTCAGTGCCGGAACCGGCTCCGATCTCTTTGTAGCCTTGCACCTTGCTCAGCACTTGGTCGGCGCGCTGGCTCTTGGTGTTCGGCATCGAGGCCACTTCCCATGAACCCTTCACATCCGCCGACGTGATCTTGCTGCCGTCGGAAAAAACAGCCTTCGGATCGATCTTGAAGGTCCAGACCTTGTTGTCGGACGATTCCCAGCTCGTGAATACATAAGGCTGCAACTTGCCTTCCGTGTCGAAATACATCGGCGACGCCCACCAGAACGAATTCCAGCGGAAGGTTCTGCCGCCGCCACGAAGTGGCGACCAATCCTGGTCGAAGGCCGGATTGATGGCCTTGAGAACCTGACCTTCCTCGGCCATGACAACACGTGCACTCATGCCGAACATCGTTAGGCCGACGCCTGCGGCGAGGCTAAGCTTCAGCGCATCACGGCGCGAAATTTGTGAGGCAGTCTGGTTCTTTCGAATTGTCATCTGCTCCTCCCATGAGCATTCAACGCGCCCTCGAAAGCCCTCCCCGAGCCAGCACGATGGAATGAGCAGCAGAGTTGCGCGACAATGTAAATCTGTCAATATAAAATTCATATTCTCGGCTGCAAAAATCTTGATACAAAAATTTTTCCCATTATAACAACACCTTGATCTAAGGTTGGCTTCAACGTGCAGCTTGTAAGATTGACAACAACTTTCTCCTGTGGACAAAACACTGCGGCAAAAAGCGTATAAAGGCGCTGTCGCTTCGACGAGGAGGAAAAAGATGAGCAATCATAAGATTACAGGCGTCTTCAGCGCCGCAACCACGCCTCTCAACGCTGACGGCAGCCCGGATCTTGGCCTTTTCACCGAGCATTGCCAACGTCTGCTTTCGGAGGGATGTCACGGTGTGGCGCTTCTTGGCACGACAGGCGAAGCGAATTCATTCTCGCTCGCCGAACGGCGCACCATTCTTGAAGCGGCCCTGAAAGCCGGCGTTCCGGCCGAAAACCTTCTGCCGGGGACCGGCGTTGCCGCCATTCCCGAAACCATCGAGCTCACCAACCATGCGCTTTCGCTCGGCGTGACCAAAGTCGTGATGTTGCCACCCTTCTACTACAAGGGCGTATCGGACGATGGCCTCTTCAATGCCTATTTCCAGATTCTAAACCGGGTGAACGACAGTCGCCTGCGCGTCATTCTCTATCATATACCGCAGGTCTCTGGCATTGCGATCTCGATCCCGTTGATCGGCAGACTGATCGATGCCTTCCCCGAAACCGTGGTTGGCATCAAGGAATCGGCTGGCGATTTCAATAACATGCAGGCAATCATCTCCGCCCATCCGGGCTTTTCGGTGCTTTGCGGCGCAGACCCATTGCTGCTGCCTTTGTTGAAGGCAGGTGGCGCCGGCTGTATTACGGCAACGTCCAATCTGGTCGCCTCTTCGCTCCGCACCGTCTATGACAACGTTTTCGATGCGACACGCGCCGCACAGGTCGATAAGGCACAAGAGCGCATCAATGCCTATCGCACGCTTTCGAATTCCTATGCACAGATCCCGGCGATCAAAGCCATGGTCGGCCTCAAGACGGGTGACAGTGCGTGGAAGCGCACCCGCCCGCCGCTGGTGGCGCTCAACGACGCCGAGTATGCGGCTTTGTCCGAAAACTATGCGCAGTTGCCATAAGGAGAACCTCATGAGCTTGACAGCTTTGCCGCCGGAAAAGATCCCCGCATTGATGAACGGCCTGATCCGGCCGAATTCCGCTCACGCTGGCCGCGCAGACGCCTACCTGCCCTCGCCATGCATCCAAAATCATGCCGCCAACCTCGCTTTTCTCCCCGGCGGCACCTTGAGCTGCGTCTGGTTCGGCGGCACGATGGAGGGCATGGGCGACATAGCGGTTTACATGTCGAAGCTCGCACCAGGAACAGCGCAATGGTCCGAGCCGCAGAAACTTTCAGACGACCCTTCAAAGTCCGAGCAGAACCCATTGATTTTCAATGCACCGGACAGGACCGTCTGGCTGCTTTACACTTCGCAGACTTCGGGCGATCAGGATGGCGCGGTTGTCAAATGCCGAATATCTCGCGACGACGGAAAAACGTTCGGACCGGTCCGGCTTCTTTGCGATTTGCCCGGAACCTTCGTCCGCCAACCGATCGTGACAAATTCCAAAGGAGACTGGCTTCTGCCGGCATTCCGCTGCGTCAGCCTACCGGGCCAACGCTGGAGCGGTGATGTAGACACCGCAGGTGTGCTGATATCCCGCGATCAGGGTCAGTCCTGGACCATGACCGACGTTCCTGACAGCCTCGGCGCAGTCCATATGAACATTCTGGCGCTCGGCAAGGGCAGGATGATAGCCTTCTTCCGCAACCGCTTTGCGCTAAACGTCCTCTCGGCTGCATCCGAAGACGACGGCGAAAGCTGGTCCCGTCCACGACCTATCAACCTGCCAAACAACAACTCGTCCATTCAGGCTGTTTTGCTGAAGGACGACAGGATTGCAATGGTTTACAACCACAGTAGTGCCGAGACTTCCACGGCGCGACGCCGGTCGCTTTACGACGAGATCGAAAGCGATCAATCTGAAATGGGCGCCACTGAGCCGGTCACATCGGGCCGCAAAGCAATATGGGGCGTGTCGCGCGCGCCTCTCAGCCTTGCCCTTTCCGACAACGGCGGTGCAGACTTTCATCGCCTGATCGATCTTGATACCGGCGACGGCTATTGCCTCAGCAACAATTCCAGGGATTCGCTCAATCGCGAATTCTCCTATCCCTCAATCGTTGAAGGCCCGGACGGAACGCTGCACATCGCCTATACCTATTATCGTCGGGCAATCAAATATGTCCGGCTTCCGGCTGAGGCACTCGGCTAGCCAGCTCACCGCCGATATTGACAAATATACGTTCAAACCGCGTGGGCACTATCCATCGATGCCAGCGCGTCCGCGTCAGCGAATGATGTTCCATCATTATTAAATAAATTCAAGTGGTTGTATGATGCTGCGCTCTTTTCTAGTCTTCACCCATTCAGCCTTTTGACGATCTTTCGAGATGTCCTGAGCATTTTTCTTGCCAGAAACAGGCGGCTGATATAACAACTTTACATCCTTGACGGTGATCGGCCGTTTTTTGTTAGGGAGGAGCCGCTTTCATGGCCAGTCTGGGTTCGCCTATCACGACCATCAGGCCGAACATCATCGAGTTCGGCATCGGCACGGCCGGCAGGCTCGGCAAATGGGCCGCAGAGAAAGGCTACACCCGCACGCTCGTCATTTCGGATGCCTTCAACGCTTCGCGCGTCGATGCCCTCGAGATCCAGGGCAAGGTCGAAGTGTTTGGAAATGTCATTCCGGAACCCGACATCGGCAATCTCGACAAGGTGCTGAGTGCCGCCGAAGCCGCCCGGGCAGAACTCGTCGTCGGCTTCGGCGGCGGCAGCGCCATGGACCTTGCCAAGCTCGCGTCCGTGCTTGCCGGTTCGCCGCAAAGCCTGCGCGAGGTCGTCGGAGCGAACATGGTTCAAGGCCCGCGCAAAGTGGCTCTCGCACAAGTGCCAACGACATCTGGAACCGGCAGCGAGGCGGGTATCCGCGCGCTGGTAACCGATCCCGAAACGATGGCGAAACTTGCCGTCGAAAGCGTCTACATGCTTGCCGATATCGCCGTCGTCGATCCGGCGCTTTCCTTTACCGTTCCGCCCCGCACGACGGCTGCGACCGGAGTGGATGCAATGGCGCATTGCGTGGAGGCCTTTACCAATCGCAAGGCGCATCCGATGATCGATATCTACGCGATCGAAGGCACGCGGCTCGTTGGCAAATATCTGGAACGTGCTGTCAGGGACGGCGCCGATGCAGAAGCGCGCGCTGGCTTGTCGCTCGCCTCCCTTTATGGCGGCTTCTGCCTGGGACCGGTCAATACGGCCGGCGGCCACGCCCTCGCCTATCCGCTCGGCACGCGCTGGCATGTCGCCCATGGCGCTGCAAATGCACTGATCTTCCCGCATGTGCTGGCTTTCAACACACCGTCCGTTCCGGCCAAGACCAAGGCTGTCCTGGAAGCTCTCGGCCATCCCGCCTCCGCTGAGATCAAAACCGTCTTCTCAGCCGCCTATGAGTTTTGCGCAGAACTCGGCATCGAGATGAAGCTGTCGGGTTTGGGTGTGCCTGAAAGCAGCCTGGACGAGATGGCCGATGATGCCTTTGCCATCCGCCGCCTGCTCGATAATAATCCGCGTGATCTGACACGCGACGACATCCGCTCGATCTATGAAGCCGCCTTCTAGGCCGGCCCTTGCAAAGGGAAATTGACTGATGGTCAAAAATGCGAAAGTCGCAGTCACGCTCGGCGATCCGGCAGGCGTTGGCCCGGAAGTCATCGTCAAAGCGCTTGCGGCAATGCCAAGACATGAGCGCCGCGATTTCGTCATCGTCGGCAGTAGCAATGCACTGCAGCGGGCCTGCCGCACGACCGGCATCGACCTGCGCTTTGCGCCCTCTGCATCGGAAGACGGATCGACGATTGCCCTCGACGAGGTGGCGCTTGACGGCAGCCTTCCCGAAATCGGCAAAATCAGCCCCGTCGCAGGCGACGCTTGCGTTCGCTACATCAGCCGCGCCGTCGAGCTTGCGATGTCGGGCGATGCCGACGTGATCGTCACGGCGCCGATCAACAAGGAGGCAATGAACCTTGCCGGGCATCATTTCGACGGCCACACCGGCCTGCTTGCGCATCTGACCGGCTCGAGGAGTTCGTTCATGCTGCTTGCCTCGGAGCGCCTTAATACGATCCATGTTTCGACGCATGTCTCGCTGCGAGGTGCCATCGAGCGCGCCAAGACGGACCGCGTCATTGCAACGATCGAAGCGGGCCATAACCACTTTGTGCGCCTTGGCAAGAAACCACGGATCGCCGTTGCCGGCATCAACCCGCATTGCGGCGAAAACGGCCTCTTCGGCACGGAAGACATGGAGTTTCTGACGCCTGCGGTCGAACTGGCTCAAGCTAAGGGCATTGACGTGGTTGGCCCGATTTCAGCCGATACCGTCTTTGCGCGTGCCTATAACGGCGCCTTCGATCTGGTAATTGCCCAGTATCACGACCAGGGCCACATTCCGATCAAGCTCGTCGCCTTCGAAACCGCCGTCAATGTGTCGCTCGGTCTTCCAATCGACCGCGTCTCCGTCGATCACGGCACCGCCTTCGATATTGCTGGCACCGGAAAGGCAAATCACGCCAACATGCTATCGGCGATTGCCTACGCGCAGCTGATGGCGCGTTCACCGCGCCAGCGCGCATAGTTCAAACGACGCTCGATAGTATGTTACATATCGTCGATCCGACATTACAGGCGATCGGCCTGATCGATGACGTCAGTTTCAAAGCCTTTCCCTTTTTCTCACGGGTAATCCCGAAAACCTGTGACAACCCCGCGGTCAGGCATCTTCAAGTTGCGTGGAACAGACACCTTCCGACAGCCTGCGTGCCGAAACTCGATCCAACCCGGCTCGATGGACTTGAGCAGGAGCCGAAACTCGTGCGTGCCTAATGCCGGCGCTGCGCTGAGACACTGCCAGCATCTACACCGGAAAGAGGCTGGTCAGCGGCATGTGGGCCTTGACGATCGGTGATTTCAGCACCACGAAGCTGAAATACTTGTCAATGCCGATGTCCATGTCCGTTAGCCGCTCCATAATGGTCTGGTACTCGCCGATGCCCGCTGTTACGAACTTCAGCATATAGTCGTAGCCACCGGAGACCAGGTGGCATTCGATCACCTGGTCGATCTTCTCGACTGCCGCAAGGAAGCGGGCGAAATCGATCTGCCTGTGGTTCTTGAGGGTAACCTCGGTGAAGACCGTGAGGGTCTGACCAAGCTTGCCGACATTCACCTGGGCGCAATAGCCGATAATATAGCCCTCTGACTGCAGCTTCTTCACGCGCATGAGGCAAGGGCTTGGCGAAAGATTGACCAGTTCGGCAAGCTCGACATTGGTGATACGGCCATTTTTCTGCAGCTCATAGAGAATCTTGATGTCGATCCGATCGAGTTTCATGTGAGCCCTGCCTTAACTGGTTTCATCGATCGGCAACCGCAGCAGAAAATGCTGCGCCATGCCGATCCGACCATAGCATATAAGTCCCTCCTGTCATTATCTGTGCGCTTGCCCTGACAAGCATAAACGGTTGCACGATCGCGCAAGGGCAGTAGAAAATGCTGACCCTTCACGAACTCCAGCTCTGTCCTTCTCGGCCAGGCTTTCGATCGACGGCCTCAGCTGGAACATCGAGCCTGCCCCCGATTGGTGCCGGAACTCGAGCGGAACTGGGGGGTGGTGGTGCCAGCTGGCAGCTTGGACAGGATAAAATTGGGACGGCACCCCAGCCATCGGGGAAATGGCTTCCAGGGTTCGCCATTGCCGCCGGCTCCAGCGGATGTGGGTTGAGCATCGGACCTATCGCCGACATCCGATCGCCGACTCCCCACAGGCTCGCCGCTCGTGGAACCCGATAAAGGCGCTTCAAACCATCGGCCTGCGAAGGCTGGGGATGCCTAAACCGCGTATTTTTTGTGCATTATTACTTTATGCTTATTTTTGCGGCTTTTAACTTGCCTGTTTTATTGCGGTGCGTCATAAACGGCGCATGAGCCGTTTCGACCTGACAATTCTGGTCATAGATGAAAATGCAATCCGCGCCTCGATTATCGAGGAGGGCTTGCAGGAGGCCGGCCACACGCGGGTCACCGTCATTCACGAAGTCCAGGGCGTCGCACGCATCATCGAAACACTGAAACCGGACGTTATCATCATCGACATCGAGAATCCGAACCGCGACATGATGGAGCACCTGTTCCAGCTGACACGAACGGTCAGTCGGCCGATCGCGATGTTCGTCGATCGGTCCGATACGGCTTCCATCGAAGCGGCCGTAGATGCCGGCGTCTCTGCCTATATCGTCGACGGTCTGAAAAAGGAGCGGGTCAAACCCATTCTCGATATGGCCGTCAGCCGGTTCAATGCCTTCAGCCGCCTGCAGCGGGAGCTCGCCGACGCAAAATCGGCACTCGAAGAGCGCAAGGTCGTCGAGCGGGCCAAAGGCATCCTGATGAAGATGCGCGGCCTTTCGGAGGAACAGGCATTCGCTCTGCTGCGCCAGACGGCGATGAACGAGAAGAAGAAGATGTCCGAAATCGCACAAAGCGTCGTGACGGCCGCAGGGTTGCTGATGTGACCCGCCGCCACGGCCAATCGATTGTCCGGAGGACTGCGGAGTGAATGCGGTGACGAAAATAGACACACAGCAAGGACGCGTCTCTGCGCCTTCAAAACTCAGCAGCGAGGGCCCGCGTGTTCTTCGCGCCGGCTTTATTCCCTTGGTCGACGCCTCGGTGCTGATTGCGGCCGCTGAATTCGGATTTGCCGAGAAGGAGGGCCTGACCCTCGATCTCGTCAGAGACGTTTCATGGGCGAATGTTCGCGACCGCCTGGCCTTTCGCCAGTTTGATATAGCCCATATGCTCTCACCGATGCCTGTTGCGGCAGCACTTGGACTGGGCTCGAACCCTTCGCCGACCATCACACCCTTTTCGCTCGGGCGCGGCGGCAATGCGATCACCCTTTCGACGCGCCTCTTCGAACGGATGCGCGAAACCGCAGGTCTTTCCGAGGAAGCCAGCGCCCTCGAAAGCGCGCGCGCCTTTGCATTGGTGCTGAACCAGATGCGGCTGACCGGCGAGCCGGTGCCGACTCTCGGGATGACCTATCCCTTTTCCTCGCACAACTACGAATTCCGCTACTGGCTGGCCGCAGGCGGCATTGATCCCGACAAGGACGTGAAGCTCGTCGTCGTCCCGCCGCCACTCACCTCCGACGCTCTGGCTGCCGGCGCGATCGACGGCTTCTGTGTCGGCGCGCCGTGGAACATGGTGGCGTCTGAGCGCGGTGTCGGTCGGATCGTTGCGACAAAACAGGATATCTGGCCGTCAGCCCCGGAAAAGGTCGTCGGCATGCGGCCGGATTGGGCAGAGAGCCATCCGGAAACGGTCTCCCGGCTGATCGTGGCGCTCGATGCCGCAGCACGCTGGTGCGACGATGCCGCAAACCACGATGCCTTGGCCGCGCTACTGGCCGATCAGCGCTATATTGCAGCACCCGTCGACATTATCCGATATGTGCTTGCCGGCGAGTTCAGCCTGGATGCCAAGGGCAACCGCCGCGTCATCAATAACTACTTCCTGTTCCATGGCGGCTTTGCAAACTACCCAAGGCCGAGCCAAGCATTGTGGATCTATAGCCAGATGGTCCGCTGGGGACAGGCGTCAATCAGCCTGAACAGCGCGCGCGCGGCAGCTTCCGCCTATCGCCCCGACCTCTACAGGACGGCACTCGGGGAGACGCGCACGCCTCAGGATGCCGATATCCGCATCGAAGGCGACAACGACCAAGACCGCTTCATGGACGGCCGCCCTTTCGATCCGGCGCGGCTCGTGGAGTATGTCCGCGGATTTGCGGTTCGCAGCACCCTACCCTTTGCACCGGATGCGCACGAGGCCTGATTTCCTTTTTGCTTTGCACAAAAGGCTGGCAGCCGCCCGCGCACGAGAAATAGCATTAGCACAAAATATACGCAGGATTGGTATAAGCTCAAAATTTGTGCATAGGCGCTTAAAGCGCAGAACTTGATTTAATTTCAATGATCTAAAGTTCACTTCAAAAACTGGCACGGGGCTTGCAGGAGAAACCTTGCCCGGATCAATGGCGATCTTGGCGGACAAGCGCGCGATAAGCGCTTGCAAAAGACATCGACGTCGCACGGTTTTTGCTGTCCGGGAACTCTCCCTTCCCGCAGACGCAATTTCCGGGCGGCGTTTTTTTATTCCCGAACATTCCTGCGACGACCAACAAGGGGAACCAGCGCATGAACAAGATCCTTACGAGCGGCATGAGCCGCCGCAGCCTCCTGAAAACAACCGCCGCGGCTGCCTTGATCGGCGCAGTCCGCACGGCTTTTCCCTCCGGCGCTTTTGCAGCAGCCGCAGCACCTGAAGTTACGGGCGCCAAACTTGGCTTTATCGCGCTGACCGACGCTGCCGCGTTGATCGTCGCCAAGGAGAAGGGCCTTTTCGAAAAACACGGCCTTGCCGATGTCGAGGTCGCCAAGCAGGCTTCCTGGGGCGCAACACGCGACAATCTCGTTCTCGGCGGTGCCTCGAACGGGATCGACGGTGCTCATATCCTTTCGCCGCTGCCCTATCTCATGCATACGGGCAAAGTGACGCAGAACAATCAGCCGGTACCGATGGCCCTGCTCGCCCGCCTGAATTACGACAGCCAGGGCATTTCCGTCGCCAAGGAATATGCCGATACCGGCGTCCAGCTCGACGCATCCAAGCTGAAGGCGGCCTTCGAAAAAAAGAAGGCCGAAGGCAAGGAAGTGAAGGCCGCAATGACCTTCCCCGGCGGCACCCACGACCTTTGGATCCGCTACTGGCTCGCCGCCGGCGGTATCGATCCGGACAAGGACGTCTCCACCATCGTCGTGCCGCCGCCGCAAATGGTGGCAAACATGAAGGTCGGCAACATGGACGTCTTCTGTGTCGGCGAGCCATGGAACGAGCAGCTCGTCAATCAGGGCATCGGCTTTACCGCAGCAACGACCGGCGAACTCTGGAAGGGACATCCTGAAAAGGCGCTCGGCATGCGCGCCGACTGGGTCGAGAAGAACCCGAATGCCACAAGAGCCCTGCTGATGGCCGTGATGGAAGCCCAGCAATGGTGCGACAGCATGGACAACAAGGAGGAGATGGCAACAATCCTCGGCAAGCGCCAATGGTTCAACGTGCCGCCGAAGGACGTCCTTGGCCGCCTCAAGGGAGACATCAACTACGGCAACGGCCGTGTCGTCCATGGCACCGATCTTTACATGAAGTTCTGGGCAGGCGGCGCTTCCTATCCCTTCAAGAGCCACGATACCTGGTTCATGGCCGAGAACGTTCGCTGGGGCAAGTTCGCCCCTGATACCGACATCAAGGCTCTCGTCGACCAGGTCAACCGGGAGGATCTCTGGCGCGATGCGGCCAAGGCGCTGGGTGTCGCTGCCGCCGACATCCCCTCTTCTCCGTCCCGGGGCAAGGAAACCTTCTTCGACGGCAAGGTCTTCGATCCGGAAAATCCGTCCGCCTATCTCGATAGCCTTGCCATCAAGGCCGCATCCTGATCCCCACCTCCGGCGCGCGACAGGCGCGCCGGCCTTTTATTCACGACGAGGAGCGCCCCATGTCCGCCCTGGCAAAGAACAAACCCATACCGGCAAAGACTGCGCCGAAGGCTGCAAATGTCGTGCGCCTTGCAAGACAGCCGGCACCCCGGATCAATGTCCGCGACGTTGCGATGGTGGCCGCACGCACCATCGTGCCGCCGCTTGTCGTGCTTACGATTATTCTGACCGTCTGGCAGGTGCTCTGTTCGTCGCCCGACGCCTCGCTGCCCTCTCCCCACCGGGTCTGGCAGGAAAGCTTCGATCTGATTGCTTATCCCTTCTTCAATTACGGCTCCCAGGACATCGGGCTTGGCTGGCGCGTCATTATCTCGCTGCAGCGCGTCGCCTACGGTTTCGGTCTTGCCGCGATTTCGGGTGTCGTCATCGGCGCCGTCATTGGTCAATCCATTTGGGCCATGCGCGGGCTCGATCCGATCTTTCAGGTCTTGCGCACTGTCCCGCCACTTGCCTGGCTGCCGCTGTCGCTCGCCGCCTTTCAAGATTCCAATCCTTCAGCAATCTTCGTAATCTTCATCACCTCCATCTGGCCAGTGATCATCAACACGGCCGTTGGTGTGCGTAATATTCCGCAGGACTACCGCAACGTGGCGCAGGTGCTGCGACTCAATCACTTCGAATTCTTCTTCAAGATCATGCTGCCATCGGCGGCGCCCTACATCTTTACCGGCCTTCGTATCGGCGTCGGTCTGTCGTGGCTTGCCATCGTCGCAGCCGAGATGCTGACCGGCGGCGTCGGTATCGGCTTCTTCATCTGGGATGCGTGGAATTCGTCGCGCTTGCCGGACATCATCGTCGCCCTGGCCTATATCGGCGTCGTCGGTTTCGCGCTCGACAAGCTGGTGGCCGCCTCAGGCCGACTGATCACCCGTGGCGCTTCGGCAAACTGAAAGGAACGACCATGACTGCCTATCTCAAGCTCGACCATGTCGACAAGCATTTTGACCGGGCCGGAACGCGCGCCGAAGTGCTGAAGGGCATCAGCCTGACGATTGCCAAGGGTGAGTATGTATCGATCATCGGCCACTCCGGTTGCGGCAAATCCACGCTTTTGAACCTGATCGCCGGATTGACGCCGGTTTCGGCCGGTGCCGTGCTTCTCGAAAACCGGGAAGTCAATGCGCCCGGTCCCGAACGCGCCGTCGTGTTCCAGAACCACAGCCTGCTTCCCTGGCTCACCGTCTATGAGAACGTCAACCTGGCCGTTTCCAAGGTCTTCAGCAGTTCGAAGAGCAGGGCGGAGCGTCACGAATGGGTCATGGCCAATCTTGATCTCGTCCAGATGGCCCATGCCAAGGACAAGCGGCCCGCTGAGATTTCCGGCGGCATGAAGCAGCGTGTCGGCATTGCCCGTGCGCTGTCGATGGAGCCGAAAATCCTGCTGCTCGACGAACCCTTCGGTGCACTCGACGCGCTGACGCGTGCCCATCTACAGGATGCGGTGATGGATATCCACGCACGTCTCGGCAACACGATGGTGATGATCACACACGATGTCGACGAGGCCGTGCTGCTCTCTGACCGCATCGTGATGATGACCAACGGACCCGCGGCCAAGATCGGTGAAATCCTCGACGTGCCGATCGAAAAGCCGCGCAACCGCATCGAACTCGCTTCGGACCGCACATACCTCAAATGCCGCGAGGCGGTGTTGAAGTTTCTTTACGAACGTCACCGCTTCGTTGAAGCCGCGGAGTAGCTCACAACGATTGGCGCTGCGCAGATACCGTGGTCGACTCCTCGAGATTGAGCAACCAAGATATTACTTGATTTTGTGTCTGTCTTCGCGCATCTGCGGCCTCGTGTCCTTGGCTCCTGCATCATCGGCGCGCTGTTGCCAATGAATACCAATAACCCGCGGTCTCATGAAAGCTAACAGTCTGAATGTCCTGGTCATTGATGAGAACCGCATTCGTGCGTCCATCATCGAGGACGGGTTGCTCGAGGCCGGTTACGACCGGGTGACGATCATCGATGACATGAATGGTCTTGCCAGGCGCATCACCGAGATCAATCCCGATGTCATCGTCATCGATCTCGAAAACCCCAACCGCGACATGCTCGAGAGCATCTTCCAGATATCGCGTGCGGTGAAGAGGCCTATTGCCATGTTCGTGGACAAGTCCGATGAGGCCTCGATCGAAGCTGCGGTCGAGGCGGGTGTTTCCGCATATATTGTCGATGGCCTGAAGCAGGAACGCGTCCGACCCATCCTCAAGATGGCGATCAGTCGTTTCAATGCCTTTGCGCGATTGAGCCAAGAACTGGAAGAAACACGCGGCGAGTTGGAAAAACGAAAGCTGATCGATCGCGCCAAGGGGTTGCTGATGCGCACCCGCGGGCTGTCGGAAGCCGAAGCCTACGCGCTATTGCGGCGCACGGCTATGAACCAGAACAGGAAAGTCGTCGAGATCGCTCAAAGCCTTGTCACCGCGGCAAACCTGCTTGATCCTGGAGCGGACGTATGAGGAACATGCATGACATCACCGCGGGCTTCGTTCCGCTTCTCGACAGCGCACTGCTCGTCGTCGCCAAAGAGAAGGGCTTTGCTGCAGCGCAGGAAGTGGCCCTCACGCTCGTGCGGGAGCGATCCTGGGCAACGATCAGGGACAGGCTGGCGGTCGGCCATTTCGAAGTCGCTCATATTCTTGCCCCCATGCCGATCGCCTGCAATTTAGGTCTCATGGCCCCCGCGCCGCGCATGATCGTACCCATGGCGCTCGGACTCGGCGGAAATGCCGTCACCGTTTCGGGCGCCTTGTGGCGGGAAATGGCCGACGATGGTGCAACCGATCCGCTTGATGCGCGCTCAAGCGGTGCCGCACTGAAGAAAGTGATATCGCAGCGGGCAGGCGAGAAGCTTCGTTTCGGCATCGTACACCCCTATTCCGGACATAACTACGAATTGCGCTACTGGCTTTCTGGAAGCGGCATCGATCCGGAGCGCGAGATCGAGATCACGACCCTTCCGCCGCAGGATATGGGTGACGCGCTGAGGTCGGGGCTGATCGACGGCTATTGTGCTGGAGAACCATGGAATACTTTCGGCGTCCTCAAACGCGGCGCCCACATTGCAACCGTCAAGGCAGCAATCTGGAAATCCAGCCCCGAAAAGGTGCTCGGGGTGAACAGTCGCTGGGGCGATAGCAATCCTGAGGCTCTCGTGGCCCTTTTGCGAGCGCTCTACAATGCCTCACTCTGGTGCGCCGATCCCGCCAATCATGAAGAGCTTGCCCTGCTGCTTTCGGGTCCGGCCTATATCAACAGTCCTGCGGAGTGGCTGCTTCCATCCGTTACCGGAGTGCTCAGAATTGGCCGAGACGCTACGCAGACGGTCAGCGACTTCTTCGTCCCGCACGCCAAGGCGGCGACGTTTCCATGGAAGAGCCACGCACTTTGGTTCTACACACAGATGGTCCGCTGGGGCCACGTCGATCACACCACAGCCCATCAAAACGTAGCCGGCAACACCTATCGGCCGGATATCTACCGCAACGCTCTAAAGGCGCTTGGCGTTGCCATGCCTGCTGCAAGTTCAAAGGTTGAGGGCGCCTTGCGCATGGAAACGCCAGTTGGCTCCAGCGGCACGATGACGCTCGGTCCCGATGGCTTTTTCGACGGCAATCTCTTCGATCCCGATTGCGTCGATGCGTATATTGCTGCTCAAAAGCAGGCATAGCATGACGCCTAATTTCTATGCATTGCATAATTTTTGACCGAAGAAGCCGGGTGTCGCGACCTGGCCATCCTGACCAATAAGGCGGATTTACGCTGAGAATTGGCCAAATCCACTTCGATTTCGAGTTGGCACGCCTCTTGCATGGATAATAGCGAGGCCGAAAGGTCGCATTTTTCGGCGTCCAAAGACGGGCGCCTCAGGCAAAGCCGCTGATCAGGACATCCCGCGCATTCTTGTGTGCGCGACCTGGCCAGCGGCTTTTTGTTTTAACTCTTACCGATTGATTGGCACGACATTGTCGGGCCCTGGAGAAGCCATGCCTTTTTCTGAGAAACCCCAGCCAATGTCTGCTGGCGAGTCAGCCAGAGCATTGTGGATTTCGACGGTCGCCTTCACCGTTTGCTTCGCCGTCTGGACGATCTTTGCGATTATAGGCGTTCGTATCAAACAGGAACTCGGTCTCAACGAGGCAGAATTCGGACTGCTGGTCGGCACCCCCGTGTTGACCGGCTCGCTCGTCCGGATCGTGCTAGGCATATGGACGAGCCGCTATGGCGGCCGTCTGGTCTACACGCTCACCATGGTGGCAGCGGCCATAGCGACTTTCCTGCTCTCCTACGCAACAAGCTACACGGAAATGCTGATTGCTGGACTCGGGATCGGCCTCGCCGGGGGCTCTTTCGCAGTTGGTGTCGCATATGTCTCGCCGTTCTTTCCGCCAGACAAGCAGGGTACTGCGCTCGGGATTTTTGGCGCTGGCAATGTCGGAGCCGCGGTTACCAAGTTCGCGGCGCCCTTCGTGCTCATCGCCTGGGGATGGCAGGCGGTTGCTGAAATCTGGGCTCTCGTTCTTGTGGCGATGGCGGTCGTCTTCTGGTTTTCGACCACCGACGACCCAGCTTTTCGCGACCGCCGCTGTCGCGGCGTCGCACCCAAGAGCTTCCTTGAAGAATTCACTCCTCTCAAGAACATCCAGGTCTGGCGTTTCTCGCTTTACTATTTTTTCGCCTTCGGCGGGTTTGTCGCTTTGTCGCTGTGGTTGCCGCGCTATCTGGTCGGCGTCTACGGGTTCAATCTGGAAATCGCCGGCATGATTGCGGCGGCCTATTCCGTTCCAGGCAGCATCTTTAGAGCATTCGGCGGCGTCCTGTCCGACAAGAAGGGCGCAAGAAGCGTCATGTATGCGATGCTGGCCGTTTCCGCCGTCGCTACTCTCATCCTGTCGCTACCGGCTGCATCCGGATCCGAGCCCGGGCTTGGTATCACGCCGGCAATCTTCATTATCGTCATCTTCGTGCTCGGCTTCTTCATGAGCCTCGGCAAAGCAGCCGTCTACAAACACATTCCGGCCTACTATCCCGAAAGCGTCGGCGCAGTCGGCGGCGTCGTCGGCATGATGGGCGGCCTTGGCGGCTTCATCCTTCCGATCGCTTTCGGCCTGCTCAAGGACATCACCGGCCTTTGGTCCAGCTGCTTCCTGCTGCTGTTTGCGATCGTCGTGACGTCGCTCATCTGGATGCACCTGTCCGTAAAGCACCTGTCACGCCAGGGGCACGCCGTGCCCGCAGTGGCGGCAACCTAATCAAGGACTTGTTACTATGACAGAAAAACTCGTTATCATCGGCAACGGCATGGCGCCCGGGCGCATGCTCGAGCACCTCTTCGAAAAGGCGCCTGGTCAGTACGAGGTGACAATCTTCAACGCTGAACCCCGCGTCAATTACGACCGCATCATGCTCTCGCCTGTTCTTTCGGGAGAAAAGGACTATGAGCAGATCATCATTCATGGCGACGGCTGGTACATCAAGCACGGGATCACGCTCTACAAGGGCCACAAGATCGTCGCGATCGATCGTCACGCGAAGACCGTGACCTCCGACCACGGCGTCACCGAAAGCTACGACAAGCTGGTGATCGCCACCGGCTCCGTGCCCTTCATCATTCCGGTTCCCGGCAAAGACCTACCCGGCGTCATCACCTACCGTGACCTCGACGACGTGCAGGCAATGCTGCTTGCTGCCCAGTCACGCGAAAAGGCAATCGTCATCGGCGGCGGCTTGCTGGGTCTTGAGGCGGCAGCTGGCCTTGCCCAGCGTGGCATGGACGTGACCGTGCTGCATGTGATGCCGACGCTGATGGAGCGTCAACTGGATCCTGCGGCCGGCTATCTGTTGCAAAGGGCCGTCGAGGAGCGCGGCATCAAGGTCATCACCAGGGCCAATACCAAGGCAATCATCGGCGATGGCAAGGTCGAGGGCATCGAGCTCGACGACGGACGCATCATTCCGGCAACTCTCGTCGTCATGGCCGTCGGCATCCGTCCGAATGTCGGCCTGGCGAAAGAGGCTGGTATCGCGGTCAATCGCGGCATCGTCGTCGATAACGGCATGCAGACCTCGGACGGCAGCATCATGGCGCTCGGCGAATGTGCCGAAGTCGGTGGACAGGTCTACGGTCTTGTCGCGCCGCTCTACGAAATGGCCCGCGTTGCCGCCGCCCACCTCTCCGGTGACACCTCCGCTGCCTTCGTTCACTCCGACACCCCGACCAAGCTCAAGGTCACCGGCATCGAGCTCTATTCACTTGGCGATTTCGCCGATGGCGACGACCGCGAGGAGATCGTCCTTCGCGACGCTTCGGCTGGCGTCTACAAGCGCCTGGTGCTGAAGGACAACAAGATCATCGGGACGGTGCTGTACGGCGAAACCGCAGACGGCGCCTGGTTCAACGATCTCAAAAAGAAGCAGACCGATATTTCCGAGATGCGCGAGACGCTGATCTTCGGACAGGCCTACCAGGGAGGGTCTCCGCTGGACCCTATGGCGGCCGTTGCAGCCTTGCCGGATGACGCGGAAATCTGTGGCTGCAACGGCGTGTGCAAGGGTAAAATCAGTTCGACCATCACGGCCAAGGGCCTGACCTCGCTGGATGACGTGCGCGCCCACACCAAGGCCTCGGCGTCCTGCGGCTCCTGTACAGGCCTCGTCGAGCAGCTGATGGCGCTGACGCTCGGCGACAGCTATAACCCTGCCGCCGTGCAGCCAATGTGCAGCTGCACCGAACTTGGCCATGACGACGTGCGGCGCCTGATCAAGGCCAAGGGGCTGAAGACCATCCCTGCCGTCATGCAGGAGCTGGAGTGGAAGACTTCCTGCGGTTGTGCCAAGTGCCGTCCAGCGCTCAACTACTACCTCGTCTGCGACTGGCCGGACGAATATGCCGACGATTATCAGTCGCGGTTCATCAACGAGCGCGTCCACGCAAACATCCAGAAGGACGGCAGCTACTCGGTGGTGCCGCGGATGTGGGGCGGCGTTACCTCCTCCAAGGAGCTGCGCGCCATCGCCGACGTGGTCGACAAGTTCGAAATCCCGATGGTGAAGGTCACCGGCGGCCAGCGCATCGACCTGCTCGGCGTCGAGAAAGAGGACCTTCCCGCCGTCTGGGCCGACCTCGGCAAGGCAGGCTTTGTCTCCGGTCAGGCCTATGCCAAGGGCCTGCGCACGGTCAAGACCTGTGTCGGCTCAGACTGGTGCCGCTTCGGCACGCAGGATTCGACCGGGCTCGGCATCCGCATTGAAAAATTCATGTGGGGCTCTTGGACGCCGGCAAAGCTCAAGATGGCTGTCTCCGGATGTCCCCGCAACTGCGCGGAGGCGACCTGCAAGGATATCGGCGTCATCTGCGTGGATTCCGGCTACGAAATTCATTTCGCCGGTGCGGCCGGTCTCGACATCAAGGGCACCGAAATCCTCGGTCTCGTCAAGACCGAGGATGAAGCGCTCGTTCACATCGTTGCGCTGACGCAGATGTACCGCGAGCAGGCACGTTATCTCGAACGCATCTACAAATGGGCCAAGCGCATCGGCCTCGAAGAGATCCGTCGCCAGATCATGGGCGATGCCGAAAAGCGCAAGGCCTATTTCGAGCGCTTCGTGTTCAGCCAGAAATTCGCACAGGTCGATCCCTGGTCGGAACGCGTCTCGGGCAAGGATAAGCACGAGTTCAAGCCGATGGCGACGATCGGCTATCCTCAGGCTGCAGAGTAAGGAGATCAAGATGAACTGGATTGCAATCGGTGATATCTCCGAGATCCCGCTGCGCGGTGCGCGCTGCGTGAAGACGCCTCAGGGCAAGATCGCCGTCTTCCGGACGGCTGAAAACGAAGTCTTCGCCATAGAAGATCACTGCCCCCACAAGGGCGGTCCTCTCAGCCAGGGTATCGTGCATGCCAAGGCGGTCACCTGCCCGCTGCACAACTGGGTCATCTCGCTCGAAACCGGCAAGGCGCTTGGCGCCGATGAGGGGGCGGTGCGAACCATTCCGGTCCGCAACCAGGACGGCGCCCTCTTCGTCGCTCTTGAAAGCTTGATGATGGCGGCGGAATAGATGACACGAGAGATCAAGACGACCTGTCCCTACTGCGGCGTCGGCTGCGGAGTGATCGCCAGGATCGCGGATGACGGCAATGTTTCCGTCAAGGGCGACCCGGACCATCCGGCGAATTTCGGGCGGCTGTGCTCGAAGGGCTCGGCGCTCGCCGAAACGATCGATCTCGACGGACGCGTACTGCATCCGGAGATCGCGGGACGGCGGGCCGGATGGAATGAGGCTCTTGATCTGGTGGCGCAGCGCTTTTCGGATGCCATTGCCGAGCACGGGCCAGACTCCGTCGCCTTTTATGTCTCGGGTCAGCTGCTGACCGAGGACTATTACGTCGCCAACAAGTTGATGAAGGGTTTCATCGGCTCGGCCAACATCGACACCAACTCGCGCCTGTGCATGTCATCTTCCGTGGCCGGCCACCGCCGCGCCTTCGGCGCCGATACCGTTCCCGGGACCTACGAGGATCTGGAGCTTGCCGACCTGGTGATCCTTACCGGATCCAACCTCGCCTGGTGTCATCCTGTCATCTATCAGCGGCTGACGGCCGCCAAGCAGGCGCGTCCCGGCATGAAGATCGTCGTCATCGATCCGCGCCGCACGATGACAGCCGACTTCGCTGATCTCCACCTGGCGATCCGGCCGGACAGCGATGTCGCTCTTTTTCTCGGCCTCTTCGAGCACCTGATCGCAAACAATGCCATCGACCAGAATTATGTGGCTGAACACACGAACGGCTTTGCCGAGGCTTTTGCATCAGCCTCTGGTGTCTCCTTCAACGAGGTACTGGAGCGGACCGGCCTGCCAGCAATGCAGCTTCGCGAATTCTACCGTCTCTTCGAGGCGACCGAAAAGACCGTCACCTGCTACAGCCAGGGCATCAACCAATCCTCGTCAGGGACCGATAAGGTCAACGCCATCATCAACTGTCATCTCGCCACCGGACGCATCGGCAGGCCCGGCATGGGTCCCTTCTCGCTCACGGGCCAACCGAACGCGATGGGCGGCCGCGAGGTTGGCGGACTGGCTAATATGCTTGCCGCCCACATGGCGATTGAGAGCGGACAAGACCGTGATCGCGTGCAACGTTTCTGGCAGTCGCCGGCGATTGCCGAAGCGCCGGGTCTGAAGGCCGTCGACATGTTCAAGGCGGTCGGCGACGGCCGCATAAAGGCGCTCTGGATCATGGCGACGAACCCTGTGGTCTCGCTACCGGATTCCGATGCCGTCGAGGCCGCGATCAAGGCCTGCCCTTTCGTCGTCGTCTCCGATATCCTCAAGACAACCGACACCGCCCGCCATGCCCACGTATTGCTGCCCTCTCTGGGATGGGGAGAAAAAAGCGGCACAGTTACCAATTCCGAACGTCGCATTTCGCGTCAGCGTTCCTTCATCGACGCCCCCGGCGAGGCGCGCGCGGATTGGTGGCAATTGGCCGAGGTCGCACGCCGCATGGGTTTTGCCGATGCGTTCGCCTTTGCCTCTCCGGCAGATATTTTCGTTGAGCATGCCGCACTTTCGGCCTTCGAAAACAGCGGCAGCCGCGATTTCGACATCGGCGCCTATGCTGGCATCGGCAAAGCTGCCTACGAGGAGATGACACCCTTTCAGTGGCCGCAGCCCATCGGCGACGAAAGGATTGTGACCCGTTTCTTTGCGAAGGGCAGCTTTTTTCATCCTGATCGCAAGGCACGCTTCGTGCCGGTCGAACCACCCGCATCCGACCGCACCAGCGCCGACTACCCCTTCACGCTGAACACGGGACGTATCCGCGACCAATGGCATACGATGACGCGCACTGGTAAAAGTGCGCGGCTTTCGGCCCATATTGCCGAACCCTTTGGCGAACTACACCCCCGAGACGCGATGGAAATCGGTATCGGCAATGCCGGGCTGGTCGAAATTGAAAGCCCGCAGGGAAGGGTCATCGTGCGCGCGCTGATCACCGAACGCCAAGCCCGCGGCAACATTTTCGTACCCATGCACTGGAACGATCAGTTTGCCGCCAGGGCTCGTATCGACGCCGTGGTTGGCCCGCTCACCGATCCGTTTTCCGGCCAGCCTGCCTCCAAGAACGTCGCCGTCGCTGCCCGGCCATTGAAGGCAGCCCGCTATGGCTTTGCAGTGTCGGCGGGCAAACCGCAAAATCTCAGTGCCACCTATTGGGCCTTGGCCAAAGCAGATGGCGGCTGGCGACTGGAACTGGCCTTCGACCACGCGGTCGAAGACTGGTGCGCCTGGTGTCGCAGCACCTTTGATATTTCTGCCGAGATCGAGCCGCTCGGCTACGCAGATCAGCAATCGGGCGATCTGCGACTTGCCTTCTTCGACGGCACGCGCCTGCTTGCAGCCCTGTTCCTCGCCGCCGAACCGGTCGCTGTCGCTCGCAACTGGGCGATCTCACAGCTTGCCGCCGAACATGGCGACTTGCGCAAGCGCTTTGCCCTTGTCGCCGGCCGACCGGGCGCCGACAAAC
Source organism: Rhizobium etli 8C-3 (assembly GCF_001908375.1). NCBI lineage: Bacteria > Pseudomonadati > Pseudomonadota > Alphaproteobacteria > Hyphomicrobiales > Rhizobiaceae > Rhizobium > Rhizobium etli. The sequence goes on along the minus strand of NZ_CP017244.1, from coordinate 743,257 downwards.
CGGACCCAGGCGCCACGGTCTGTTCCTGCTTCGCCGTCGGAGTCAATCAGATCGTAGCGGCGGTCCGCGGCGGCTGCCACAGTGTCGATGCAATCGGCAAAGAGCTCAACGCCGGCACCAACTGCGGCTCCTGCCGCGCCGAAATCAAGGGGATCGTCGATGGATGTCTTGCAGCAGCCGCGGAATGACAATCCAGCCCGCATGGAGCCGCTTGCAAAGCTGCCCGTCTTCTGGGCGCTTGAAGGCAAGCGGTGCGTGGTGGCCGGCGGCTCCGACGCCTGCGCCTGGAAGGCGGAACTTCTTGCCGCTTGTGGCGCTCATGTCGAAATCTATGCCGAAACGCTGAGCGATACCTTCAGGGCACTTCTTGCCCGCAATCTCGAGCACGCCGCGGCCAGACTGACCCATCATCCAAGGCATTGGCAACTGGAAGCTCTCGCCGGCGCTGCCATCGCAATTGCCGACTGCGACGACGAGATCGAAGCCGGGCGCTTTTTCAACGCGGCATGCGCGATGGGCGTTCCGGTCAATGTCATTGATAAGCCGGATTTCTGCCAGTTCCAGTTCGGATCGATCGTCAACCGCTCGCCTGTCGTTGTTGCAATCTCGACGGATGGTGCAGCACCCATTCTTGCCCAGACCATCCGGCGCAAGATCGAGACCCTGCTCCCGCGCACGCTGAAATCCTGGGCTGGACTTGCCCAATCAATACGCGGCAAGGTCAACGGGCTCCTCGAATCCGCTTCCGCGCGGCGGCTTTTTTGGGAAAAATTCGCCGACATGGCTTTCGACGGTCCTGCCTTAGACCATGCCGAGGAGCAGCTTTTGCTTGCCGCTCGGGGCTTGACGTGCGCAACAAGCACAACCGGACGCGTCACTCTCGTCGGAGCCGGGCCGGGCGATGCCGAGCTTCTGACACTGAAGGCGGTTCGCGCCCTGCAGGCCGCCGACGTCATTCTTTTCGATGATCTCGTTTCCGCCGAGGTGCTGGAACTCGCGCGCCGCGAGGCCAAGCGCATGCTGGTCGGCAAGCGCGGCGGCCGCACCAGCTGCCGCCAGGAGGACATCAACGCGACGATGGTAAAACTCGCAAAGGCGGGCAAGCGCGTCGTCCGCCTCAAGGCCGGCGATCCCATGATCTTCGGCCGCGCTGGCGAAGAGATCGCTCATCTCGATCGCGAAAACATTCCGGTCGACGTCATTCCCGGCATCACGGCCGCAAGCGCGATGGCCTCGCGCCTTGGCATTTCGCTGACCCATCGCGAGCATGCCCAGTCTGTCCGTTTCATCACTGGCCATTCCCGCCATGGCGGATTGCCGATGGATATCGATTGGACCGCCGCTGCCGATCCGCACACGACCACCGTCTTCTATATGGGCGGGAGAACAGCGCCGCTTATAGCCGACCGCCTGGTCGCCGAAGGGTTGTCGCCGGAAACACCGGTCGTCATCATGAGCGACGTGAGCCGCACGACGCAGCGTCAGTGGCACGGGAAGCTTCTCGGTCTTGCCGAAGGCATCCGCGAGATCGGCTATGATAACCCTGTCTTGATCGCAGTCGGTGATGTTTTTGCCGCCCGGCAACACGCCGCCCACGCAGCACCTTTGTCGGCCGCTGCGTCCCAATAGCAACTTTTTGCTGCTGCGCCCGCAATGACCTATTCCTGCGCAAGAACGTCGAGCGGCAGCGATGTTCCTTGCATCTCCACTCAAGCGAATCTCAAAAATCGATTTGCATAAGCGGTTCGGCAGATTTTTGAAACGAATGGTTCACGCGGCAGCTTGCAAGCACTGCTTGATTGCCATTCCGCGGTTTCCTGCTATTTCCAGTTGCGGGAAAACCCACCTCGGCGGCCTTGCTCATAACGCAAGAAGCACCAGGGTCACAATGAATCGATTAAGCTCTTCCTGCGGACCAACGATGGCATCAGCAGAAGATGCTCCGCTTCGCTACGACCCTCTATCCTCGACAAGAGGGTTCGCGTCGCTGCTTCACCGAGTTCCCTGCCCGACTGGTCGATGCTTGCCAGATTGACCAGGCTGAGAGCTGCGGTCGTCGAATTGTCATAGCCAACGACCGCCAGGTCTTCAGGTATCCGCACGCCCATTTCCGCCGCCGTGCTCAAAAGCGTGATCGCATCAAGATCGCTCCAGCAGAAGACGGCGCGGGGCCTATCGCTTCGCGCCAAAAACACCCGCATTGCCTCTTCGCGCTTCGGAGAATGGACCGGAATGTGGCTGATCGGTGCTGAGGAGCTCAGTCCGGACCGAAGCATGGCGCGCCGGTATCCGATTTCACGCTGACGCACTACGGAGACCTTGTGACCTTCGCGAGCTCCCAGGCTGAGCATCTCGATGTCGCGATAACCACATTTCAGCAATGCCTCTACCGCTATCTCAGCCCCTTGCTGGTCATCGGTGTTGACCGTGTCGAAGGTCTTTGCTTTCCCATCATGATAGCCAACAGCCACAATCGGAACTTGACCCGCAAATTCTGCGATGATTTCAGTCGGCAGGCGGGGAGCCACGAGGATGAGTCCATCCATCTTATAGTCGATCATGGATTCGATGAGAGAGGTCTCCAGTTGCATGCGGCCTTCGCCGACCCCGATCATTGCCTGGTAATGCGATGGTGCCAGAACGCCATTCACGCCGTCGATGACTTCGGGCAGGAAGGGGTTGCGTATGTCGACAAGGAGCAATCCGATCGTAAACGAACGACCGCGCAGGCCGCGTGCGGTTCTTGACGGTCGATAACCCAGTTCTTCAATCGATCTGGTCACCCTGGCGCGCAGGCTCTCGCTCACACCATACGCATTTCGCATGACCTTCGAAACCGCCGCAACGGATACGCCTGCATGCGCAGCGACCGTCCGTATCGTCACACGATCCCGCTTTGCAGGCTTCGACTTCTCTCTGATCGGCATGAAATCCTCAGATTAGATCTGCAGGCCCTGGAGCCTCACCAAATCACCATGGCAGACCAGTCGCAAAATATCTATTGCGCTTTTGTAGAAAATGTAGAACGTTATACGAAGAACGTTCTACACTAATGTGGGGAATCTGATGAATTTTCACCCGATGGCGGCCAGCGAAAATCTGGTTTCACGAGCCTGGACCAGCGATATGATCGCGCCGCTGTCGGATCGCGGTCAGGGAACGGCCGCAAGTTTTGTCGCCAAGACGTTCAACTGCGAGGGCGTCGTGACGCCTGCCGAACTCTTCATTTCGGCGCTCGGCCTCTATCGCTGCTTCATCAATGGCAAACGGGTGGGCAATGATCTGCTGACACCCGGCTGGACAAGCTACGATCATCGCCTGGCCTATCAGCACTACGACGTCTCGGACCTCATCAGGCCTGGCCAGAACCGTATCGAGATCTGGCTTGCGGACGGGTGGTACAGGTCTCCGCTCATGTGGGGTCAAAAGGCCATTCCCAATTGCTGGGGTCAGCAAACGGCAGCCATTGCAGAGCTGGTCGGGCCAAATGGCGTTGTTGTCTCAACCGATACCACCTGGCAGAGCGGGCTGCTGCCGATACGCAAATCCGGCATCTATTTCGGCGAGATCTATGATGCACGCGAAGAAAGCCTTGCCGATACGCACGGCACCGCGAGGCTTCCATTCGACAAGGCCTTGCTCGTTGCGCACGAAACGGCGCCGGTCCGTGAATTGCCGCCGATCAGTCCGATTGATAGCTGGACAGACGCGCAAGGGCGGATGATCTACGACTTCGGCCAGAACATCGGCGGTTATGTGCGCTATACGGTCCGCGGGACAGCGGGCGCCGAAATCCGCGTCGAACATTCCGAAGTCTTGGGGCCCGGCGGGTACTTCGACAACCGCAACTATCGAACCGCGCAAGCCCATACGATCTATACGCTGGGCGCAGGCGGCGAGAAGACCTACGCGCCACATTTCAGCTTTCAAGGCTTCCGCTATGCCAGGGTGACGGTTACGGGCGAGGCACGTATCTTGGCGATCTCGTCGATTCCGATCTCCTCCGTTCCCAATCTGAGCGGCGGCTTCCAGTCGGGCAACGCACTCGTCAACCGGCTTGTCCAGAACACCATCTGGTCACAGCGCGCCAATTTCATCGAGGTCCCGACCGATTGCCCCCAGCGCGACGAACGCCTCGGCTGGACAGGCGACGCTCAGGTGTTTGCTGCAACGGCGTGCTGGCTGACGGACTGCCAGACCTTCTTCCGGAAATACCTGCGCGACGTCATGGCCGATCAGCGTGAGGATGGTGCCATTTCCCACTTTTCGCCCGACCCGACACGCCTGCATCCGAGGAATTTTCCCGGATATGCCGGTTCGACTGGCTGGGGCGACGCCATCGTCGTGATCCCCTGGGTTCTTTACACGCATTACGGGGATCGGGCAGTTCTTTGCGAATGCCTGGACTCAATGGTGCGCTGGGTCGACTTCGTCTGGTCGATATCGAATGGCCCGATCGTGCGCCCGCCGTCCCACTGGGGCGAACGCGGCTTCACATTTGGGGACTGGCTGCAGCCGACCGGCGACAACCGCAAGCCACGCCCGACAGTTGCCGACGATTGCTCTGCGACACTTTATCACTTCATCTCCACCGACTTGCTGGCAAAGATCGCAGGGGTCCTCGGCAACCAGGCTCTGGAAGCGCGTATGCAGAGACGTGCTGAAGACATTCGACGCGCCTTTGCGCACGAGTTCGTCGCACCATCCGGACGCATTGCACATAACGACCAGACGTCTTACGCGCTGGCATTCCTGTACGACCTGATCCCGGCTGCGCACCATGAGGCTGCCAAGCAACATTTCAGACAGGTGATCATCGATGCCGACTACAAGATCGGCACGGGTTTCATAGGCACGCCCGCCCTGCTGCCGGCTTTGACAAAGCTCGGAATGGACGACCTTGCCGAAAAGGTGTTCCTGCAGGAGGAAGTTCCGGGCTGGCTCTATCAGGTGTCCAGGGGCGCAACCACGATCTGGGAGCGCTGGGATTCAATGGCGCCGGACGGCACCATCTACGAGCCTGACATGAACAGCTACAACCACTATGCCTATGGTGCCGTGTGCCAATGGCTGTTTGAGAGCGTCGCGGGCATCTCGCCGAGCCCACGCGCACCTGGATTTTCCGAGGTCATCATCGATCCGGCGCCGATTGCCGCGCTCTCGCCCGTCACCGCCTATCATGACGTGCGTCAAGGCCGCATTGAAGCTCAATGGGAGTGCAGCGGCAACAGGGTCACCTATAAAGTGAGGCTTCCAGAAGGCTGTGTCGGTCGATTCCGAGCCGGACGCCGGCATCTGAACCCGCTGCTTGACGACAAGCCCGTCACGGGGGAGGCCGTCCTTGGAGCGGGGACACATGAGCTGATCTTTTCTCTTCCCCATCCTTGAGGAGGATGCCTGCCACCGTCAAACCGTTCGAGGAGGAACGTCATGACACACCGCATCAAAGTCATTCTTGCCGGTGCCACGGCACTCATAGCACTGGCTGCCGCAGGCCCGTCGCATGCAGAATCGACGCTCTTGTTCCTGATCGACAACAGCCCCGACACCGTCGCAGCCGCCGAGGCGCTGGTTGCAGCTTACGAGAAGATCGCGCCGGATGTAACGATCGAAATCGAGCAGCGGCCGGGTGGTGGCGAGGGCGACAACATCGTCAAGACGCGGCTGGCGACAGGCGAGATGTCGGATGTCTTTTTATACAATTCCGGCTGGCTGATGCAGGCGCTGAAACCAGCACAGACGTTGGCCGACCTTGGTGATCTTTCATCGCAGGCAAAAGTAGACGAGAGCTTCAAGGCCGTGGTCCGCGCTGACGGCAAGCTATACGGCGTTCCCTTCGGTACGGCGATGGCTGGCGGGATCCTCTACAACAGAAAAATCTATCAGGACCTCGCCTTGCCAGTCCCGAAGAGATGGGCCGAGTTCATGGCCAACAACGAAAAGGTGAAGGCGGCCGGCAAAGTCGCTGTTGCCAGACCTATCGTGACACCTGGACCTCCCAGCTCTTCGTTCTGGCGGATTACTACAACCTGCATCAGGCCGCACCGAACTTCGCAACCGATTATACGGCCAACAAGGCCAAATACGCCACAACGCCTGCGGCCATGAAAGGTTTCGAGCGCCTGAAGGAGGTTCACGACGCCGGCCTGATGAACGAGGATTTCGGCGCGGCAAGCTATGACGAGGGCCTCAGGATGGTGGCGACAGGCGAAGCGGCCCATTACCCAATGCTCACCTTTGCGGTTGGCGCTTTGAAACAGAATTATCCGGAAAATCTGGAGGGTGTCGGCTTCTTCGCGCAGCCGGGGGACGATGCGGCCAAGAACGGTCTGACGGTCTGGATGCCACCTGCCCTTTATGTCCCGCTCGCAAGCAAGAATGCGGATGAAGCCCGCAAATTTGTGGATTTCGCCGGAAGCGTCGAAGGCTGCAGGATCATGGTTGAAACCAACACTGCCCAAGGTCCCTCCCTCGTCGACGGATGTGCGTTGCCGGCCGACGTCCCGCCCGCGGTGAAGGACATGCTGCCTTATTTCGCGGCAAAGGCGACTACGCCGGCGCTGGAATTCGTATCGCCGATCAAGGGACCGGCCCTTGAACAGATCACCGTCGAGGTCGGGTCCGGCATCCGCCAGCCAGCCGAGGCAGCCGCCCTTTATGACGACGACGTGCGCAAGCAAGCAAAGCAGCTCGGTCTACCCAACTGGTAGAGGCCCTTCCCGAAAGCCTCGCCTTCACAGGCGAGGCCCAAGAGGTAAACATGACCGAAACACGCCTCCGCTCACGCAAGTCGCCCTACCCCTTGTGGTTTTTTCTTCCTGCCGCAGCCGTCTACGGCGTGCTGTTTGTCGTCCCTACGGTGTCTTCTTTCTGGTTCAGCCTCACACGTTGGGATCTTTCGACCGCCGAGTTCACTGGATTGGAGAACTTCCGGCAGTTCTTTTCCGAGCCGTTTCTGATCAAGGCGCTCGTCAACACGCTGATCTATGCCTTAACGACTTCCGGCCTGAAGACGATATGCGGGCTCCTGCTCGCCGTACTGCTTTCCGGCAACATTTTCGCTCGAGGTTTCCTGCGCACGCTCGTTTTCTTTCCAGTTCTGGTATCGGCGATCGGCATCGGCATTACCTTTAGCGTGATGATGCACCCGACCAAGGGCATCATCAACGTCATGCTTGCAACGCTCGCCATTCCCGGACCGGGCTGGCTGACCAATCCCGCACTTGCTCTTTTTTCCGTGGCGCTCGTCGATCTGTGGAAAGGCGTGGGTCTTGCCACCTTGATTTTCATCGCCGGCCTCGCCGCAATCAGCCCCGACTACTACGAGGCTGCGAGAATTGACGGTGCCACACGTTCCCAGCAGTTCTGGCGCATCACCTTACCTCTCGTACGTCCGGCGACGATCACCGTCATTACGCTGTCGTTGATCGGCGGCCTCCGGTCGTTCGATCTCATTTGGGCGATGACGCGTGGTGGGCCGGGATTTTCCTCGGATGTGATCGCATCGGTCATCTACAAGCAGTATCAGGCTGGATTTTACGGTTTGTCGACTGCGGGCAATGTCATCCTGTTTGCCCTGATCGCCACCATCATTCTGCCGCTTACCCTGTGGCTAAACCGACGCGGGGCCGAACAATGAAACAGATGCGGCCCTATGCCAGCGGCGCGATCGCAATTGCCCTGGGCACCGTCATCTTCGTGCTGCCGTTCGTGTTCATTGCGCTCCAGGCGGTCAAGTCGAAATCCGAGGCATCCCGGCTCGACTTCACACTCCCGGAAAAGTGGCTGTTGTGGGACAACCTCGCAGCCGTGTTCAAGGCGCGCGACTATCAGCTCGTGCTGGCCTATTTCAATTCGACACTGATCACCGTCGTCTCGGTCACCATACTGATACTGTTTTCGGCGATGGTCGGCTATGTCATGCAGCGCCGCAGAACCCGCTGGAATGCCGTTGCCTCTGGTGCGCTCTTCATGGGACTGATGATGCCACCGGCGGTCGTCCCGACGATCGGACTGCTTCAGGATATCGGCCTCTTCAAGACCATTACCGGAATGATCCTGATCCAGGTTGCCTATAATCTCTCGTTCTCGACGCTGCTCTACCGATCGTTCATTTCGACCATTCCGCGCGATCTCGATGAGGCGGCATTGATCGATGGTGCAAGGGCCTGGCAGATATTCTTCCGGGTGATCCTGCCTCTCCTCAAGCCGGTGACGGTGACCAATATTGTCGTGCAGTCGATCGCGATCTTCAACGATTTCACGAACCCGCTCTATTACCTGCCAGGCAAAGAAAACGTCACCGTGCAGCTGACGCTCTATAATTTCCAGAGCATGTACACGAGCCAGTACAACCTGCTGTTCATGAACATCCTGCTCGTCACCGTCCCTCCCCTCATCGTCTTCATCTTCTTCAACAGGCAGATCGTGGCGGGCATGACTGCCGGCGCAGTGAAAGGTTAGTGTCAATGGCCGAGGTCACTCTTACCCGGATTTGCAAGAGCTTTGGCGCCCTTGATGTCATCAAGGGCATCGATCTGGAGGTGCGTTCGGGTGAATTCGTCGTATTTGTCGGGCCGTCTGGATGCGGAAAATCGACCTTGCTGCGCATCATTGCCGGGCTTGAGGAGTCGACGTCCGGCATGCTGACCATAGGCGGCAAGGACGTCACGGACGCCGAACCATCAAAGCGCGGTATCGCCATGGTATTCCAGAGCTACGCGCTTTATCCGCATATGACGGTCGCCGATAATATCGGCTTCGGGCTTTCGCTTGCCCGCCGCCCGAAATCCGAGATCGAGGCCAAGGTCCGCGCAGCAGCCGAGACCTTGCAGCTCACGCATTTGCTCGACCGCAAGCCAAAGGCGCTTTCCGGCGGGCAAAGGCAGCGCGTTGCCATCGGCCGCGCGATCGTCCGTGATCCAAAGGTCTTTTTGTTCGACGAGCCGCTCTCGAACCTCGACGCATCCTTGCGAGCCCAAATGCGGCTTGAGATTGCACAACTTCATGCCCGTCTAAGAGCAACCATGATCTACGTTACCCACGACCAGGTCGAAGCGATGACGATGGCCGACAAGATCGTCGTCTTAAACGGTGGCAGGGTCGAGCAGGTGGGCAGCCCGATGGAACTCTACCGCAAGCCGGCGACGCCCTTCGTCGCCGGCTTTATCGGCAGTCCGAAGATGAACCTCTATGCGGGCGAGATTGCGCAGCGCTTCGGGTGCCAGACATACGGGATCCGACCCGAGCATATTCGACTTTCACAAGCCGGAGGCGAGTGGCAAGGCAGGGTCAGACATATTGAGCGGCTCGGGGCCGATGCCATCCTCTATCTGGATGTTCCAGAAATCGGCGAAATGGTGGTGCGCGCCGAAGGAGAGACCGTATTTGCAACAGGTGCCACCATTTGGGCAAGTCCGGTGGAAGGCGCGGCCCACCTGTTCGGTGCATAGCCGGATCGCCGAGCAGGAATCAGAGAAAACTTGCCTCGAAAAGTTCTCGTGAATAATCGGCATGGGTGACACCTTTTTCCAGATCGGCTTTCGTCAGTTCATCGACGAAAGCACCATCTTTCATGATAAGGACCCTGTCGCACATGTGCGCGATCACTGCGAGATCGTGGCTCACGAGCACGTAGGTCAGCCCATGCTCGTCGCGCTTGTCTGCAAGAAGATTGAGGATCTCGGCCTGTACGGAGACGTCAAGTGCCGAGGTCGGCTCATCGAGCAGCAGGACTGGTGGCGACAGGATAAGAGCCCGCGCAATGGCAACGCGCTGACGCTGGCCCCCCGACAATTCATGGGGAAAGCGGTTGGCAAAGCTGTCGGGCAGTCCCACCTGCCGCAGCGCCTTTTGAACGGCAGACCAACCATCACCCTGCCCCATCGACCGGAGAGGCTCGGCCAGAGCCGTCCCGATGCGATGACGCGGATGAAGCGAACCATAGGGATCCTGAAACACCATTTGAGCGCACTTCAGCTCATTTTTCGACCGGATCTTTCCGATTGCCTTGCCGTCGAGTTCTATTGAACCCGTCCATTTCTGCTCGATACCGGCTAGAGATCGCAGAACCGTCGATTTGCCGCAGCCGGATTCCCCGACGATCCCAAGCGTTTCGCCCTTGGCGACCTCGAAGCCTACCCCTTTTACGACGTGATTGCGCGTTTTGCCCGCACCATAGACAACGTCGAGATTGCTGATCCTGATCATTTCGCCGCCTCTGTTTCCAATGCCTTCCTGTCCAGTACTTTCAGTCTGCGGACGGGATGACGAGGGTCGGGAAGCGCCGCAATCAGGCCACGGGTATAGGGATGGCGGGCGTTATCGAGGCTGGTGAGCGTTTCAACGACGCGACCCGAATACATGACCAGGATCCGCTCGCAGAAGGCTGCGACCATGCGGATATCGTGGCTGATGAGGATGAGGCCGGAATCATTTTCCCGCACCAGTTCGTCGAGCAGGACGAGTACGTCCTTCCTGACACTGACATCGAGCGCCGATGTGGGCTCGTCGGCAATGACCAGCTTCGGCTTGGCAAGCAGCATCATCGCAATCATCACGCGCTGGCCCATTCCACCGGATATCTGATGCGGGTAGAGTCCCATGACGCGCTCTGCATCACTGATCCTGACGCGTTGGAGCATGCTTCTTGCACTCTCCATCGCTTCAGCGCGACCCAGGCCAAGATGAAGCCTTGCCGCCTCCGCCACCTGCCGGCCGATGGTCAGCACCGGATTGAGCGAATAGCGTGGATCTTGCATGATCAGTGCCATCTCCTTGCCGCGCAGTGCACCCATCTGCCGTTCGGTCCTTTCAAGCAGAGGACTGCCGGCAAGGTCGAAACGCTCCGCCGAGATCTCGGCGCTCGGCGAAAGAAGGCGCATGATCGCCCGCCCGGTCGTCGATTTTCCGGAACCGGACTCGCCCACAATTCCCAGCCTTTCCCGCCCCAGGTCGAAGCTGACTTCGCTGACGGCCGGTATTGAACTGCGCCCAAAGCGCACGTTCAAATTCCGCACAGAAAGGATCGTTGAGGTTTCACGATCTTGCATGGCGCGGATCCAGGATATCGCGCAGCGTATCGCCGGCGATGTTGAAGGCGAGGCTCGTGAGCAAGATGGCAATGCCGGGCATGACGGCAACCCACCAGTAATCGAGCATGAACTTGCGTCCGCTTGATATCATCGCGCCCCATTCCGGCGCCGGCGGCTGCGCGCCAAGGCCGAGGAAGCCGAGCGATGCCGCCGTCAAGATGATCCCGGCCATGTTGAGCGTCAGGCGCACGATCACCGACGGGACGCACATCGGTGCAATGTAAAGAAGCAGTATTCTCAAGGAAGAGGCTCCGTAAAGGCGGGCTGCGGCAACGTAGTCGGCGTTGCGCACGACCAGGGCCTCTGCTCGGGCAAGCCGGGCAATCGGCGGCCAGGCCGTCAACGAGATTGCGATGATCGCCGTGTTCAATCCGGCTCCAAGGGCGGCGGCAAATGCAAGGGCCAGGATCAGCGAGGGAAAGGACAGGACGATGTCGGTTGCACGCATCAAGATCGCGTCTGTCCGGCCGCCGAAAAAGCCGGATACGATGCCGATGAGCAATCCCACAGGGCCGACAATTACCGATATCGAGAACACCGTCTGGATGGTGATCCTTGTCCCATAGACTAGACGGCTGAAGATATCGCGTCCAAACTCATCTGTCCCTGCAAGATGTGCAAGGCTGGGCGGCTGCAGTGCGTCACTCAGCATCTGGACATTTGGATCATAAGGCGCAAACGCCGGGCCAATGACTGCAACGATGCAAAGCACCACGAGGATGAGGAAGCCGCAGAGACCGAGCGGCTCGTCGGCAAGTTTGCGCCCGGCGCGCGCCAGCGAGGCGGCGATGCGGGCGGGAATAGGCGGGCGCCTGATCTCGCTTTGAGAATGGAGCGCGTCGGTCATTGCGTGGCCTCCCGGGTGCGCGGGTCAAGCAGCGCATAGGCAATGTCTGCTACAAAATTGAGGAACATGAAGATGAAGCCAACGATGATTGTTGCGGCCAGGATGGCGTTCATATCGCCGATCATCAACGCATTCGTCATGTATTGACCAATCCCCGGCCATGAGAAGACGATCTCGGTCACGACCGCGCCTTCCAGAAGATTTCCATAGGAAATCGCAAGAACGGTGATCAGCTGCACGGCAATGTTTGGCAGAACATGACCGAGCACCGTATTCGCCGGCCCGACCCCTTTGGCTCGCGCAGCAATGACGTAGTCCTGATTGAGCTGCTCAAGTGTAAAGCTGCGGGTCATGCGGGTGATATATGCCATGGCGGCGTAAGCAAGGATGATGGCCGGCAGAATGATGTGCGAAAGCGCATTCCAGAAAATTTCGGGCTCGCCTTCGAGCAGGCTGTCCACCAGCATCAGACCGGTCCTTGGGGTTACGATACCCTCGTAATAGACATCGACCCTGCCTGGACCGCCCACCCAGTTGAGCCCGGCATAGAAGATTACCAGCCCGACGATACCGAACCAGAAGACCGGTATCGAATGACCGACAAGGGCCACGACCCGCGCCGTCTTGTCGATCCAGCTGTCGCGGAAAAGTGCGGCCGCAAGTCCGAGCGGCACACCTATGAATGTCGATATGATGACCGCCAAAGTGGCAAGCTCAAACGTTGCCGGAAATGCCTGAGCCAGATCCTTCGAAACGGGATTGCCCGTCAGGATTGCCGTTCCGAAATCACCATGCAGCAAGCCCGTCAGATAAATGAAGAACTGCTGATAAAGTGGCAGATCAAGCCCAAGGCGCGCCCGCATCGCCGCGTAGGCGGAAGGGTCGGCAAGCTCGCCGACCACTGCGCCGACGGGATCGGCGGGCATGACGCGGCCGATCACGAAGGTGACGCAAAGCAAGATGAACAGACTGACGATGAGTTGGAGGACGCGCCTTCCAAGCTCACTCGTGGACAATTCCTTCATGATCGGCTGCCTGCGTCGGTTATTCGGTTTCTGCCTTGGTTACGGCTTCAAGTCGCGTCGTCATGTTCGGATGGCCGACATAGTCCTTAACGCGCGCGTTTAGAACGATCGGCTCGTAACGCTCGAAGAGCGGCAGCACAGCCGGTTTGAGGTCAACGAACATCTTTTGCATTTCGACATAAAGCTCGCCGCGCTTCTTGGCATCCGGCTCAAGCGAAGCCTTTGCGGTCAGCTTCGTCAGTTCGGGGATATCCCAGGCCGAGCGCCAGACGAAGTTGCCGGCGTTGTTTGCCTCCCTGGAATTGTCCGGATTGCTGGAAAACTGCTCCATCGAACCGAGAACGTTCGGCATGTAGGAGCCAGTCTGCGGGATCAAGAGGTCGAAATCGCGGGCGCGGTGGGCCGCGATGATCTCCGAACCATTGCCCTGCTGGATATTGACCTTGATGCCGATCTGCGCAAGCGAGGCCTGGATGGCTGTCGCAAGATCGATACGCGGCGTCTGCGCGATCGTCTTCAAAGAAAGCGAAAAGCCGTCCTTGAACCCGGCCTCCGCCAAAAGCGACTTGGCCTTTTCGACATCGAGATGCCAATCAGGGCTCGAAATTGCATATTCGTAGTTCTCCGGAACCGGCACCGTCCGCACCCTGCCGTAAGGCCCCATGATGGTCTTTTCGATGCCGGCATAATCGATGCCGTAGGCGATCGCCTCGCGGACCTTTGGATTAGACAGATATTGATTTCCGGCATTCATGGAAAGCACATAGAACCCGCCGGTCGGTACGCGCTGAATTTCGAATCCCTGCTTGTTTTGAAACGTCGCAAGATCAGATGCGCTCAATGCGCTTGCAATGTCGATGTCGCCGCGCTCAAGCATCAGGCGCTCGACCTGGCTTTCAGGAACATGCCTGATAACGACGCGCCGCATCTTCGGTTCGCCCCCGACATACTCCTTGTTGACGTCCAGAATGACGATCTCGTTGGGTGTCCAGCGATTGAGCGTGAAGGGACCCGAACCGGCAGAATTCGTGCGCAGCCACGCGTTTCCATAGTCGTTGTCCTTGACGTGCTTCAAAACCTCGACGCTGTCGACAACGCTGGTGGTCACCATAGCAAGACGATAGAGAAGCAGTTCCGGCGTAACCTCGCCCGACAGATCAATGCGAACTGTATGTTCGTCGGGTGCCGTCACCAGCTTTTCAATATTGTCGGCATTGTAGCCGACCCGCTTCAGGTTGGCCGCTGCTGCCTGGTTCATCTTGAGAAGACGCGTCAGCGAAAATACGACATCCTTGGATGTCACCGGATTACCGGAGGCAAATGCCGCCTCCCTGAGCTTGAACGTAATGCCTTTATCATCGATCGCCCAGCTTTCTGCCAGTTGCGGAGCGATCTTTCCCTCCGGTGTCGCCAGGACCAGACGGTCATAGAGATTGCACATGATTTCATTGGCCTTGCCCTCCGTCGCCTGCTGCGGATCGAGCGACAACACCTGGGCAAGCGACGTGCCGATGACGAGTTGATCCTTCGGCGTTTCGGCGACGGCGGCAGAAGCAGTCAGCGCCAGAAAACTGATGGCGGCTCCAACGAATAGCCCCTTGCGAAAATGCTTCATTTCAATTCCTCCCTAGTCTACTATAGAAGACATATTATGTCATCGGTATGTCGTATTATGATTTACAGAAGTTCCTGCGGGTTGGCAAGAGCCGCCCATGGGCATTTGCGACAGGCGCTGTGAGGGTTGGGATTTGAAAATGCGACGGAGCCGGGAAAGACTTGCGCAGCAGTTGATCGATCAGATGCGTGCCCAGATCGAATCAGGAAAGCTTAAAGAGGGAGACCAGTTGCCCACCGAGCCGCAGCTGGAGGCGACTTTTGGTGTGAGCCGCACCGTTGTTCGCGAGGCCATCGCCGATCTTCGCTCAGCCGGCTATGTCCGACCCATCCAGGGAAAGGGAGTGTTCGTCAGCAATCCTTCTGCGCAAAAGGCATTTTCGCTAACGCCGATCGAAATCAGGAGCATCCCGGAAACCCTTGAATTACTTGAATTTCGTATGGCCGCGGAGGGAGAGGCGGCCGCAATTGCGGCCTATCGAAGAACAGCTGAACAGGAGGCTGCAATACGTGCAGCCAACCGCAAGATGGCCCAGATGATCGAGGATGGCGCCCCCACGGTCGAAGCAGATTACGAGTTTCATATGGCGATCGCAGCGGCGACGAACAACCGCTTCTATGTCGACGTATTGCGGCATTTTGGCCCTCGGTCCATCCCCAGGGGGCAGTTTCCAACGCTGCCCGAGGCCCATGATCGTGCCTATCTCGAGAAGGTCCACGCAGAACATGTCGAGATCCTTGAGGCCATTGCGGATCAGGAACCCGAGCGGGCGCGGCAGGCCATGCGGGCGCATTTGCTTGCCAGCCAGCGGCGCTACCGGAAGCTGGCCGAACAGCGATAAGCCACTCGACACCTCTCGGAATTCATATTATGTCATATGACATTTCTGAAATTTGGAGAGGATTTCAAAACATGTATGTTGGGACCCAGGTCGCGGTTCGCGACGACGACGATTTGCGTGTTTTCGCGCAGCTCGGGCTGAAGCATATCTGCGCCGACCCGCCCGGACCGCCTGCGAGCTGGTCTCTTGATGATCTCGAACGCCACCGCGACAAGATCGAGAGCTTCGGATTGATCCTTGATATGGTTCAGCTGCCCCTTCCCTCGCGGCCGATCGAGAAGGCCTCTTATCCAGATATTCTGCTTGCCGGTCCCCAACGTGATCGTCAGATCGATGCCGTCTGCAGACTGATCGAGGATATTGCCGCGGCAGGCATTCCAGCGGCAAAATATAACCTCAATCTGATCGGCATCCCCCGCACGCCGATGGAGCCGGGCCGCGGCGGCTCGATGAACGAGGCCTTTCGCTGGGAAAAAGCCGATCAGGGAGCAGCGCCCGGTCTTGCCGGGACGCTTTCCGAGGACGAGAACTGGGAAAGAATCGATTATTTCCTCCAGCGTGTCGTGCCGGTTGCCGAAAGCAATCGCGTGCGGCTCGCCTGCCATCCGCATGATCCCTACACGCCCCCCGGCTATCGCGGCGTCACCCGCGTCCTTGGGACTGTCGACGGCCTGAAGAAGTTCGTGACCATGCACGAAAGTCCCTATCACGGACTGAATTTCTGCCAGGGGTCGATCGGCGAGATGCTCGAGAATCCGCGCGAAGAAATCGACGAGGTCATCCGCTGGTTCGGAACGCGCGGAAAAATCTTCAATGTTCACTTCCGCAACATCAAGGGCGGAAAACTGTCCTTCATGGAAACCTTCCCCGACGAGGGCGACATGGACATGGTCCGCTCTGCACGGATCTACAAGGAGGTTGGCTACAAGTACATGCTGATGCCCGATCACGTCCCGACGATCAGCGGCAGGGATCCTTCCGGCGTGGCCTTTGCCTTTTGCTACGGCTACATCGCAGCGCTCGTCGAAGCGCTTGAGACGGCCTCAATCTAAGCCGATCCCGCATTCCCTTCACCTATGAACATCAAACAGGAATGAACAATGGATCCAATAGAACTCAAGCGAGCGGTGGGCAGCGGGCTCCTCTCCTTCCCGGTCACGCATTTCGATCAAGAACTCAAATTCGACGAGGATTCATATCGCAAACACATCGAATGGTTGGCCGGCTACGACGCGGCCGCTTTATTCGCCGCGGGCGGCACCGGGGAGTTCTTTTCGCTCAATCCGCAGGAAATTCCTTGCGTCGTGGCGGCGGCAAAAGGATCGGCCGGGAAAACACCGATCATCTGCGGCGCCGGATACGGCACCTCGCTTGCAATCGACATCGCCAAATCCGCCGAGAAGGCCGGCGCAGACGGTCTATTGCTTTTGCCGCCCTATCTGATGTTCAGCGAACAAGCCGGCCTCATCGACCATGTGAAGGCCATCTGCAAGTCGGTCGGCATCGGCGTCATCGTCTATAACCGTGACAATGCCGTCTTGACGGCCGACAGCATTGCAAGGCTTTGCGATGAGTGCCCGAACCTGATCGGCTTTAAAGACGGCGTAGGTGATGTCGACAAGGTGATCGAGATTACCACCAAGCTTCAGGACCGTCTGGTCTATGTCGGCGGCATGCCGACGCATGAGGTGTATGCGCAGGCCTATTTTGCAGCCGGCGTCACCACCTACTCCTCGGCGGTCTTCAACTTCATACCGGCGCTTGCCCAGCGTTTCTATCAGGCGCTTCGCTCAGGCAATCAGCCTGTCGTTGACGAAATCCTGAAGACTTTCTTCTTTCCCTTTGTGGCCTTGCGCAATCGCAAGAAGGGTTACGCTGTCTCGATCATCAAGGCCGGGCTGCGGGTGCGTGACCGGGACCCCGGCCCCGTCCGTCCGCCGCTTATCGATCTCAACCCGGAAGAAACGGCGCTGCTTGAGCATATCGTTCAGGCAAACGAAATTGAAAAAATCGCAGCGGAGTGAAGAGGCGGCAGGGCCACACGGTGCCCTCCCAGCCGTCCTGAACCACCTCTTCAAGAACGGCCGCGCGGCATGGTTGGATCCGCGCGGCCGTCTGCTGACCAGGCATTTCCCAACGGCCAGATCAGCCGACGGGCGGCGGGATTTCGCTCTGGCCGCCGTCATGGCTTCAGCCGAGGGCTGTGAGCCTCTGTCGCCTGAGACGTTGTCATCTCCTCGGCACGCGCGGCCCCTCGCCTTAAGGTTGGGCGTTACATTGAGGAGCCAGAAAATTCCACCAGCCCGCCTTTGTGGAGGCGCGAAAAAGCCGCGCCCTCGTCAGAGCGCGGCGACTTGTCGCTGAAAGCTCAGGCGTTATTCGGCAGCCTGAAGTGAGGGGACGGTCACGTCACCAATTTCCGGCAGGTCACCGGCCATTGCTGCAGCAAACTTTGTCTGATCCAGTTCGTTCTCCCAGCGAGCGACGACAACGGTGGCGACTGCGTTTCCGACGAAATTCGTCAACGCGCGGCATTCCGACATGAAGCGGTCGATGCCGAGGATGAGCGCCATGCCGGCGACGGGAACCGACGGAACGACCGAGAGCGTGGCAGCGAGCGTGATGAAGCCCGCGCCGGTGATGCCTGCAGCACCCTTTGAGCTCAGCATTGCTACCAGCAAAAGCAGGATCTGGTCAGCGAAGGACAGCGGCGTGTCCGTCGCCTGTGCGATGAACAAGGCTGCCAGCGTCATGTAGATGTTGGTGCCGTCGAGATTGAAGGAATAGCCGGTCGGGATCACAAGGCCTACGACGGAGCGCTTGCAGCCGGCTTGTTCCATCTTCGCCATGAGACCGGGAAGGGCTGCTTCCGACGACGACGTACCCAGGACAAGCAGCAGTTCCTCCTTGATGTAGCGGATCAGCGCCAGGATCGAGAAGCCGTTGTAGCGGGCAACGCCGCCAAGCACGATCAAGACGAAAAGCAGTGACGTCAGATAGAAGGTGCCGATGAGCATGGCAAGATTGGCGATCGAACCGATGCCGTATTTGCCGATCGTAAAAGCCATCGCACCAAAGGCTCCGATGGGGGCCGCCTTCATCAGGATCGCAACGAGGCGGAAGATCGGCGTCGTCAAAGCCTGCAGGAAATCCACCACTGGCCGGCCGCGGTCGCCGACCATGGCAAGCGCAATACCGAACAGCACCGAGAAGAACAGCACCTGCAGGATGTCGCCGTCGGCGAAAGCACCGACGATGGTCGTCGGGATGATATTCATCAAGAAGCCAGTGATGGTCGAGTCGTGGGCCTTTTCGGCATAGGTCGCCACCGCCTTGGCGTCGAGCGTGGCCGGATCGATATGCATGCCCGCACCCGGCTGGATGACGTTGGAAACGACAAGACCGACGGCAAGTGCGAGCGTCGAAAAGACGAGGAAGTAGATCATCGCCTTGCCGGCGACGCGCCCGACCTTGTGCAGATCGGACATCCCGGCGATGCCGGTTGCCACCGTCAGGAAAATGACCGGCGCGATGATCATCTTGACGAGCCTGATAAAGGCATCGCCCAGCGGTTTCAGCGCCGTGCCGAGTTCGGGGTAGAAGTGCCCGAGAAGAATGCCTGCACAGATCGCGAAAACGACCTGCACATAGAGATGCCGGTAGAATGGAACTTTGCCGCGCGCCGGCGAGGCTGGAATTGCTACACCCATAGTGTCCTCCATAAAGCCCCAAACCGAAAAACGGCCTCCCGGGGCGGATGATGCGGATATCTGGTAATTCAACAGCCACCCGGCTGTTTGCAGACACATTGCAACGGCCATGCCAGTTTGCTTCCACGCCCCTAAACCCCTGTTTTTTCGTATGTTTTCGACAATCCGATCGGGAAAGCGAATTCAGCTGGGCGCCTTTTCGCACAAAATGATTTGACCATTGTGCGAGAATACGCACATTCTTGGTCATGCTTCAGCGGTCAACCACTGACAAAGTTCGAACTCCGCCGGATGTCATTCGGCAGGCGCGTCGGGCCTGGATCTTCTTTCTAACTGCATCTGCGATGCTGATTGCGGCAGCGCTCGTCGGCGCCGAACTTTACGGGCGCCGTTCGGCGATCGAAGCGTTGGAAAGCCGTGCCCGCACCGATGCCAATCTCAAGGTCGCTTTGCTGACGGCCGTTCTGGAGCGCCCTCGCGCCCTGCCGCTACTCCTTTCGGAGGATCAACAGGTTCTTGACGCGCTCTCATCTGCAAAGAGCGGCGCAACTGATCTCTTAAACCGCAAGCTGGAGCGGCTGGTCACCGACACGCAAGCCGCCGTGCTTTATGTCATCGGTCCCGATGGCATAGCCGTGTCCTCAAGCAACTGGCGCCAGTCCACCAGTTTCGTGGGAAACGACTACGCGTTCCGCGACTATTTCCGTCGCGCGATGGAGCAAGGCACGGCGGAGCACTTCGCCCTTGGCAGCGTCAGCAAACGCCCCGGCCTTTACATCTCCCGAAGGGTCGGCAGTGCGGCCGCTCCACTCGGGGTCGTTGTCGTCAAAATGGAATTCGACCGTCTGGAAAGTGACTGGCGTGACGCAAGCCGGCCCGTTTACGTGACGGACAACCATGGGGTCGTTTTGATCACCAGCATTCCTTCCTGGCGTTTCATGACCACCGGGCCGGTACCGCAGCAGGATCTTGCATCCATTCGAAGCAGCCTGCAGTTCGGAGATGCACCGCTGGCTGAGCTTCCCATCATGCATCCCTTAACCATCGGCCCGGACGCAGCCATTGTTTCTGCGGTCCTGCCCGGGGGCGGAGAGGCCCAGTATCTGCGCCTCTTTGCGGCGGTTCCCACGACGCCATGGCGGCTGGAATATTTGGTTCCAACCGAAGCGCCGGTCGCCTCGGCTGTGCGGGAGATGCGGCTTATCGCACTGGCGTTTTTGCTGCCCATTGTCGCAATCGCTGCCGTTTTGCTGAGACGGCGGCAGGTATCCATGATGAGGATCGCCAGCGAACAGGCCATGCGCGAGGAACTGGAGCGCCGGGTCGTTGCCAGGACAGATGAATTGAGCCGTGCTCGCGATCGCCTGCAGGCGGAAATTTCCGATCATCGAGATACGGAGGCGAAGCTGCAGATCGTGCAACAGGAGCTCGTGCAGGCAAACCGGCTCGCCATCCTCGGGCAGGTTGCAGCCGGCGTAGCCCATGAGATCAATCAGCCGGTTGCCACGATCCGCGCTTACGCCGACAACGCCCGCGTCTTCCTGCAGCGCAAAGAGCCAAGTCCGGCCGAGGAGAATCTCGGTGCCATTGCTCAGCTCACCGAAAGAATCGGCACGATTACCGAGGAATTGAAAGCCTTTGCGCGCAAAGGTAGGACGGCTGCCGAGCCCGTTGAGCTTAGCACCATCATCGAAGGCGCCGTCGTCTTGCTGAAGAGCCGGTTTGCCGGGCAGCTGAACGCACTCGACATTCAGATGCCGCCACCGGGTCTCTTCGTCATGGGCAATCGGATCCGGCTGGAGCAGATTCTGATCAATCTGTTCCAGAACGCCCTTGAGGCGCTCGAAGGCCGCGACGATGCGAAGGTGGAGGTATCCGTTGCAGCTACGCCCGAGCAGGTCGCCATCGCCGTGTCGGATAATGGACCCGGCATTCCACCGGCAATTCTCGACACTCTCTTTACGCCGTTTCATACATCCAAGGAAAAAGGCTTGGGCCTCGGGCTGGTCATTTCAAAGGACATCGTTGCCGATTACGGCGGCCGGATCGATGTCACAAGCAGCGGCAACGGCACATGTTTTACAGTCCACCTTATGAGGGCAAAGACATGAGGGATGCGTTATCGATCTTTCTCATCGACGATGACAAGGACCTGCTGCGGGCGACCAAGCAAACCTTGGAGCTTGCGGGCTTTAAAGTTTCAGCCTTCTCGGTCGCCAGTGAAGCCCTTGGTGCCCTTAGCGCCGATCATGCAGGCGCGGTCGTTTCCGATATCCGCATGCCGCAGATTGACGGTCTGCAGCTTTTCGATCGCGTGCGGAAGGAAGACGAGGACCTGCCGGTCATCCTGATCACCGGCCACGGCGATATTCCCATGGCGGTGAAGGCCATTCAGGACGGCGCATACGATTTCATCACCAAGCCGTTTGCAACCGACCGGCTGGTGCAATCAGTCAGAAGGGCGGTGGAAAAACGCGCTCTCGTTCTGGAAAATAGAGCGCTGCGCCGGGCCGCCGATCAGGCTCGGGACGACCTGCCGCTGATCGGCCAGACAGCGACGATGGAGCGGCTGCGCCGGACCTTGCGCCAGATCGCCGATACCGAGGTCGACGTGCTCGTCACGGGTGAGACGGGCAGCGGCAAGGAAGTGGTGGCCAGCCTGCTGCATCGATGGAGCCGCAGAGCATCGGGCAATTTCGTTGCCCTCAACTGCGGAGCTCTGCCGGAGACGGTCATAGAGAGCGAGCTCTTCGGCCATGAACCCGGCGCCTTTACCGGAGCGCAAAAGAAGCGCGTCGGGCGTATTGAGCATGCAAGCGGCGGGACGCTTTTTCTCGACGAGATCGAAAGCATGCCGCCGTCGACCCAGGTGCACATGCTGCGCGTTCTCGAGATGCGGGAAGTGACGCCGCTCGGCACCAATGAGGTCAGACCCGTTGATCTGCGCGTCGTCGCCGCCGCAAAGGTGGATCTTTCAGACCCGGAACAGCGCGGGAATTTTCGTGAGGATCTCTATTACCGGCTGAATGTGGTCACGATCTCGATCCCGCCGCTTCGAGAGCGCCGGGACGACATCCCCCTCCTCTTTGGCCATTTTGCCGAGCGCGCGGCCTCCCGGTTTCACCGCGAAGTTCCGGCGATCTCGTCAGCCATTCAACGTCATTTGCAGGGTCACGACTGGCCAGGCAACGTGCGCGAACTGTCGCACTTTGCCGAACGCTTCGTCCTCGGCGTTGAGCAGGCTTCGGCAGGTAGCCAAGCGTCGCCTCCCGATACGGGACAAGGCCTTCCCCTGCCCGAGAGACTGGACCGCTATGAGGCCAGCATCATCCGTGAGGCGCTCGATTCCAATGGCGGCGACGTGCGCCGCACGATTGCGGAGCTCGGAATACCGCGCAAGACTTTTTACGACAAGCTCCAGCGCCACGGCATCGTCCGCAGTCAGTTCGCAGCAGCCAAATCCGGGCAGGTTTGAACGGAGCTGCATCGATCGAGACAAATGAATCCGAATTCGCATTCCCGTCGGTACTCGAACCTGCGACGATCCGCCATGCGCTCTCGCCGCTCGAAAGGACGACGTCGTCATTGTCTCGTCTCCCGCCCATGCCATTGTCCTGCTCGTCGCCGAAAGGAGCCAGAGGGAGGCTCGAGCGGACACAGCCGGCACTGCGGAAGGCAGATTGCGACCAAGTCATTGCTGCCGTCACGCCCAAATCTAGCGGCCGTTTGGCGAAAAAGACCGACCGGGCCGTTCGGGGCCCGCCTCCCATGCCGCCCCGTGGGGGCCGGAGGGGGCATATGCCTGGCGCGGCGAACGACATGGAATTCTTGCATCTGAAAGTGGCGCCTGCTTTACAGTTTCCGGCTGTCATAGGCCCAGTGAAGCAGCGCCTGCCGCTGGCGCCGGCGACACCAGAGATCGCCGGGCTCGCAATGGTGCCTGATCTGGGCGATGTGTCGCCGCATGGCCCGCCAGCGGCCGATCTGACGTTCGTCCTCGCCGGGCATCCTACGGCCGCGGAAATAGCGACAATACCACTGAAACCAGCCCCTCGGATCGTCTGGATGGATCCAGCCCTTTGCTCGCCAGACACTGAGAGGCTGACTGGCGTCAACACCAAAGTAGTTGAGCGAGGGATCGCGGGTAACCGGCGAAAGGCGAGCTTGCCCGAACCAGCTTTCAGGAAATTCTTGCCGGCAGTCAGTCATGTATTTGCCGGCGAAGACCCCAAGCGCCAACATGTCCGGCGGCATGAGGCCCGGCCGGAATTCTGCATGGAACTCGCATCCCGTCGCTGCCGTAAGGGCGTAGCGGTAACCCTGCTGCATGCGGTCATTCACCTCGATCCATCTGGCGCCCAAGGAGTGCACTCCCTTCTAGACACGCACCGGCAGTGGGTTGCGCCGCCAGATCGCGAAGTTGAGCACCGATGCGAAGCTTACCCATGCCAGGTAGGGCAGGAGCAGCAGCGCTGCTGCCGTGCTGATCGGGTAGAACAGCAAGATGGTGGCCGCGATGGAGAGCCAGACCACAATAATCTCGAAGAAGGCCAGGTCGGGACGATGAAGACCAAAAAAGATCGGTGACCAGGCTGCATTCAGCATCAGCTGAAGCGTGTAGACGGTGAGTGGCAAAGCGACCTCGGGCAATCCGCCCTCCCGCCAGACCAGCCACCCGGACAGTGCGATCGTCCCGTAAAGAAGCATCCACACGGGCGCAAAGTACCGATCCGGCGGGCGCCAAGCCGGCTTATCCAACCGCGTATACCATTTTCCCGGACGAAAGAGCGCACCGATGGCACCGGCGGCGAACGTGGCCAGTGCAAATCCAAGAAGCATGAGGAGGGAAATCATATCCGTTGGAACCCTGTCGCTACGATGCCGAGCGGCCGCCCGCAATGTCGAGCAGCCTCTCGTTTCAGATCTATCGGCCACGCTGCGCAGCAATTTCCCCCGCGCCGACTGCAAAAACCAACGGCCGGAACTGCCATGCCGCCGACAGTCCGACCAGCGTGTAGACGGTGCGGGCAAGAGCCGAGCCGGCCCCAAGAATCGCGGCGACCAGGTCGAAGCCGAACAGGCCAACGAGGCCCCAGTTGAGACCGCCGACGATGACGAGGGCGAGCGTCAGAATATTCAAGAACTTCATGTCATTCTCCATGGTTGTCTGTCGGGCGAGGCGACGGCGCCTTCGGCCGGGCCACGCGGGGGAATGGCGATCAGCCCTTCGGCGGCAAAATCACCCGGTCGATGACGTGAATTACGCCGTTGGAAGCAGCGATGTCGGTCGCGGTGACGTTTGCGTCATTGACCTTGACCGAACGACCCATTGTCTCGACGTCGATCATCTTGCCGTTGACCGATTTCGCTTCGTCGACGCCGATGACGTCGGCGGCCATCACTTTTCCGCGAACGACGTGGTAGGTAAGGATATCGATGAGCTGCTCCTTGTTCTCCGGCTTCAGCAACTCCGCCACCATGCCGGCGGGCAGCTTGGCAAAGGCGGCATCGGTTGGCGCAAAGACGGTGAACGGTCCGGGTTCCTTCAGGGTGGGAACGAGCCCGGCAGCGTCGAGCGCCGAGGCAAGCGTCTTGAACTGGCCGGCCTCCACTGCCGTATCGACGATGTCCTTTTCAGCAGCCTGCGCCTGGAGTCCGATGGCTGCAATGGCAACCACAGCGGCTGCGAATACGCGTTTCATCCTCATTGTCATGCTCCCTGTTTTCAAACGCGCCTCAATCCGAGACGCATGAATTATCGTTTAATGAAATTTCTTTTTCCTACCAGTAATATTTTCGTGACAATAATAAGTTTTGTCTTGACGTGAACATTTGGCATGACACCTTATCGCCTGACGAAAAGGAGTTGATAAAATGCTATCCGACACACTCGCTGGCGAACTCGAGCGCTACAGGATCGGGCCGCGCATAAAGACGCTGCGGCTGAATAAGAAGATGGGCTTGGTGCAACTTGGGACCCATACGGACCTGTCGCCCGGGATGCTTTCGAAGATCGAGCGCGGTCAGTTGTTTCCGACCTTGCCAACGCTGCTGAGGATCGCGATGGTCTTCGGCGTCGATCTCGATTACTTCTTCAACAAGAAAGGGCCGCTGGTTACCGTGACCAGAAGGGATGAGCGTCTGCGGCTTGCAAGCCCGCCAGACGAGGCGACGCCATTTTATCTTTTCGAAAGCTTGAACTATCCGGCCGGCGAACGGCGCATGGACGCCTACTTCGCGGAGTTTTCCGCCAATACCCAGCCTTCAAAACCGCACCGTCATGGCAGCGCGGAGTTCATCTACGCCATGAGCGGCCGGCTGACTGTCGATGTCGACGGCGAAGAGACGTCCCTGAACGAAGGCGATGCCATGCATTTCGATTCAAGTGTGCCGCACAGCTATCGCCGTGAGGGCGAGAGCGCCTGCACGGCAATCGTGGTGACGATCCCCTGAACATACAATCTTGTTCCAGCGCCTGAATACCGCCTCGCCTCCCGCCAATGCCATTAAGAGCCAGATCCCGACAATGGCACCGTCAAACCTGGGCATCAACACTTGCCGGCGCCAGAATTGGCGCGCAGCGCTTCCGCAAGCTCTTCCTATCAAGATTGGATACGCAGTATGCTGCACCTCGTTTTGCCTGACGCGCGATGCTCCAAATGGGGAAAACCCCACGGTGGGATGGCCATGTTTTCAAACAACCGCATGGGCACAGACGGTCTTCACGCCGCTGGGTTGTGGCATCTCTCGTTCCGGAGTAACCGTCCTGTCCGCACAAAGGCCGCAGCAAAAGACCGCCACCAATCTCGGTTTAGGCATCGCGCGCGCAAAAACGCAACGCTGCAGAAACGCAAGATTCCCTAGCAGAACAGGTCAACCCGGGCCGCTTTACAATCATGGTTGCCAGCGCTAGCATTGCCTTCGTGACGCAGGGGAGGAGCCCGTCTGACGTCATCTGGATAGCGTATCGACATGCCTTGCCGGACCGGCACCGACTGCACAAAACAACCGCAGCGGAGGGTCGATGATGCCGACACCCATTCGACGCCATTCCAAGTACGGCAACAATGGGAGGATTCGATGTACAAGACATTGGTCGGCGGCATCCTGGCCGCGGCTGCAATCACGCTTTCCCAATCCACGGCACTCGCCGAGCCGGAAATCGTCAGCGGGCCTGCGGCCGAAGCCGAGTGCTTCGTGCCGTGGACGGCAGAAACTAAGTTCTTCAAATTTCCAAAGAAGGACGCCCCCTACCGCATAGCGCTCGCCAACGGCTATATCGCCAATACCTGGCGAATCCAGATGATCCAGACGGCGAAAGCCTATGCATCGCAGCCGGAGGTCGCATCGAAACTCAAGGAGTTCAAGGTTGTTTCGACCGGCGAGGACGTGCCTGCGCAGATCTCGGCAATCAACAACTTCATCGATTCAGGCTATGACGCCATCGTCGTCAATGCCCAGAACCCGACGGCGTTCGGACCGGTCATCAAGCGTGCCAAGCAGGCCGGCGTCATCCTGGTCGCCTTCGACAACATCCTGGACACCGAAGACGCAATCAATGTCAACGTCGACCAGAAGGGCCTTGGCGTATTGTGGGCAAACTGGCTGGCAAAGCATCTGCCTGACGGCGGCAAGGTTCTGGAAGTGCGCGGCGTTCCCGGTACCTCGGTCGACACAGACCGTCACAACGGCATTCACGAAACCTTTGCTGCGACCGGCAAGAAATGGGATGTCGTCGAAGTGCTCGGAAAATGGGACGATCCGACAGCACAAAAGGCGACCGCCGACGCAATTGCCGTGCACAAGAAATTTGACGGGATCACCGCGCAAGGCGGCGATACCGGCGTCGTCCAGGCGATGATCGATGCCGGACATCCCTTTGTGCCTTTCGGGGGAGAGACTGAGAACGGCTTTCGCAAGTTCTGCGCCAAACATGCCGCCGAGGGTCTGAAATGCTCCTCCGCCGGTACAGGCCCCGCACAGGTGGCGGTTGCCATCAAGACGGCGATTGCTGCGCTTGAAGGACAGGTTGTGCCGCAATCCATCAAGCTGCCGCTGGCAATTGTTGAAGATCCAAACTTCAAGGAAGGCCAGGACTTTTATCCCGATCAGTCCGACAACTTCTTCGTCGGCAATGCCTTTCCGACCTGCGGCATCAACTTCACCGCGCAGGAGATCATGGGGCAGTCGAAGGAAAACCAGTAGACCGGGTCCAAGCCACCCGCCTGAGCGGCGCGTCGCGGTAGCCGCGACGTGCCAGTAAGACCGGTTTCGAGGAGCCTTATGATTACATCAGAAAGCCCGGCGACAACGCCCCTCTTCAAGATGAGCGGTGTTTCGAAGCGTTACGGCGGCGTTCACGCTCTGGAAAATGCCGAACTCACCGTGAAACCGGGGCGGATTCACGCCATTCTCGGCGAGAACGGCGCCGGAAAATCGACCCTTATCAAGATCATGGCAGGTGTCGTCGCGCCCGACGAGGGCCAAATGTTGCTGAACGGACGCCCGGTCAGCTTCAGGTCCCCCGCCGAAGCCTGCGCTGCGGGGGTCACTTGCGTGTTCCAGGAGCTTTCGCTCATTCCCGACCTGAGCGTTGCCGACAACATCTGCATCGCTGCGCCGCCGCGCCATTTCGGCCTGATCAATCGCAAGGCACAGCGCGCGATTGCCGAGGAGATGCTGGCCAGGGCAGGCGCCGAAGACGTCCATCCGCGGGCGCTGGTCAAGGATCTGTCACTGTCGCGTCGGCAACTGGTCGAGATCGCCAAGGCGCTCGCATGGAAGCCGCGCATTCTTATTCTCGACGAGGGAACGTCGGCGTTGACGGCGACTGATGTCGCCAAGGTTTTTTCCGTCCTGAGGCGGCTCCGGTCCGAGGGCTTGGCGCTGCTTTACATTTCACACCGCATGCAAGAGATCGCCGAACTGGCCGATGAATGCACGGTTTTGCGCAATGGCCGCAATGTGATGAGCTTTGCGGCCGGAACGCGCAGTGGCAGCGAGATCGTCGAAATGATGATCGGCCGTGAATATTCCAACGCCTTCCCGCCGAAACCGGCGCGAGCGACAGCCGATACGGCTCCGCCTCCGCTTGAGTGCCGCAAGCTGTGCTGGGGGGACAGCCTGCGCGACATTTCTCTTGCCGTCGGCAGAGGCGAGGTGGTCGGCCTTGGCGGTCTGGACGGTCAAGGACAGCGCGAAATGCTGCTTGCCCTTTTCGGCGTACTTCGCGGCACCACCGGCTCCGTCCTTGTCGATGGCAAGCCGGTCACGCTCACCAGTCCGGCGGTCGCACGTTCAAAGCATATCGGCATGGCTCTGATCCCCGAGGACCGCAAGACCGAAGGATTGATGCTGGAGATGACGGTCCGGGAAAATCTCTCCTTCGCGGTGCTGGACCGAGTATCCAAGGGAGGCGTCATTGACCGGAAAAAGGAAGGACAGCTGATCGACGAGATGGTGCAGTTGCTGGCGATCAAGACGGCAGGTTTCGACATTCCGGTCAGCGAGCTTTCTGGCGGCAATCAGCAAAAGGTCGTCATTGCCAAGTGGCTGATGCGCCGGCCCCGGATCGTGCTGCTCAACGACCCCACACGCGGCATCGATGTCGGCACCAAACAGGAAATTTACCAGTTGCTGCGACGGCTTGCCGAGGCTGGCGCGGCCATCCTTTTTTATTCGACGGATTACGATGAACTGATCGGCTGCTGCGATCGCGTTCTCGTATTTTATAAGGGCAGCATCGTACGCGAACTGCGGGATGGCGGCATCACGCAGCATGCTTTGGTCGCAAGCGCGCTCAATGTCGAGGGCGAGAAGGCGGAGAGCGCGGCATGAAGGAATGGCGTTACCGTTTACACGAACGACGCGGCACGCTGATGGCAGCGGCTGTTTTCTTCGTCATGTTTGCCATCTACGTCTCCAACCATCCGGCCGGTTTAACGTCCAACGTCGTGCAGACCGCCGCCAACAAGGGTGTTCTGCTTGCTTTTGTCGCGATGGCGCAGACGCTGGTCGTGATCACGGCCGGCATCGACCTATCGGTCGGCATGATCTTCATCCTTACGAATGCGCTGGCTTCCTGGGTCGTTCTCGGAACGGCGGTTGAAACGGCCTTCGGCGTGATCGCCGTTCTGACTACCGGTCTTTTCTGCGGAGCATTGAACGGCCTGATCGTCATTTATGGAAGATTGCAGCCGATTGTCGCCACCATCGCGACGGGCGCCATCTTCTTCGGGATCGCCTTGTTGCTGCGGCCCTTTCCCGGCGGCTCGGTCAATGAGGAACTGGCAGATCTCATGACGGGAAAGATATTCGGCACTGTGCCCGCCAGCCTGATTGCCCTGGCTGCCATCGTTCTCGTCATTTGGGTGCCGTTCAGCCGGTCGATCATCGGACGGACAGCTTATGCATCCGGCTCGTCGGAGACCGCAGCCTATATGTCCGGACTACCGATCCGTCGCGCCAAGTTTACTGCCTATACGCTGGCCGGCCTTCTTGCCTCGATCGGCGGCCTGTTTCTCACATTCTTCACTTTCACGGGCGAGGCAGCCCTTGCGAGCGGCAATGCCTACACGCTCTTCTCGATCGCCTCGGTCGTGCTTGGAGGCGTATCCCTTTTTGGCGGCAAGGGCAGCGCGATCGGTGCGGTATTCGGAGCTCTCGCCTTCCGCACCATCGGCGACCTGCTTTTCGTCTTCGATTTCGATCCGCTGTGGCAGCCTCTGTTCCAGGGTGTGGTGCTGCTGGTAGCGGTCAGCCTCGGAGCCTTCGGATTGTTTCGCGTCCGCAATCGGCTGGAGTGGTTCGGATGAGCAACGTAACGCGAGAAGAGCCGGTGAGCTCTTCGCCTAAAATCGCCCGGCGGCTTGATCCGGCGATCGCGACGGCCTTCGGTTGCATCATCCTTTTGCTGATCATCGGCAGTTTTTATTCGACGAGTTTTCTGTCGCCTCAATATCTCCTGCAGCAGTTGAAAGTGGCCTCCTTCCTCGGCGTCATTGCCACCGGCATGATGATCGTCATCCTCCTCGGCCAGATCGATCTTTCAGTTCCCTGGTCGATTGCCGTTGGTGGAATGATGGCTTGTGCTGCGGCCGCATATGGTCCTGCAGGCGAGATGCTTGCCATTCCCTTCGGAATCGTCTGTGGCATGGCGATCGGCCTCGCCAACGGGATCGGCGTCGCCTATCTGCGCATTCCATCGATGATCATCACTCTGGCGACCAACGCCGTCGCTCAGGGGTTGATGGTCCTTTATACCGGTGGTTTTTCGCCACAGGATTCGGCTACATTTGCCATGCGCTATCTGGCAACCGGGTTTCTTCTCCCCGCCATACCCAATGCCGTCCTCATCTGGGCCGTCATCGGTTCCGGCACGGTCTTTGCGCTCACGCGCACGACATTCGGCCGTTCCGTCTACGGCATCGGCAACCGCGAGAGCGCGGCCTATCTTTCCGGCATCAACACCCGTCGCATCGTCCTGATCGCCTTCATCGCATCCGGTGCCCTTTCCGCCTTTGGCGGTGCCCTGCTTGCCGGCTATGCGTCGAAGGCGGCCCAATCGATGGGCGATGCTTATCTTTTACCTTCGATCGCCGCCGTCGTCCTCGGTGGAACGTCCATTCTCGGCGGCAGGGGCTCCTATCTCGGCACGGTCGCCGGCGTGATCTTAATCACGCTCCTGCAATCGATCCTCTCGGTCATGCAGATGCCGGAGGCAGGAAGGCAGATCATCTACGGCACTGTCATCATCGCCATGCTGCTGCTTTACGGCCGCAGTCCTGCCAACCGGTGACCCGCGGCCTCTCAAAATCCCAAAACCAAGGCACCACCGGTCAATCCGGCGCCGGCAGCCGCTAGAAGCACCACCTCACCCGATGCAAACGGCCGTTTCTCCTTGGCGATCGACAGCGACAGGGCAATCGTCGCGGCAGATGAATTGCCGTAGTCGGCAATTGTGCTGACGGTCTTGACCGCCGGGATGCCCAGCTTCTCGCCGACGGCGGTGAAGATTCGCGTATTGGCCTGGTGCGGCACGAACCGGTTGACATCCGGCGTGATCACGCCCGCGCGATCGAGCGCCCGCAGCGACGAAGCCGCCATCATCTCGACGGCACGCGAAAACACCTCGCGTCCATCGCGCATCGTCATGAGAAAATCCTCGGGCCTCATTCCCGGCCCAAAGGGGCGGTTGCTGCCGCCGGCAGCAATCGAGATGAGATCATAGCCGCTTCCATCGGACGCAAGATCGACGCCGAGGAGACCGTTGCCGGGCTCGAGCGATGGTAAAAGCACGACCGCACCTGCTGCGTCGGCAAACAGAACCGAGCTTGCGCGCTCGGCCGGGTTGATCCGCCGGCTTAGAATGTTTGCGGCAACGACGAGTACCGGTCTTCCTTGGCTTCGAACAAAGCCGTCGGCAAGTGTCAGCGCGTAAAGAAACCCCGAGCAGGCGCCTGCAAGATCGATTGCTCCGGAATTTGCAAGCCCGAGGCGATGGGCAAGCAGGGGTGCCGACGGCGGCAGCAAATGGTCAGGGGTCGAGGTTGCAAGCAGCGTGAGGGCGATTTCGGTCCGCTCGATGCCGGCATCGCTAAGGGCCATGACCCCGGCGCGGGCCGCAAGCCCGCTCAAAGTGTCGCCCTCTTCGGCCCAGTGCCTGGCACGAATGCCTGTACGACGTTCGATCCAGCCAGGTTCGAGCCCATGCGCTTGCTCAATCTCGACGTTTTCGACCCGTCGCGCCGGCACGCTGTGCCCGAAGCCCGCCAGGCGCGAAGCCCGCACCCCAGTCATGCCGAACCCCTGAAATGAAAGGCGGCTTCGTCGATCGCTTCATAGGCACGGCCGAGCTCCTTTGCGGTGATGCAATAGGGCGGCATCAGGTAGATGACATTGCCGAGCGGCCGGATGAGCAGGTGACGCTCGCGGAAGAAGGCGCGCAGCCTCGGGCCGACCTGTGCCAAGTATCCGCCCGAGGCGACCTCGAGATCGAGCGCCGCGATGGTTCCGATCTGTCGAACATTGCGGAAACGCACATCATTCGAAAAACCGGTCAGATGCGCCCGATGCGCTTGCGCCAGAGACTCAATCCGTGCCTGCACCGGCTCATCGCGCCAGACGGAGAGATTGGCAACCGCAGCGGCGCAGGCGATCGGATTGGCGGTGTAGGAACTCGAATGAAAAAAGGTTCTGCGGCGGTCAGTGGAGAGGTGCGCCTCGAAGATTTCCGCCGTGCACAACGTTGCCGCCAACGGCAAAGCCCCTCCCGTCAGGCCTTTCGAGGTACAGAGGATGTCTGGGGTGATCGCTGCCTGCTCACAGCCGAAAAGCGTTCCGGTGCGTCCCCAACCGGTCATCACTTCATCGGCAATGAAAAGCGTCCCGCAACGTAAGGCAACCTCCTTGAGGCCAGCAAGGAGCGACGGCGCATAGATCTTCATGCCGCCCGCCCCGAGAACGAGCGGCTCGATGAGAAGAGCTGCCACCTGGCCTGAGCGGCAGTAGCGTTCGAAGGCATCGAGGGTTTCCTGCTCGCGGCCCGCCTCTGGGAAAGCCAGCCGGTCGACGGCAAAGAGCAGCGGTTCGTAGGCAGCATTGAACACGCCGCGCTCACCGGTCGACATCGTGCCGATCGTATCGCCGTGATAGGCATGCTCCATGACGACGATGCGATTGCGCCGCTCGCCTTGGTTATGGAAAAAACCGAGCGCCATCTTCAGAGCGACCTCGACTGCGGTCGATCCGCTGTCGGAATAAAAGACATGGGCCAGTCCGGGCGGTGCAACGGCGATCAGGCCTTCAGCCAGTTCTTCAGCCGGCGCATGCGTGTATTCAGAAAAGATGAGCTGGTCGTAGTGTCCAGCGGCGGCAGCAATTGCCCTCATGATGGCAGGGTGCCGATGGCCGTGGGTGGTCACCCACCAGGATGAGATCGCGTCAAGCACATGATTGCCGTCCTCATCGATAAGGTAGGCGCCAGCCGTCTCAACGATCGGCTTCATGCGCGGTTCGAGCGCGTGCTGGGTGAAGGGATGCCACACGCGAGAATTCTTCATGCCAGGGCTGCCTTGATGTGCTCGATATCGATGTTTCCATCGAAAGCTTTCTGCAATGTCTTGGGCGTTGGAACAGACAGCCACGGCAGGCAGCCAAGCGACCGAATGGCTCCGATCTTCACGATCACCCGCTGCGTTTCGTCGTTCTCCTCGCCGATGAAAGCCACGCCGAGGATCGGTACGGCACGGCGCTTCAGCGCCTCTAGCGACAGCAGCGTGTGATTGATCGTTCCAAGCGTTGTCCTCGCGCACAAAATGACAGGGATCTGCCAACGGGCAAAAATATCCACGAACAACAGCCGGTCGGTCAGCGGGACCAAAAGTCCGCCGGCCCCTTCCACAACCAGAGGATGGTCGGTTTCGGGGAGGATCAATCGCTCGGGCTCGACTGCCACGCGATCGAGCCTGGCGGAGAGATGCGGGGATGCGGGCGTCTTCAGCCTGTAAGCCTCCGGGATGATCCGTGCCGCAGTAATGCCGCCCAGGCGAGCGACAGCCTGGCTGTCTGTCTCTTCCTCAAGGCCCGCCTGCACAGGCTTCCAGTAATAGCCATCGAGCGCCCGCGTCAGGGCAGCGGCGAACCACGTCTTGCCGATGCCGGTATCCGTCCCGGTGACGACGCAAGCCTGCGTCATGACCGCTCCTCCTCCGTCAGGACGGCCGCCAGCTGCTCGAACATGCTGGAAACCATGCTGCAATCCACGTTCAGCGTGATTGCGATTCTCAGTCGCGCAGTCTTTTCCGGCACGGTCGGCGGGCGGATTGCCCTGATGTCGAAGCCTTGGTCGCGCATATGCGCAGCAATCGCGACGGCGCGTGCATTGTCGCCGATCATCACCGGCAGGATCTGGGAACCGTTGCCTTTGGCACCGGTCGCAGCCGCAAGCGCGCCGTTTGCAAAGGCCCGCAACTTGTCGAGCTCCGCGCGCCGTTGCGGCTCGTCCTGGAGAATTCGCAACGATTCGCCAACAGCAGCCGCCATCAATGGCGACGGCGCCGTCGAATAGATGAAACCGCGGGCGCGGTTGACGAGGTAGTCACAGATGACAGCGCTTGCACAAAGCAGCGCTCCGGCAACACCGAGCGCCTTGCCGCAGGTGTGAAGGACGATCACGTTGTCTTGCGCTTCCAGACCTGCCGAAAAACCGCGCCCCCCCGGCCCGAAGACACCCGTTGCATGCGCTTCGTCCACGACCAGGAAGGCGTCATGCGCATTCGCAACGCTTACAAGCTGGGCAAGAGGTGCGCGATCGCCGTCCATGGAATAGAGGCTCTCGACGGCAATCCACGCCCTGCCAGTTCCACCTGACCGGCGCCATCTCCTGATCGCCTCATCGAAGGCGGCAGCATCGTTGTGGGTGACAGATATCGCCCGTGCCTTGCTCGCCGCGATCCCCTCATGCGCGCTTGCATGGATCAGGCCATCGTGGACAATGATGTCCCCGCGCTGGGGAAGGGTCGAAAAGACAGCGACGTTGGCAGCGTAACCGCTGCCGAAATAGACGACCCTTTCGGTACCGAAATAGGCGGCTGCCTGCTCCTCGAGCGCTGCGTGCTCGCCATGATTGCCCCGCAACAGCCTCGATCCCCCTGCCCCGATCGCAACCCCGCGTTCGATCGCTTCGGCAAGCGCGTTCCTAAGGCGCTCCGATTGAGCAAGCCCCAGATAGTCGTTCGACGTAAAATCGATGCCGCTCTGGCCGATCAGCGTACGGGCGCGGCCTTTCCGCTCAAGGCCGGCCAGTGTCCGCTCATAGCGGGCAAGGCCCGAAAACCTCACGGGACCGCCTCCGCGCCGTCCAGCTCCATCGGCTTCAGACCTAGGCGGCGAAACAGTGCGCTGTCATGGTCCTCCCCCGGATTGTCGGCTGTCAAAAGCGTATCGCCGACGAAGATGGAATTGGCACCTGCGAAAAAACAGAGGGCCTGCATCTCATCGCTCATATCCGAACGTCCTGCCGAAAGCCGCAGGTGCGAGGCCGGCATCAGGATGCGGGCCAGAGCGATCGTTCGCACGAACTCGATCGGATCGATGGGTTCGGCCTCGGCAAGCTTCGAACCCGGGATCGGGATCAGCATGTTGATCGGCACGCTCTCGGGAGGAACGGCAAGATTGGCAAGCGTCACCAGCATCGCGATGCGGTCGGCGGCCGTCTCTCCCATCCCGAGGATGCCTCCGGCACAGACCTTGATGCCGGCGTCGCGAACGTTCGACAGTGTCTCCAAACGGTCGGCAAATGTCCGCGACGTTATGATTTGGCCGTAGAAGCGCTCTGAGGTGTCGATATTGTGATTGTAGTAGTCAAGTCCCGCTTTGGCGAGCGCAGCGCTCTGTGCCGGCGTCAGCATGCCGAGCGTCATGCAGGTTTCCATGCCCAGCGCCTTGACGCCCTTGACCATGGCTGCGATCGCATCCATATCGCGATCCTTCGGGCTGCGCCATGCCGCGCCCATGCAATAGCGGGTGGCGCCGCCCTCCTTTGCCTTGCGCGCTTCGGCAAGGACACGCTCTACCTCCATCAGCTTCGAGGCCTTGAGCCCGGTCGGATAATGGGCCGACTGGCTGCAATAGCCGCAGTCCTCGGCGCAGCCGCCGGTCTTGATGGACAGCAGACGGCTCATCTGGACGGCGTTCGGATCAAAATTTTCGCGATGAATGCTGTGGGCGCGATAAAGAAGATCGTTGAATGGCAAATTATAGATAATTTCTGCTTCGTCGGCGCGATACCGAGTGGAGAAAGGCTCCGAATCCTCGATTGCACCATGCGAATCAGCCGTTTCAGCCTGCATCAAACCAGATCCTCCCCTTACAGATGTGCTGCAATAGATATCGTTACCGATTTATCTATAATAATGCAGCGCAGCATAAGGCAAGGGCAGCGATGAATTTTCCGCGAGCGACAGAATTGCAGCGATGCTCAGCCGACGATCGCAAAACGTTCGGCGAAAGCAGCGCCGCCGCTTCTCGCCGGCCGTCGGCCGATCCATTGAACGTGCCGCTCGAGAACAGTGGCGGCGTGTTCGGTTTCTCCCTCGCGAAGAAAACCGAGGATCGCTCGATGATCGCGATCCTTGGGTGTCATCCAGCCCGAGTTCCAGGTCGCGAAAAGAAACCGCGCGCTCGCAGCGTGCAGATCATCGATAGCGGCCAGCAGGCGCGGCATCCCGCAAGGCGAAAGCACCAGCCGGTGAAATCGCCTGTTTGCGGCTTCCCAGCCGGCAACATCAACGGCCCGGTCGCCTTCGAGGGTGGCGTGCTCGGCCTGATCGAGGATGGACGGCGTCAGGTGGGGAGCAGCATGGCGAAGCGCCAGAACCTCGAGTGCGGCGCGCATGCGCGCCACTTCCTGCACTTCAGCAAGGTCGAATGACGCCACGCGGACGCCTCGTCTCGGCTCGCTGATGGCAAGCCCCTGCGCCTCCAGCCGCCGAAGTGCCTCGCGCACCGGTACGTGGCTGGAGCCGAACTCTTCGGCGATATGATCCTGCTTGAGTTTGGAACCGGGTGCGAGCTGTCCTGTCACGATCCGGTCGGCAAGTACGCGGCTGATCCGCGCGGCAATTGTCTCGTCACTGTGATCGGTCATTTTTTATAGGTAATTCGCTTCGCTACGACTGTCGAGACGCCAACCGTCTCAAGCCCGCGGTCAAGAATCGATCGCAAGCTGGGCATCATACAGGCGCGCGTAATGGCCGCGCCGCTTTAGCAATTCGGCATGCGAACCCACTTCGACGACCCGTGAGCCGTCGACGACAACGATGCGGTCCGCATCGCGTATTGTTGCTAGCCGGTGCGCGATGATCAGTGTGGTCCTGCCTTCGGCAAGCTTGGCCAGCGATTGTTGTATCTGGCGTTCGGTCTCAGTGTCGAGCGCCGATGTCGCCTCGTCGAGGATGAGGATCGGCGGGTTCTTCAGGAACATGCGGGCAATGGCTAGGCGCTGTTTCTGGCCGCCCGACAATTTGACGCCGCGTTCGCCGATCATCGTATCCAGCCCGTTTGGCAGAGATGCAATCGTCTCGTCAAGCTTGGCGCGCACAGCTGCCTCGATGATATCGGCTTCGCCGGCGTCCAGCCTTCCATAGGCGATGTTTTCGCGAATCGTTCCTGCGAACAGGAAGACATCCTGCTGCACGACGCCGATCTGACGTCTGAGCGAGGCGAGTTTGATATGGCGGATGTCGATGCCATCCACCGAGATTGCACCGCAGCCGACTTCATAAAAACGTGGCAGCAGCGAGCATATCGTCGTCTTTCCTGCGCCGGAGGGGCCGACGAATGCAACCGTCTCGCCTGCCTCGATAGTCAGATTGACGTGCTTAAGCGCCGGCTTGCCGCTGCTGTAGGCGAAAGACACATCGCGATAGGCGATTTTTCCCCTCAGATGATCGACTTCGATCGCGTTGGGCGCATCTTCGATATCGGGTTCCGTGTCGATCAGCTCGGTAAACCGCCGGAAACCGGCAATGCCCTTCGGGTAGGTCTCGATAACCGAGTTGATCTTCTCGACGGGCCGGAAAAAGACGCCGACGAGAAGCAGGAAACCAATGAACCCACCAGCCGTCAGCTCGCCCGACAGAACGAAATAGCTGCCGGCGACCATCACGATCATCTGCGTCAGCCGCATGCTCATGTAACTCAGCGAGGTGCTGGCAGCCATGATGCGGTAGGCTTCGAGCTTCGTCTTCCGATAGCTTTGGTTGTCATTTTCAAAGAGGGCCCTTTCATGGTCCTCGTTGCCGAAGGCCTGCACGACCCTGACGCCGCCGACGCTCTCTTCGATCCGGGCGTTGAAATCGCCGACGCGCCCGAAAAGCGCCCGCGAATTCCGCGTCATCCGGGTTCCGTAACGGCTGGTCACCCATGCCGTCAACGGCACGATGACGGCGGTGATGACCGCGAGCTGCCAATTGACAGTCAGCATCAAGATGAGCGCGCCTGCAAATGTCATCACCGCAATGAAAAGATCCTCCGGACCGTGATGGGCGACCTCGCCGATCTCCTCGAGATCCTTCGTCAGACGGCCGACCAGATGGCCGGTCTTTTGATTGTCGTAATAGCTGAAAGAGAGTTTCTGAAGGTGGTCGAAGGCCGCGCGGCGCATGTCTGTCTCGATGTTGATGCCGAGCATGTGCCCCCAATAGGTGACGATCGCCATCAGACCGGTATTGATCGCATAAACGACCAGAAGACCGGCAGATGCCAATAGAATGAGCAGCCAGTCCTGGCCGATCAGAAGCCGATCGACGAACAGCTTCACAGCCATCGGAAAGCCGAGCTCGAGCAGGCCCGAGATGATCGCGCAGCCGAAATCCAGCACGAAGAGGCCGCGATAGGGCCTGTAATAGGAAAAGAAGCGACGGAGCATTTCGGCCTTTAAAGGTATAAACTTAGCGGCGGCATTGACGCGGAGCGCGCATCAACACGAAATGTGATCCCAATTCTCATATTTCTTGACGAAAGCCAATAGCGCACCGGGCGTGAGACTGCACCTCGGCAATAACCGGCAAGCGCCGCCGAAGTGTGGAAGCTGGCAAGCGGTCGGCTTCGATCACTCTTCATCAGCCTCGTAACTGATGCTGTCATTCGCCCGGCTTAAAAAGCGATCGGATATCGCGGTCAGCCGATTGCAGCAGTCCGAAGGCCTGGTACCTGCGTTTGTGCAGGTCTGCAATTGCGCCACCGACGGGATAAAACAGTCTGGAAAGGCGCGACATCGCCTGCATGGCGTCCGGCAGCGAACGATGACGTCCGCCGGCGACAGCCGCAAGCATTGCCGCACCGAGCAGTACAGGCTCCTCGGTGTCGGCGATTGCCAAGGGTACATTCGTCGTATCGGCGAGAATCTGGCGCACGAGATTGCTTTGCGCAGCACCTCCGCTTGCGACGATCAGGTCAATCTCAATGCCGTCCTGAGCCAACCGTTCCAAAAGCTGTTTGAGGCCGTAACCGATCCCGCAAAGGCCGGCAACATAGAGCGAGATCAAACTGGGAATGTCGCTGTCAAGTCCGATGCCGGAGACGACGCCGCGAGCCTCGGGGTCGGCATGGGGGGAGCGGTTTCCGAGAAACTCGGGCACGACGTGAAGGGACTTCGCAAGTTCGACAGCACGCCCCAGGTCCGTACATTTTTCGGTGGCCTGCCTGTCGAGCCAGGCAACGAGTGTGAGCCCCGCGGCATCCGCCTTCGCGCGTGCCTCGACAGAGGCGGCATGCATGCTCACCAGATGGTCTATGGCAGCTCCTGCCGCAGACTGCCCGCCTTCCGTCAGCCAGAGCCCCGGCACCATTGCCGAATAATATGGTCCCCAGACGCCACCGACGAAGATCGGATTGTCGCTTGAGGCCATCGAACAGGCGGATGTGCCAAAGATATAGGCAAGCCTGTTTCTGACATCCGAACCGCCGCTTGTTTGGGCTCCGCCGAGCGTGCCGACACCGCCGGCATGCGCATCGATCAGCGCCGCTCCGACAGGCGTTGCGACCGGCAATCCGAGATCGGCGGCGGCGCTTTGCGTAAGCCCGTTTGCCAGCGCCGTGCCAGGATCGACGATATCCGTACCTATCCTGGCAAATCCCTCCGCCACCAGCTCTTCAAGGCCGATATCCCTGAAGTACTGGTCATCCCAGCGCGCTTCGTGGGCAAGAAAGGTCCATTTGCAGGTCACTGTACAGACCGACCGGCTGAGCGAGCCGGTTGCGCGCCAGGTCAAATAGTCCGCAAGGTCGAAAAAATGACCGGCAGTGGCAAAGGAGGCCGGCAGATGGCGCTTCAGCCACAAAAGCTTGGGTGTTTCCATTTCCGGAGAGATCCGCCCGCCGACGTAACGCAGGACCTTGTGATCTCCAGCATTGATTTCCGCAGCTTCACCGGCGGCACGGTGATCCATCCAGACGATGATATTGCGGTTGGGATCGCCGGAGGGGCCGACGGCGACCGGCGCGCCGTCGGCGGTCACCGCAACGAGAGAACAGGTCGCATCAAAACCCACACCGGCAACAGCTGCAGGCGCAATTGCTGCCGCTGCAACAGCTTCCTTGACGCTGTCGCAGATCGCTTTCCATATCTGCTCGCTCGATTGCTCGACAATGCTGCCTGCCTCATACCAGATCGTGATGGGTCGTTTTGCAGCCGCCAGCAGAATGCCGTCTTCGTCGAAGACCCCTGCGCGCGCGCTGCCTGTACCGATATCGACGCCGATAAAGTACTGCGCCATGGTCAAAGGTCCGTGCTGTGCGGCAAAATGACGAGGTCGCGGATCGTCACGTTGCGTGGTCGCGTCAGCATGAAGAGCACCGCGTCTGCGACCTCCCTGGCCTCCATCAATCCTCCTGCGGCAATCGTCTCATCGAGTTTCTCCTGCGGCCAATCGCTGATCAGGGCCGTCACCACCGGGCCCGGCGCGACAGCACCGACGCGAATGCCGTGCTTTATGACCTGACGCCTGACCGTATGGACGAAGGCCTGCACGGCGTGTTTCGACGCAGTATAGATCGGCTCCCACACAACGGGAACCAGACCGGCGATCGAGCTGGTCATGATGATGTCGCCGGTCTTTCTCTCCACCATATGAGGCAAGACCGACTGGACCGATCGGAAGGCTGCATTGATATTCAGGTTCAGCATCCGGTCCCAGGCATCCGGATCGCCGTCCACGACCTCCCCGCCGATGTAGGAGCCCGCATTGGCGTGAAAGATATCGAGCTTTCCGAAACGCTCGAGAATCTGCGGCATCATCGTTGAGACGCTGGCGGGATCGGTCAGATCGGCGGCCAGAGGGAAGGCGCTCGCACCCAGCTTAGAGCATATGCTTTTCAGTGAATCTTCGGCCTTGTCGATGAGAGCGACGCTCGCACCCTCCCGCAATAACGATTTGGCGCATTCAAGACCGATCCCCGAGGCAGCCCCGGTAATCGCTGCGACCTTTCCAGAAAGTTCCTGTCCCATGTCAATCCTTGCTTTCGTAGTTGTATCAGGCGCGGCCGTGCGAGACCCGCGACCGGCGTGCCAGCGAATCGACGATGACTGCAATGGCGAGAACTGCGCCGGTGATCATGTAGCGAAGCGCCGAAGACAGATCGAGCATCGTCAGTCCGCTTGCGATCGACTGGATGACGATGATGCCGAGGAGTGCCGAGTAAGCGCTGCCGCGGCCCCCGAAGAGGCTTGTTCCGCCGATGACGGCTGCTGCGATCGCATTCAGGTTGACGTCGCCGGTCCCGGCCTGCTGGCTTGCCGATGCAAGACGCGCCGCCGCGAGCACGCCGCCAAGTGCGGCAAACATGGCGCAGAGAACGAAGGCGCTGGTGTAGATGAGCCGGACATTGATACCTGCGCGGCGTGCCGCCTCGCGATTGCCGCCGACGGCCGCCATCGAGCGGCCCCATTGGGTCCGCGTGAGCGCGTAGTTCATCACGATCGCAAGGGCGACGAAGAGCGCGAACATCCACGGGATGCCGCGATCCTGATTGAGATAAAAGACGACGAATTCGAGGAGGATCGTGATTAAAGCGACACGCACGACGAGAGCACCGATCGAGCGCGACGAGAGATTGGCTTGCCTGCGGCGTTGCCCAGCCCGATAGCCTGAAACCAGCATCACGACGCCCGGCAGCAGCGCAAGCACGTATGCCAGTGGACGCGGAATGACGAGCAGTTGCCCGAAGTTCACCAAAGGCGAGCCGTAAGGCAGGTTGATCGAGCCTGTCGCGCCAAGCAGATAGAGCTGCATTCCGAGTACCGCCAGCAGACCGGCAAGCGTCGAAACGAAACTGGGCATTCCAAGGCGATTGAAAAGCAGAGCATACAGCGCGCCGATCAATCCGCCGACGGTGATGGCGGCAATGATTGCAATCGCCACGGGCCAGCCCTGATTGACCCACAGCATGCCGACCATGGCGGAAGCAAAGCCACTGATTGAACCGACCGACAGGTCGATCTCGCCGACCATCAGCACGCAAACGATTCCAAGCGAAATCACCCCGACCGTGGATGCGTCGAAAAGCAGGTTTGCAAGATTGTTGCTTGAAAGAAACGTCGGGTTGAGGGTTCCGAAGACTGTCCAGATGATCACCAGGCCAACGACCACAGGAAGCGAGCCAAGGTCGCCAGAGCGCACCTTGTCGATCGAAGAACGGATCGTCGCGCCAATACCCGCATCGTGGCTGACGCGAACATCACCTCGATCCAGAAGCGTTGTTTGTTTCGCATCGCTGGTCATACTTGGCCCTCCTGCCTCGTGTCCTGCTGCGCCTGGCGACGGCTGGCACGGCGCGAGACTGCATTCTCAGTCGCCCCGGTGATGGCGGTGACGAGTTCCTGGTTGGACGCATCGGGATAGAAAACTCCATTGTTCCGCCCAAGTCTCAAGACGACGATGCGGTCGGCTACGGCACGCACGTCCTCCATGTTATGGCTGATCATTACGACGCCGAGGCCGCGATCGCGCACCCGCTCGATCAGGTTCAGAACCTCTGCCGTCTGGGCAACGCCAAGGGCGGCTGTCGGCTCGTCGAGCAGGATGAGCTTTGGCTCCAGAAGCAGGGACCGGGCGATCGCCACCGTCTGTCGTTGTCCACCCGACAGCGATGCGATCGGAATGCGGACACTTGGAATGCGGGCCGAAAGCTCGTTCAACAGCGTCCAGGCACGAACCTCCATCGCGGTCTCGTCAAGCCTCAAAGGACTGAGCTCACGGCCGAGGAAAATGTTGGCAACGACATCAAGGTTCTCGCAAAGTGCAAGGTCCTGAAACACGGTCGCAATACCCAGGGAGAGGGCCGCACTCGGGTCGGCCAACGTCACCTTGCTGCCGCGGAACGTGATCTCGCCCGAACTCGGCTGGTGGACGCCTGCAAGGATCTTCACGAGCGTCGATTTGCCGGCGCCGTTGTCGCCGACGAGCGCCACGACTTCGCCTGCGTGAACGTCAAGATCGATATCGGTGAGCGCCGAGACGGCACCGAAATGTTTCGAGATACCTTTTAGGCTGAGCACCACTTCCCCGGGCGGGGCTGCTTGGTTGGAAGCGTCAGTCATCTGTCGCAAGCCTTTCATCATGAATTTCAGGTCCTTCGACCATTCGCAAGAGCGGTCGAAGGACCTTCTGCGAGGACCGATCAGCTGCCGATGCCGAGCTTTTTGCAGCCTTCGGCGTAACGATCCGTGCACAGCTCCTCGGGGGTCTGGATCGGTTTGCCATTGACTGTTTTGTCGATGATCTCGGCCTTCAGGTTTTCAGCGGTAACGAGGGCCGGCGTGAAGAGTTGCGTCGGCGTGTCGAAGAGCGTGGTATCGGCCTTCGGCGTTTCGCCCGACAGCAGCTGCATGGCGACGTTGGCCGCAGCCGCGGCAACGATCTCGCTTGGCTTGGAGATGGTGTTGTATTGGTCGCCTGCGATAATGAGCTGCAGGCCGGCGATCGTCGCATCATTGCCGGTGACCGGCGGCACAGGATCGATGCCGGCAGCCTTGAAGGCTGCAACGGCAGCGCCACCTGTGCCATCATTGGCGGCCACGACGCCGATGATCTTCTTGCCGAATCGGGTGATCTGTCCGCTCGCCCACTGCTGCGCCTTCGGCGGAGCCCATTCGGGCGTGTCGAATTCGGCAAGGATCGGATAGCCGCCCTCGGCAAGACCGGCATGAATACCCTTCTTGATGAGGCCTGCGGCAGCATCCGTCGGCGAGCCGTTGATCTCAAGTAGACCACCGTCGCCAGCTTGGACATTCTTTGCCTTCAGATGATCGACCAGCGATTTGGCGATCATCTTGCCGATTTCCTCATTGTTGAAGGAGACATAATAGTCTGCCGCGGCAGAGGGAATCGGACGGTCATAGGCGATCACCTTGACGCCCTGGCTCTGCGCCATCTTGACCAGTGATGCGGCAGCCGTCGAATCGACCGGATCAAGCACGATCGCCTTGGCGCCTTGCGAGATCGCCGAGTTGAACTGTTGCTGCTGGCGCGAAGCGTCGCCGTTCGCGTTTTGGTAAATCACCTTGCAGCCGGCGCAAAGCTTTTTCATTTCCGCTTCAAAGCCCGGATAGTCGTGCTCCTCATAGCGTGTGGAGCTTTGGTCGGGCATCA
This sequence comes from Rhizobium etli 8C-3, assembly GCF_001908375.1. Taxonomy (NCBI): domain Bacteria; kingdom Pseudomonadati; phylum Pseudomonadota; class Alphaproteobacteria; order Hyphomicrobiales; family Rhizobiaceae; genus Rhizobium; species Rhizobium etli. The sequence continues at coordinate 698,975 of NZ_CP017244.1, read as the reverse complement.
GAAAGGCGACCGTTGCATCGGTTACCTTTGCAGACTGCGCAAAGGTCGACGTGCTGCCGAGAAGACCGACGGCGAGCGCTGCTGCGCCTGCCAATTTCCATGCGAATTGGGTCATTGGAATTTCTCCGTACCAAATGGTAACTGTTTCGATGAAGTCTCAAGCTCGCTCGAAGCCGACACTCTTTGTGCGATCCCGCCGTGCGAGGCGCCTTCTTGACCGGCGCTTCTCCAGCTGGTTTGCGGACAAGCAACCCCGTTCGGGCCACGTGCGTGCCCGGTCGCCCTGCCCTGGTTGTTCGTTTTCTCCTCCCCGGTCCTCCCCTTTTTAGGCGGCCTCCACCGCTCGTGCATTTTGTGCCAGCAATGTTCTGAAACGCGAGGGCGCCATGCCCTTCTGATCCAGAAACCGGCGATTGAAATTCGAGATGTTGTTGAAGCCGGCAGCAAAGCAGATGTCGGTTATCGACATGGCGGTTTCGCTCATCAGCAGATGGCAAGCGAAGTTGATCCGCAGCCGGTTTACATATTGGACAAGCGCCATGCCGGTATGCCGACGGAAGCTGCGGGAGAACGCGCTTGGGCTTTGCCCCGTCAGGCCGGCAAGGTCGCTTTCACTGAAAGGTTCGGTCAGATGTGTATTGATAAAGGCCAGCGCCTGGTTCACCCCGGCCGACATGAAACCCGAGGGATCCGGATGATAGAGCGCGCTTGCAAGGGTGCGCGTGCCCGGCGCAGAACTCAGCGTGTCGAGCACGTTCATGAAAAGCTCGATGCGGCGAATTCCCTTGGCGTCGACCAGCTCCCCAAGGAACGGGCCGACGAGCGACGCCGTTTCAGATGTGAACAACGCACCCCGACGGCTCATTTCCAAAATGCCGGCACAGGCCGAGAGCTCCGGAAATATCCGAGTTGCATCTGCAAGGAAGGACTCGGTGAATTGAAGCACCCGGCAGCGCAGTGGCAGGCATGTGCCCGGCGGCACGTCGCTCACCCAGTTGTGCGGCAGGTTCGGTCCGGTAAGCACAAGGTTGTCCGGCTCGAATTCACCGATAAAATCACCGACGAAATATTGTCCCGTCGTCGCCACGACATGGTGGATCTCATACTCGGGATGGAAGTGCCAGCGGACCGTACGGTAGGGATAACCATGCTCCCAGGCCTTGAAGGACTCGCCGCTGCCGATCGCGACCACTTCCAAATCCGGATTCATGGAACCTTCCTCCCTGCGCTTCAACCGGAATTTCACCGGCAATGGCGCCTCCTCCCAGAGGTCATCATTTTCTGATGGGGACTTTACCCGCAGGCATCAGCGATCGCTACTACGCCATCGACCTCCCGCTGATACTTTTTTGACAATTCTCCCATCATTTGTGGCCATTCGCGCAGTTATTCCGTCTCGGCCGGACCGCTAAAATCGAACCCGGCCCTTGATTTCTGTGGCGGACCGGCCTTGCGCAACCTCCCTCCCCGATATTCGCTTCAGACGGTCAACTCGGGTAGGAGAGCTTCGGATACCAGTCCGGCGCACGTCCTTCCGGCGTGCAATCGAGCACCGTCCAGATAGGCATGGCGTCGGGAGCACCGCGCGGGTCTTGTCCCGGGTCGGCTGTCGCCGGTCCCATTTCCTCGCTCCAGAAATGCCGGATCGTCCCGTCGCGTCGCGTGAAGACGTTGAATGCCGCATCATCGCTGCCGCCATGACCGAGCGCGCGATAGTCCCGGCTATAGTCGTCATCAATATCCGAATAGAGCGGTAGATAACGCCAACCGCGCTCCTTCTGGAACGACAGCAGCCTTTCGAGGGGCGAACGGGCAACAACCGCGAGCGCTATGCGCTGCTGCATGTCGGGCACTTCCCCATCCCAGGCGGATAATAAGGATGTACACATAGGACAAGGACGTTCGCGCTCAGGCCCGAACATGTAGCTGTAAACAACCAGCGTGTTCTTGTCGGCGAACAGGTCTTTCAACGACACGATACCGTTATTTCCCTCAAATCTGTATTCCTTCGTCACTACGCCTCCAGGCGGAAGAGCGCGTCTTTGCGCGGCGACGCGTTCTATGTGGCGGCGCAGCTCGATCTCTTCGGCAAGCAGCGCGTCGCGCGCACGCCGGTAGTCTTCACTCTCGTTCGGAAATCGGGCGCCGTTTCTGCGGGCGAGTTCGATTGCGGGTGTCAGGTGCGGATGATCAGCCATAATATCCTCCATCGATCTGATCGTGAGAGAGAAACCTGTGCCGGACTCTCCTAGCTTTTGAACGCGTGGCGCCGGCCGTCATTCCGGAACTGGAGCGCTCGCCTGTTCAAGGACGATCGACGGCCGTCGAAATCGACAGTGCTGCTGATAAATGTTTTTCGTGCATGCAAAAAAGATAGGCCGACCGGTTTCACGAATTTGCAAAGGTGAACCGATAGGAGCATGGCATTCAGAACCCACAGATCACTGCGGTGATCGAACGTCGAACGTGTGTTCCTTGGCCGGGAACCGTCGATTTCGCACATCGTCAGCATAGGCGCTTGCCGCCTCCTCGATCGTCTGTGCAAGTCCAGCATAGCGTTTGACGAATTTGGGCTTGAAATCGGTGAAGACGCCCAGCATGTCTTCGGCTACCAAAATCTGCCCGTCGCAGGCCGGCGAGGCGCCGATGCCGATCGTCGCGGCGTGGATCGAGGCGGTCACCTCGCGCGCCAGAGGCTCCACCATTCCCTCGACGACGACCGCAAAAGCGCCGGATCCGCCGACTGCTCGGGCATCGCGCCTGACCCTGGCGATCTCGCTTTCGTTGTGGCCGAGCGAGCGGTAACCGCCGGCGGTGTGCACCTGTTGCGGCATCAGCCCGATATGTCCGCATACCGGCACGCCGCGCGCGGTCAAAAAGGCGATGGTCTCGACCATCTCCTCGCCACCCTCCAGCTTGACGCCGTCGCAGCCGGTTTCCTTCATGATACGCACGGCACTGCGGAAAGCCTGTTCTTTCGATTCCTGGTAGCTGCCGAAGGGCAAATCGACGATGACGCAGGCCCGCGAGACCCCCCGCATGACCGCCTGGCCGTGGGCGATCATCATGTCGAGCGTAACGGAAGTCGTGCTCGGCAGGCCATAGAGCACCATGCCGACGGAATCGCCGACCAAAAGCAGATCGCAATGGGCATCAAGGGCACGCGCCATCGGTGTCGTATAAGCGGTCAGGCAAACGATCGGCGTTGAGCCCTTCATGGACTGGATGCGAATTGGCGTCAGCCGCCGTTGATTGGAGGGCTTGCTCATCACGCAGCCCTCGACTGGGCGTGGCGCCGGTGGCCGATGATCCTGTTGTCAAGGAGCCTTGTCGAACCGATCCGCACGAAAAGGGCGACAAGGGCCTGCCGACCGTGCAAGGTTTCAAGTCGTGTCAGGGTCTGCGGATCGCGAACGGCGACGACTTCAGCCACGGCGAGCGGCTCGCGTGCAATGAACGCGGCCAATGCCGCCTCCAGCGCCTGAGGCCCGTCGATGCCCTCCCGGCAAAGTCGTTCGGCTTCCTCAAGGGCCTTTGGAACGATCACCGCTGCGGCACGCTCCTGCGCCGTCAGGTAACTGTTTCGCGATGAAAACGCGAGCCCGTCGGCTTCCCGGACAGTCTCGACCGCGACAATGCGGACCGGCAGTGCAAGATCCTCGACCATCCGCTTGATGATTACGACCTGTTGGTAGTCCTTTTTGCCAAAATAGGCGGCATCCGGCTGAACGATATTGAAAAGCTTGGTCACGACAGTCGCAACACCGGCAAAATGTCCGGGCCGCACGGCACCTTCCAATTCGCTGCCGAGTGCCGGCACGTCCACGATCGTCTGCATCGGTCGCGGATACATCTCCGAAACGCTTGGGCAAAAAAGGATATCGACGCCGGCGGCAGAGAGCATGGCGCTGTCCCTTTCCAGGTCTCTCGGATAGCGCGTCAGGTCTTCGTTCTTTCCGAACTGCAACGGATTGACGAATATGGAGACGACGACGGCATCGTTGTCGGTGCGTGCACGCGCGACCAGCTCCATATGCCCGGCGTGAAGGTACCCCATCGTCGGGACGAATCCGAGGGTCCGGCCTTCCTTCTTGATCGCCGCAACCTGCTCCCGCAGTTCGGCAATCTTTGTTACGACACGCATCCTTCAACCTCCCCAAAAAGCGGTGGCGGATAGAAGTTGATTTCGCGCGAAGCGTCAACTTACCTGATAAGATAATATCGATTAGACGCTGCTGAAACTTATTTCAGCCGATCGCAACACCGTCGCTTACCTTGATCTGCGGTCAACCGACATTGTTTCTCCGGGCAACAAAATCTGCAAGATGCGGCACGTAATCCTCAGGACCGTTGCCGCCGTCTGCCACTGCCGCCGCATATGAATTCTTCACCGCACTTGCAAGCGGCGTGGCAACGGTCGCGTCATTTGCCATGGATTCCAGATATTTCAAATCCTTATACGCGTTCGAAAGCGTGAAGCGATGCGCATTTCGATTCCCGTCCAGAGCATAACCCATGAAGGTCTGGTAAAATCCGCTGTCCATGCGCCCGCCCCGGATGACGCTGTCGAAGCGTTCCACCGAGATTCCGACCTTTCGGGAAAGTGCCAGAGCCTCGGCAAAGAGAGCGCCCATGCCCAACGAAATGAAATTGTTGAGAAGCTTCATACGATGACCGTCGGCGACCCCGCCGATATGAACGATCTTTGCCGCCCATGTCGATACCACCGGCTGAATCCGTTCGAATGTCGCATCATCGGCGCCGACCATGCAGTCCAAAGTCCCCTCCCACGCCTCCTTCGGCGTCCGGCTAAGCGGTGCGTCGGCAAAATGGACCTTTAGCGCCGCAAGCGTTTCGGCAATACGCATTGTCACCGTGGGATCCCCGGTCGAGCAGTCGACAATCACCGTTTCCGGGGCAAGGGCCGGCCGCATTTCCTCGATCACCAGGGACACTTCCTTCGAGCTTGTGAGGCACAGAAAGATCATCGTCGAATTTTTCGCAAGCTCCGAAAGCGAACCCGCCTCGCGGGCGCCGCGGCCGATGAGGTCGTCGACCGGATCTCGATTACGGTGTGCGATCACCGTCAGCGGGAAGCCTTTTTCGACGATGTTCTTCGCAATACCGTGACCCATCAGTCCAACGCCGACAAATCCGACTTTCTCCTTGATCTCAGCCACGTTTCTCTCCCGTTCAATCGTTTCGAAGTTCTGCTGGCGATCGGCCTAAGGTAGGTTGAAGCGTTTGCGCAATTCGTCTACCTGTTCTGCACTCAGCATCCTTTTGGCGTGATGCTGCAGCATGAGAAAAAGCTTTGCAGTTTCCTCAAGCTCTTCGGCGGCGAACTGGGCGTTTGCGAGCGTCGTGCCGGCGACGACCGGCCCATGATTGGCAAGCAGCATGGCGTGATGACGACCGGCCAGCGACCGCACCGTGTCTGCGAGCGCCATATCCCCAGGGGCAAAATAGGGAACAAGAGGCAAGCGCCCCACGCGCATGACGTAATAGGCGGTCAAGGGCGGCAGCACGTCGAACGGATCGATATCGCGCAGAATGCTGACGGCAGTTGCATGGCTCGAATGGAGATGGACGACAGCGCCGGCATCACCGCGCTCGCCATACATCGAAAAATGCAGAAATGCTTCCTTGGTCGGCGCATCGCCGGACAGGAGTTTGCCCGAGGCGTCGAAGAGGGAAAGGCGGGCCGGATCAAGCGTCCCCATCGAGGCATTGGTCGGCGTCATCAGCCAACCGCCGTCGGAAAGGCGAACGGAGATATTGCCGGTCGAGCCGGAGGTCAGCCCACGCTCGAATAGCGACTGCCCCGTACGGCATATCTCTTCACGCACGCGGTTAATCTCAGACATCCGACCCCTCCGTTTCAAGCTGCGCCCATGCTTTCAGGAAGAAATCCGGAGCGCCGAAGTTGCCGGATTTCAAAGCCAGCACAATGTCGGGACCGCTTAGGCTGCGGGTCCATGGCACGCCGGGATCGATTTCAGGGCCGATCGAAAGTGTCTTGACGCCGAGCGCATTGATCACCGCGCCTGAAGTCTCTCCGCCAGCAATCAGAAAACGGGTAAAGCCATTCTGCTTCAGCCGCTCGGCCACCTCGGCCAGCGTCTGTTCGACGAGCGCTCCGGATTCGTGCCGTCCCATGGCCGCCTGGATGCTCTGAAGTTGTTCGGGACTGGCGCTGGAATAAACGAGCGGCAGACGGTCCTTGTCTTGCGAAATCACCCAGTCGGCGATTTCTGCCGCGCTCTGGCTTCCATCGGCAACGGCCGAAATATCAAGCCTCAGAACCGCCGCAGCGTCATTGCGGGCAACCTCGATCTGACCGCGGGTAGCAAGCGAGCAGGATCCGGCAAGGACAACCCGGCGCCCTGCCGGCGCCGTCATGCGGGTCATGGCCCTGCGGACGGGCAATTTCTTGCGTTTTCTGAAATTCTCGGGCAAGCCCATGGCAATGCCGGAACCGCCCGTCACAAGCTTCATGCCGTCGCAAGCCGCCCCGATCGTGCGCAGATCGGCATCCGACAATGTATCGACGACGAGGATGCGCTTTCCTGCCGCCTGCTGCTGCGCAAATGCCCCCCGGATGGCGTCTTCGCCCCTGGCGATCACCGGCCAATCGACAAGACCGACCGGCCGTCTTGTCTGCCGTTGCAGGACCCGGACAAGATCGGGATCGTGCATTGGCGTTAAGGGATGGTCCTTCAGAGAGCTTTCCGACAGGAGCCGGTCGCCGACAAAAAGATGCCCCTTATAGACGGTGCGGCCGGCTGCAGGAAAGGACGGACAAGCAATTGTCAGCTCGGCCCCGGTCAGATCCTGAAGCGCGTCGGCGACCGGCCCGATATTGCCGTCATCAGTGGAATCGAACGTCGAGCAATATTTGAACAGCAGCTGCTCTGCACCGGCGGCAAGCAGCTTGCCGGCCGCCGCCGTCGAATCCCTGACGGCTTCGGCCGCAGGGACCGTTCTCGATTTGAGCGCGACGACCACCGCATCGGCATCGCCAAAATCAGTCCCTTCCTCCGGCATTCCGATGACTTGCAGGGTCTTCATGCCTTCACGCGACAGCATGAGGCAAAGATCGGTGGCTCCGGTGATGTCGTCGGCTACAGCACCGATTAGCACATCGTTTCTCCTGCCTGTTTGCGTTGAATGAGCGGGCTGACGAAGTGCAAGTACCCGATGAGAAATAGAACTTGCAATCCGTTCTGCCGATAAGCTAACCATAGAGTGGCAGCGCTGTCATCAGTTTTTCGCAGATCACGATTCAAGCCAATTGCGCGCAAAGTGAATGCAACAATGGATTTCGAGCATGAGCGAAGCGGTTAACCTGAAGCTCTGCGTCATCGGTCTCGGATCGATGGGTTTTGGCATCGCGACATCACTGCTGGAGAAGGGCTTTGAGACCCACGGCTACGACATCAGCGCCGAAACGACGTCGCGGTTCGTGGCGGCAGGAGGCAAAGGGGCCGCAAGTCCAGCCGAAGCAGCTGCCGGGGCCGATGTCGTCGTGACCGTGGTCGTTGATGGCGCCCAGACAGAACAGGTTCTATTTGGTAAGGGCGGTGCGGCCCACAGCATGTCGAAGGGCGGTACGATCCTTTCCTTTGCAACGATGCCGCCGCAGACGGCCGAAGATCTGGCGCAACGCGCCGGCGCGCTCGCTCTGAACTATATCGACGGGCCCATCAGCGGCGGCGCCAAACGTGCCGCTGCCGGGCAACTCACGATAATGGCATCGGGACGACCCGAAGCTTTCAACCATGCCCGCCCCGTGCTTGATGCGATTGCCGTGAAGGTCTACGAACTCGCAGACCGGCCCGGCATCGGATCATCCTTCAAGATCGTCAACCAGCTCCTTGCCGGCGTTCATATCGCGGCCGCCTGTGAAGCGATAACCTTTGCCAAGGCGCTTGGTCTTGATATCGACAAGGTCTATGAGGTCATCATAGCGTCGGCCGGCAATTCCTGGATGTTCGAAAACCGCGTCCCCCACATCCTGCAAGGTGATTATTCCCCCCAGAGCGCCGTCGATATTTTCACGAAGGACCTTGGCATCGTGTCGGACCTTGGGCGCGGGCTGAAATTTCCACTGCCGATCACTTCCACGGCACTTCAGATGTTCATCATGACGGCTGCAGCCGGCATGGGCCGAGACGATGATGCCTCCGTCGCAAGGCTGATCGCAAAAGTGACGGGCATTGAGCTTCCCGGCGGGCCGGAGGCTGCGTGATGCCGCAATTCGCCGCAAACCTTACCATGATGTTCAACGAAGTGGCGTTTTTGGAACGGTTCGCGGCAGCGGCAATGGTCGGCTTTTCCGCCGTCGAGTTCCTGTTTCCCTATGACCACCCGCCGGAGGTCATCGGCGAGCGCCTGCGGGAAAACGGATTGACGCTTGCACTCTTCAACTTGCCGCCGGGAAACTGGCAGGCCGGCGAACGGGGCCTTGCTGCGCTCGACGGCCGGAGAAGCGAATTTCGAACCTCGGTGGATACCGCCTTGGAATACGCCCGATGCGCAGGGGCCCGCACGCTGCATGTCATGAGCGGTCTGGCTTCGCGCCGGGACCCGGCCGCGATTGCGGTTTACCGCGACTCTCTGGCATTCGCCTGCGACCGGGCAGGCGAAAGCGACATCGACATCGTCATCGAGCCGATTAACCCGCGGGACATGCCGGGCTATTTTCTCAACGACTTCGACTTCGCAGCCGACATCATCAGTGCATTGAAGAGGCCAAACCTGAAGCTGCAATTCGACATCTATCATCGTCAGATCATTCACGGCGATGTGCTCACGGGGCTCCGACAGCTTATACCGCTCGTCGGCCACGTACAGATTGCTTCGGTGCCGCTGCGCAACGAACCCGCAACGGGCGAGCTTGACGATTTTCGTGTGCTCCGAGAGCTGGATGGACTTGGCTATAAGGGCTTCGTGGGCTGCGAGTATCGCCCTGCAGGCAAGACGGTGGCAGGTCTTGGCTGGCTAGAGGCTTTTGCAAGCCGCTGAGCACAAGCAGCGGCAATCGAACGTTGAGCTGGCCTTTTATGCAGCGGCTCGTGAACGTGGAGATGACGCTCGCCCGGGGCTGAATCAGGAGGACTTGATGCAGCAAAAACAGCGTCTGCCGGCAAGGAAAAGCAAGGTGACGGTCAGGGATGTCGCCCTTCGCGCCGGCGTGGGCGAGTCGACCGTCTCGCGGATCATGCGCAACAAGGGGCCGGTTGCAGAAGAGACGCGCCGGCGAGTGATGGAGGCCGTCCGGGCGACGGGTTATGTCCCCAACCGGATTGCCGGTTCGCTTGCCTCGCTCGATTCCCATCTGGTTGGCGTCATCGTTCCCTCACTGTCCAACATCGTGTTTCCCGAAGTTTTGCAAGGTGTCCATTCCGCTTTGCGCGGCAGCGACTATCAGCCCGTCATCAGCATTACCGGCTACGACATCGATCTGGAGGAAACGATCGTTCGCGGACTGCTGTCATGGAAGCCCGCAGCCATCCTGATTGCCGGCTTCGATCATACCCCGGCAACCCATCGCATGCTTTTTGAAAGCGGAATCCGCATTGTCGAGATGATGGACATCGATTCGGCACCGATCGATATCGCCGTCGGCATGTCGCATCGGCGTGCCGGCTATGCCACGGGTCAATACCTTGTCGAGCGCGGATACCACCGGTTCGGATATGTCGGTCATGACTGGAATGCCGACAGGCGGGCCCGTCTGCGCTACGACGGGATCTGTGGCGCCTTGGGCGACGCGGGATTGCAAATTGCCGCCCAGGCGATCGCCGATGCGCCGAGTTCCGTCGGTGTCGGACGGGAGATGACGGCACGCCTTTTGGCCGGGCCGGCAAAGCTCGACGCGATCATCTATTCCAACGACGACATGGCTCTCGGCGGTGTCTTCCACTGCCTCGGTTCCGGCGTTCGCATGCCCGACGATCTTGCCATCTTTGGTTTCAATGGCCTAGATATCGGCCGCGAACTGCCGCAGCCTCTTGCGACTGTACGCTCCAACCGCTTCCTGATTGGCCGCACATCAGTGGAAAAGGCATTCGAAACGCCGCAGCGGCCGCAAACGAGATCCATTGTCGATACAGGCTTCGAGATTTTTCCAGGTGCCACGGCCTAAGTTGGTGAAGCGCCATGTCCTTCAATAGGTGGCACGCCCGCCTGACAGGTCGAATATCGAGGCTGTGGTAAAGCTGTTTTCCTTTGATACCAGCCAGGCGACCATGGAAGCTGCCTCCTCGACTTTCAAAAAGCGGCCGCGCGGAATGCGCGAGCGCATATATTCGATGAATTCCGGCGTCAACTGTTCCAGAATCCGCGTCTGAGCGGTTGCCGGCGTAATGCAATTGACGGCGATGTCGTAGGCTGCAAGCTCCTTGCCCAGCGACTTGGTAAGACCGATGACGCCTGCCTTCGAGGCGGAATAGGCCGCAGCGTTCGGATTGCCTTCCTTGCCCGCGATCGAGGCAATATTGACGATGCGGCCATAGTTTCGCGCCTTCATGTCCGGGACAACTGCGCGGTTGACGTAGAATGTGCCGGTGAGATTGATATCGATGATCTTCGCCCACATGGCGATGTCGTAGGTGTCAACCGGCGCTGCATCTCCGGCGATGCCGGCGGAATTGACGAGGATCGAAACCGGTGGGCCATCGGCGGCAGTGGCGGCATAGGCAGCCTCGACCTGGTCGAAGCGTGAGATATCGGCAACGGCGCTGCGAGCTCCTGCGCCAAGCGCAGCCTCCGCCTTTTTGAGCAACGGCCCATCCATGTCCCAGAGCGTGACCTCCGCACCGGAGGCTATGAGACGGCTGGCGATTGCAAAACCAATACCCTGTGCACCTCCTGTGACGATCGCATGCTGGCCTTCCAGATCAATCCTGTTCATCCGCCCCTCTCTCTCGCGAACGCTGACACTCAGTTTTCGTCATTCCTTCACCGCCCCGGTCATCGACGAGACATAGTAGTCGACGAAGAACGAATAGAGGATCACGACGGGCAGCGAGCCGAACAAGGCCCCGGCCATCAGTGATCCCCATTCGAAGACGTCACCGCGCACCAGCTCCGTCAAAACACCGACGGGAATCGTCTTGTTTTCGGACGACTGAATGAATGTGAGCGCATAGATGAACTCGTTCCACGAGAGCGTGAAGGCGAAAATGCCGGCCGATATTAACCCGGGCACGGCAAGCGGCAGGATGATCTTCACGAGAATCTGCCAGCGATTGGCGCCGTCGACCAACGCACTTTCCTCGAGCTCGAAAGGGATCGACCGGAAATAGCCCATCAGCAGCCAGGTGCAGAACGGAATGAGGAAGGTCGGATAGGTGAAGATCAGCGCCAGCCTGGAATCATAGATGCCGAGCTTGAAGACGATGAAGGCCAGCGGGATGAAGAGGATCGATGGCGGCACGAGATAGGCGAGAAAAATGAGGAGCCCGACCGGGCGCGATCCAGTAAAGCGCACGCGCTCGATTGCGTAGGCGCCGAAAACGGATGCTGCAAGCGACAGCACCGTAGATCCGACCGCAACCAGCATGGTGTTCCAGAGCCAGCCCGGATAGGAGGTTTCAAGGAACAGATACTTGATGTGGTCTAGCGTCGGCTCGACCACCCAAAAGGGGCTGTAGTTGTTGTAATCGGTCAACTGCGCGTTCGGTTTGACGGCGGTAATCGCCATCCAATAGAACGGAAAGAGCAGCACGAAGACGAAGACTGCCATCGGCAGATAGAGCATGACGATGCGCCGTGGCAGACGATTGAGATAACTCATCCCCTGGACGTTGTCGGTCAGAACCTGATCGGTAGTGTTGGCGTTCATGATTGTCTCCCGACCGTTAATCCTGGCCGCCCTGCTGCCATTTGCGGCGCTGCAGACCGAAGAAGCTGAACATGATGGCGGCAAGCAGGAAGGGGATCATCGCAACCGCAATGGCAGCCCCCTCGCCCAATTGACCGCCCGGAATGCCGCGCTGGAACGACAGCGTCGCCATCAGGTGCGTTGCATTGACCGGACCGCCTTTGGTCAACACGTAGATCAGCTGGAAATCGGTGAAGGTAAAAAGCACCGAAAAGGTCATCACGACGGCGATGATCGGCGTCAGCATCGGCAGTGTCACATAGCGGAACCGCTGCCAGCTGGTTGCACCGTCGAGCGAAGCGGCTTCCTGGAGCGAGGCGGGAATGGTCTGCAGGCCGGCGAGCAGCGAGATGGCGACGAAGGGTATGCCGCGCCAGACATTGGCGATAATCACCGAAATTCGCGCATTCGTGGGATCACCGAGAAAATTGATCGGTGCATCAATCAGTCCCATCTGCATCAGCGACCAGGAAAGGATCGAGAACTGGGAATCGTAGATCCACCAGAAAGCCAGCCCCGACAGCACCGTCGGAACGACCCATGGAAGCAGGACGATAGCGCGGAAGAACGACTTGAACGGCAGGTGCTGATTGAGAAGCAGTGCCAGCCAGAGGCCCAGCACGAATTTCAACACGGAGGCAACGAACGTATAAAGCAGGGTATTGAAGACCGAGAGCCAGAAAACGGAATCCCCGGCGAGGAACTGATAGTTCTCAAGGCCGATGAAGATCCCGTCGCGACCGATCCGGGTATCGGTGAAGCCCAGCCAGACGCCCAGCCCGAGCGGGTAGGTGAGGAAACACACGAGAAAGATGGCCGCCGGTAGCATGAACAAGAAGCCGAGCATGTTGTTGTTCTGCATGAGCGATGCGACCCGGCCGCGCGTCGTATCCTCGGATGTCACGGTCGACATGGTTCTACCTCCTGATGGACAATCGCAGCATGCCGTCGCCGGCATGCTGCAGGCCTTAAGCGGGCTTAAACCCGGTAGTAGCGGTTTGCCCGGCGCTCTGCTTCCTTCATCGCGTCTTCCGGCGTCATCTGCCCGGTTACAGCAACGGCGAACATGTCGACGAGTACGTAGTCGGCCATGGTGCCTGCCGAAGCATAGCCGAGAGGGCCCGCATAACCGTTCGGCCTCAGTGTCTCCGATGCACGCGCATAGGGCGCATGGATCGGATCGGCCGTCCAGACGGGATTGTCGGAAAAGGCCTTCAGCGGCTGGCAGCAATAGGCGCTGGAACCTGTAATCCACGCATTCATCTGGTCGGCTTCCATCATGAACTTGATGTAGGCTTTTGCGGCTTCCGGATACTCGGTATGATTGAAAAGAAGCAGCGAGCTCGTCTGGTGCAGCTCGACGCTCTTGCCGACCGGACCAATCGGGAAGTTCGTTGTTCTCATGTCTGCGGTGAGTTCGGCAAGCTTTGGATCCTTTTTCGCCGCATAGTAGACTGACACACCGTTTGCGATCAGCGAAACCTGCCCAGCGAGGAATGCGCGGTTGTTGTTGATGTCCTGCCAGCTTTCCGTGCCCGGGATGAAGGTCGCATAGAGCTCCTTCGCATAGTTGATGGCAGCCAGCGTTTCGGGGCTGTTGATGGTCACCTTGCCGCTTTCGTCCACCATCTTGCCGCCATGGCTCCAAAGCAGCCAATGGGCATAATTGTTGCCGTCGCCGACTGCCTTGCCATGCGGGAATCCGGCGGGCGTGCCCTTGGCTTTCATTGCCTTGCAAAGTTCAAGAAAGCCTGCCGTATCCTTCGGGAACTCGCTGAAGCCGGCCGCCTTTACATGGCTGTCGCGGTAGACGACGGCATTGCCGATCGCCGTCAGTGGCATGGCGATGAACTTGTCGTCGCGGGTTGCATAGCCGCGGACACCGTCATACCAGCCGCCGTACTTGTTGCCGAGATAGGTCGCAAGTTCGGTCAGGTCGACGAGTTTGTCGGGATACTGGTGGGCGTCGTCGAACCAGCACATCACCATGTCCGGACCCGAGCCGACATTGGCGGCGACGGCAGCCTTCGGACGGATATCTTCCCAGCTTTCCTTGTCGACGCGAACCGCAACGCCGGTCGCTTCGGTGAACTTCTTGGTGTTGGCAAGCCAGGCATCCTCGTCTCCCTTGACGAAGGGCGTCCAGCGAAGAAGCCTGAGGCTTGCGCCTTCTTCCGGCTTGTAATTCGGCTCGGCCTGGGCGAAAGACGGTCGGACCCCGAACGGCGAAAGGCCCGCGATACCGGCCGCGGCCGCCGACGCGGCAAGAAAATCACGTCTTTTGATTGTCATAATACTCCTCCTTGAAAAGCGGGAGCGAATACTCCGGCGTTCACCTTCCCGCTTGGCGAACGACGGTCATTGCAACGGCGGATGAGCAAGGGAAGGCTCCTCTTCTTCCCTGCCTCCGCTGCAGCGTTATCAGGTACTCAATCTTTGTCCGCTTTCGGCATCGAAGAGATGCACATGCGGCGCGTCGATTGAAATGCGCAGCGTCTCGCCTGGACGCGCGTTGACGCGTTCGCGGAAGACGCAACTGACATCAGCGCCTGCGAACCTCATGGTCAACTGCGTTTCGTAGCCGGTCGGCTCGATGACGACGATCTCAGCCGGCAGACCATTGGCATCGAGAGCGATGTATTCCGGGCGCAACCCGTAGATCAGATCGCGTCCCTTCGCTCCGGCAGGCGGATTTGCAACCGGCAGGGCCGTTCCGTCCGACGCGATGAACTGGTTGGCGTTATCCGGATTGAGCCGGCCCTTGAACATGTTCATCGCCGGCGAGCCGATGAAGCCAGCGACAAAGAGGTTCGCCGGATTGTCGTAAAGATCGAGCGGCGCGCCAATTTGTTCCACCGCGCCGTCATGCATGACGACGATCTTGTCGGCCATCGTCATCGCCTCGATCTGGTCGTGGGTGACATAGACGGTCGTGGTGCTAAGACGCTGGTGAAGCTCCTTGATCTCGGCGCGCATGGCGACGCGGAGCTTGGCGTCGAGGTTGGAGAGCGGTTCGTCGAAAAGGAAGACCTGCGGATCGCGAACGATCGCCCGGCCCATGGCAACGCGCTGCCGCTGACCGCCCGAAAGCTGCCGTGGATAGCGGTCGAGTAGTTTGGTGAGGCCGAGGATGCCGGCGGCCTTGTTGACGCGCTGATCCATGTCCACCTTCGGCGCACGTTTGAGCATCAGCGAAAACGCCATGTTCTGGGCGACCGTCATGTGCGGATAAAGCGCATAGTTCTGAAAGACCATGGCGATATCGCGTTCTCCAGGCGCCAGCCCGTTGACCACGCGGCTGCCAATGCGAATTTGCCCGGCGGATATATTTTCGAGGCCAGCGAGCATTCTCAAAAGCGTTGATTTTCCGCACCCAGACGGCCCGACCAGGATCACGAACTCCCCGTCGGCAATCTCGATGTTCACACCCTTGATGACGGGGAACGCTCCGAACGATTTTCTGACATCGACAAACTCGACAGCTGCCATAAAAGTCCCTCCCAGACCTTGTCTTCGCCTTTGGCCTGCCTGCCATCCCTCCTCAGGATAAGGGCGCAGGCCAATTCAACTTGGGTTATGCCTATCCCCTGCCCACCAGGGGCATTTTTGTCGCCATCACAGTCATGGTCAGCACGTTTGCCTCCAACGGCAGGCTCGCCATATAGACGACGGCGCGGGCGATATGCTCGGACGGGATCGTCGGCTCGCTCGCAATCTCTCCATTCGCCTGCAGCACTCCCGAGCTCATCTTCGATGTCATATCCGTTGCGGCATTGCCGATATCGATCTGGCCGCAGGCGATATCGTACGGCCGCCCGTCGAGTGCGGCCGACTTCGTCAGGCCGGTAATCGCATGCTTCGTCGTCGTATAAGGTGCGGAATTCGGCCTCGGCGTCGTGGCGGAAATCGATCCGTTGTTGATGATGCGGCCGCCACGCGGCTCCTGCGATTTCATCAACTTGAAAGCCTGCTGCGTGCATAGAAAGGCGCCGGTGAGGTTGGCCGCGACTACCCCGCTCCACTGATCGAAGCTCACGTCCTCCAGCGGAATTGCCGCAATATTGGTGCCGGCATTGTTGACGAGAAGGTCGAGCCTAGCGAACTCGGCTTTGATCTGACCAAAAAGGTCCGCCACCTGCTCGGCAAGGCCGATATCGCAGGACATCGCGCGCACCGTGCCGCCGGTTTCGGCAGCAAGCTCTGTGGCGGCTTTTTCCAGAACATCGCTTCGGCGGCCGGTGATGACGACGATATAGCCTTCAGCGCTCAAGGCCCGGGCGATGCTGCGGCCGATGCCGGTGCCTCCGCCGGTGACGAGCGCGATCTTGCCTTTCTCCAGGGTTGCGGATAGCGGCATGTTAGATTTTACCCCCGAGTTCGTCGTCTATGTGGATCTTGATGATTTCGTCGAAACTGGTTTCCGCCTTGAAACCGAGCGCGACGGCGCGCTGCGCATTGAAATTGGTTGCCCAGCCGGAAACAATCGAACGAATTGTGGGGTCGGCCTCGCGGCGGATGAGTCTGACGGCCTTGTCGCCGGCAACGCGGCGCAGCGCCTCGATCTCTTCGCCGACGAGCGCAGAAAGGCCGGGCATGGTCAGATTGCGGCGCGGCCCGATCTCGCTGGTGTCGATGCGCGCTGCATGGACGAAGAAGCCAACTGCCGAACGGGGGCTTGCAAACCAGTGACGGACGGTCTCTTCGACGGGGAGCACGGCCTCCTGGCCGACCAACGGCTCGCGCAGGATGTTGGAAAAAAATCCCGAGGCTGCCTTGTTGGGCTTGCCAGGGCGAATGCAGATCGTCGGAAGGCGAATGCCGATGCCGTCGAAAAAGCCACGCCGTGTATAATCGGCCAACAGGAGTTCGCAGATTGCCTTCTGCGTCCCGTAGCTCGTCAGCGGCGTCGTGAAGAAATCATCTTCGATCTTCTCCGGGAATGGCTGCCCGAAGACGGCGATTGATGACGCAAAGATCAGGCGCGGGATGTAAGGCTCTTTTTGGCCTTCGTACCGGATCGCCTCAAAGAGCGAGTGCGTCCCGTCAAGATTGATGCGGTAGCCTTTGTCGAAGTCCGCCTCGGCCTCACCTGACACGATGGCCGCGAGATGGAAGATCAGGTCCGGCCGCAAGGAGGCAAGCCTGGCTGCGGCGCCGGCATCCGAAAGATCAAGCGCCAGCGCATTGGAAACGGAGGCAAGTGCGGCAGGCAGAGGCGGAGCAACGACATCGACGAGCGTCAGCCTGTCGATGCCGCGGCCGAGCGCTTCGGCGTTGGAGTCGAGCGTCTCCACCAGTTTGCGTCCGACCATGCCGGCTGCGCCGATAACCATCACATGCATATCAGGCAAATCTCCTCATGCTATACCGGCTCACGCCGGACTGCCGGCGCTCAAAAGAGCCCTGGTTGTTTCGTAAATCCGCGTCAGATGATGGCGAAATGCGGCGATCACGGCCTCTCGGTCATGCCGTTCAAGAGCCTCGGCAATCGCAACGTGATCGGCATAGCTGGCCTTAATGGCGCCAGGCTTCGACATTGCCTTGCGTCGGTGGTCCATCATGTAGGTGTATAGATCGGTGACAAAATCGGCGAGCAGCGGGTTTCCGCAAGCGCGATAGATTGCGACGTGGAATTCACGGTCACAGATGAGAAAGCGCATTGCATCGTCGCCACCCAGACGCTGCGCTTCGATGAGGCCCTGCAGTTTAGTCAGCGTTTCGGCGTCGATCCTTTCGGCGGCATCGCCGACGACCTTCAGTTCGATATGCAGGCGCGCCGCATGAACCGATTCCAAATCGTAGCTGTCGATGGCGTTCGGGGATGCGATGGTGACGGTGATGTGGCTGAGATCGACCTTTCCGACGCGGCTGCGGCTGCCGTGCGAGACTTCGATGATGCCTTGGGCAGCAAGCATCTGGATTGCGCCGCGCACCGTTTCCCTGCTGACATGAAGAACATTGGCAAGCTCGCGCTCACCCGGCAGCTCGTCGCCTGGCCGCAGCATGTTCGTGGCAATCAGGACCATCAGTTTTTCAGCGATGACGTCGCGCGCCGTCTGGCGCGCCAGGCTTCGCCCGACATTCGGTACCTGCGTCAAGATCGGGCTCTCGTCCATCACCACTCACTGATCCACTGGTTGGTCCACCAGATCAGTTGAGTAAAGGTCACAGTAGCTCGGGCGTCAAGAGGCAATCGTCGCTGCATCGCACCATAGAGGTTGCATGCGCAGCATTACGGCCTGCAGTGCGCATTGGCGGGAAAAGAGGGCGCCACGGCGCCATTTTCCCGCATCTTCACTCATCGCGTGGCCCGTCAGTGAAGGCCGCTCGACTGCGAATGTTGGCCTCCGTGCCGCGATATGCCCGCAAGCGCTGCGCCGGCCGCTCCCTTTTCGGCGACTGTTGCCAGATCACCAAGCGACAATATTCCAACCAGCCGCTTGTCGCGATTAACCACCGGGATGCGCCTGATCTGTTGATCGGCAAGATTCTTGCAGACTTCGTCAGTGTCCTGATCATCGAAGCAGTATCTGACTTCGGACGTCATGATATCGCCGACCTTCGCCTCAGGCCCCTGGCCTCTGGCAATGGCGCGCACCGCGATGTCGCGATCCGTCAGCATGCCGACCAGCCGGTCATTATCCTGAACCGGCACCACCCCGGCGTCGAGTTCGGCCATCATCCTTGCCGCTTCCTGTATCGTGTCATCCGGCCTGACGAGCCGGACGTCGCGCGTCATCACTTCGCTCACTTTCATGATTTTTATCCTCCGCCTTGTATGGATTTCTACAAAAGTCGAACGTCTCTGGCTCGGCAATGTTCCACACAGCGTCGATTAACGTCACCGTCGCCAATTGCCCGCTGCGTCAGGCATTGTCCGCACTGGACGCTCAACCGGTTTTCTTCACCATGGGCGAAACAATTGCAGCCAATTGCAGTTGTGCTCTTTGAGAAGCAATGTCCGGGGTTCGAGGGGCCTTGCATAGGAAGGAGGGTGTGAAGATGAGCACAACCGGTCTCGATGTCTTCGACAAGACGCTGCAAACCACCAATATCTGGCTGAACGAAATCATGGCCGACCATGGTCCCGACCGCCACGTCGCATGGCATATTCTGGGCGCCGTCCTTAAGGCCCTGCGCGACAGGCTTTCGCCGGACCTTGCGGCCCATCTCGGCGCGGAACTGCCGCTCATCGTTCGCGGCATTTACTACGATCAATATCGACCGTCCCAAATGCCGGACAAGACACGTTCGCGCGATGAGTTCCTCGCGCGTGTCGCCGAAGGTCTGAAATCCATTCGTCCGGTCGATCCCGCCGATGCGGCGAAATCGGTTTTCCACGTTCTTGCCCGTCATATCGATCTCGGCCAATCGGCGAAAGTGCGCGACGCACTGCCCAAGGAAATCCAAGCTTTGTGGCCCGACAGCGTCGGCGTAAGATAGCAACGGAACACGCAACCACGGTCCATCTCACCGGGACCTTCGTCGCATGGTGCTTTGCGATCGCACTTGCCAAGTCGGAAATCAAATCAGCTCAGCCTACGAGGTCTGATATGTGCCGGTAATGGTTGCCTCGGCGAGCATATGTTTCCTTGCTTCCTTCCACATAGTAGCGATACCGGCCTCGCCGGGAACCGAAAGACTCGGGACGTCGAGCGCGGCAAGGCGAAAAACGTAGTGATGCGCCTGGTCGCCCCGTGGCGGCTGCGGACCATCATAGCGGACGTTTCCGAAATCATTGGCATAAAAGCGTGGCGCGTTTTGCGGTGCGGTATCAGCGCTTTCGGCCAGAGCGTCCCAATCGGAAGGGATATTGGCAATGCCGCAATGGCGGAAGGTGCCATGTGGCGCGTCCGGGTCTTCGACGATCAAGGCAAAGCTTCTCGTCCCTTGCGGAGCCCCGCCCCATTTGAGAGGCGGAAGCAGATTTTCGCCGGAGCGCGCATATTTCTTGGGAATGGGATTGTCCTGTGTAAATGCCGGGCTCATCAGGGTCAGTGCCATGGCGCTTCTCCATTCATCTTGCTGCCTCAAGCGTCAACCTCTGCGGTC
The DNA here is from genome assembly GCF_001908375.1 of Rhizobium etli 8C-3. Lineage (NCBI taxonomy): Bacteria > Pseudomonadati > Pseudomonadota > Alphaproteobacteria > Hyphomicrobiales > Rhizobiaceae > Rhizobium > Rhizobium etli. The sequence goes on along the minus strand of NZ_CP017244.1, from coordinate 679,033 downwards.
TTGTGTTGAAGCAAGATCAACCTGCAGGCAGCGGTATTGTTCCCGGTCCGATGGCTTCTGGCAGCTTCACCTTGAGGATCGTCCGTAGCCATTGGCAGTCAGCGCCTCGACATACCCCGATTGCGGCAATGCCATCGAGCCTGTGCCGTGCGAAGAAACTGGCAGCCGCCTTGTCGTGGGCATCATCGATAGGCAGCGTCGTGAAAATCGATCTCCAGCTGCTGGACCCGGCCGAAGACGCTGCTGAGCCGCGAGCGCTCGGCGCGATCGAGGCGATCGGCCGCAAGGTCGAGTTCCGCCTTAAGCCAGCGCGCCTGGGCGGCAAAACCCTCATGCGCGTGGAGGTCCACCCATTCCTTGAGCAATGGATCGTCGATCCGGAATTCGGCCGCCTCACTTGACCAGGTCCAATACATCCATTCAGCAGCAAACATGGCGGCGATCGTGTCGTGGAAGCTTCCAGATCTTGCAATCTCCAGCATGCCGTTGCAGAAGTTCGCCACCTCCGGCCGATCCACATCGAAGGCCGCGGGATCGATCCCGCGTGCGGCGAAGGTCTTCTCGAAATAGGCAAGCTGCTGATTGGCGAGCACGTGAAGCACATCGATCAGCCATCGCTTCTGCGCAATGGTCTCTGCCCTGGCCGTAGCCAGGGCGAAGATGGAGATGGCTGTTTCGACAAAGGCACCCTCATAAACGAGGTACCTGTCGAACACTTCCTTCGACAGGCGACCGGCCTTGATGTCCTCGACAAATCGATGACCGACCATCGCCTCGAAGACGGACCGGTTTTCCCGGATGATCTGGTCCGACAAGCTCTGCCGCATATCATTCATCCCTTCAAAGCCGGTCCGGCGGCTGCAACGAAGGCCTTCACGCGCTCGACGTCGACCGGGTTCCACCACAGTCCGCCGTGCTTCAGCGAGGAGGCGACGATGACGCCGTTGGTGCGCTTCAGGATTTCGACGATATTGTCCTTGCTGACGCCGGAACCGACCAGCAAGGGCAGGTGGGTCGCTGCGCCGATTGCTTCAATTTCATCGATGCTCGCCGTGTCACCGGTGCGCTGTCCCGTGGCGATCACGGCATCGGCGTCGAAGAAAGCAAGGTCGCGGGTCAGTTCCTCGATCGTGCGGTCGGCGGTGATGGCGTGTGCGCCATGCTTGACGTGGCTGTCGGCGAAAACCTTGATGTGCTCGGCTCTCAACATCGACCGGTAGCGCATCGCCTGCGCCGCACGGCCCTCCATGAAGCCCTCATTCGCTACATAGGCGTTGGCCCACTGGTTGACCCGGATGAACTTCGCGCCGCCGGCCATGGCGATGGCGAATGATGGGATCGGCGCATTCGCAAGGACGTTGATCCCGATCGGGACGCCAACTGCGCGTGCGATGCGATCGGTGACAACCGACATGAAAGCCGCGGTCTCCGGGCCGATATCCTCCGGTTTCGAGAACGGGATGTCGCCATGATTTTCGATAATCAGGCCGTGCATACCACCCTCTATCAGTGCCTCGGCGTCGCGAAGGCAGGCTTCATAGATGGCGTTCATCTCTTTGCCGTGGTAACGCGGGGCGCCGGGAAAGGCGGGGCAATGGATCATGCCGATCAGCGCCTTGTCAGTCCCGAATATTTCCCGTATGGCGCTTGAGGTCTTGTCGGATATTTCCTGCATCTGTTTCCCTTTCGAAAGCCAGTCATGCGTGCTTATGTCATCGGCAACGTCACAGTGGACGAAACTATTTCCGTATCGGCCATGCCTGAGGCAGGCGCTTCGATCCTCGGCCGCCAGCAAACCCGTGATCTTGGCGGCAAAGGCGCAAACCAGGCCGTGGTGATGGGCCGTGCCGGTCTTGCCTCCATCCTTGTTGCAGCCGTCGGCGATGATTTTCGCGCTGAGATCATTCGCAGCCAGTTGGCCGAAGAGCCGGTCGATGCGCGACTGGTCCGGCTCGCCGGAAAGGCGAGCGATTTCTCCATCATCTTCACCACCCCCGATGGCGAGAATGCCATCGTCACGACCTCCGATTCTGCCGGTTCGCTGACCATTTCGGATGCCATTCGGCCGCTTGCCGAAACTGCCGCTGGCGATCTCGTTGTCCTGCAGGGCAACCTTTCCGACGACGTTACCCGCGGCATTCTTGAAGAAGCCAGGCGCCGACAGCTGGTCACCGCATTCAACCCCTCACCCCTTCGTCGCTTTTTCGCCGATCTCTGGCCGCTCATCGACATTGCCTTTGTGAATAAAGGTGAAGCCGAGAGCTTAACTGGAACCGGCGGCCAAGCTGCCGCCTCGGCCCTGATCTCTGCGGGGGTCAAATATGCTGTCCTGACACTCGGGGCCGAAGGCGCAATGCTCGCAAGCCGGGCAGGCACCCTTGAGATCCCGGCAGCCCCCGCCATCGCTATCGATACCACGGGCGCCGGCGACACCTTCATGGGCACGGCACTTGCCTCTTGTGCGCTGCGGGGCGTGCCGCTTGACGCCCGCGCCATAGGCCACGCGACCGCAGCTGCTGCCTTAACTGTCAGCCGGCGGGGCACCCGATCTGCGTTTCCCACCAATGGCGAACTTCGTGCCATTCTCGCCGCCTGAGCTTCAGCGCGCCTCGGTCAACCAGCCAAGGAGATTGGTCCACAAGCGTCCATACCCTTCCCACTCGCAAAAAGCCGGCGACAGCCAATGGGGACCGATATCAGAGGTCCAGGCGGCCGTTCGGCCCTTGCCGTGCGACCCCAGAACCAGCAACGGATGGCTCCCCTGATCTTCCGGCAGGCGGGCAAGCACTTCGATATCGGCACGGTCGCGCGCTTCCACTTCATTGACGCCGAGAAGCAGCGGCCATTCGCCGTCAAGCCCGGCCATGACCGGATGTTCCGGCCTCAGGACAATGGCGGTCGATCCTTCCGGCATTTCAACGCGGTCGTCATTGGCAAGGCAGGTGACGGGCAAGACATCTTCGACTGGCGTACGGCGCCAGCGCGCCTTGCCGTCGATCCCCTGAAAGGAGAAGTAGCCGCCGACCATCAACAGCCCGCCCCCCTTCTCGACCCAGGCCTTGATGAGTTTCAGCCGGTTCGGCACCGTCTGCGAGTGCAGCCAGACCGCTGGCGGCAGGAGCAGCGAGTTCGCGCCGATGTCTGACAGGATGACCGCGTCATAGGCGTCAAGCCCGGCCATGCCGAAGGGAAATTTTTCCACCGCCTCGTGCGCGGGCATGTAGGTCAGATCGAATTCGCTGCCCTGAAGCACCTTGACCAGCGGTTCGGCGCCTAGATGGAAAGTTACGCTGCCGAACTGGTCGAAGCCCTTGTAGTGGGTGGCCGAACTGATCCAGCTTTCACCGACGAGGAGTACTTTCTTTGTCATTGTTCCTTACCGTTTCTTTGATGGTGTCAGGCACAAGCCTGGAAGACCGACCGCGGATTGTCGCGCATCATTTGGCCGATGACCCGGTCATTGAGGCCGTGGCGTTTGAGGCGCGGGAGGAAATGCCTGAGCACGTAGGCATAGCCGTTGCCGCCGTACTTCGTCAGCATCATCTTCAGGAATACGTCATGCGACAGCAGGATACGCCCGGCGTGTCCCATCTCGACGAGCTTGACGATGGCGCGTGCAGCCTCCTCGTCGCTCGGGCATTGCACCTGCTGATCGGCATAGAAGAAATCCATGCCGATCATGTCGTATTCGATAAACGCACCGCGCGAAGCGATCTCGCCCTGATAGCCGAGATCGTCATGCGAGGGATTCATGTGGCAGAGCACGGTGTGGCGCAGATCGCCTCCCTCCTCGGCCACGATGTCGAGCACCTTGTGGCCGAGCCGGCACCAGCCGGGCAGATGGACCATCAGCGGCAACCCTGTGCGGCGGTGGGCTTGGGTTGCACCGCGTAGCGACTTTTCCTCCTGCGCGGTGAAGTCGGAAGAGACGCCAATCTCGCCGATCAGACCGATCTTCACATCCGTGCCTTGAGCACCCTCAAGAGCCTCGCAGACGATCTCGTCGGCAATCTCTGCAGCACTCATGCCAGCAACCTTGGCCGGATGCGACGAGGCAAGGTAATAGCCCGCACCCATCACGATATTGAGTCCCGTTGCCTTGGCGATGCGCCGCAGAGCCAGGGGGCGGCGGCCGATGCCCTGACACGTCGGCTCGACGACCGTCCTGCCGCCTTCCTTCACGAAATCCTCAAGTTCGGCGATCGCCAGCGGCTCGTCGTCCAGCGCTATGTTGTGCTTGTTGACGAACGGGTCCTGGCGCAGCTCACCGAGAATCTCCATGCAAACGAACCCTTCGGCAAGATATTGCCGCTCCGGCGTCTTTGGCGGATGCCACCAGCAACTGCAGTCGTTGAGGACGTGCTCGTGCATCAGCGTAACGCCCAGTGCGTCAGCCCGGACCGGGCCGGCAACGGTCATGACCTTGCCGGATCGGACATGGCCTTCGGAAAGCTCGCCTGCCATCACTCAGCCCTTCTTCTTGCCGCCGAAACGAAAACTGGTGGTGAAGATGCGGGTATTGAGCCAGATCGCCAGGAGGATGATGGCACCAGTCACGATCTGGGTGAAGAACGGTGAGACGTGCATGAGGATGAGCCCATTGCCGATTACCGCGATGGTCAGCGTTCCGAGCACCGTGCCGAGGATCGTGCCGCGGCCACCCATCAGCGACGTGCCGCCGAGAACCACGGCCGCGACGACCTGCAGTTCGAAACCGACGGCTGCGTTTGACGAGCCGGAGCCAAGACGCGCCGCGATCAACAGCCCGGCCAGCGCCGAGGCCACGCCGGAAACGAGATAGACCGAGGCAATGATCCATTGCGCCGGCATGCCGACGCGGCGTGCCGCTTCCATGTTGGAGCCGACGGCCACGACCTGCCGTCCATATTTGGTCGAGGAGATCACGACATAGCCGATGGCGGCGACGAAAATGGCGATCAACGCAGGGACCGGCAAGCCGATAAACTGGCCGCGTCCCAGCCAGAAGAAGCCCGGCACGTCCCTGATCGGGATCGAATAGCCTTGCGTCAGATAAAGCGCCAGGCCGCGCAGGATCGAAAGTCCCGCCAGCGTGACGATGAAGGCCGGTATACCCTGATAGGCAATGAACCAGCCCTGCGCCATGCCCAGCAGCGCTCCGAAGGCCAGCATCCCCACGACAACGATCGGCCAGGGGTACCCCATGGCAAGAATGATCGCCGCCACGGCGTTGACGAGCGCCACCTGCGACCCGACCGACAGATCGATACCGCCGGTGACGATAACCAGGGTCATCGCGACGGCCACAACAAGAATCGGTGCTGCCTGGCGCACGACATTCAGAAGATTTCCAAGGGTCATGAATGTATCGGTCGTGACTGCAAAGAAGGCCACGCAGGCGAGGAAGAAAAAGGCGATCGACAGGACCTGCGCATGCTCGGCAAAGAAGTCGGCAAGCGGCGAGCCCTTGGCACGTTCGGTATAGACGGTCACGGCCGCTCTCCTCCGACGATGAGCTTCACGAGATCCTCCAGATCGGTCTTGCCGATCTCGCGCTCGGCGACTTTGGTGCCTTCGTACATGACGGCAATCCTGTCGCAGACCCGGAAGAGGTCCTGCAGGCGATGGGTGATAAGGACGACGCAAACGCCCTTCGCCTTGACGCGGTTGATCAGCGAGAGCACGGCTTCCACCTCGGCAACGGCAAGTGCCGATGTCGGCTCGTCCATGATCAGAACCTTGGGACTGAAGGAGGCGGCCCGAGCAATTGCGATGGCCTGGCGCTGGCCACCGGAAAGCTTTTCGACCTTTGCAGTCAGCCGCGGGATGCGAATTTCCAGCGCATCGAGCATCTTACGCGCCTCGGCAAGCATGGTCGCACGATCGAGGAAAGGTCCCTTGGTGATTTCGCGGCCAAGAAAGAGATTGCCGACCACATCGATATGATCGCAGAGGCTCAGGTCCTGGAAGACCATCTCTATATTGCGCGAGCGCGCCTCGGCCGGACCGGAAAACCGCACCTCTTCTCCATCGATCGAGATCGTCCCAGCGTCGGGAATATAGGTGCCGGAGATAATTTTAGTAAGCGTTGACTTGCCTGCCGCGTTGTCGCCTACAAGGCCGAGGCATTCCCCGGGGAAAAGGTCGAGGTCGACGCCTCGCAATGCCTGGTGCGAGCCGAAGGTCTTGCGGATATCGCGGAGCGATATGCGCGGCCTTATTGCCGCCACCCCGGATTGCCGGGGAAGCAGGGCTCCCCCGGTTCCGGAGACAGCGCTTGGGTGCTGTCCGTGCCCGATCATTTGAAAACGGCCCTGTATGGTTCCACATTCTCCTTGGTGACGATCGTCACGGGAACTGCGATGTTCTTGTCGACTGAACCGCCATCCGAGACCTTCTTCAGCGCGTCGACGGCCGCAGCACCCATGGCGGCTGGATCCTGCTGTATCACGGCTGCGACGTAGCCGGCGTCGATGCCGGCGATCGCCTGGGCAGTGAGGTCCCAACCGAACACCTTTATGGCATCCTGCTTACCCTGGCTTTCGACAGCGGCGATCGCTCCCATCAGCGCCGGCTCGCCGGTCGCATAGACGGCCGTCATATCCGGATTGCCGGTGATCAGGTTCTCGGCGGCGGCAAGCGCATTGTCCTGAATGTTCTGACCATCGACGACCCCGGCCTTCTCGATGCCGGAGACACCCTCGAGCGTCTTTTCAAAGCCCTGCTGGCGGACGTTCTGGATGAACGAATTCAGCGCACCGACGACACCGACCTTTGCCTTTCCGTCCATGTTCGCCTTGACATAGTCGAGAAAGAACCTGCCCATATCAGCGCCGGCCTTGGCGTTGTCGACGCCGATCTGGGCCTTTTGGGGCCCTTCAGGCAGGATTGCATCGATCGCGACCACAGGGATACCGGCATCTGCCGCCTGCTTGACGGCCGGCATGATGCCGTTGACATCGATGGCAACGACTGCAAGACCGGCGACTTTTTGCTGAATGTAGGTTTCGATTGCACTGTTTTGGGCAGCCGGATCGTTGTTGGCATTGAAGATCACCAGCTTTACGCCTGCTGCATCGGCCGCCTTCTGGGCGCCCTCGTTCATCTGGTTGAAAAACAATGCCTGCTGGTTGATCTGTACCAGCGCAAAGGTCTTTTCCTGTGCACTGGCGCCGAAGCCTGCGAGCGAGGCGGTGGCCAATGCGGTGAAGCCGAGAGCGGCTGTCAATGTTCTGCGTTTGATAGTGCAAGTCATGTTCTCATCCTCTGGTTGTTTTTTTGCCCATTGCGATTTTCGGATTCGCCGGCGGCGCAACGGAACTCCGCACGACGATCTCGACCGGCAGGAGCTCTTCCACAGCGCATGGGGCACGCTCCTGCCAGTTTGTTTCAAGAAGCAACGACAGCGCGCGCTGGCCGATCTGCCGAACGGGCTGGCGGACGGCCGTTACCGGCGGCGCAAAAAGATGCAGCGGCCCGACGTCGTCGAAACCAACGATCGAGACGTCCTGAGGAATCGAAATGCCTTGGCTGCGCAAGACTTCAATAAGGCCGATGGCGATTTCATCCGAACTCGCGAAGATCGCGCTCGCAGGCATGCCATCGGCTATGAAGCGCTTGGCAGCTTCGCGCCCGAAGGCGACGGTGTATTCGCCCTTATAGTTGAGCAACACAGCATCAGCACCCCACAGTTCGTGCATTGCCCTTTCCAGCCCCTGGAACCGTCGCTGTGCGCTGATCATCCGTTCGGGTCCACCGATGAATAGGACGCGGCGATGCCCCATTTGCGCAAGATGCGTTCCCGCAAGATAGCCACCCCTGTCATTGTCGCAGAAGAGCTTCGGTGCCAGCGCGTCCGGAACGTCTTCGTCGACGACGACGACCTTGCCGGTGCGGTTGATGAGCGCCCCCAGTTGCCCGTCATCGGGATGATTTGTAACGAAGATCAATCCATCGACGTGGTTGCGTTCTATCAGCTGAAGATAGGCGACCTCGCGACCGGAGCGGTTCAGCGTCGCATACAGCGAGACGGCAAGCCCGCGGCGATCCGCCTCCTCCTCCACCGCCGCCACAAGGGTTGCGAAGAACGGATTGGCGATGTCGGGCACCACGAGACCGATCGTATCCGAGCGCCCGCGGCTTAGGCGCCGGGCATGCGGATTGGGCTGATAATTGAGATCACGGATCGCATCCTCGATCCTCTTCTTCGTCTCGTGGGGAAGCTCGAGCGAGCCGTTCAGCAGCCGCGAGACTGTCGTCACGGAAACGCCGGCAGCACCGGCGACATCCTTCAGACTGGTGACACGCTCGTTTCCCATCGCTTGTAAACCGCTTTAGTAAACCGATTTACCATTTAGTTCACCGATCCCTTTTTGAGTCAAGCGGACTGTCGACCCGGTTATCTACGGCCAAACAATCGCAAAGCTTCATTACTGCAGCTGCGGCTTTCGAAGAAAGCTGTTGCGGTCGGCCGACTTGACACGCAGCCAAGCTTCACGACCATCGCGCAATATCCTCATTGGGATTTCCACACCGGCGGGACCGCTCCTCCATAGCTTGCGGTAAAAGTCGGCAAGACCGGCGACCTCTCCATCCCTTATCTCCGAGATGATATCTCCCTCACGCAAGCCCGCTTGAGCCGCCGGGCCCCCTTCAGCCACGCTCATGACCACCACGTCGCCATTGCTTTCGGCAGAAAAGGCCCCGAGCCAGGGACGCGGCGGCTTATTCACTTGGCCGCGCGTGAGCAGATCATCAAGAATGGGTGGCAGCAGGTTGATCGGTACAACCATGTTGATGTCGGCGGCCTGTCCCCTTTGGCTCATTTGCAGGCGCAGCGAGCCAATGCCGAGAAGTTTGCCGTCGGAGCCGATGAGTGCCGCACCTCCCCAGGAAGGGTGAGCCGGCGCGATGAAAATCGCCTCTTCGAGCAGATATTCCCAGTAACCGGCGAATTCCTGCTTGGCGACAATCGCAGCCTGCACAAACTGACCGATGCCGTCAGCAAGCATAACCGGATCGCCGACCTTCGCTGCAATTGCATCCCCAAGATCTAATGCGGGAACGTAAAGCGGCCCGAGCGCCTGCACCAGGCCGAAGCCGGTTTCCTGATCATAGGCAAGGGCATGCGCAGGAACGACATAGCCATCATTGCGCGTCAGCCACACTTCCTCGGCCTCGGTGATCAGATAGCCGATTGTGACCACCAGCCCGTTTTCACCGATCACCACGCCGCTTCCCTCTCTTTGGGTACCGAGGGTCATCGCCGTGAAGGCATCTTCCGGAATTGAAGAACGGACGGCCACAACGGACCGCAAAATCCTGTCGATGTTCATGCTTTCGTTCCTGATGAGCAAGCTCCACGCACGCGAAAGCGTCACCGCTTTCCTGCGGCGCCCGGCATTCCTCTAAAATATGGCTGGTCACAGTGCAGCACAAGCCGGAAGAGCCGAATCTGCTTTCACGTCGATGCGAAAGTCGAAGAGAAAACGGATCAACCGAGCACCGATATGAAACTGTTTTTCGATGCGACGTATCGAAAACAGGATTGACGTTTCATACACCACAACAGGCACTTGCCGGGCTCCATCCCTTGCCAGCAGAGCTGCATCACCTCAGATGAACACAGAGTGATGCTTGTACCGCGTCTGAGTATGCCAAATGAAAATCGTCGAGTTAGCCAGTTCTGTGTCTCGCCCGTTTATGCCATTGGCGATGTTCATGGGATGGCCAGCCTGCTCGAGCTTCTGTTAGCGACCATTGACGACGATGCCCACAGATGTGATGCGAAGCCGCGGGTCGTATTCCTCGGCGACATCGTCGACAGAGGGCCCGACAGCCGGCGAGCGATGGAAATCGTCCATGCGACGCTTCAAGAACGTGAGGGATCGCACTTCATTCTCGGAAATCACGACTACCTGTTTCGCGAGGCATTGAACAACCACCTCGGCGATCCGGCGCTCGATCATTGGCTGTCAGGCATGGGCGGAAAGTCGACCCTTCGATCGTACAGTCACCGCATGCCGGGCTGGGCAGGAGAGCTGCCGGACCTGCTGCTTCCCCGCTATTCCCATCATCTGGCACTGCTCAATCGAGCCGCAGATATGGTCATCGTGAATGGCTACTGCCTCGTTCACGCCGGGATCGACCCGAAGAAACCTCTTGCCCACCAGGACGAGCGGGATCTTCGCGAAATACGCGAACGCTTTCTCGATGTCTCAGACCCGCTCGAAAAGGTCGTGGTGCATGGCCATACAATAACGGAATCGGAACTTCCGGAGGTCCATTCGAACCGAATAGCGATCGATACAGGGGCGTATCGCACGGGACGCCTGTCGGCCGTCGTTATTGCTGGCAATAGTGAGCCGCGCTTTCTGTATGTCTCCCACTCCGATTAGCCCACCATTTCACGCTTTACTCCGCGCAGAAGGCGCGATTGAGCGGTTTGCACCCCTCTGCCGGCAATCCGGGAACGAGAACAAGACATCCAAGGCCCAGGCTCAAGCAAGACCATTATTCGCTTTGCCGGAAGTTGCGGATCCTGTCGAAAAGCACGGCAAGCACGATGGCGCCCCCAATGAAGGTCCCCTGCCAGAAAGCGTTGATGCCGAGCAGGCCGAGACTGTTGCGGATCACTTCGATCAGCGCAGCTCCGACCAACGCGCCGAGAGCGGTACCGACGCCGCCTGCCAGATTGGCGCCACCAATGACGGCGGCGGCGATGACCTGAAGCTCCATTCCGGCACCTATATTGGTGGTGACGGCGCCCAGCCAGCCGGTTTGAACAATGCCGGCAATCCCCGCCGATAGGGCGGATATCATATAAACTGCCACCTTGATCCTGCGTACGGGAACGCCGGTCAACGTTGCGGCATGCTCATTGCCGCCGATCGCAAAAACATAGCGCCCGAACCTCGTCCAGCGCAGCACGAAACCGGTCAGCAGGGCCAGAATGATCATGTAGAGCACCGGGTTGGCGATGCCGAGAAACCACGCGCCGCCGCCGAGTGCCAGGAGCGTGTCGTGATCCGGTCCGAATTGGAAGACCACGGTATTGTTAGATGCGACCATTGCAAGACTGCGCGCGATCGACAGCATGCCGAGTGTCACGACGAACGGCGGGAAGTCGAGATAGGCGATCAAAAGCCCGTTGAAGGCCCCGATTATTAGGGCGGTGCCGATCGACGCGGCAATACCGACTTCGATGCTGTAGCCGGCATGCATCACCACCGCCAGGACCATACTGCAAAGGCAGAGCACCGACCCAACGGACAGGTCGATTCCGCCGGTGATGATGACCAGCGTCATGCCGAGCGCAATGATCGCAACGAAAGTGACGTTGCGGGTGATGTTGTAGAGGTTCTTCGCCGTGGCGAAGGAGTCGGTTGCCGCAGACAGGAAAAGACAGGCGAGGATGACTGCGATCAGGACCCAGAAGGTCTGCCCGCCCACGACTGATGCAATCCAGTTCCGCTGCTTCTGTGCAATTGTCTGGTCAAGAGTAACAGCCATCATCGACCTTCATTTTTTCCACTATCCAAGCAGCGCGTTCACACCTGTTCGATCGCGCCGGTGATAAGCCCTGTGACTTCCTCTGGCGAACTTGCCTCAATCGGCTTGTCGGCAACTTTTCTGCCTCGCCGCAAGACAATGACGCGGTCGGCAACCGTAAAGACGTCCGGCATGCGATGGCTGATCAGGACAACGGCAATGCCGCGATCTCGCAGTTGGCGGATCAGATTGAGGACCTCCGCCACCTGGCGAACGGAAATTGCCGCAGTCGGCTCGTCCATCAGCACGATCTTTGCCTCCGAAAGCATCGTGCGCGCAATCGCCACCGCCTGCCGCTGGCCGCCTGACATCTGCCTTACGAGGTCCCGGGGACGCGTCTCCGACTTCAGCTCCCTGAAAATTTCGCCGGCACGCCTATACATGGTCTTGTAGTCCAGGACTTTCAGTGGACCGATGCCGCGCCGCAGCTCGCGCCCGAGGAACACGTTCGCCGCTGCCGTGAGATTATTGCAGAGCGCCAGATCCTGGTGAACGATCTCGATGCCGTGCTGGCGCGCCTCCACCGGCCGGTGCATGACGATTTCCGCGCCATCGAGGCGTATGGTGCCCTCGCTCGGCCGGAAGTTGCCGGCAATCATCTTGACCAGTGTCGATTTTCCAGCGCCGTTATCGCCCATGAGACCGACGACCTGCCCCGCCTGAAGCGAAAGCGAAACGTCGTTGACTGCCTGGATGGCACCGAAATGTTTGGAAATGTTGGTGAGTTCGAGAACCGCCACCAGCCTGCTGACCTCCCAAAACCTGCAGGCTTGCCCCAATTGCCCCTCAGATGTCGTCGAAGGGATGGATGCCCGCAATCTCGCCTTGCCGATGTCCTCCCAGCAAAGCGATTCCACCGCATTTACGCAAAACCTTGCGAAAGCGTCAATCAATTGTCCGACGAATCAAGCTGACATCACAAAAATCTGTTTTGTATGACAAATACTCGTTGACGGGCGAAGCGAGCGGATATTAGCTGTTAGTGGGAGAGAGAGCATGCTGATCCTTGTCACCGGTGCGACGGGCAAGGTCGGGCGGCGCTTCATTGCTGGGCTGCTTGACGATCCGAGATTTACGAAAGCACGCATCCGCGCGCTGTGCCATAATCGTTTGCTTCCTGAGACCAGCCGTATCGAAGTCACAAAGGGCTCGATCGCCGACCAGCATGTCGCGGCAGCCGCAATGAAAGATGTTACCCACGTTCTGCATCTTGCCACCTGCAAGGAAACGCCTTCCGCCGTCATGGACGTCACGGTCAAGGGTCTTTTCTGGCTACTCGAAGCCTTTCGGACGAGCGCTACCGCACAGCAGTTCATCCTCATCGGCGGTGATGCCGGTATCGGCCATTTCTACTATCGCCACGACGGACCGATCACCGAGGATACGCCGCATCGCGCTTATCCTGGCAGTTACGCGCTTTCCAAAGTTCTCGAGGAGGTAATGCTTGAACAGTTCGCTATCCAGTACGGCCTCAACAGCTGCTGCCTTCGCGCACCGTGGATCATGGAGAAGGATGATTTCAAATATACGCTGTCCTTCGGCGATGATGTTTTCGGCGGACCCGACTGGAAGACGCTGGTCCCGCAAGACGATGCGAGGCGTTATGCGGAAGCTGGCACAGTGCCGCTGCTGCGCGACGCCAACGGACGCCCGCTGAAGCGTAATTTCGTGCATGTGGATGATCTCGTATCGGCAATTCTGGCAGCTATCGACAATCCACGGGCAAAACGCCAGCTGTTCAATATCTGTATGGACCGGCCGGTCGACTATGGCGAGGTCGCAGCCTATCTGGCGCAGACGCGAAATCTTGGGGCTGTCGACATCCCAAGCCAGTACCACTCGAATTGGATGGATAACAGCAAGGCCAGATACCTGCTGGATTGGCAGCCCAGCTATGATCTGGAAAGGCTTATCGACTCGGCCTGGCAATACGAGCGTTCGCACGATGACCGTCGCATTGTCTGGTACCCGGGTTGATTTGGTATGGCGGTCGCGTCGCGCCCGTCTGTTTCAAGGGAGGAAACCATGAGGAAGGCATTGTTACTTGCATTCACAGCCTTGGCACTCACCGCCGGCCCGGCGCTTGCCAAGAAGCAGCTCGTGATCGTCGTCAAAGGTCTCGACAACCCGTTCTTCGAAGCGATCAACCAGGGTTGCCAGAAATGGAACAAGGAAAATCCGGACTCGGAATATGAGTGCTTCTACACGGGCCCGGCATCGACATCCGATGAAGCCGGCGAGGCCCAGATCGTCCAGGACATGCTAGGCAAGGCCGACACGGCTGCGATTGCCATCTCGCCGTCGAATGCCAAGCTAATCGCCCAGACGCTCAAAACAGCCAATCCGAGCGTTCCGGTAATGACGCTCGACGCCGACCTCGCCCAGGAAGACGCTGCTTTGCGGAAGACCTATCTGGGCACTGACAACTATCTCATGGGCAAGCGCATAGGCGACTACATGAAAGAGGCTAAACCGGATGGCGGCAAGGTCTGCTCGATCCAGGGTAATCCCGGCGCCGACAACATTCTGCGCCGCGCACAGGGCTGGCGCGATTCGCTGTCGGGCAAGGAAGGGCTGAGCGAGCTCAAGGGCGAAGGCGGCTGGACCGAGGTCGCCGGCTGCCCGGTGTTCACCAATGACGACGGCGCCAAGGGCGTGCAGGCGATGACTGACATCCTCGCCGCCAATCCCGACCTTGCCGGCTTCGGCATCATGGGCGGCTGGCCGCTCTTCGGCGCTCCCCAGCCCTACCGCGACCTGTTCAAGCCAATGGCCGACAAGATCGCCAAGAACGAGTTCGTCATCGGCGCCGCCGACACGATCGGCGACGAAGTGGCGATAGCCAAGGAGGGCCTTGTCACCGCTCTGGTCGGCCAGCGTCCCTTCGAAATGGGCTATAAGGCACCCTCCGTGATGATGGACCTGATCGCCGGAAAGCCGGTCGAGGATCCGGTGTTTACCGGGCTCGACGAATGCACCAAGGACACAGTCGACACCTGCATCCAGAAATAACGCCTGGGCCGGAGCGTCCAAGGCCACTGGGCGCTCCGGGGCTCCCGACCATCACACGATGACAGGGCCTGGCTGACATCTCTCGTCATTAAGGCACCTTTTGACCTCGTCCTTGCTGGGGTCATAAACGATCCCGCAGCGCGGTTAAAGGCCCCTGCAAACGCTGCAGTAACGGTGAGAAAAGCGGCTGGCCAGATCTCCAGCCGCCTGAGTGTCACTTGCCGGCGGCCTGTGCGGCGTACATGTAGCTGTCGTAGCTGTATTCGGCGACACGGAACCACTCGAAGGATTCGTCGCGAAATTTCTTCCAGGCCGGATAGATCTTCGCCCAGGCCGGATACTTGGCACTGTACTCGCCATAGAGTTCAAACGTCGCCTTATAGGCCGCATCCATGACGTCACGCGGAAGCGGACGAAGTTTCACCCCCTTGCCGACCAGCGATCGGATCGCCTTGGTGTTCTTGACGTCATAAAGCGCCTGCATGTTGACATTGGCCGCCTTGCAGGCGGTGTCGAGCGCTGCCTTGTAAGCGTCCGGCAAGCCTTCATACTGCGCCTTGTTGATGAAGAAGTGGATGGTCAGACCACCTTCCCAATATGCGGGATAATAGTAATAGGGGGCGATCTGGTAGAAGCCGAGGCGCTCGTCATCGTAGGGTCCAACCCATTCGGCTGCGTCGATCGTACCGCGTTCGAGCGCCGGATAGATATCGCCGCCGGGCAGCTGTTGCGGAACGACACCGAGACGCGACATCACCTGGCCGGCGACACCGGCAATACGCATCTTGACGCCGTTGAGGTCTGCAGTGCTGTTGATCTCCTTGCGGAACCAGCCACCCATCTGGGCGCCCGTGCCACCGCCGGGCTTGCCGATGATGCCGTATTCAGAAAGAAACTCGTCATAGAGCTCGTTGCCGCCGCCGTGATAGAGCCAGGCGTTTTGCTGGCGGGCATTGAGACCGAAGGGGATCGTTGAACCGATGGCAAAAGTCGGATTCTTGCCGGTAAAGTAATATCCGCAGGTATGGGCGATTTCGACGGTATTTGCCTGGACCGCATCGATCGCCTGCGGGCCGGGAACTATCTCGCCGGCTTGAAAGACCTGGATCTGAAATTTACCCTCCGTGATCTTGGAAAGGGCATCGGCCATGACCACCGCCCCGCCATAGATCGTATCGAGATTGTTCGGGAAGCCGGACGTCAAGCGCCACTTGATCGTCGGCAGTTCCTGCGCCACGGCCGGGGCCGCCAGCGCTGCTCCTGCCACCGTGGCAGCGCCACCGAGCGCTCCCCTGGTCAGAAAATTACGGCGGCTCAGTTGATCTGTCATCATATCCTCCTCTGTTGATGGGATTTGCAGCACTTGGCAAAGCGCTGATGGCTGCTACGTTACTTGCCGGGTTCGGAGGGCGCGCCAAAGCTTGGCGTCGGCGATCCAAAATTGGGCGCGGGTGCTCCAAAACCAGGTGCGGCCGGCGCACCGTCTGACGGTTCAGGAGCGCCGAACGGTTGGGCAGGCGTGCCGAATGGATTTTCTGCGCCAGCATCCGGCATCGGGACGTTCAATTGGATGGTCGACGGATCGACGGTGACCTGGCCGGCCTTGTAGTGGGTGACGAGCTGGGGGAACGCGATGACGACAATGACCATCGCAAGCTGGATCCCCAGGAACGGCAAGGCGCCCATATAGATCTGCCCCGAGGTGACCGGCTGGATGGTCGCGCCCGAAATTCGGTCCTTATAAGCCCGGCTCGGCGCGACAGACCGCAGATAAAACAGCGAGAAACCGAATGGCGGGTGCATGAACGAGGTCTGCATGTTGATCGCCAGCATCACGCCAAACCAGATCAGGTCGATACCAAGGCTGTCGGCAACAGGCGCGAGCAGCGGAATGATGATGAAGGCGAGCTCGAAATAATCGAGGAAGAAGGCTAGGAAGAAGACCAGCAGGTTGGCGACAATCAGAAAGCCGATTTCACCGCCCGGGATCGACGTCATCAGATGCTCGACCCAAACGTGGCCGTTGACGCCATAAAAGGTCAGCGAAAAGACGCGTGCACCCAACAGGATGAAGATCACGAAAGACGAGAGCTTCGCCGTCGAATACAGCGCCGCCTTGATCATTTTGAGATCGAGGCGACGATTGAATGCGGCAAGGATCAGGGCACCGACGGCACCCATCGCGCCACCTTCGGTGGGGGTCGCAAGACCAATGAAAATCGTTCCGAGCACCAGGAAGATCAGCACCAGGGGCGGCACGAGCGATGTCACAACTCTTCCGGCGAGCTTCCAGCCTCGCAGCAAACGCGCTTCTGCCGGTAGCGCGGGAACGCTGGCGGGCCGAAGAATGGACATTACGATGATGTAGGCCGAATAGACTGCCACCAGCAGAAGGCCTGGCACGAGAGCGCCCTTGTACATGTCGCCGACCGACCGACCGAGCTGATCTGCCAGAATAATCAGGACGAGGCTTGGCGGAATGATCTGCGCAAGCGTCCCCGACGCGGCGATGGTGCCGGCGGCAACGCGGCGATCATAACCGTAGCGAAGCATGATCGGCAGCGAGATCAGACCCATAGAGATGACGGAGGCGGCAACGACGCCGGTCGTCGCAGCAAGGATGGCGCCGACAAAGATCACAGCGAAGGCAAGGCCGCCGCGCACAGGCCCGAACAGTTGTCCGATCGTGTCCAACAAATCCTCCGCCATACCGCTTCGCTCGAGGATCAGTCCCATGAACGTGAAGAACGGAATTGCAAGCAGCGTCTCATTGGACATCTGTCCGAAGATGCGGTCGGGGATTGCCCCGAACAGGTTGATCGGCAGCAGGCCCATCTCGATGCCGACGAAACCGAACACAAAGCCGACGAAGGCCAGTGCAAACGCCACGGGATAGCCGAGCAAAAGCACGACGATCAGCGACAGGAACATGATGGGCGCGAGATTTTCCGCAAAGAAAGCAAACATGGATTTTCCTGCCTAGAGAGTTTGTGCTTCAGCGTCGGCAAGCGCGATCGCATCCGGAAGATCGCCCTTCAGGATCGCGATGCGTTTGATGAGTTCCGAAATGCCCTGGAGTGCCAGCAAGCCGAAGCCGGCAGGAATAAGTGCCCATACGGGCCACAGGAGCAGGCCGCCGGTATTGTTCGATATTTCGCCGCTGACGAATTTCGATACGACGATCGGCCAGGACAGGTAAATCGTGATCAGACAGAACGGCAAGAGAAAGAAGATCGTGCCGAGGATTTCGATCCAAAGCTGCGCGCGTCGCGGCAACTGACCGTAGACAAGGTCGACCTTGACATGTTCGCTACTTAAAAGCGTCCATGCTGCGGCGATGAGAAATACGGCCGAAAACAAGTACCACTGAGCTTCGAGCCAGGCGTTCGAACTCAAGTTGAACAGTTTGCGGATGGTCGCGTTGATCGCGCTGATCAGCACTGCTGCCAGCAACAACCATGAAACGGATTTACCCAAAAAGATATTGATCGCGTCAATGACGCGCGACAGCGACAGCAAGCCAGCCATGATGTAATCCTCCCAGGGTCACAGGCTCTTGGCGACGTGACCCGGGCAACTGGTATTGCGCGGAAACTTTAGGAACAAGACCGAAAATCGGCAAAATACGCGGCTCTACCCAGTACTGGGTAGGTGCTCAACTCTCGGCCCAGGTCAATCCGTTCGCGATGGCATAGCGCGTCAGCCCAGCCGTCGTCGCGATGTTGAGCTTCTTCTTGATGTTCTTGCGATGCGTCTCGACCGTGGCGGCTGAGAGACCGAGTAACTGCGCAATATCGCGATTGCTTTTTCCTGCCGCCAGCAACAGTAGAACATCATGCTCGCGTGTCGTTAGAGGAAGCGCATCCGGCGCCTCCCTTCGCTCGAGGAGAACATCGGAGACACCGGAAGAAAAGTAGCTTTTGCCGTCTGCCACGGCTTCGATCGCGGCGATGATCTCGTCGGTGGAGACATCCTTGAGTATGTAACCGGATGCCCCATGCAACACCGATGTCGAAATATATTCGCGACTGTCGTGCATCGACAGCATCAGGATGCGTGCTTCGGGCAGTTGCTCCTTGAAGAGCTCGATCGCGTCTATGCCGCTGAGCTGCGGCATGTTGATGTCCATCAGGACCACTGCTGGCTTTTCCCTCAGTGCAATCTCAAGCCCTGCGCGTGCCAATCCGGCGGTACCGACGATCTCAATGTGTTCATAGGTTTCCAAAACGGCCCCCAACCCGTCGAGAACCAGGGGATGGTTGTCGATCAAAAGAACCTTTATATTTTTTCTGCCGCTCATGCTGCGTCCTCGAGTTGTGCGCGGTTCACCGTAGCCGACCTTGGAAGCATCGCGGTCAGGATGGTGCCCGCCGATGTCGTCTTGATCAGCAGCAGTCCGCCGAAATGGGCCAGGCGCTCCTGCATATTGCGCAGTCCGAGCCCGCCGCCGAGCGCTTTCTTTCCCTCGGCCATTGTTTCATCGAAACCGTTTCCGTTGTCAGAGATCGTCATGCGGACACGGCCGCCAACGCTCCAAATCCTGATGTCGACGCGGGAGGCTCCCGAATGCCGCTCCACATTGTTCAACGCCTCCTGCGCAACTCGATACAGCGCCGTGCTCGCCTCGGACTTCAGCATGTTCTTGAAGGGAAGCGCCTCCAGTCTGGTCTCGATGCCCGTCCGCTCCGAGAAGTTGTCGCAAAGTGCCTTGAGCGCCGGCGTCAGGCCAAGATCATCAAGCGCTCGCGGACGCAGGTCATGGGAAAGGCGGCGTACCTCCTTGATCGCCCCGTTCAGCGCCTCTGCTCCGCGATCGATTGCGCGGGCCGCATCTTCGGCCTGGCTTGCGACCTTGCGGCTCGCCAGATCGATCGCATAGCGGACGCCGATGAGGTTCTGCGAGATTCCATCATGCAGTTCACGGGCAAGGCGCGTCCTTTCCTCTTCCTGCGTGTCGATAATGCGCTGCGCGAGCTGTTTAAGCTTGCTGTCTGCAAGGCGACGTTCTCTCAACGTCAGCAGCATGCCGGTGGCAAAGACGATGAGAACCGCAGGCACCGCGATCAGCGCAATGATCAGAAATGTCTTGCGCACATTGGCACGGAAATCTGCGTTTGCTGCGGCGGTCTGTGCGAAGACGTCGTCAAGATAAACGCCCGTTCCCAGCATCCATTTCCACTTGTCGAGTCCGGCCGCGAAGGACAGCTTGTCGGCCACCTCCCCCGAGGACGGCTTCTGCCACTTGTACTGGTGGAGCCCGCCGCCCTCCTTGGCCTTCTGGATTAGATTGGCAATAACCCGATCGCCATCAGGATCGGTAAGATCGAGCCAGTTGTGACCAGGCCGGAACGTTTGACGCGGATGGACGACATTGTTACCGTCGTAATCATAGACAAAGAAGTAGCCATCCTTGCCATAGTCGAGAGCGGTCAGGATGGCGCGAACCTTCTCCTTTGCTCCTTCGTCGTCCGGACCGGCGGCTTCGTAAATGTCATGAATGGCTGAGAGCGCAAGATTTGTGAGATTGAGGAGTTCCGTTTGCTTGGCCTTCAGCATGTTTCGCTCGAAGGTGTCGATGCTGCTGCGCACAAGTGTGGCCGACTGCCAGGTGATGAACGCTGTGACAATCAGGATGGCCAGGATCAATGGGATGATGGCCAATGCCACAATCTGATGTCTAAGGTTCATAAGCCTGCCTCCCTGCCACCTTCTCACCTGGGCATGCTTATATATGAAACGACATCGACGGATAGCTCAAGCTTGCCCGCCTCATTCAGGAGTCGGAGCGACCATATCAATACCGGGCGCTGTTGGGGCTGTTTGGCTAGGATGCTGGGCGTTATTGCCGCCAACCTGAGGTGTGCTTCAGGCAGTGAAAGGCAGAAGGAATTCAGCAAACAACATGGGGTCCACATGGACCTTGCCCGAGTGGCCGCGACCATGAACGCCTTCGCGGCGAACGAAAAGGTGTTCACTCGCGAATCGGTAAAACATGTTGGAGCGGTCTTCGGTCAGGCGCGGCGGACGATCCGCACAAACCCATCGCTTTCAACCGCTGCTGGCCAATGTTACAGCAACGTGTCTTTCAAAAGCCATAAAGCTGCGCAGGCTGATGAGCGCACCGATTTGATCAAAGCACGATCTTTGCTGGGTACGTGGCCGGCGTGTCGGTGCAGCGGCTTTCTTCAGCGTTGAAGCGCCGTTCTTGCCCAGACGGACATTACAAACAGGACCTGAATGAGAAGGTTCGCCGTGACCAAAGCAGAAGTGCGAGGTTCTATGCGATGCATTCCATCCAAGATGACGTTCCAGTTTCGATCATCATTGCGAATTACAACTATGCGCGCTTCTTAAAGCGCTGCATCGACAGCGCGCTGGCGCAAGATCATGACAACGTAGAGGTCATCGTTGTCGACGACGCATCGGCTGACGACAGCGCTTGTGTGATTGCGGCATATGGGTCCAGGATCACAGCTGTCCCACGAGAGCGCAATGGCGGCCACGCGGCTGCCTTCAACACGGGATTTGCGGTCAGCCGAGGCGAGATCGTTCTGTTTCTCGACGCCGACGACTATCTCTATCCGAACGCCGTATCGCAGATAATCGAGTCATGCGACGGCAATACCGCCCAGGTGCAATTCAGATTGCACATCGTCGACGAGCGCCAACGCATCAAGGATGTGTTTCCGCCTCACGAGCTCCCCTTCGATTCAGGTGACGTCACTCCGCAGCTGCTGCAGAAGGGACGCTATCAAACGACCGTCACAAGCGGGCTTGCCTTCAGGCGTTCGGTTCTGGAGGCGATCATGCCTATCCCCGAGATGGAGTTTCGCCAGGGGGCGGACGGATATCTGGTTACTGTCGCGCCTCTCCATGGAGAGGTGACGTCGATCGATTCCTGCCTTGGCGCCTACCGCATGCATGGCGCCAATCATTCCGTCTTTGCAGAAAAACTTGGCCAGCGGGCACGCTGGCGAGTGGAGCATGACTTCCGCCGGATGGAAGCCTTGTCAGATCAGGCCGCCGATGTCGGCTTGACGGTGTCGCCGGACGTCGCTCTTCATGATACGGTGCACCTCGAAGAGCGCTTGGCATCGCTTTGCATAGACCGCCAACTGCATCCCGTTCCCGACGATTCCAGGTTCACTCTGGGCGCTGCAGGTGCCGTGGCGAGCCTGGAAATGAATGCTTCGCTCAGACGGCGTGCCGTCCTCGCGGCCTGGTTTCTCTCCGTCGGCCTACTTCCCCGGCGCATGGCAAAGGCTCTCTTGTCGTGGAAGCTTGTCGCCTCTTCGAGACCTGCCTTCCTGCTGCGCCTGTCGAAAACCATTCGCCATGCCATGGGCTAGCTCCGGGACGACCAGAAGCCAACCCTCAAGGACTGGTGTGACCGGCGCGGCAGCGCAAGCCTGATCTTAGGACCGGATGAAACGATCGGCGTGGCGACTGTCAGCCGATCTGCGATGATGATAGTCCGGCCCGGCTACAGGGTCCGTCCGATGCGGCGATAACGGAAATTGTCGGAGCTGGTCGAAGGAGCGGAATTGGCTTGGCTGATGAGCGTTGCCATACGGCTATGAAGGGGTGATTTGACACAAGCGGGATCGGTGGCTGCAGCATCACCGGCTATTGCCATTGCCTGGCATCTGCAGCCGCCCCAATCGATGTCACGCCGCTCGCAGCTTCTGCAAGGTTCCAGCATCCAGTCGTCGCCGCGGAATGCATTGAATGCCGGAGAATTAAGCCAGATATCCGTCAGACTCCATTCGCCGAACCGTTCGAAATGCAAGGACGGGATGGTGGCAGCGGCGTGGCATGGAAGTGCCGTGCCATCCGGGGCTACCATGAACGCATCACGCGCCCAGCCACCCATGCAGGGTTTCGGATAGACTGCGAAATAATCGGGAGCGACAAAGTCGATCGCAAGAACTCCCTGCAACCGTGACTGGGCTTCTTCGACAATCTCCACTTGGCGCTCCACCGACGCTCGATCGGGCATGAGGGCATTGCGGTTAAGAAGAGCCCAGCCTCCATACTGAACATTGGCGATCTCCAATCTTTCTGCCCCAAGCGAAAGCGCAAGATCGATGAAAGCCGGCACTTCCTCTATGTTGTGGCGATGGATCGGAGCATTGATCGTCAGCGGCAGGCCGATCTCCACGACCCGCCTCGCAGTCTGAAGCTTCTTTTCGTGCGCGCCACGGTGATTGCCGATTTTCTCGGTCGTCGGCGCGTTCGCACCCTGAATGCTTAACTGGACATGATCGAGACCCACGTCCTGCAGCGCCTCGAGCCGCCCTTCCGGTATCCCGATCCCTGCCGTAATGAGATTAGTGTAGACGCCACGTCTTGTCAGACAGCCTACAAGCTTTTCAAGATCGGGCCTAACGGTCGGCTCTCCACCGGACAGATGAACCTGTAGGACCCCAAGATCGGCTGCCTCTTCGAAGAGAGCCCGCCATGCGTCTGTCGAAAGCTCCCTGTCCGCCTTCAACAATTCGAGCGGGTTGGAGCAGTAGACGCATTGCAGGGGACAGCGATGCGTAAGCTCGGCCAGCATGCTGATTGGCGGCAGAATTCGTTCATTCATAGCGTCACCAGAAATCTGTCGGACCAGTCCTGGAGGAATTCTTCGACATCGGGCGCAATGTCCTGGCGAGGCGCATCATATTGGCCGGCAAGTTCGTCGACCATTTGCGGCACCGTGTGCTGGCCATCGCACAGTCTCAGGATATCTAGACTGACCTCATCCGGCCAGAACACCTTTTCCGGCGACAAGACCGCCCAGGCGTTGCGCACCGGATCAAACTGCAGTCGGACGTGACGCTTCAGTTGCGGCCTCGACTGCGCGGACAAGACGGCACGCTGGCGGCGGCTCTGCATCATCTTACCTCCGGCACGAAAGCGCCCGGCGGTATGTTGCCGCCGTCTCTATAGGCATAGTCGAGTGCATCCAGCATCGCCCACAAGACATCGCATTTGAAAACGAGCGCATTTATGACGGCCTGCTGCTTTTCCGGCTCCGTCGCATGCGAAAGGACATAGGCAAGCGCAAAATCAGAATCGCGCGGCGCCTGCTTCAGCCTCGGCGTAAAGTAGGCCAGGGTATCTTCAGTCACATAGCTGTATTTTGCCAGCATGGCAGGAACCCGCTCGCCGATGATCACAGGGGCGAACAACTCCGTCAGTGAGGAGGCGATGGCTTCCAAAAGGCTGCGATTGGTGCAGAAAGACAGATAAGCTCCCACGGCAAAGCGGGTCGCAGGCAGAGCACGGCTCTCGCTCCTTACCAGTTCCTCGTTAAGCCCCAGCCCACTTGCCAGCTTGAGCCAGCGGGCGATGCCGCCATCCCAACCGGTTGCCCCATCATGATCCTCGATCCTTCGGCGCCATTCCGCGCGCAATTCCGGGTCCTCCGTCCGACTGACAATCATCGCATCCTTGCGCGGGATCATGG
This sequence comes from Rhizobium etli 8C-3, assembly GCF_001908375.1. Taxonomy (NCBI): domain Bacteria; kingdom Pseudomonadati; phylum Pseudomonadota; class Alphaproteobacteria; order Hyphomicrobiales; family Rhizobiaceae; genus Rhizobium; species Rhizobium etli. Next base: position 655,035 of record NZ_CP017244.1, on the reverse strand, counting down.
CCTGGTAACAGTACCGGTTGAGCGCCCATGCCTGAAGCTCCGTCCTGGTCAACGCGCCTGCCATCATTCTGTGATGGAAGGGGTGCTTGTTGTGGTATCGCTCCTCCCCCACCCGACGCAGCGTTGCTTCCAGTGCGGCGGGCGTCAGTCCATTTCGCGCCGCGTCTGCAAACTCGCTCATATGCCGATCTCCATCCCGTCGTAGCCGATCTCCCATCCCGCTGCCCTCACAGCTGCCGCTTCGGGAGAGCTCTCATCAAGGATCGGATTGGTGTTATTGATATGAACATAGATGCGGCGCGTGGGCGCGACAGCGGCAAGCATGGCCATGGAGCCGTCGGAGCCGGCGATGTGCAAGTGTCCCATACGCCGGCCGGTCTTCGCCCCGACGCCGGCGCTCAACATCTCATCATCGGTGTAGACTGTACCGTCGAAGAGCAGACACGATGACGCAGCAACCCTCCTTCTCAGGTCAGCGTCGATGGCCGCACAACCAGGAATATACAATGCGGAGGAGTGACCGCCCTCCTGGACAATACGCACCCCCACAGTATCGCCTTCTTGGGTGCCGAACCCTTCCTGCGCCCTGCCCGCATCTTCAAGAAACAGCGCAATCTTGCCCGGAACTGAAAAGGCTTCGATCACTACGGATGTCGGCTTGCCCTGCCAGTCCGCAACGGGGGTCGGCACGTCGAGCAAAAGTTCCCGGCGCTCCACCAATTGCCTGTCAAGGACATTGAAGATGCTGTTCTCCTCGATTACCCGAAGCACCCGGGCGGTTGCATAAATGACAAAGCGATGCCGCTCGCGCAGGCTCAATAGTCCGGCTATATGGTCGACATCTGCATTGGTCAGGACGACAGCCTGGATGGGCGAAGCCCGCAACGGGCCCTCCTCCATCGGCTGCAGCTCCGGAGCGGCGGCAATCTGTTCCCCAATATCCGGAGATGCGTTGAAGACAATCCAGTTCTCGCCGTCGGCGGATACGCCAAGACTCGATTGGGTCCGACGCCGAAAGCCGCCTTCACCATTGCGGACGGCGCGGCTCAGCCGATAGTTGCAGTTCCACTGGGGGAATCCGCCCCCTGCCGCGGAGCCGAGGATCTTCAGCCGCATGTGATGGTGCTTCCTTCCGGCGGCAGCCGCTCCACGCGGACAAGCCGCATGGAGCGGGAGATGCGCTTATTTCTTAGCCTTAAGTTCAGCGGAACGGTAACGTGACATTTCCATTCCGACGCAAACGACGCATGTCGTCGGCTTCTTCCAGCTTTTCTTCATAAGTTTCTCCTCTTTGCTCTGCCCGAGATCAACCACTGATCTCCTCCCGGCATCGTGCGCCTTTCGGCGCAAGCTCTGAAATCTCAACAACATTCGCATTCTGCCATTGTGGAGAAAATCCGAACGCCGTTACTGCTATCCCTTGATCTGGTTACCGGCTTCGTCGATGAGCGGGACCTGGTATTGCATCAGAATCTGGTTAATTTCCGATTGGTTTTCCCGAATCACCTTGTTCAGCGTCCGTTTCCACTCCTGATCGGACGGACGCACGCCCATGGTGATGCGATAGGACATACGGCCGGTCTTTTCCTTGAGAAGTGGCACCATGACAAGGTCCGGATTGATCTCCTTGACGTAATAGCCGGCCATCGGTCCCCAGAGGACAGCGACGTCGATGATGTCCTTTTCGAGGTCCTTCAGCATGACTTCGGCCATGGACGGCGTCGAGCGGGTATCAACCATCAACGGATAGGTCTTCGCGTTGCGCATCAGCTTGGCCCTCGCCAGGTTGGCGCTCGGCGGAGTTCTCGCGACGATCCCGATCCGCTTGTCGGCCAGTTTCGGATCCTCGAGGCTTTCCAAGCCGTCCAGACCGCTGCCCTTCTTGAAGATCATCACGTAGGTGGATCGGTAATAGGCGTTGGTGTTCTGCACCAGTTCGTCGCCTTGGGCATAACCCATGATGACATCGCACCGATTGGCTCTCAGCGTATTGCGGACAAAGCCGGTGGCCATCGGATACCATGTATAGGAGACCGATTTGCGTTGCGTTTTGGCAGCCACCAGTTCAGCCAGCTTGTTTTCGAAGCCTTCGCCGCTTTGATCCGTAAATGGCATGTTCGAGGGATCGGCGCAAACGCGCAGCACGTCCGGATCGACCAGTTCGCCCGCCGCGCCGATCCCGGCACCTTGCGCAAATACCCCTGTGGGGGTTGCGGCAACCACCGCGATCATAAACAGAATACGGCGAGCGCACGATTTGTTCGGCGACATTGGTTCAGCTCCCCATACAGGATTTTTCGTGGTCTTTCGCCGCTTGCGGCTTGTCAGCCTTCTTGGGCGGACGACCGCGCGGCGCGTCGCCGACGGCCCGGGCGCGCAGATAGACGTAGATGTCGTCGAGGTAGCAGTAGACGTTCTTGTTTTCGCCGAATGCCGGCATGACGTTTTCCTTGCCGCCGCCGACATTCTTGCGGCCCTCGGCAACGATCGACAGAAAGGTTGCGTAGTCCATGTTTTTCATCGAGTTGGCAAGCGCAGGCGCATAGCTCGAGCCGACGCCGTCGGGTCCATGGCACACATGACAGTCGGAATGATAGCGCCGGTAGCCGCTGAACGTATACCAGTCGACGGTCCCGTCATCCTGGATCTTGAATGTTGGATTGCCTTCCGCATCGACATATTTGCCATCCTGTTCGCTGACGGCTGCGGCTTTCTGCTTGTCATCGGCAGCAAGGATGACGCTGGAACCAATAAGAGACATTGCAAGCACTAAGATCGTTTTGCGCACTGACATTCGGACCTCTTTCTCATTCGCCACCAATACAGCCGTGCTGTCGCGATGCGGCGTTGACAGGAGAGTTGTGGTTTGCGTGGCGAATTCGAGGGCCTGCCGGGGAAATCCCGGTTTTGCAGGCCCTCGTTTCTCTGCCTTGCCGCCTCGACCAAGAGGTCGGCTTGCTATGGGTTCCCGCAGATCAGTCCGGGAGACCGAAGACGGTGAGCTGACCGCCCAGCGTCGTGTAGTCGGCAAGTGCAGCGTAGCCGCCGACAGCGCCTAGACCGGCCGTTGAGATCGACTTTTCTTCCTCGGTCGGAGCCTTCTGGCCGGCAACGGCCTGCTGCCAGGCTGCAGCACCTTCCGCGCCCAAAAGACCGCCGGCAAGTCCGATGCCGGCCCATCCGCCAACACCCGACAGCACGGCAACATACTGCTTGCCCTTGTGCTCGAAGGTGTTGATGTTGCCGATAATGCCGGATGGGGTCTTGAACTTGTAAAGTTCCTTCCCGTCCTTATCGACAGCCTTGATGTAGCCTTCCAACGTGCCGTAGAAGATGACGTCGCCATCGGTCGACAGTGCGCCCGACCACACAGAGAACTGCTCGGGCTTCGACCAAACGATCTCACCCTTGGCGGCATCCCAGGCAATGAAGTTGCCCATTCCGCCATGGCTGTTGGGAGCCGGGTACATCGATACCGTTGCCCCCACATAGGGCTGACCGGCGGTATAGCTGACCTGATAAGGCTCGTAGTCCATGCAGACATGGTTGGTCGGAACGTAGAACAACCCGGTCTTCGGCGAGTAGGTGGCCGGCTGCTGGTCTTTTGTTCCAAGTGCGGCCGGGCAGACCCCCGTTGTATTGGTGTCCTCGCCATTCTGCTGCGTCGAGTACTTTGCAACCACCTGCGGGCGGCCATACTCCTTGCTCTTCGGATCCATGACGACTTCCGTCGCCCAGTTGACGGCCGGATCGTATTTCTTTGCAACGAGCAGCTCGCCGTTTCCGCGATCCAGCGTATAGGCGAAGCCGTTGCGATCGAAGTGCACCAGCACGTCGCGTTTCTGGCCGCTGATGTCCATGCCGTCCACGAGGATCATCTCGTTGACGCCATCGAAGTCCCATTCGTCATGGGGAGTCATTTGGTAGACCCATTTGGCCATGCCTGTATCCGCATCACGTGCGAATATCGTCATCGACCATTTATTGTCCCCCGGTCGCTGAACCGGGTTCCAGGTCGACGGGTTGCCAGTCCCGTAGTAGACCAGGTTGAGCTTCGGATCGAAGGCATACCAGCCCCAGGTCGTTCCGCCACCCTGCTTCCACTGTTCACCTTCCCAGCTGGTGACGCCCGAATCCTTGCCGACCGGCTTGCCGAGCTGGGTGGTCTTTTCACCATCCATCAGGGTTTCCGCGTCAGGACCGGTCGAATATGCCTTCCAGGCAACCGTACCGTCTTTCAGGTTATAGGCGGTCACATGGCCACGCACACCGTACTCGCCGCCCGATATGCCGATCAGCACCTTGTCCTTGAAGACCATGGGTGCACTCGTCCCGCTCTCGCCCTTGCCGCCGGCCGTATCCTCGCCGTTCTTCACCGACCACACGACCTTGCCGGTCTTGGCGTCGAGTGCAACGACTGTCGTGTCGGCCTGGTTGAGGATGATCTTGCCGTCGCCATAGGCAACGCCACGATTGACCGTGTCGCAGCACATGATCGCGATGACGTTTGGATCCTGCTTGGGCTCATACTTCCAGAGGATCTTGCCGTCATTGTTGAGATCGAGAGCATATACCGTATTTGGGAACGGCGCATGGACATACATCACGTCGCCGATCACCAGAGGTCCACCTTCATGACCGCGCAGCACGCCGGTCGAGAATGTCCATTTGACCTGGAGGTTCTTCACATTGTCCTTGTTGATCTGGTTCAATTTCGAAAACCGGGTATTGGCATAGTCACCCGTCGGAATCGCCCAGTTTTTGGAATCGGAGATCAATTTTTGGACCTCGTCGTTGGCAGTAACTCCTCCCGCCAATGACATAGATACCGCAGTCGTCACCAATGCCGTTTTAATGAAGCTTGCACGTACACGCATTTAGTCCTCCCTAAGTTCGCAAGGATGACGAGTTAAAACGGCGCCTGTTCAGCGACCCGCGTCATCGGTTCAGCGTGTGGGAAGTATTTCCGGCAGCGTGTCACGACCTAAGCCAGGCGCGCGGAGGGCACCGTTACCGCCCACCCGCTTGGCCTACGAAGACAGTCACCACTCCCTTGACGGTAACGTCCTTGAAGCCGGAAACAAATAGACCATAAGAGATAGATTTGCTTTCCGCAAGCGTGTTTGTTCAGCAATGTACGCTGCATCGCAGCATCAATTTTTGTGCGTTGCAATATTAAAGCTGGAAGGTTACTATAAAACTACTGACGACGCATCGACATCATTGAAATTATGCTACAATAACACTATACATGTTCTTCGAACGGCTGAAAAATGCGCTGCATGAAAGGAATCGCCATGATTGCCATTAAGACCCTCGGGATCGCGACCTTCGCACTTGCAGCAATCGGTTTTGCGTTTCCGGCGGCCGCGGGAACACGTTATCCGACCAACGTCATTGCAGAATACGTCTATGCCTGCATGAAGGCCAACGGCGAGAATCGGGCCGTCCTTGACCGTTGCTCGTGTTCGATCGACGTCATCGAATCCATTCTGCCCTATGAACGCTACGAGGCGGCCTCAACCTTCAAACAGATGGGGCTCCTCACCGGTGAAAACAGCGCGTTGTTCCGCGAAAGCGCCCCGGCAAAGGCCGCGACGGCGGAGTTGAGAAGAGCACAGGCCGAAGCGGACATACGATGCTTTTGAACCGGCTTTTGGTTTACGGACCGAGCCGGGAATTTTCACGGTCCGACCCCGCAGGTTTTCGCCGCACACGCAGGTGTCGTGGCACTTCTGACAAACCTCTGGACCACGATAGCTGCTGGTTTCATTGTTCTATCGGCGGCGTTAAAAAGATGAAAACCCAAAGGCGCTGCCGCTCCAAAACCGCCGGAAGCTAGCTGGCCAATATGACAAAACGACCTTGAGTTGGCGAACACTGCCCCCGATGAAAAACGCCAGGGGCGTCAATCCGTCAAAGCCAACCCGCTGCGCTTGCAAAAGGTTCCAGCTCTGGCATCTTCTGCGCGAACGATGCCGGCAAGTCGGTAGCTCCATCTCGGAAGAACAAAGTGGTGCCGCTTCTGCAATCCTGTGGACTTTATCAGCAATCGTTGAAATGCCGTAGTCTCGCCAAAGGGAATCGGACACTATCGGTCTATGCGCGATATTTCACGGCCGTTCGCCACTGATGACAATCTCGAAAGGCACGTACACTGCCAGGAGGCCTTGCAATTCGCCTTCCTCGACCTGATAGCGGCGGCCGTTGCCGTCGGCTGGAACGAACGTGAGGCAATTGTCGCCGTCTTGGATCTTGCCGATAATCATATGCTGGCACTGGCGGCAAACGAAGGCATGTCCGCCCTGCTCGATGCCTTGAACGCAGCGCCACGACGCTCGTCGCACTGACGACATATGGTCGGCGATGGAGTGGAAGACATCGCGCGCCCTTGCTGGGGCTGGTGTTTACTGATTGGCTTTACCACGTATCGCGCCAGCTTATCACGACCGCGGATCTGATGAGAACCGACGGGTAATCAACCCGATAGAGCGCGCGAAGCGGCACCGTTGTTACACCTCCCGACTTTTATGGAACATCGCCTCGAATGAATCGCTAGGGAAAAGAATGGCGCCAATACCTGGCTCATTCTCCAATCGCGTTCAGCTCTTATGTTTGCCGCCCTGTGCGTTGCTTTTCGTTGCGGCCTTGATCTGATTGGCGAACGTACTCTCCACCTTCATCGGAGACTTTTCCTGTTTCGGCTTCCGCGCTTCGCGGTTACCTCTTATTTGTCCTTTGGCCATTGGTGCGATCCTTTTTTGAAGTTGGAACGATGTGTGAGGACAGAACCACAACATCCCGATACGACGATTTCGAAGTCCTCGTTGAACGATCCCGCGACAAGTAATTGGAGGTCCCGCGTGGGAGCTAGACGGCCGGCCAGCTTATTGGAGTTGCGCCCGAAGCATGGTTGAGCTCGGACGAAGGCAAGTATGAAAGATCGAACACGGAAGACAATCCTGTCCTCCCTTGAGGTGGCGTGTGGCGGCCATCGATCAGCAGCCTCCTAGATGAAGACCGCTGATAACAGACCATGCGCTCTTCCCATTCTCAATACAACTGAATTCGGTGAAAGCGCGGGTGCCAAGCGGGACATGAAGCGGGCGGCCAGACAAGGACGATCTTATCCTCGCTTACGCTGGCGAAACGTGCCCCACCGTCAACACAGGCGTCGAAAGCGACGGGTGAGGAAGTCTCAGTTCGCTCGCTTTCAGACAGCCGAGGCGTCGAACTAACCGCGGGTCTGTGATGCGAGGATTATGTGAGGCTGGGCTCGCCTATTGCAAGCTGCTCAGGACGCTGGAGCTGAAAGACCTCCGATGCGCAACCCTTCTCCTCGCGGCCGCTGCAATTTATCCATTGCACCGTGCAGGCCTGAAAGGAGCCCTTCTCCGGGCGACGCGGTCGTCGGATTTTCATCTTAGATTTCTGTGTCCTTCGGTGGGTATTCGCACCGCCATCTTACGACGCGCAAGTTCGGATGCTCCTCAGACCACCTGGCAATCTGAGGAGGCGCTTGGACCATACAGGCCATCAGGCTTCCCCTGTTTTCGAGATGAAGATGTTCATCCCGGCAGCTCGAGGGCCTGTCCTCAATACAGATTGTCAAGACGAGTTCGATAAATAACATGTCGCACCCTTCGCCCAACGTGGCCGCGCCGCGCCGATATTTTCTCGGGCGCCGTGGCCGCGACCGCCAACCAGCCGCTGCGCAGTGCTGGAACAGGTAAGAAGAAGCTAAGAGCTTCACCCCGGCGCGTCAATCGCGACCTTCGTCCTGTGCGGTCGATGAGGGTTCAGTGGCCTGTCGAAGGGTTGACTTACGTTCTCTGGCAGGTAAGTTTTTGCCGGATCGCAGGTCTACCGTCACTGTACGCAAGGCCATGCGATCCAAAATGGCTGGCGCCGGTGGAGGAACAGCAGCGCCTGCCTTCGTCAAAGGGCACCCTTGGCGAATGAGGAAATAGCATGAAATACCATATCCTTCTGATCGGTGTATCAGTTGCGATCTTTGCTGCCTGCGGGGCCAATGCTCAGGAGGGAGATTCCAACGCAGGCGCAACGGTGTTCAACAAGTGCAAGATCTGTCACAGTGCCGACACTGACCAGAACAAGGTCGGCCCTTCTTTGAACGGAGTGATCGGCAGGGTTGCCGGCTCGCATCCCGGGTTTTCCTATTCCAAGGCAATGATCGATGCGGGCAAGGCCGGCCTCAAGTGGGACGAGGCATCGTTGCGCGACTACCTCCACAATCCGAAGGCAAAGGTGAAGGGCACCAAGATGGCTTTTGCAGGCCTGAAGGACGATGGCGACATTGCCAATCTCCTCGCCTATCTCGGGCAATTCCAGAAGAAACAATAAAGGATGTGACCGCCGGCTGTCGCCGGCGGTCACATCCTCTCCTTGCCGTGCACGATTTACGCTGCCTGCTGCGCCAGCGCCTTGTCTGCCTGTCGGCGGATCACTTCGATATTGCCCGCATAGGCCGACGCGTCATTGCCAGCGAAAATGGCCGATCCCGAAACCAGCACGTCCGCACCGGCAGCTGCGATCAGCGGCGCGGTTTCGGCCGTAATGCCGCCATCGACTTCGATATGGATCGGGCGATGCCCGATCAAGGCGGCCACGCGGCGCACCTTTTCGGCAACCGCCGGAATGAAGGCCTGACCGCCAAAGCCTGGATTGACGGTCATCAGCAGAACGAGGTCCAGCCTGTCGAGCACGTATTCGATTACGCTTTCGGGCGTCGACGGATTGAGCGCGACGCCTGCCTTCTTGCCGAGATTTCGGATCGCCTGAAGCGTTCGATCAAGATGGGGACCGGCCTCCGCATGGACCGTAATGTAATCGCAGCCGGCATCGGCGAAGGCGGCGATATAGGGATCGACCGGCGCGATCATGAGATGACAGTCGAAAACCGCGTCCGTCCGATTGCGGATCGATTTGACGACCGGCGGCCCGAAGGTGATGTTGGGCACGAAATGACCATCCATGACATCGAGATGGATCCAGTCTGCGCCCGCCTTCACGACCTCCTCGACTTCATTGCCCAACCGGGAAAAATCTGCCGAAAGGATGGAGGGAGCAATGATCGTTTTGCGGCTCATGGCGTGGCCTCTTCTTTTCTTGCAGCGGTTTTGAAAACGCGACTGGCCCGGATGTCCTTGGCAATGATGGTGGACAGCACCTTGGCATCAATCGGACCGACCGAAGTCTCGAAGAGCCGGTTTGCCTGCCGCAGGCGCGCCCGATCGAGGGCGTTGCGGATGGAGCGCGCATTGGCAAAATGCGGTTGGCGGCGCCGAAGGGCGATATACTCTTCCATGGCCGCCCTGGCCTTGGCGTCGAAACGGTAGTTCTGCTTGGAAAGTGTCGCCTCGGCGATCTGCAGCAATTCGTCATCGGTGTAATCGGGAAAATCTATATGATGGGCAATACGCGAACGAAAGCCTGGATTGCTTTCGAAGAAGCGCTCCATCCGATCGGCATAACCGGCCAGTATGACGACGAAGTCATCACGTTGGTGCTCCATGACCTGCAGGAGGATCTCGATCGCTTCCTGGCCGTAGTCGCGCTCGTTTTCCTTCCTGTAGAGGTAATAGGCCTCGTCGATGAAGAGGACACCCCCCATCGCCTTTTTCAGGATTTCCTTCGTCTTCGGTGCCGTGTGGCCAATATATTGGCCCACCAGGTCGTCGCGCGTCACCGACACCAGATGCCCCTTTCTTATGTAGCCAAGGCGATGGAGCAGGTTGGCCATGCGCAAAGCAACTGTGGTTTTTCCCGTCCCGGGATTGCCGCTGAAGCTCATATGTAGCGTCGGCGTTTCATGAGCGAGACCGAGGCGCCTGCGCGCACGCTCGACCAAAAGCAGGGCCGCGGTCTCCTTGATCCGCTGCTTGACTGGTGCAAGGCCGATGAGAGAACTATCCAGCTCGTCGACGAGCTCCTTGACACCGGAATCGACATATTCCGCCCGCAGATCGATGACTGAGGGCTCCGCGTCATCGATCTCGGGCCTCAGGTGGACCGCATCAGCCATAACGTTCTCCCGCCGGCCGGTTTGCCGCATAGGAACGCGTGGTGTAATGGAGCCGTCTGCCGGCCGCCTCCTGCCGCTCAAGCCGGAACCCCGGCTCTTGCGCCGGACGATTGACGATGAAGGAGAGGCGAACGGACTCCCATCCGTGGCTGCTGTCGAAGGCGACGAGGCGGATGTAGCGGTCGCCATAGACCTTCCGGCACTCGTGAAGCTCCATTATCAGCGCGGCTGCGTCAGCGTTGTCGAACATCGGATGGCCCCACATGTCCCAATAGGTATTGCGGGGATGGGGATCATCGGTGAATTCGAGGCTCGTCGCCCAGCCGTTATCGATGCAGTATTGCGCCTGCCGGGCGATCTGCTCGTCCGTCAGCGGCGGCAGGAACGAGAATGCTCCCTGGGTGATATGCATGTTAGCTCTCCTATTCTGCTGCTGTGGCCGTCGGTACGAAATCCGGCGTGTCGGTCGAGGTGTAGTTGAAGGTCACGTCCTTCCAGACGTCGAGGGCCTGCTGCAATGGCTGGCAGTGGCGCGCCGCCTCGCGCAGGATCTCCGGTCCTTCATGCACAATCTCCCGTCCCTCGTTGCGGGCGAGCACCATACATTCAAGCGCAACGCGGTTGGCCGTGGCGCCGGCGGCTATGCCCATGGGATGGCCAATGGTGCCGCCGCCGAACTGCAGCACGACATCTTCACCAAGAAGGTCCAGGAGCTGATGCATCTGCCCTGCGTGGATGCCACCGGAAGCAACGGGCATCATGCGGTTGAGAGAGGCCCAATCCTGGTCGAAGAAGATGCCGTTTTCCAAACGCATCGGGTTGAAGCCTTCGCGGCAGACGTCGTAGTAGCCGCGTGTTGTTGCGGGATCGCCCTCCAGCTTGCCGACAACGGTTCCGGCGTGAATGTGGTCTACCCCTGCAAGGCGCATCCACTTGGCGATCACTCGGAATGACACGCCATGTGTCTTCTGGCGCGTATATGTCGAGTGACCGGCGCGATGAAGGTGCAGGATCATGTCGTTGCGTCGCGCCCATTTTGCCATGGATTGGATCGCGGTGTAGCCGATGACGAGATCGATCATGACGATGACCGATCCAATCTCTTTGGCAAATTCTGCCCGCTCGTACATGTCCTCCATGGTGGCTGCCGTGACGTTCAAATATGTTCCCTTGATTTCGCCCGTCTCGGCCTGGGCCTTGTTGACCGCCTCCATGCAGTAGAGAAAGCGTTCGCGCCAGTGCATGAAAGGCTGCGAGTTGATGTTTTCGTCATCCTTTGTGAAATCCAATCCGCCCTTCAACGCTTCATAGACCACGCGACCGTAGTTGCGACCCGAAAGGCCGAGCTTCGGTTTCACAGTCGCCCCAAGCAGCGGGCGACCGAACTTGTCCAGCCGCTCGCGCTCGACGACGATGCCGGTCGCAGGTCCCTGGAAGGTCTTCACATAGGCGACCGGAAACCGCATGTCTTCCAATCGTAATGCCTTCAGCGGCTTGAAGCCGAAGACGTTGCCGATGATCGATGCGCTCACGTTGGCAATCGAGCCCGGCTCGAACAGGTCGAGATCATAGGCGATATAGGCGAAATACTGACCCTGTGCATTTGGCACAGGATCGAGCCTGTAGGCCTTTGCACGATATTTCTCGGTTGCCGTCAGCCGGTCGGTCCACACGACCGTCCAGGTGGCGGTCGAAGATTCGCCGGCGACGGCTGCTGCTGCCTCGACAGGATCGACGCCGTCTTGCGGCGTGATGCGGAAGAGCGCGATGATATCGGTATCCTTCGGCTCGTAATCAGGCTCCCAGTAGCCCATTTTTTTGTATTCCATCACGCCAGATCTGTAACGTTCCGCACCTGTGACGGTTTGCGATTTATTGGCCATGACTTGGTCCTCTCGTTGTTCTTCCGGATCGCCGTTCAGGCGGCTTTGGCTGGTGTGGTTGTCGGATCGAGTTCGCCGGCGGCATAGCGTTTTGCCATTTCATCCAAGGCAATGACCTTGATTCGTGAGGCGTTGCCCGCCGTGCCGAAACGTTCGAAGCGGTCACGGCAGAGATTGCGCAGGGCATCCATGGCCGGTTTCAGGAATTTTCGCGGATCGAATTCCTCAGGATGCTCTGAGGCGATTTTTCGAAACTGCCCCGCCATCGCCATGCGACAATCGGTATCGATGTTGATCTTGCGGACCCCATTGCGAATGCCGCGCTCGATCTCCTCGACCGGCACGCCGTAGGTTTGCGGCATCCGACCTCCGAAGCGGTTGATGACATCCTGCATTTCCTGCGGGACCGAGGATGAGCCGTGCATGACGAGATGCGTGTTCGGCAGCTTGAGGTGGATTGCCTGAATGACGCCCATCGCCAGAATATCGCCGTCCGGCGCCCTGGTGAACTTGTAGGCGCCATGAGATGTGCCGCAGGCGATCGCCAGCGCATCGACACCGGTGCGCGCGACAAAATCGACGGCCTGGTCAGGGTCCGTCAGAAGCTGCTCATGTGACAGAGCACCTTCAGCCCCATGACCGTCCTCGGCAGCTCCGGTGCCGCTCTCAAGCGAACCAAGGACACCCAGCTCCCCCTCGACAGATACGCCCAGCCAATGGGCAATGCGCGTGACCCGTTCGGTAATTGCGACATTATACTCATAAGACGAAGGTGTTTTGGCATCCGCTTCGAGAGAGCCATCCATCATCACCGAGGTGAAGCCGTGGCGTATCGCCGACATGCAGGTCGCCTCGTCGCTACCGTGGTCCTGATGGACGCAGATGGGAATGGCCGGATAAATCTCCGACAGTGCCTCGATCATGCGCGCCAGCATGATGTCCTTTGCATAGGCGCGGGCACCCTTGGAGGCCTGGAGAATAACGGGAGCGTCACAGGAGGCAGCCGCCTCCATAACCGCAAGCCCCTGCTCCATATTGTTGATGTTGAAGGCGGGAACGCCATAACCGTATTCCGCTGCATGATCGAGCAGCTGGCGTAATGCGATGCGGGCCATCAGCCTGCTCCTTTCACGTTGAACTGTCCGGCCGGCCTGATCAGACCTCAGGCCGCAAGTCTCAGCGCCGCCTCCACGACGGCTTTGGGGGTGATGGCGAAATGCTCATAGAGTGCGGCGGCAGGAGCGCTGGCACCAAAGCCCTCCATGCCGATGAAAATGCCACCGTTTCCGAGATATCGATCCCAACCGAGACGGGCCGCCGCTTCGATGCCGATCCGCGGAGCCGTTCCGAGCACTGCCTGTCGGTATTCTGACGGCTGCCGTTCGAATAGCTCCCAGCACGGCATGGACACCACCTTCGCCCCGATGCCGTGTTCGGCTGAAAGCATGTCGGCAGCAACGCAGGCAATTTCGACCTCGGAACCGGTCGCGAGGAGCGTGACGGGGGATGGTTGCGAGGTCGCGCGCAGGATGTAGGCTCCACGCGCAGAACGGTTTTCTTCGCTATTGGCCGAACGACACATTGGCAGGTTCTGCCGCGACAGCACAATCACGCTCGGACGATTGCAGTCCTTGAGGGCCTGTTCCCAACATTCGGCCGTCTCGATGATGTCGCACGGACGATAGACGTTCAAGTTGGGTGTCGCCCGCAGCATTGCCAAGTGCTCGATCGGTTGATGGGTCGGCCCGTCTTCTCCAAGGCCGATCGAGTCATGCGTCATGACGTAGATGACCTGCTGGCCCATGAGCGCCGAAAGGCGGATGGCGCCGCGCGCGTAGTCGGAGAAGACGAGAAATGTGCCGCCATAGGGAATGAACCCGCCATGCAGGGCAAGGCCGTTCATCGCAGCCGACATTGCGTGTTCGCGGATGCCATAATGAATATAGCGGCCGGCGTAACTTCCCGGCTTGATCGGCTCCATTCCCGCGGTAAGCGTCAGGTTGGAATGGGTCAGGTCCGCCGAGCCGCCGATCGTCAGATCCGTCGCGGCGTTGATGATGCCAAGAACCATCTCGGAGGCCTTGCGCGTGGCGACCTTGGTCGCCTTGGCCTGGTGCGTTTTACGAAACTCGGCAAGTTCATCGAACAGTGACGTGTCGATCTGACGATCGACGGTTCTCAGGAAGGCGGCGCCTTCGGGAGCGGAGGCAACGCGATTAAGCCATTTGACCCGCTCGGCTGCCCCGCGTGCAGCCGCATCGCGCCAGCGCTCCAAGATAGCCTCAGGAACCTCGAACGGCGCCGATCTCCATTTCAAGGCGTGTCGTGCCGCGGCAACTTCGGCTTCGCCAAGTGGCGCGCCATGCGTCTTCTCCGACCCCTGAAGATTTGGGGCGCCCTTGCCGATGATTGTACGGCAGGAAATGAGCGACGGCTTGTTCGAAGCCCTTGCCCGCGCAATCGCCCGGCCGATCGCATCGAAATCGTGCCCATCGATCTCCTGCACGTCGAAGCCCGCCGCCTGGAAGCGTGCAAGCTGGTTCATCGAGGTCGAGAGGCTGGTGGGACCGTCGATCGAGATGGAATTGTTGTCCCAGAACACGATCAGCCGCGACAGCTTCAAATGGCCGGCAAGGTCAATCGCTTCATGGCTGATGCCCTCCTGCAGGCATCCGTCACCGGCAATGACATAGGTATAGTGATCAACGACCCCGTCGCCATAGCGCGCATTGGAAACGCGCTCTGCAAGCGCCATTCCGACCGCCGTTGCGATACCCTGGCCCAATGGACCAGTGGTCGTCTCGATGCCGAGGGCGTGACCGTACTCGGGATGCCCGGCAGTCCTGGCGCCAAGCTGGCGGAAGCGCTGCAGCTCCTCAACCGTCATGTCCTCATAGCCGATCAGGTAGTGAAGCGCATATTGCAGCATCGAACCATGGCCGGCCGAAAGAACGAAGCGATCGCGATCGGGCCAATCGGGGTGCGAAGGATCGATCTTGATGAAGCGGCTGAACAGCACGGTTGCGACGTCGGCCATGCCCATCGGCATGCCAGGATGGCCGGAGTTGGCTTTTTGAACACCATCCATGGCAAGCGCTCTGATTGCATCGGCCATGTCTTGTTCCGTTATGATAGCAGACTCGATAATGTCCTGCGTCTGGAGTTGCGTGTTCATGGCTTTCATCCTCATGAGGCGCGGTTTTTGCGTTCGATCAGTTGCATGATCAGGGGTGTCAGGATCAGCTGCATGGCGAGATCGAGCTTGTTTCCCGGCACCACGATGGAATTGGCGCGCGACATGAACGAGTCGTGGATCATCGACAGCAGATAGGGGAAATCGATGCCGCGCGGTCTGGCGAAGCGGATGACGAGCATCGATTCGTCAGGCGTCGGAATCCAGCGGGCGATGAACGGGTTGGATGTGTCGACGATCGGCACCCGCTGGAAATTGATATCGGTCAGCGTGAACTGCGGCGTGATGTAACGTACATAGTCGGGCATGCGCCGCAAGATGACGTCCATGACCGCTTCCGTGGAATAGCCGCGCGCTTCGCGATCACGGTGGATCTTCTGGATCCATTCGAGATTGATGACAGGCACGACGCCGATCTTCAGGTCGGCGTGACGGGCGAGATTGACCTTGTCCGTCACCGCGCATCCATGCAGCCCTTCATAAAAGAGCAGGTCGCTTTTGGGAAAATCGCGCCATGGCGTGAAGCTGCCCGGGGGGACGTCAAAACGTGCGGCCTCCTGTTCATCGTGGATATAGGTCCGTGTGTGGCCCGTGCCGCTGCGACCATATTCTTCGAAAACGGCCTCGAGCGTCTCCAGTTCGTTAGCGTCTGCGTTGAAATGGGTGAAATTTGGATTGCCGTTTCGTTCCTCCTGGGCCACCTTTTCCTTCATGGCCTGCCGGTCATAGCGGTGAAATGCGTCTCCCTCGATGAAGGCCGCTTCGATATTCTCGCGCCGGAAGATCTGCTCGAAAATCCGCTTGACCGAGGTGGTTCCGGCGCCCGACGATCCGGTAATCGAAATGATGGGATGCCTTGCGGACATGTCTTGTTCTCCGATCAGGCCCTGAAGAGACCGCGATTGCTGAAGAGCGGCGCCCGCTCGGCAATATTGCTCGGCTCGGTGTGGTAACGCGAGATGCGCAAGACCTCCCGCTGCGAGCCGAAGACCAACGGAACGCGCTGGTGCAGTGACGTGGGCATCAGGTCCAGAATACGGCTGATCGTGTCGGTGGCGGCTCCGCCGGCCTGCTCAATGAGGAAGGCGATCGGATTGGCCTCGTAGACCAGCCGCAGGCGACCCTCGCCATAGCCCCTTCGCGTATCGCCGGGATAGAGATAAATGCCGCCGCGCATGAGGATGCGATAAGCATCGGCAGCAACGGCCGCGATCCACCGCATATTGAATTCCTTCTCACGCGGCCCTTCCGTCCCCTTCAGGCAATCGTCGACATAGAGCCTTACGGCTTCGTCCCAATGACGATAGTTGGAGGCATTGATCGCGAATTCCTGTGTCCGCGGTGGAATGATGACGCTTTCGTGGACCTGCACGAATACGCCGCCACCGGAGGAAAAGACGAAGACATGGGTGCCGCTGCCAAGGCTGAGAACCAGCGCAAGCTGTGGTCCGTAGATGAAAAAGCCGGCGGCGAGCTGGGCGTCTCCCTTTTGGAAGAAGGAGGCGTTAGGCTCGCCGACCGGATCACCAGCTGTTGGGAGGATGGAGAAGATCGTCCCGATGGAGACGTTTATGTCGATGTTCGAGGAGCCGTCCAGCGGATCGATGGCGACTGCAAGCGGCGCTTTCGGATCGAGAAGAGCTGCCTCATCGAGCTCCTCGGAGGCGTAGAGGCTGACAGGCGCCTCCCGCATGGCGTCGATGAACAGGGCATCAGCCAGAACGTCGAGATCCTTTGTTATGTCGCCGCCTGGACCAACATGACCGCGCTCTCTGGAAAAGGCCCTGCCGGGCGCACCCTGATTGATCGTGCTGTAGAGCGTGACCGCAGCGGCAGCCAGCTGCCGGATGGTGACGACGGCAGCTTCGCAATGGCGCCCCCCGCTGCTGGTATGGGAACTCAAAAAACTGTCTAGCGTCGACGAAGTCATGGCCTTCCTCCCCGCCCGCTCCTCACTGCCGGGCATGGCAAACATCGAAACAGGAATTACGCGTTAAGTAAAATTTATTGTATTTACTAGTTAGCTTAAAAAATTAAGTTGTGACAATGAAGAACCTCACGCTTCGACATCTGCGTGCAACGCAGGAGATAGCACGGCACGGAACGATCGTGCGGGCAGCCAATGCTCTCGGCCTTACCCCCTCGGCCGTTACCATCCAGCTCAAGCAGATTGAGGAGGATGCGGGCATCCTCCTATTCGACCGGACAAATGACGGAATTCGACCAACGGCGGCGGGTCTTGCTTTCATCGATGCCGCCCAGTCGATCGAGGAACGGCTGCGCCAACTGGACGACGAAGTCGATGCGATCAAGGGCGTGCGCACCGGCACCCTCGCCCTCGGTGTCGTCTCGACCGCCAAATACTTCGCGCCAAACATGATGGCGACCTTCCGCAAGAGCCATCCCGGCATTGCCGTTTCGCTCGCAATCGGCAACCGGGCCGAAATCATCACAAAGCTCAAGAACCATGACGTCGACATCGCCCTGATGGGCCGTCCGCCCAGGGACATGCCGTTGCACTCGGTGGGATTCGGTGACCATCCGCTGGTGATGGTCGCGCCGCCCGACCATCCCCTGGCAAGGAAACGGGACATCACCAAAGAGGAAATCGCAAAGGAACATTTTCTTGTCCGAGAACCCGGTTCGGGCACGCGCATATCTCTGGAAATCTTCCTCGGCGAAATTCCTGGCAGGTTGGATGAACTGGGAACCGAGATGTCGTCGAACGAGACGATCAAGCAGGCCGTCATGGCGGGTCTCGGAATCGCTTTCATTTCGGCTCACACAATCGCCATGGAACTGGAGTTCGGCAAACTCGTCACGCTCGACGTCATCGGCATGCCGATCCGCAGGCAATGGTTTTCGGTAACGCGAACGGACAGAACGATCTCGCCGGCGATGAGTGCCTTTCAGGTGTTCCTGCGGGAGCGGGGAGCCCAATGCCTGCCCCTCTTCGACAAGCTTTACCCGATGCTGCAGCAATCCGATTGAAGACCTTCGGCCGATCTCGAACCGGGTGGTCACGGCTCAACCTCGCGGAAACATAATCTCGCCCTTGCCCAAGACTGCATTGTCGCCGCCGAAACGGAAGGGTTTTTTGCCGAGCAGCGGCCGATCGAGAATTTTGTCTTCCATCAGATAGCGATCAAACAGGGTCGGAAAGACGATGTCCACGCGGCCGCAATCGATGAAGGTCGGCGAAAGTGCCGCCGGTCGCCGGTCGAACAGAAGCGAGCCGCGTTTCATCAAATGGCCGGGATAAAGACCGACGCGCCCGATCGCAACGATCGTCCCGGCGGTCATGCCGAAACCGGCATAATCGCCGCATCCTTTCAAAAGCGCGATGACGCCTCGCCGCATTTTATCGCCGGGGCGATGGCCGGCCCTGCCGCCAACGATCACAAGCCCGCCCGCCATGCCGTGGATCTCTCCCGCCATCGGCCCACCAAGGCCGTCGCCTGCATCACCGCCGATCTCGATGCGCCCGTTCTTCATTCCCGAGCCCGCCTGCAATCCGGCATTGCCTTCGATGTTCAGAAGGCCGCCACTCATGCGCCGACCGGCGCGGGCGCCGACATCGCCCTCGACGCGGATCTGTCCCGTCGCCATCTCCGCTCCGACGAAGTCGAAGCGAGCGCTGCCGCCTGAAAACACGATGTTCGAGATATCCTTGCCCGCAACCTTGAAGACATCGCCGACCGAGGCGGGACGCCGGCTCGTTCCGATCGGCAATCTGGCGATGTCGGCAGGTTGCATGCCGTGGAGTTTATGGGGTGTCAAGCCGGATAGGTCGAGCCTTTCATCCGGTTCGGAGCGAAGGGTGAAGGTCAGCGGCTTCATGGCAGGAGATCCCTTAGATGATAGTGGAACTTGCCGAGTTTGCCGCCATAATTTCCCGCGCTGATGCGCAAGGCGCCGCGCTTCGGTCCGAAATTGATGACGGCCTTCAGCCCGGCCCGCATAGCCGCGGCCACCGCCTCGCTCGTCTGCCCGTCGATGACGATTTCAAGGATTGCATTGATGCCAGGACCAAGCGCGCTCTTGGTCACCCCCCGCAGTGTGGGCGCATAGGCATCATTGGTCGAAGCCATCATTCCCTTGTATTTGCCGCCGATTTTCGAGCCGGAGCGCACGATGCCGCCGGGGAACGGCATGATCGCGCCGGGAATCTTTTCGATCGCCGCCACGGCGCGTTCGGCGGCCGCCAGCGCCCTTTCGCCGTCTGCGGCGAGCAGGAAGAGATTTCCGCCGCCAACTGCCTCTTTCGTCAGACCCGTCTTCGCCTCGCAAAGAAATTCGCCGTCCATGACCGGCACCCGCCAATAGTGCTTGCCGCCGAACTTCTTGGAGATCTGCCATCCGTCGCCGAAATAGCGCAGGGATGATCCGAGATCGAGCGAGGCGCTGCCTTCGAGCCCGGAAAAACAGGCGCTGCCGGGGGAGGTCAGAACACACTGACCGAGCCTGGTTTTCAACTGCTTCTGCAGCTCGTCCGTCCCCATCGCAAAGATCATGACACGGCAACCCGGACGCCCATCCGGCGTCGCGGACGCCGGAATATCGATGTCGATCGCCGCCTCGCAGCCACAGCCTATGACGGAGGTCGCAAAGCCCGTCATGGTCGTCGCCGCCTGACGCGCCCATTTCAGGCTCGGCGCGGTGATGATGATTGCGGTCGCACGCATGCCGAATGCCTCCGCAAACGTGTCGTCGATCTCAATGCCGTTGCGGATCAGCTCTTGCATGCGACCTCCGCAAAGGGAGTTTCGCGACAGATCGCTGAATCCGAAAAGGTGAACCAATCGAGCGACAGCCCGTAGCGATCTTCGTGATAGGCTTGCATGCGCTTGATGATGGCCTTGTCGAGCGGCGGATTGAGGTGCATCGTCTTTCCCCAACGATAGTGCGTGACGACGCCGTCTTCGACGACCAGGTCGCCGTTCTTGAACACAAGAGCTGCATCGCGGAACATCTTTTGGACGTCCTGCCCTTTCCGGTAGACGGCGATATCCGCGATTGCGCCGGGGCCGAGATGCCCGCGATCGTCGAGGCCAAGCAGCTTCGCCGGCGCTGCTCGTGTCATGACAGCCACCTCCTCAAGGGTATATTCACGGGAGATCGAGGCGAGTGTGGTAAGCTCCAGCGCGGAGTGGTCGAGCTCCTCCATCTTGGCATGGCGGACATCGCGGCGCATCAGCAACTCGAACAATTCGGGATAGGCTGTAAAGGGGGCGCCGTTCGGATGGTCGGTGGTGAAGAAAACCCGCCATGGATCGTTGATCAGCAAGAACAGCTCGAGCCCCACCGCCCATTGCAGCGAACCATAGTAGTCCTTGCGATAGCGATAGGGGACGATGCCGCCGCCGTTTCCGTCGCCGTCGAAGAGAATGGACTTTTTCGGGCTCGCGGTTCGCATGCCGGAATATTGCCTTGTGACGTCGGACGAGATCGTCACCGTCTGGCCGAACATCACCTGGCCGACGTCGATCGTCACATTTTCCGTGTTGTTGACGAGATCGGCAAGACGGGCAGCTTCAGAAGAAAAGCCGCGTTTGCCTTCGGTGCCATAACCGTAAAACTGCAGGTGCGCCAGATGGATTGGTTGGCCTTGCGATGCGCGAATAGTCTCAGCAGCCGTTGCGGCGTTTCCGGCAATGCCAAGATTATTGGCGTGAACATGGAGAGGGTGAGGAATTCCCAGACGGCCGACGGCCGACTGCAGCGTCTCGACGATCTTGCGGGAAGTGACACCGTAGGATGGAATGACGTCGTCTAAGGCGAAGCTGCGGATGTTTTCCTTAAAGGCGGCGGCTGCGCCTGCATTGATCACCTTAACGCCGAGCGATCTTGCCGTCGACACCGTCCACGCCACGTAGTCGTCGATCATCGCCGACGAGGCATTGTCCCTGATCATCGACAGAAGGAAATCGTCATTGCCGAGAATTGCAAGCGTTGCCTTATCGATGATCGGAATGTCGGCAAGCTCCATATGGGTATGAAGCGCATTCGTAGGCGACATGGCGGGCTCTACCACGGTGGTAAAACCCATTTGAGCGTAAAGGCATCCCGTGTTGAAGGTCGACCAACCGGCGTTTGCAAGAGGCGTGTGCAACGGCCGCTTGAGGTGGGCGGCATGTTGCTCGGGCAACAGAAGTCGGGCCGTATTCACGTTGCCGCCGCCGATATGCGAATGGATGTCAATTGCACCGGCCATGACGACGCAGCCGGAAACCTCATAGGTTTTGTCGGCTCTCTTTGAGACCGGCTTTTCGATGATGAAGCCATCCTTGATCCAGACGTCGCGCTTGCCGGGGAAACCATTCACCGGATCCACCACCTCCCCACCTGCAACACGGATGATCATGATGGCAAACCCTCTTCCTGCAGGGCATGCTGGAGTTGCCCGACGATGTTGGAAATGCTGGGGAGAGCGGAAGGCACCGATGCGGCAACGGATCTTAAGGTTCCAATGCGGCTCGAATAGACCACACCGTCATGATCAAGGCCAGCCTTGCCGATGCGAACGGTGACCAACGCCCCGGCAGCGGGCCGTTCACTTCTCACCAGCGCGATCGTGGGCACCCTGCTGCGCTTCGACGGACGCGCCTCGTCACGCTCCGATACAAACAAATGCAGATCCGCCTCCCCTTCTGCAATCATCCGCTCGATGTCGCAAAGCCACGGATCATGGATGGGTGAGCCGGTCGAAAAACCCGTCCGCGGCGGAAAGCCCGTCATCCAGGCCGATGCCAAGACCATGCCCCAGGCGTCGTCGTCGGATGGCAGGAAAAGAGCCGTCGCTCGCCGGGCTCTGTTGATGTCGGCCAGCATGCCTTGCAGCATCCCCAGACTGGCCGGGTCGTTGAGATGGGAAAAGACGAAGACGGGAAAACGCGCGCTCGCCATTTCGCTTAAAAAGGAATCGACATTGGCGAGGGGGGCGGATGCTTTCCTTCCCGCCAGGATCGCCCTGAGGCTTGCGAGCACGGCATCGATGGCAAAATCGGACGAGCCCACTTCGACCGCTTTCACACGCCGCACAGGATCGCCGAGGGCAGTCGACGCCTTGCCTTTGATCCGAAGCCAGCGCCTTCGGCTGGACGAAGTAAGATCCGCCGCCGTTGACGCAAGCGATGAAAGCAGATCGTGATGAGCCGCTGGAATATCGCCCACGATGATGACGAGGTCGGCGCGGCGTCGCACTTCCGTCGCCGTTGCAAAAAAACCCCCGATATCCGTGTGAAGTGCCACCTCATGAAGGAGATTTCGGCCATTCACGTGGTCGTAGGTCGCCCCGACCCGCTCCGCCAGCGCAATCAGGCTGCGGGTACCATGGACATCCGATTCTATGGAAAATACCGGGCAGCGGCTTTTTGCCAGAAGCTTTGCCACCTGCTCAATTGCAGCCGGCAAAGGAACTGTTTGGCTGCCGATCCATGCAACCATCACACTCCGAAACTTTCTGGTGCCGTCGTGAATTTATCTGTTCTTCGTCAAATGTGAAGTCCATTCGACGAAAAATACCGCTCAGCTATCATATTTCAGGTAAGCAAATCGCTGATCGGCATTGGGCGTGCCTTCAAGAGCGCCCTGCGCCTTGCTTGGCTGCCATTGGACGACGTCCTCGATCTTTTTGGCGAGTTCGAAATCCTTGTCGGTCACGCCTTTAGCGGCATGGTTCATCAACAACACCTCCACCCACGCATAGGATGCCTTGAGATCGGGATGGTGCCAGGCTGCCTCTGCCAGATGTCCAACTGTGTTGATGACCATAAGGGTGGATTTCCAGCCGTGCGTCTTGTATCTGCGGCGAATCCAGCCGTTTTCGTAGCGCCAATGCGGAAGCTCCGCCTGCAGCTTCGAAACGATTTCGTCCTCGGAATATACGCGCTCCCGTTTCCGTTCCGTCTCCTCGCTCATCGCAGCTGCTCCTTCGGTTCTTTCTCCCGGCTCGTCACCCAGACTTGCGCTGGTAGCAAAATACGATAACATAACTCCCAGGGCCCGATTATCAAAAAGTTCAGAAATAGAACCGATGTCGGACTCCGTCTCCATTCAAGTTCCTGGACGCTTGCACCTCGGATTCCTGGACATCCCTGGCAAGGACAGCTCGCGTTTCGGCAGTATCGGTTTGCCGCTGGACGGCATATCGACGCGGCTGGATATTTCGCGGGCAGCCGAAACCAGCGTCCATGGACCCGAAAGCGTTAGGCTTTTTGCGCACCTGACGGCCCTGCGGTCTCACCTCAAGCTTCCAGGCCACCACCGCGTGATGGTTCGAGAGACAATCCCGGCACATGCCGGGTTGGGATCTGGAACCCAGCTGGCGCTCGCCGTTTCCGCAGCGCTTCGAAGATTGCATGATTTGCCGTTTCACATCCGCGAAGATGCGGCCTTCCTGGGGCGCGGCGCACGATCGGGAATCGGCATTGCGGCCTTCGAAGAAGGCGGTCTGATCTTCGATGCGGGCAAGGCAAGGGACGATCTGACCCCGACCGTCATTTGCCGCATTCCGTTCCCGAGCGAATGGCGCATCATTCTCGTTCTGGACAGTTTTGCCCAGGGCATTCACGGAGACGCCGAAATCAAGGCTTTCCGCGCTCTGGCGCCGTTTCCAGCAGCCGGCTCGGCTTCGATCTGTCGCCATGCGCTGATGGAAATCATGCCTGCCGCGATCGAAAAGGACATTGCGACCTTCGGCAATGCGGTGACGGCAATCCAGCAGACGCTCGGCGATTATTTTGCTCCGGCCCAAGGCGGCCGTTTTACCAGTCCTGCCGTCAAACGGACGGTTGCAAGGCTTGCCGAATGCGGAGCCGTCGGCATCGGGCAAAGTTCCTGGGGACCGACCGGCTTTGCCTTTGCCGCATCTCAGGCAGCTGCCGAGAGGATTGTCGCTTCAGCTGCGCTAAAGGACACACAAACCACAATCCGCATCGTCGCCGGCAGAAATGCGGGGGCGCAGATCGCGCGAACGAGGGCACTGCAGCAATTCGAACTGGGTCGGGAAACATACTAGACAAGGCGAGCCAAATGAGCCGGAAAACCATTCTCCATATGCTTACACCATTGAGGCAGATGAGCCCGTTCGACGTCAATATGGCCCTTGACGCGGGCTATGATCATGTCGTTCCTTACACGGACGTAGAGCTTGCCGACATAGCAGGCCTTATCCAAGATGCGGTCTTCTCGCGTCCGCCGGATGCAGGCGTTGCCACCGGCATTTTTATTGCCGGGCGAGATACGATCCTGGCACTCGACATGATCGATGCCGCAAAGCAGGCAATGGTGCCTCCTTTCGAGGTTTCTGTCTTCGCCGATCCTGCCGGCTCGTTTACCACCGCCGCAGCGATGGTCGCCAGAGTCGAGAAAACGCTTGGAAAACTGCACAATAGAGAGCTGGCGGGAACGGAAGTGACCATTTTCGGCGCGACCGGTGTCGTCGGCTACTGCACCGCCGTGATCTCTGCCAAGCAGGGCGCAAACGTTACGCTGGTCGGTCACGATGGAATTGCGCGTGTCCAAGCCATCGCCGGTGCCATCAAGGCCCGCTTCGGCGTCACTGTCACGGCGGCGGACGGTTCCACGGAAGAAAAGAAGACAAAATTGCTGCGCCAGGCCGAAGTGGTGCTGGCCGCGGCCAAGGCCGGCGTCAAGGTGATCTCCGCCGAACAACTGCGCCAGGCGACAAATCTGCTTGTTGCGGCAGATGTCAACGCCGTGCCGCCGGCAGGCATCGAAGGCCTGGCGGTCCATGCAAAAGCCGACAAGCTCGGGGAAACTGCCGCGGTCGGCATCGGTCCGCTTTCGATCGGCAATGTCAAGTACAAGACACAGTCGGGGCTGTTCAAACAGATGATCGGCGCTGAAAAACCGGTAGTTTATGATTTTCAGGATGCTTTCACCCTTGCCCGCAGCATCGAAAAATAGCCCTGCGATTTTGATCGCGGCCATTTCCGGCCGGTCACTTGCCGCAGCAGCGCGCCGTGCCGGGTATCGGCCTCTGGTGGCCGATCTGTTCTGCGATTGCGACACGATTGCCCTTTCCGAAAGGACGGCGCGCCTGTCGGGCAGTATAAGCGAGGGAATAGACCGCGAAAAAATCATCGGCATATTGTCTCGCCTTACGGGCGATGAGGAACCGGCCGCGTTGGTTTACGGCTCCGGCTTTGAAGGTCGGCCCGATGTCATCGACGCACTTGATCGAGTGTTTCCGCTTGCCGGCAACTGCGCCGACACCGTGCGGGCGGTCAAGGATCCCGCCAACCTTTCCCAACTTTGCCGAAGCCTGGACATCCCGCATCCGGCGATCCAGTTCTCGTCACCAGACAAACCAGAGGGCTGGCTTACGAAGCTTGGCGGCGGTGCGGGCGGCTCGCATGTCAGACCGGTGGCAACGATGCCTGCCGAACCAGGCTATTATTATCAGCAGCGTATTGCCGGCCGCAGCATCTCGGCCCTTTTCCTGGCCCGAAATGGTGCCGCCCGCATCATCGGCATCAGCCGGCAATGGTCGTCGCCTTCGCCGACGTCACCATTTCGATATGGCGGCGCCGTCCGTTTCATGCGATTTGACCGGCAAAAGAAAATGCAAATCGCCTGCTGGCTCGACAAGCTGACACGCCACTGCGGCCTTTTGGGTCTCTGCAGCGCCGATTTCATAGATGGGCCGGAGGGGCTTCATCTCATCGAAATCAACCCACGGCCTGGCGCAACGCTGGATATCTTCGACACCGACAGCGCACCCCTCCTCATTGAGCATTTGCGGGCCGTGCGCGGGGAAAGCATCGACGTGCCGGTCTATCGCGGAGCTGCGGCTGCGGCGATTGCCTACACCTCTCGTTCCATCACCTGCTTCCCCGATGTGAAGTGGCCGAACCTGACGGCCGACCATCAAAGGCCGGGTTCGGCCCTCAGCCCCGGCGATCCGGTTTGCACTGTCCTGGCGCATGCCCGATCCGCCTGCGCTGCAGAGCGCGCTGTCAAACGTCGTGTCATCGAAGTCGCGCAGCATTGGAAGGAAGAATTCCTATGAAGAACGGAATGGCCCATCTCAACAGGAATGCGCAACGGATCGTCGATCAAATTATTGCCGACGACGAAAGATTTGGCGTCGCATGTGGCCGCGGCTCGCTTGGAGAGCATCTCATCGACGCCGGCGCGGCAAGCCCCGGAGGTCTCGAAGTGGGTCTGCGGATGGCGGAAATCTGCATGGGCGGCCTGGGAACCGTCTCGATGGCGCTCGATCGTCATAACGAAAACTGGCCGTTGAGCGTTACCGTCCATTCCTCGCAACCGGTCCTTGCCTGCCTCGCCAGCCAGTATGCGGGTTGGCGGCTTTCGCATGAGAAATATTTCGCCATGGGCTCGGGCCCGGCGCGTCTGCTGGCGCGCGTGGAGCCGATTTTCGAGGAAATTGCCTACAGCGAAACAGATGCTTCGACATCAGTTCTTCTTCTTGAAACGGACAGACCTCCGCCGCCAGCCGTTGTTGAGAAGGTATCGAGCGCGACAGGACTGGAACCTGACGCTTTGACTTTCATCTACGCCCCGACCCAAAGTCTCGCCGGCTCCATCCAGATTATCGGGCGCTCCCTGGAGGTCGCTCTTCACAAGGCTCACAGCCTCAATTTTCCGCTGAACGCCATTGTCGACGGAACCGGATGCGCGCCCGTTCCAGCGCCTCATCCCGACTTCCTGAAGGCCATGGGGCGGACGAACGATGCCATCATCTATGGCGGATTGGTGCAGCTATTCGTTCTAGGCAGCGCCGACGACGCGCGCGCGCTCGCCGAAGAGCTGCCGAGTTGCAGGTCGCGCGACTATGGGCAACCTTTTGCGGAAATCTTCAAGAAGTTCAACGGCGACTTCTACGCGATTGATCCGCATCTCTTCAGCCCGGCCGAAGTGATCGTTACGGCCATCGAGACAGGCGACACCTTCCGCGCCGGTGAATGGAACAAAGAGATGCTGGAGCATTCCCTTGGTTGAACAGACGGTGATTTCAGACAAGATTCTCATCCTTTCCGACAAACCAGACCGCCAAGTGAGACAGTTACGCCGCGCCTTCGCAAAACTCGGCACGGAGACGATCTTCTGCCCGCTTGCCGATATCGCGTTCGATACCCGATATCCCTCAGGCATCGCCATCCCGACGCTTGATGGAAAACTTCCGGCCGGTGTGATCGTCCGCTCCATCTCCGGCGGCAGCTTTGAAGCGATCACACGCCGTCTCGGCATTTTGCACGCGCTGACGCAGCTTGGCGTGCCGGTCTGGAACTCCGCCAAAGCAATCGAGCGTTGCGTCGACAAATCGACGACGACGTTTCTGCTTGCGGCCGCCGGAGTGCCGACGCCGGAAACCTTCGCAGTGGAAGGTCACGCCAATGCCAGGGCCGTCGTTAAACGCGAGGTGCCGCACGGCCTGCTGGTGCTGAAACCACTGTTTGGATCGCAGGGGCGCGGAATAAGGCTCATTCGTTCGATCGACGATCTGCCTGACCCGGACGAGGTCGACAATGTCTATTACCTGCAGCGCCTTGTCCTGCGCTCCGGACCGCCCTATCGGGATTACCGGATATTTGTCAGCAACGGTGAAATTCTCGGCATGATGGGCCGTTGCGCGGACGGCTGGATCACCAATATCGCCCGCGGCGCGAAAGCCGAGTTGGTGGTCGGGCCGCTGCGCTCGAAACTTGCCGAACTTGCACTTGCCGCAGCGGCCGCCGTCGCAACCGACTTTGCGGGCATCGATATCGTACAGGGATGCGAAGGCAATCTTCTCGTGCTGGAAGTCAACAGCATGCCGGCCTGGACCGGCTTGCAATCCGTTGTCCCCGTCCGCGTCGCCGATTGCATCGCTCAGGCAATGGTCGCGCTTGTCAGTCCGCAGGCAACCGAAAGGCCCGCAGCATGACGCTGGCGCGGCAAGACATTATGGCAGCTTACCTCGACGCCTGCCGCGCCGAGATCGACGCGTTAAAGCCGGGCAACGTGCACCGCTTCGCAGACGGCCACCGGATGACGGCGGATCAATTCATCCAAAGTGCTGCCGTCAGCTCGCTATCGGTGACCGAACCGCTTGCATCGGTCGGTCAGCGCGTTCTTCGTGCGGTAACCGCCACTCGCAACAGCGTGGGAACGAACACCAATCTCGGCATCCTCCTGCTTTGCGCGCCGCTTGCCAAGGCGGCCGAGAGCACGTCTTCGGATTTGCGCAAGGGCCTCACGCAGACATTGGATGAAATGGATGCGGACGATGCCCGCGACGTGTTCGCCGCAATCCGGCTCACCGGCCCGGGAGGGCTCGGCAGCGCCGAAAAACATGACGTCAAAGACGAGCCGACGGTGTCTCTCGTCACCGCCATGGCGATGGCGGCCGACCGCGACGCGATCGCCAGACAATATACGAACGGCTTTGAAGATATCTTCACCGGCGGTCTGTCGGAGTGGAGAGAAGTGGCCGCCCGCGGCGAACAGGACATGTGGCCGACAATCTTTGTCTATCTTTACTTCCTGTCCTCGTTTCCCGACAGTCATATCGGGCGCAAATACGGGACCGATCTCGCTGCCGAAATCGCGAAAGAGGCAGTCACAATTCGCCGTCAGGTGATGGATGAAACGCGCTTGCCGGTCCGGGAGGAAATACTGCTGGACTTCGACAGACGGCTGAAGCACCGGAATATCAACCCCGGAACCTCCGCCGATCTCACGGTTGCGACGCTTTTTGTCTGCAACATGAAGTTCGGCTTGCATAATCGCAGCTTAGATGTTTGAATTTGGCCGGCGAATAAATCTTACTCGCTGCTATCTGGCCAACCGACCCAGTCAAGGGTGCTGCGAACAAGGATAGCTGTCCATCGAGCGTCGTGTCTCGTGTGGTACGGCTTCTTTGGACGAAACTTTTTGACCATACGGTACAAGGGAGGAATTGGCCGTGGCAAAGATTAGCAAGGTAATGGTTGGTGAGTCGCTCGTTGGCGAGGGAAATGAAGTTGCGCATATCGATCTGCTGATCGGACCGCGTGGAAGCGCCGTGGAAACGGCATTTTGCAATGCGCTTACGAACAACAAGGACGGGTTTACGTCACTTCTGGCGGTCATCGCCCCGAACCTGGCCTGCAAGCCGAATACGATATTGTTCAACAAGGTGACGATCAAGGGTGCCAAGCAAGCCGTGCAGATGTTCGGCCCGGCACAACATGCGGTGGCAAAGGCAGTCCAAGACAGCGTAGCCGAAGGCATCATTCCCGCAGACGAAGCCGATGATATCTTCATCTGCGTCGGCGTCTTCATCCACTGGGAAGCGGAAGACGACGCCAAGATCCAAGATTATAACTACAGGGCAACGAAGGAAGCGATTGAGCGCGCAGTCACCGGCAAGCCGACCGCGGCCGAGGCAACAGCTCAGCGCGACACCGTCAAGCATCCTTTCAGCGCCTAGACACGAAGCAACCCCGCACAGGGCGAGTCCGCCGAAAGAACAGGCGGCCTGTTGCGCCGGTTGGCGAAGCTTTTAGGCTTCAGCGGCACGCCATCTTCAAGCGCCAACGGTTGAGATGGCAGTGCTTAGGCTTCAGGATAGAGAGAAGAGGCAGGGCGCCTCTTCTCTTGAATTCCCGCTGCTCCCATAACGGCCGAGACATCAGTTGCGGTAAGTTCGCCGCTATGCAGCGATGTTGCAACCAGTGCACCAGCAATGCCCATGTCGCTCAGCCGTTCCAGGTCATTGACGTTGCGGATCCCGCCTGCGGCGATGATGTCGCGGTTTCCGGCGATGGCCTTGATCGATCGCAGGCGATCGAAGTCGGGCCCGCAGCGCGCGCCAACCTTGTCCAGTGTCATCACGATCACCCGTCTCGGCCACAGGTCAGGCGTTGACATGATGGCCGGCGGCCCGAGGAAGGCATCACCGCGAAAGTCAAGGGAAAGGATCAGTCTCTGATGCGTAGCGAACGCGCTGAGAACGTCGGTATCGGCCTGGCTTTCGGAGCCCAGGACCGCAAAGATCTGCGCGTTGGAAAGCACCTGCCTGACGTCGGTTTTTCTTCGAAATCCTGCATCGAGCCAGACGTCCGGCCTCGGCTTCAAAAGAGATAGAGGCGCGGCGGCAGAAAAATGGCTCGAACCGCTCTCGATGGCATCGAGGTCGGCCACGTAAAAGATCGAAAACGGGTGGATTTGGCGCAGGCCTTCGGCGACACTGCTGATCGCCGATATCGCGCTGAGCGGCGTCTTTATGGGTCTATAGGTATCGCGCATGCCCATCTGCGCGCGCACCACATGGCCGTCTTTGACGTCGAGAACGGGAATGATAAGCAATGGTCAAACCTCGGCAGAAACGATCACCCACATGAAAGCCGGAATGGCAGCAGAAGAAAAGCAAACAATTATCGGCTGGGACATCGGTGGCGCACATTTGAAAATGGCGCGGTCCGAAAATGGCCAAGTTACCCATGCCAGGACCGTCAAGGCGCCGATGTGGCTCGGGCTCGATCAGGTGCGCGATGCCCTGGACCAGTTCCGCCCGCTTTTTCAAGGCAGTCCCATCCATGTCTTCACGATGACGGGAGAGCTTTCGGATGGCTTCCCATCACGAGACGCCGGGGTTCGCCATATCCTGGATTTCATCAAAGCGGAATTCGGCGGCGCCCATCTCAAGGTTTATGCCGGCCGTGCCGGCTTCGTCGATGTTTCAGACGCCTACGGGCTCGGCCCCGATATCGCCTCGGCCAATTGGCATGCCACGGCTGCGTTGAGCGCCAGGATCAAAGGAGAAGGTCTCTTCGTCGACATGGGTTCGACAACCACCGACATCCTCGCGTTTCAGAACAAACGGCTCTGCAACAATGGCTACTCCGATGCGGAGCGCCTGTTGACTGGCGAACTCGTCTACACGGGTTTTACGCGCTCGGCGCTGATCGGAATTGCCGATAGAGTTCCGGTGCGCGGCACGATGACGCCGCTGATGAATGAGTATTTTGCCAATACCGCCGATCTCGGTCGCATTCTAGGAACATTGGATGAGGCCGACGACCACTACCCCGCCGCCGACCGCAGAGCCAAGTCGCGCGCTGGATCGATTGGCCGCATCGCTCGCATGGTCGGACGTGACGGCACCGATCTTAGCGAAGGCGAATGGATCGATGTCGCCCGCTGGTTCGGCGAGCATCAATTGCGCATGATCCACGACGCTGCGTTCAGGGTGTGCGGCAATGCCGGGCTCGACCCAGTCGCACCGGTGGTGGGCGCGGGGATCGGTCGCCCGCAGATCATGCAGCTCGCCAAACGCCTGGAGCGGCCCTACGTCGACTTCGGCATGCTCATTCCAGCAGCAGCAAACGAGATCCGCGACCAGGCAAGCAAGGCAGCGCCGGCCGCTGCCGTTGCGCTACTGTGGTCGAAACCGTAAAACGCTGTGGGCCGAACTGCCGGGAATTCGTCAGTCTCCGGTCGAATGGGCGTTCACGCGCTCCATCAGCCAGTCCCAGGCCTGCCGCTCGTCAGCACCAGCCGTTTTCTCGATGGCAATCGACAGATATGCAATCTCGGAATCGACTTTTTGCTTGGGCAGCATATGCAGCCTGCTCACCAGGATCGCGAGCTCGAGAACGGCCGCCTTGGCCCGGTTCATGCCTGTGAACGGCGCATGCGTGGCCTCAGAAACAATCCGGCAGAAATAGCGGGGGCGGGTCTCGTCCTGCGTGACGGAAACGACCTGCAAGACGGAATGACTGAGTGCTGCCTGAAGACGCGGGACAGGGCAATCTTGCACCGCAACCAGCGGCCATTTCCGCCGCCCGGTGAGACAGCCCGCGAAGATCCGCATGTCGTCGGTATAATTGGCAATGGCAAACGGCACGGCGGTGAGATTATCGAGGGTTGCGGAGGGGCGGAACGGCGCAATGACCCAGCCGTCATCCTGCGCGATGATACCGAGTGGCGCGATATGCACCCGGCCCTCGGCATTCACCGTCGTTACGATTGTTTCGCGGATGAAGCTCATGGACCGTCCTTCTTTGCGCGCAGCGTATGGCCTGCCCCTGCAAGCCGTGTGCGGTCCTCGTCCGCTCCCGGGCTCGCCACGCCCCAGCTAAGGGGCTCGTCCTGCGAATAGCGTTTGCCGAGCTTCCAGGCAATTTCCGCCTTCATCAATTCCGCTCCCAGATAAAAAGCATGCGGGCCATCCTGTTCGACATTGAGCACAGGAAAGAGGTCGAAGGCGTTGTCGCTCTTCCAGTGGCCGGCTTTGCTGAAGACATGGATGCCGTCAGAAGCAGTCATGATGCGAAAATTGGCGTCGCGCACGTCCTGCGCAAGCGCCTCGATATCGGCAATGGAGCTCGCAAAGGGCGCGCGCTCGTGTACTTGCAGGAGGGCTGCGTCATAGCCGCGAGGCAACGCATGATCTCGCTTGGCGGCATACATGATGCGCCGCGCCCGGTCATGTTCTTCCACCGTGCGCACGGTATGCGGGCTGACGTTGACGACCAGCACGTTACCGATGGAAAGCTCCGAGCAAAGGCCCGCGAGGATGGCCGTTATTCCCGACGTGTCGGCGTCGGTCAGTTCGGTCAGGTTGCCGGTGCCCATCATCATCTCGATATCCGGCCAGCGTCGGCGGGCCTCGATGAAGCGTCCAAGCGAGGCGGCGAAGCCGAAATGAATTGGGTCGAG
The DNA here is from genome assembly GCF_001908375.1 of Rhizobium etli 8C-3. Classification (NCBI taxonomy): domain Bacteria; kingdom Pseudomonadati; phylum Pseudomonadota; class Alphaproteobacteria; order Hyphomicrobiales; family Rhizobiaceae; genus Rhizobium; species Rhizobium etli. Next base: position 622,238 of record NZ_CP017244.1, on the reverse strand, counting down.
AACTGGATCAGCGATAAAGGATATACCGGCGCTTTGCGCCGCTTCGATGGCACGGCCGAGAGAAAGGAGGTCGCCGGGCACGGCTGGAACGAGAACCGGTTTGGCCTTGTGACGCGTGGCAATTGCGATGGTTCTTTCGTTGAGGCTCAGAAGATAATCGGCGCCGGAGCGGGCGGCGAGTTCCAGTTCATCGGCATTTGCTGAGTCGACGCTGACGCAAAGCCCCTCGGCCTTGATCCGCCCGATGGCTTCTTCCAGATGGGCAAAGGGCGTATCTGGAAGGCAGCCCAGGTCGATCACATCGGCGCCGCCGTTTGCAAGCGCTCGAGCTCTTGTTAGCAGCGCCTCAAGCGACAGGGTCGATGCGTCGACGATTTCAGCGAAGATGCGCATCTCGTGGCGCGACAGATCCGGTGGCTTTCCTGCCCGGCCAAGGTAAATGGGCAGATCCGCCACCTCGTCAGGTCCGCGCACGAAAGGGATGCCGAATTCGTCGCCCAACAGTTCCAGCCGACCTCTGAACCGACCCGGCAAGACCACTCGGTCCGCCTTCAACGGCCGAGGCAAGCGACGGCTGACGATTTCTTCCGTCATCAGGGCGGCAACCTTCACGCCGATGTCGATGATCTCGTAGGTGAAGGGGGTTTTTCCCAATCCGGCGAGAATGTTTTCAAGCCTGGCCTTTGCCAGGTGCCCGGTCAGGAAGACGAGATGCTCAGCCACGACCGTCGATCTCTCCTTTCCGCCGCGCCACCGCCAGCTCCAGATCCACAAAGGATTCTACGACCTGTGTGCGCTCGAAGGTCCTAAGACGGGCCGTGTTCTCAAGATCGATCGGCCGCGGATAGACCTTCACCATTCCATGCGGGGCCATTGTCTCCAGCTCGGGGGCGGTGTCGCAGGCAAAGACGATTGATGGAAGGCGGCATTTGCCGGCCTGTGCGTAGACATTTGTAGCGATCGTGTCGGAGATTCCCGCCACGCATTTGGCAACGGTATTGGACGTGGCAGGCGCGATCACGACGCTATGATAGACGCCGTGATAGAATTCGCCGACAGGGACTGCGCTTGCCGTCTTGTCGTGAAGCACGCGTGTCGTGTCTGAAAAATCGAGCTTCAGCCCATACATCCTGAGAACCTCGTCTGCGGCCTTGGTCACGAACACGTCGCAATCATCGAGCGAGCGGATCAACTCGAAGCATTCGACGAAGAAATGACCTGACCCGGTCAGCACCCAGGCCCATCGCGGCGTTCGAAGCCGCGTCATCGGCACGTCTCTGTGCGAGCTTCATCGGCCAACCCGACGCGGCGCCCGGGTATGCGGGTCATGGGTAGCGCTAGCAGTTGCAAACGTAGCGACGAAGGCCCCGCAATGTACAAGACAGTCTCCTTCCCTAGCAAGTGCGGCAGCATGGCATCGACGACGCCATTGTCAACGAGCGCTTCCAGATGGTTTGGAACCATTTCCGGATCGACCTGCTTGCACAATAGCAATTTTCGACTTCCGATCTGCCTGCACAGCCAGGCCGCAAGGGAATCCGACGTCACATCCCAAGACTGTGCGATGTCGGCGTTGCGGGTCATCTGGGATGGCAGCCATACCGGTATCGCGCCTTGCGCAAGAATGGCCTCGAGGTCGCGCAGCGACCGGGCCGGTTGAAAGCGCGGATGCCGCTCGGCGATCACGATGCCGAACTGATCCATCGCGAGAATGGCCATCGCATGTGCCGCAGCATTTGAGAAATGCATGGTATTTTGCGAAACGCGCACCTGGTCGGCAAACGGTCCGCCGCCGGGAACGATCACCAATGGCAAGCGCGCCGATGCCAGCACTGAAATCCATTGTTCCATCTCGATGCGGCCGGCCGTGCTTCCTCCAAGCTTGACGACCAGCGGCTTCATATCACTTTCCTTGCTCAATCGGCCCTTGCCGCTACGACGCGAAGCGGCTTCGACAATCGGGCGCTTTCCCTCTTGCGCTCGATCTGCACGCCAACGCCGCCCGGTCCGAGTTCCAGCTTTTCTACTCGCACGACGACACGAGCCACACGGGGGTTCTCAAGGATGAACGCTGCAGCCTGCTCGGCAAGCGTTTCAACCAGTTCGACATGACCACGGCTGACGATCGCCCTTATGCCGTCCATGATGAGGTCGTAAGAAACGATATGATGCATGTCCTTCGGATCGCGGGTGAGGCGAAGGACATCCGCCGTCACATCGAAGCGGACCTTCTGCTTTTTGCCATGTTCAAAGCTGTAAGCGCCGATGTCGACCGGCAGGACGAAATCGCGTACGAAGATCTGGTCGGTGCCGAGATTGTCCCCAGCCGGATCGGGAAAATATCCTCGTGCCGCCAGGAGTTCGAGATCGACGTTCGGCGTTTTTTCAAGTGGCCGCTCCCCAGGAATGAGAGTACGGATCCTCGCCGTGGCTTCAGCGTCCAGATCGGCGTTCCTGGACAGGCCCTCGCACAGCGCTCCGCGAAAGCCTAAGAAATCCGGCTTGCCCGGCAGCAGGCGTGGGATGTCGGGTGCTTCCAGCGAGCCGGCAAGGCCTGTCATCAATCCGTTCCGTTGCCCCTGCGCCACAAAATCCGAAATGCGATCTGGAGGAATGTGATCCAGCAACCGTCCCTTCGATTTGTCATCCGTATCCAGCATCACGCCGTAAAAGCCCGCTTTTGCAAACGATGTCATGGCGTTCTCCTCGTATCGATGGTCGGCAAATACAACGGCGATCAACCTCTTACGGCCAGCAACATCCGCCAGGGCCTGCGCATCCGCGCCGATGCGAGACGATGGAAGAAACCCGATCTTGATGAAGTCAACGCCTGTGGCGGCCACCTCCTCGACCCTTGCCCTGAGTGCCTGCAGATCGCCGCCAAGTTCGCCGCAGGCGGCGCTCACCGGCCGTCTGCCGGACACGAAATCGACGACGTCGATGATTTGCGCGATGTCTGCCGCCCCGAGCGCGCCGCGTAACGGATCCTTCAGATCGATAATGTCCGCACCTGCCTGCAGAACGATCTCCGCCTCCTTGCGATTTTGAACGCTGGCCAACATCAATGTCATGGCATGTCTCCGCAGCCGCCGCATTTTTCCCAACCGTGGCGGGAAAAGGTGAGTGCAAGTATTGAGTTTATGGGGGATTGGACTACAAACATAGTGGGCACCTTATCGAGACAACGCGTCCGCCTTCGTTGAAGCCGGCGCGAAGCGTGGTATGACCATGAAGAGTATGGTGCCGAATACTCTTATCTTTTTATTCGCTTGTTTTTCGCTGCTCGTCAATGCGCCGCAGCCGATGGCACAGCAAAATCCCGCCAGCGAACCTGCGACGGAAATCCGCATAGGATATCTGCGCGCCTATGAACCACAACTTGCGCTGTCGGTCCTGGATGTTCCCCCGCGCGATGAAGGCGTTGCCGGAGCCAACATTGCCATCAACGACAACAACACGACCGGCAGATTTCTGGGCCAGTCGTACAGCCTGGATGTGGTAGAGGCGAAACGGGAGGAGGATGTCGTCCCGGTTTTTAAGCAGATGCTGGCGCGCGGCGAGAAATATGTGCTGACCGACATATCGGCCAAACAGTTGCTCTCCATTGCCGATCTCGCCAAGCAGAACGGCGTGCTTCTCTTCAATGTCGGCTCGACGGATGACATCCTGCGCGAGCAGGAATGCCGCTCCAACGTCTTCCACACCGCTCCGACGCGCACCATGCTTGCCGATGGCCTGGCGCAGTATCTGATCTGGAAGCAGTGGCGCAATTGGGTGCTGCTTTACGGTTCCCACGAACCGGACCAGCTTTTTGCCGATGCCATCCGGCGCTCTGCCAAGCGTTTCGGCGCGACGATCGTCGAGGAGCGGCTCTACAAGGATACCGGCACGGCCCGCAGGACCGACAGCGGCGTGGTTCAGGTACAGCGACAGATGCCGGTCTTCACCCAGGGACTGCCCGACCATGATGTCGTCATTGTTGCGGACGAAAGCGAGGTGTTTGGTAGCTATGTTCCTTTCCGGACGTGGGACCCGCGGCCCGTCGCCGGCACGGCGGGCCTCATTGCCTCGTCCTGGCATCCGGCCAGCGAACAATGGGGCGGCTCTCAGATCCAGAACCGCTTCGTGAAGGCGACCGGACGACGCATGCTTGGCAAGGACATGCAGGCATGGACGGCAGCCCGCATACTCGGTGAGGCCGCGACGCGAACCAACGGCAACGATCCTGCTCAGATCGAAGCCTTCATCAAAGACGAGAATTTCTCACTGGCCGCCTTCAAGGGACAGAAGGTGAGCTTCCGTCGCTGGAACTGGCAGCTCCGGCAGCCCATTCTGCTCGGTGATGGGCGCGGTGTGATCTCCACCTCGCCGCAGGAGGGTTTTCTTCACCAGTTTTCCGAACTCGACACATTGGGCATCGACCAACCGGAGACAGCCTGCAAATTGAACTGAATACGTAATGGGAGGAGAGAATGCGCAGACATGTTTACCTGCTTGCGGGAATGATCGCCGCCGCCTTGTATGCGGGACCGTCTCTGGCCAACACCGTTTATGTTTCGAACGAAAAGGACAACACCGTCACTGTCGTCGACTCCAAGACGATGGAAGTCACCCAGACAATCAATGTTGGTCAAAGGCCGCGCGGCATTACGATCTCGCATGACGGAAAGCACCTTTATGTCTGCGCGAGCGACGACGACACCGTCGAGATCATCGATACTGCAACGCTTCAGATCACCGGGACACTGCCTTCCGGTCCGGATCCGGAGCTCTTCGTGCTCTCGCCTGACGGCAAGACGCTCTATGTCGCAAATGAGGACGACAATCTAGTCACCGTCATCGACGTCGACAAGAAATCCGTGATCACCGAGATACCGGTCGGCGTGGAGCCAGAAGGCATGGGCGTCAGCCCCGACGGAAAGACGATGGTGAACACATCCGAAACGACGAACATGGCGCATTTTATCGATACCTCGACCCATGAGATCGTCGCCAACGTGCTCGTCGATTCGCGCCCGCGCTTTGCCGAATTCAAGCCGGACGGTTCACAGGTCTGGGTCTCTTCGGAGATCGGCGGAACCGTCTCCGTCATAGACAATGCCTCCAGGCAAATTGTCAAAAAGATCACGTTTGAGATCCAGGGCTTGCGCTCGGAGGCGATTCAGCCCGTTGGCGTGCGGATATCGGCGGACGGCAAGAAAGCCTATGTCGCCCTCGGCCCGGCCAATCGCGTGGCGGTCATAGACACGCAAACCTATGAGGTCGAGAAATATATCCTTGTCGGTCAGCGAGTCTGGCAGTTGGCCTTCACGCCCGACGGCCAGCACCTGATCAGCACGAACGGTCTTTCCAACGATATCACCTTCATCGATACGGCGAGCGACGAGCCGGTCAAATCCGTCACCGTCGGCGCCATGCCGTGGGGAGTGACCGTAGCCCCCAACTGATAGCCGTTCTGATTTCCAAGAGGAGGACAACATGAAACTCGCAGTCACTGCTTTTGCAATTCTTATTGGCGCTCTTTCTACGCAACAACCGGCCCTTGCCCAGTCCGGTGATGACGACGACGGCGATCCCGCGCCCAAGGTTACGCGCGCAAGCCAAAACGTGCCGGAATTGGTCCTCGGATCGAAGGACAACAGCTACGCAGTGAACCGGAAGGACTTCGAACTCGTTTCAGGACAGGGCTACCGATGGAAGATTACGTCGGCAGCCGGCCTTGAATACAAGTTCGTGACCGATCTGTTTCGCAATGTGTGGATGAACCAGATCGTCATCAACGATCTAGAGGTTCATATGAATGGGGCCCCGGCATGGCTTGAATTCGATTCAGAAGGAACGATCAACGTGCAGTTTTCGACAGTGCGGCCGGGAGAGTACACATGGTCGGTTCCCGACCTGGCCGACAAGGGCATGACAGGCAAGATCATCATCAAGTAGGACCCCGGGCGTCTTGCTCGCCTGCGGCAAAGCCGCTTGTGAAAGGCATATCCAATGAAGCTTGAATCCCGTTTGGGCGAGACATACGACAGGCAAGAAAGTGTGGCGGTCGCCGCACTCGAACTTGCCTCCGTCAGCTATAGCTATGGGCAGCGAAAAGCGCTCGACAACGTGTCATTTTCCATAGAACCTTCGCGCTTCACCGTTCTCCTGGGGCTTAACGGTGCCGGCAAGACGACGCTTTTTTCACTCGTTAGCCATCTTTTTTCGCCGCCGGCGGGCCGCATCCGTGTTTTCGGCCAGGACATAGATCGCAATCCCGGCCCCGCACTCAGACATCTCGGCATCGTGTTCCAGGCTCGCACACTCGATCTCGATTTGAGCGTCCGACAAAATCTTCTCTATCACGCCTCCCTGCATGGCATCGGTTCGCGCGTGGCGCGACAACGCATCGACGAGCTTCTTCACTCCATCGACATGAGCGACCGCATCGAAGAAAAGGTCCGTGGTCTGTCCGGCGGCCAGATCAGGCGTGTCGAGATTGTCCGGGCCCTGCTGCACCGGCCTTCCCTGCTGCTCCTCGACGAGGCGACGGTCGGGCTCGATATCAAATCGCGTGCGACCATATTGAAGGATATTCGAGCACTCGTGGAACGAGCCGGTATCAGCGTACTGTGGGCAACCCACCTGATCGACGAAGTTGGTCAAGCGGATCAGATCCTGGTTCTGGATCAGGGAAGGCTTATCGCCGATGGTCAGGTTCCGGCCATTCTTGCCCACACCGGCACGGAGACCATCAATCAGGCATTCTCGAAGCTTACCGGCATCACAGACATGAATATCCGCGGAGGAAGGCCATGAGCGACGCGACCGGAATGTTGGGCGGTGCGACCGTCGAGAAATGGAATGGCTTTACGGCGATCCAGTACCTCGTCTGCCTGAGGGGCATTCTGTTGCGCGAATGGCTGCGCTACCTCTCACAGAAGGAGCGTTTCATCTCCTCGCTGGTGCGGCCCCTGCTCTGGCTCTTCATATTTGCAGCCGGCTTCCGGCAGGTGCTTGGCGTTTCGATCATCCCACCATATGAGACCTACGTTCTCTACGAGGTCTATATCACCCCTGGATTGTGCGGAATGATCCTCCTCTTCAGCGGCATGCAGTCCTCCCTGTCGATGGTCTATGACCGGGAGATGGGCAATATGCGTATCCTGCTCGTCAGCCCATTTCCGCGCTGGTACCTTCTCGTGTCAAAGCTTTTGGCCGGCGTTGCCGTTTCGCTTCTCCAGGTCTATGCATTCCTTGCGATTGCCTGGTTTTGGGATGTCAAGGCGCCGATCGCCGGCTATTTCATGATCCTGCCTGCGCTGTTTTTGTCAGGGCTGATGCTCGGGGCGCTGGGGATGCTCTTATCATCGCTTGTCAAGCAACTGGAGAATTTTGCAGGGATCATGAATTTCGTGATCTTTCCCATGTATTTCGCCTCCTCGGCACTTTACCCGCTCTGGCGGGTTCAAGAAGCAAGCCCCCTGCTCTACAAGATATGCCTGTTCAACCCGTTCACCTATGCGGTCGAACTCATCCGCTTCGCCTTTTACGCGCGCATCGAATGGACATCGCTTGCCGTCGTTCTGGCCGTCACGCTTGCCCTGTTGGGGGGAGCCATCCTGGCCTATAATCCCGCGCGTGGCCTGACAGTCCGCAAGCAGGAGATGGGAGCAAGCCAGTGAGCCGACGCTTTTTCGTGATCGCAACGCTCGCTGCGCTGTCTGCGGCATCGGCGGCACATCCCGGGCCAAACAACGATCCCGACTGGCCTTGCGTTCAACGCAAGGTGCCTGAACTTTCAATCGGGCAGGTGTGGAACGCCGGCGAGCTTCCCGAAACGGCCAAGCAGTGGGACAAGGACCCCCGTTTGTCCGAGCTCGCCGCCGAACTCGTCAAGCGCAGCAATCCGATCGATGATGCCCGCAAGCAAATTTCCGATTACATCGCATCGCTGCCCAAGGATCAGGCACAAGAAAAGCTGGAGCAGCTTTTCATGGGCGTATTCGATAAGATCAACATAGAACGCGGCCTGATCATCTCCGGCATTTCCCGCTATGCCGAAAGTCAAAGGCAGCTTGCCGCCGATCTCAGAAAAAAGGCAGCAGAGGTCGACAAGATGCGCACGGCATCTGATGCCGATCAGACCGAGCTTGCCAGGCAGACGGCGCAACTGACATGGGAAACGCGCATCTTCGAAGAGCGTGTCCAGTCACTTTCTTATGTCTGCGAGGTTCCGACAATGATCGAGCAGCGCCTTTACAGCCTCTCGAATATCATCAGCGAGATGATGCAAAGGAACTGATCTTGCCGCCAACAGCACCATCTTCACAAAAGCGCTGATTGGCTGCGAATGGCCGAGCTCTCTCGTGTCGCGATCAAGCCGCCGGCGCGACCGCGACGCGTCGAGGTTCGTTGGCGTATAAGATGCTCAACGCTGACGGGCAAGCGGTTTCTAGCGCGACTGCCGGGGCACTTCAGCGGCGAGCGCAGATGCTGCCGTGCGCAAGCCATCCAGCGGCGAGGGTTCCTGCGAGGCGAAATCGTAGAGACAGGACGTCGAAAAGATTGCCCCGCTTAAGATAGATATGATCAGCAGTCTCATTTGTCCTCCGCAAACCTGGGGGAGCCATGGCTTCATCCGTTGGCGTTGCGCCTTTTCCGGCCGCCGCAGACCTCTGCGCTGCGGCGGCCGCTTGCATTACTCGACGATCTTCAGTTCCACATGGATGTTGTCGCGCGTCGCCTTGGAATATGGGCATGTCTGATGCGCTTCCTCGACGAGGGCCGTTGCCAATGCCGGCTCGATACCCGGCAGGCGAACGTTAAGGCGGGCCTGCAGAAAATAGGCGCCGTCACTGGTTCCGAGATCGACCTCGGCATCAACGGAAAGATCCTGAGGCAGCTTTACCTTTTGCTTGCCAGCAGCAATTCCGATTGCGCCGATGAAACAGGCCGACCATCCGGCGGCAAAGAGCTGCTCGGGATTGGTACCGTCCCGATTGCTGCCGGGAGGCGAGAGCCTTATGTCCAACTGACCATCGTCACTGCGAGACGCCCCCTCGCGGCCGCCGGTGGTCCGGGTCTTGCCGGTATAAAGAACCTTATCGATCTTCGTCATTTCCAAACACTCCTTTGCTGCGTCGCTGGCGACGTCGTTTTGGGAAGTGTGATTTGCCCGATCGACGTATCGGTCATGTTTTCAAAACGACCCGAAGTGTAACGAAACGTAGCGATCCCCTGGTCAGACACCTTGCTGTACAGTTAAGGGTCGTCACAGAAATGGCGTTATAAGGTTTGCTTTCTGTTGCACGAACTGGTGCGAACCGGGCCCCATGAGGCCGCCATCACAGGGATCGCAAAGTTTTCAAAGAGACAAATCGTGTCGCGCATCTTAGCAGTGATTGAAACCTAGAGCTTGATTGACTGGCCCGCTGCCAACAGCATTGAGGTCAATTCCACGGCGCCGGTTGCCACGCCAAAGGCCCCCGAAGAGGCAAGCAATGCCTTCCTTGCCGGCCTCGGGTCGGCAGGATCAACGAAGCCTATGGCGATCATGCCGGCGGAGACGGCTGCCGCAACGCCGTGCGGGCTGTCGTCGACCATGACGCAGTGTGCCGGTCTTGCCGCGAATTTCTCGGCGCAATGCAATAAAAGGTCCGGGGCAGGCTTTGGCAGCGCCACGGCCTCGGCACTGAAGACCCCCGGGTGAAAGCATTGCCAGAGATCGAGCCTGCCGAGGCTCGCGCGAAGCCGGTGCATCGTACTGTTCGAGGCGACACATTTCGGCCGCGTCAGGCTGGCGACGATGTCGCCGATGCCAGCCATTGGCGTCAAGGACCGTGCGAATTCGGCGTATAGCAGCCGATGCCAGGCTTGGAAGACGTTTGCAACATCACCCAAGCCGTAGTCGCGGACGCACATGTCGCGGATCACCGTTTCTGAATTGCCCGTGAATTTTTCATGGGCTTCGGAAGGGGTGATTGCAACGCCCGCCTCCTGCAGGGCTTCGGCAAGTGTGCGGCTTGCGATCGGCTCGCTGTCGATGAGCACGCCGTCGCAGTCGAAAATGACCAGGTCAATGTTCTGAAGGGGATCGGACTTGGATTGATTGGTGGCGCGCGTTTTGTCTGTCGCAGATAAGGACACTGTTCACGAACCCCGTATGCCAAGGGCAAGATCCGGCCTGTCGGTTGTGATCTGCCGGACGGGTTTGGCCAACCAATAGGCAATGTCGGCACTGTGATTTGGCACCCATGCGCCGAGCCGGTCAAAAGGAATGAGGGACGTTATTTCGTCCCAATGCGTGGCAAGAAGAGACTTTTCGACGGCAATGATGTCGGCGAGCTCTTCCATTTTCTTAAGGCCGGATCTGAGCCCAACTCGCTCGGCGGCTGCGTGGTCGAATGACGACAGCGTCCGGATATGAGGCGCAACCTCACGGACAGTTTGAAGAACGCCGGCGTGAAAGCTTGTCAGGAACGAACGGCCGGCAAGCTCAAGGCCATCGACGAGATTTGCCACCCTGCGCTCAAGGCCCGGATAAGCATCCCCCCTAGCATCCGACTTCAGCTCGATATGCAGCTCAAGGGCGCTGCCCTTGAATATCTCGAGAACCTCTTCAAGCGTCGGTATCGCCTGCCCATCGCTGTCTTTCAGCGTGACGCTTCGGTGCTCGCCCGGAGCAAGGTCGAAGACCGGTCCGGAGTGATCGGTCGTGCGATCAAGCGTTGCGTCGTGGATGACGAGAAGTTCGCCCGAACGGGTCAGATGTACGTCGAATTCGACGCCTTCGACTGGCATTTCAGCCAGTTTGCGGAAGCCAGAAAGGCTATTTTCGGGCCAGAGATTGCGGCCGCCGCGATGGCCGATGATGAAAACCATATCGAACTTGTCCTTGTTGTCTGGGCAATGGCTTACTTGCCGGAATCCACCAGCCCCTTGGTGAACCAGCGCTGCATGAGGAGAATGATGAGTGCCGGAGGCAACATGACGAAGAGAGCGGCACTCATGGCGATGTTCCATGCAGGCACCGAATCCGACACCGGAACAAGTTCCTTAAGACCCAGAATTGCGGTGGCCATCGTCTTGTCGGTGGTAAAGAGCAGCGGCCAGAGATACTGGTTCCAGCCAAACAGAAAAAGGATGATTGCAAGCGCCGCGATGTTGGCGGTTGAAAGCGGCAGCAGTACATCCTTGAAGAATTTGAAGGGGCCGGCGCCATCGAGTTTCGCCGCCTCGCACAGCTCTTCAGGCACTGTCAGGAAGAACTGGCGGAAGAGAAATGTCGCCGAGGCGGAGGCAATCAGCGGCAGGATCAGACCTCCATAAGTGTTCACCATGTTCCACTTCAGGGATGTTTCTATGCTGTAGCCGGTCAGATTTTCCAAAAGGCCTGCAAATCCGGTGATGCCGGAGAGCCAGCGGATCGGGCCTGCAGCGTCGGCGACGGCCTCGTAAGTCGGAATAATGCGGACTTCCACCGGCAGCATCAAGGAAACGAAAATCAGCCAGAATGCGGTCATGCGGAACGGGAAGCGGAAATAGGTCACGGCAAAAGCCGCAATGAGCGAAATGGCGAGTTTGCCGATGACGATCCCGCCCGTCACGATGATCGAGTTGAGGAAAAGCTGGGCGAAATCGCCCTGCCTCCATGCGATTGCTACATTGTGGATAAAATGCGAGCCCGGCACGAGCGGGAAAGGAGCCCGCTGCACCTCTTCCAGTGTGAGCGAACCTGCCACGAAGGCAAAGTAAAGCGGCAAGCATACGAAAGCTGCGCCAACCAGCAGAACGGCGTGACAGAAGATCGAAAGCCCGAGATTGCGTTCACCCATGGCTACACCTGATAATTGACCTTGCGCTCAAGCGCACGGAACTGGAGGACGGTGAAAAGGACCGCGACGATCATCAAGATCACCGACTGGGCAGCTGACGAGCCCAGATCGAGCTGCACGAAGCCGTCCTGATAGACCTTGTAGACGAGGCTGTTTGTGGCGCCTGCAGGCCCGCCACGTGTGACGGCATCGATGATGCCGAACGTTTCGAAGAGGCCGTAGACGAAGTTCATGACGACGAGGAAGAACACCGTCGGTGAGACGAGCGGCAGGGAAATCGTGAAGAACCGCCGAACGGGACCTGCCCCATCTAGCTTGGCAGCTTCCAGCAGCGAGACCGGAACTGCAAGCAATGCCGCAACCAGGAAGATGTAGTCATAGCAGACGTTCTTCCAGATGGACGCAATCGTTACCAGCAGCTGTGCATCGAATGGCCGTCTGTTCGGATCCCAGGCAATGCCCAGCGAATGCAGGAACTGTGCGATCGGACCGACAGCCGGATTGAACAGAAAGGCCCAAAGCACGCCGGATATGACCGGCGCAATCGCATAAGGCATCAGGATGATACTCTTGTAGATGCCGCGGCCGCGGATGATGAAATCCGTGGCGAATGCAAAGAGCCCCGCAAGGCCAAGCGTTGCAATGTTCTGAAGCAGCGTGAACCAGAGCGTAAAGAGGGCGCTGCTTCTATATTCAGGGCTTGCCAGCAGCGTCTGAAAATTCTTCAGGCCGACGAAGATCTGCAGGCCACCGAATGGGTCGACCTGTACGAAGGCGAGCGACAGTGCCTTGTAGGAGGGGATGAAGAAAAAAAACAGCAGGATCAGCAACTGAGGCGCAACAAGCAGGGCAGCGAGCCACGGCTTGTTGAAATGCGCAGCCTTGAGACCCGCCTCGGGAAAGCGCGCTGTTGCCAGGCCGGACAATGGCCTTCCCAGGATGCGGAGGCGCCCTGGAGCGCCTCCGATGACCTCCACTGAGCTATTTCCCCGCATGGAGCTGCTCATATTGGCGAAGAATCTGGTTTCCGCGGGCAGCCGCTGAATCAAGCGCCTGTTGGGGGGTTTTCTGCCCGGTCCAGACCCCTTGGATCTCTTCGACAAGAAGCGCCATCGACTGATTGTGGTTGCCAAAACGGAAGCCGCGGGAATTATCGTCCGGCCTACCGCGGGACAGCTGCAAAATGGCGATCTCACGCGTCGGATGCTCCTTGTAGTAGCCCTCCGCCTTGGCCTGCTCGTAGGCTGCGTTGGTGACCGGCACATATCCCGTCTGCTTGCTCCACCAGACCTGTGTGTTCGGCGAAGCGACGAAATTCAAAAAGGCGGCCGCACCCTTGTATTCGTCCTCGGATTTCCCCTTGAGTACCCAGAGCGCACCGCCGCCGATCGTGCTGTTCTTCGGTTCGATGCCCTCCTCGTGCGGCAGGAAGGTCGCGCTCCATTTGAACTTTGCGCCCGCCTCCACAGCAGCATGGGCGGCCGTCGAAGCGACATAGGTCGAGCAGGTGCCCGAGATGAAGAGCTGATCGGGAGAAAGCCCCTGGCCGGCGATCTGCAAGACGCCGTCATCCATCCACTTTTTCAAGCGCTCCACCTGACCGACGATCAGCGGGCTCTTGTTGAAGACGAACTCGGTATCGAGCCCGCCAAAACCATTGGCCTTGGTGCCATAGGGCTGGTCCTGTATGGCCGCATAATTCTCGATCAGGCTCCAGTAGAAGTCGTTGGCAAGCGCCATCTGGCACTTCGAGATGCCTTTTTTCTTGATCGCATAAAGCTGCTCTTCGACTTCCTGCCAGGTTTCACCCGGCTTTTCGAAGCCGGCCGCCTTGAACTGTTCGGCATTGTACCAGAAGATTGGGGTCGAGCTGTTGAACGGCATGGCGGCAGGCTTGCCGTCGATGAGATAAAAGCCGGCAACGGGTGCAACAAAATCGTTCCAGTTGATCTTGTAGCCCTCCCGCTCCATGAGTTCTGGAACCGGAATGATCGCACCGGACCGCTGCATTGTCAGGAAGCCGCGTTCAGCAGCCTGAACCAAAACAGGCTGTTGGCCAACGCGATAGGCCGCAACCATTGCAGCCATCGTTTCCTCATAGTTGCCCTTGCTGACACCGACGATCTCATATTTGTCCTGAGACGCGTTGAAATCGGAAATCAGCTGCTTGGTGATCTCGGCAAGCCGGCCGCTGGCGGCATTCCACCATTCGACTTTGACCCGGTCTGCGGCGAGCGCATTTCCTGCGATGTGTAAGCTTAAGACGAGTGCGGCGGCGCCAGCCGCAACGCTCTTGAAGATCCGTCCGAACTGGCGGTTTTCTGAAGCCTTGTCTGTCATCTCGTTTTTCCTCTCCATCGCCCGCTGTTTGTGCGTCGGCTTTGCCGTGCGCGGCTGACCCCTCCCAAGGTGGCGATGAAAACAGGTTAGGGGCGACTTGTTACAAATGTCAATAGCGTGTTACAAATGCATGACAGGTACAAGGGAGGAACGAATGGCAGCCATAGAACTCATCGATCTGAAGAAGAATTACGGTCAGGTTCCAGCGGTGAAGGGCGTCAACCTGACTGTCGCTGACGGCGAAATGATCGTGCTTGTCGGACCTTCGGGCTGTGGCAAGTCGACGCTTCTAAGAATGATTGCCGGCCTCGAGAGCATCAGTTCGGGGCATCTGCATATTGCGGGAGCCGATGTGAGCAACGTCGAGCCCGCAAAGCGCGATATCGCCATGGTGTTCCAGAACTACGCGCTTTACCCGCATATGACGGTTCGTCAGAATCTCGAATATGGACTGAAAAATCGCCGTGTCGCGCGCGCCGAAATCGACCGGCGCATTGCCGAAACCGCAGCCATACTGGAAATCGGCCCATTCCTCGAGCGCCGTCCACGGCAGCTGTCCGGTGGGCAGCGCCAGCGCGTCGCAATGGGCCGGGCAATCGTTCGCAATCCCGCCGCTTTCCTATTTGACGAGCCGCTTTCGAACCTCGACGCCAAACTGCGCGTCCAGATGCGGGTGGAAATCCGGCGCCTGCAGCGGCGGCTGAAGACGACAAGCCTTTACGTGACGCATGACCAGCTGGAAGCCATGACACTTGCTGATCGTCTTGTTGTCATGAATGGCGGACGGATTGAACAGATCGGAACCCCGGTCGAAGTCTATCAGCGCCCGGAATCGATCTTCGTCGCTGGCTTCATCGGATCGCCGCCCATGAACTTCGTTGATCTTAAAACGAACGGCTCCATTGCGGCGGAAGAACTAACCATGTCCGCGCACGCCGATATGATCGGCATTCGTCCAAATGCCATCAGGTTCGGCAAGACCACCTCGCCTGCCCTTCGTTTCAAGGGCCAAGTCGAGTTCGTCGAAACGGTAGGCGACGAAAACCATGTCCATCTGCGCCTTAACGATGCGAAGAACGAACTGATTGTGGCAAGCATTGCGGGCGACCAGAGACTTTCGGACGGTGCGACGGTCTCATGCTTTGCCCTGGCAGACAATCTTCACCTCTTCAACAGCGCGACGGGCCGGCGGGTCAACTAGCAAAAATGCGCAAAAAAACCGCCGGATCACGGCAATTGACAAGGGCGGCCGATCTGGTGCCCATAACGGCGAAAGCAGAGGTTGCGAGAGCGGTCCAATGACACAGGCAAAGACGGCCGGCGCGCCAGTTGCACTTCCCGACGAGCAGATGCAGGTTCGTGTGGTATGGCTCTACTTCATGGAGGGCCGTACGCAGGGAGAGATTGCCGACGCGCTTTCGACCAACCGGCTCCGTGTCAACAAGATCATCGCCGAAGCCCGACGATCCGGCCTTGTGACGATTACCTTGAATTCCAGGCTTACGTCCTGTGTCGAGCTCGAACAGACGCTGGTCGCGGAGTTCTCGCTGAGCCGGGCGATCATCGTGCCAACACCTTCAGATCCCGATCTCATACCCGTTCTGCTCGGCCAAGCGACGGCAGATTACATCGCCCAGCTGCTCAATAATGGGAAGCTGTCGGGTATTGGCGTCGGCTGGGGAGCTACGCTGCGGGAAATGGTACGTCATATGCCATCCATGCGCCGGCCCGATATTTGCGTGAATTCGGTGATGGGTGGACTCACGCATGGCATCGAGATCAACACATTCGACATCGCAAGCGACCTCGCCCGCCACCTGAATGCGCAGTGCGCCTATCTTGCAGCTCCCATTTACGCCGGCAGTCCGGAATCCAAAACGGCAATCGTAACCCAGGACGTATTCCAGGCTGCTTTTCGGCAGATTACCTCAAACGATCTTGTCGTGCTCAGTATAGGCGACATGACCGAGCGATCGCTTCTGATGCGCTACGGTCTGCCGCAAGACGTCACGATCGACGAGCTTGTCGCGACCGGCGCTTGCGGCGATGTTCTGGCGCAATTCATTGACAGGAACGGAACCCCCATCGACCACCCGCTCAATCTACGGGCAATCGCGCCGCCGCTGGAAGCGTTGCGCAAGATCCCGAACGTCGTCTTCGCGTCAGGCGGAATCAACAAAGTCGAGGTCATCGCCGCGGTCCTCTTGTCGGGGTTGGGAACTGTCCTCGTCTGCGATGAAGACACGGCGCGGGCAGCTCTGTCGGTGGCAGCCCGCGCGCGATCGCCCGCGGAGTTGTCCTGAAATGCATCGGCCCTAAGGACCACGGAGCCGAAGAGGCTGTCGCGATCCCAGCGGGCAGTTTGACAGCTCACGCCTGCGATGGAATCGCATCGGCATGCCCTCGGTCCATCGCAAGCAAAGCGCCTCCCGGTCTGAAAAGTTAAAGTCGGTTTTAAGGATCGGTGCGGTCGTACTTTGGAGGCGCTCATGGATAAGTGCCGCCGCGGCGGCTGCGCCCACCGCGTCGATGTCGCCACTTCCCGATGCGTCGAGAATTTGCGCTGACGCCAGCGTCAGGATGGCGAACTGGCGGAACCCGTCCGAACGGGAATCGAAAGGGGCTGACCGGATCCCGAACTCAGAGCCTGAATCATTGAAGTCTTTGACGTCGTCGCCTGCACGGCGGCGTTCAACGGCGCCCGACCGTTTGAACGCCCGCCTGGGCCGCCTGGCAACTATCACCACCGGACCGCAAAATAGAGAGATTGCCATTCCCTTCTGATAATTCGAGTCAGCAGAGCTCTTTGCGGTATCAAGATTAAGTAGGCATACCGCTCAAAGCCGTGCGCACGTGCAACGTCGCTCAACGCAACCTTCAGGGATTGTTCGCTGGCCGCCGCGACCGTCGTGTCGGTCAACCTGTCGAAAAGGGAATTTCCACGCATAGGTTCACTTGCTCTCCCTGAAAAGTTTGGCTGGCGCATCGCGCTGGGAGTTCGAATAAGGTATCGGCGATGGCCGTTCAGCGATTGGATTGTCAAATCTCAAACGAATGGAGAACCTGATGTGGCTTTCTTATTGCACACACTGATTGAGATGCTTCGAAAATGTCCTGCAACCTGTTGGCGCCCCAGCGCAACAAAACTCAATGAAGTGATCGAAACGGCATGCGTTGTCCGCGGTAACGACATCGAGATGCAAATCACGGCCTTGGGCAGCAAATGAGACATGCGGTAGAACGGAGATCGCTTTCAATTGGTCAACGCTGGAATTTCAAATGGTCGCAGCTTGACTTTCAATTGGTCACGCCTCCCATTTTCAAAACAGTCACCATGGAGGGAAGCTGTGGCGATTTATCCAAGGCTCGTTGAGCAGCGCGTCAACGATAGACACCCGTGGCGTACTACACGCTTGATAACGCAACGACCCTGGGAGCAGCTCAGCAGGACCCTGTGGGCTTTGTACGAGGTATGGATCGCGCCGTCATCGACGAGGTTCAGCGCGCTCCCGAATTGCTTTTGGCGATCAAGGAAAGTGTAGATACCGACCAACGGCCCGGACGTTTCCCTCTTACGGGATCAGCTAATCTTATGATGCTGCCACGGGTGGCGGACTCGTCGTTCGATTGCTTCCGCTTGCCCAAAGCGAAATCAGATCGGCGCAGGGTAACTTCCTTCTCGATGCCTTTCGAAACGAAGTCAAAACCGGCGACTCTGTCATCGGGGACGCCTTAGTGACTACGGTTCTTGCAGGGGGATATCCCGAAGCATTGGGACGGAAAACTTGATCCCGCCGGCAGGATTGGTACTACACCCAGGCGATCGTGCATTCGTGATGTCGCACAAATCGAGCAGATTGCTAAATGAATCGCTTGACTTGCTTCCCCAATAGGAACATTTGAAGAACAAAATGAAAGGCAAAGCCATGTCAATCGCCGAGAAGTTCATCGTCCTGCCCTACAAGAAGAACCGCGGAAATCTCGTGCCAGGGGAGATGCGCCAGGCTTCAAACGCTCCATCGGCTGAGAAAATTGCTGCCTCGATGGCTGCTCGCTTCATCGGGGTCGCTGCCTATGCCGTGATGGTCGATGACGAGACCGGCGACATGACGTCGCCCCGCTTGCTTGCAATGTATGGCGAAATCGCCGATCTGAACATTGCTTAGAGGCAACGCATCCAGAATTCCGGCTCGGTCACGATAATGGCCCTTTGAACATGATTGGTAGTGCTGAGCTATAAGTTGCCATGCGTCAGATGTTGGCGCCTGTGCTCGCCGCGCGTTACCATCAGTGCCATTGGATCTATTTTCTCCTATCGCGGGTTTTCGCATCGATCTGAGCAGCGTGCCGTTCAAAGGCCTGGGTTATCAGGATGGCGAGTTCTTCGTGAATATCGGCGCGCGATCTTCTTGCACCCTGTTCGCAAATGGGATCGGGATCACCTACCGACTTCAGGAAATTCGCTGCGCCTTGCTTGCAAAGGGGCAGGAAACTGAAATGGTCGGAATCGTCGACCTGCGCATAAGTGGCATCCGGGACCTGTTTTGCCAATCGATCAGAAAGCACCGCAAGTGGAATTTTGCCGATGCTGCCGAGATTGATGAAGGTCAGCGGGATATTGATGTTTTCCACGCTTTCAGGACTGAAGGCTGTCGCAAGGCCGGGATCGACCAGCACCGCAGAGGCGATGCGCGGATCTCGGTTCGATTGTTCGAAGCGCTCCCGGTTGATGCTGCGTAGATCGAATTTTTCGACCCTGACCTGGTTGTTGTCGACGAAGCCGCGCCCGCCTTCGAACCAGCGGCAATCCATCATGGTCGGATAGTCGTCGCAATAGCGCGCATAAGCATCGAGATCGGCGCGAGCGCCGGCAAGCTCGATTGCCGTGCTGCCGCCGAGCGAAAAACCGAGAACGCCGATACGGTCCTTGTTAATCGATGCTTGCCATCGGGAATCGCTGACGAGTGCCGTGATGATCGTCGAAATATCCTCGGTGCGCTCCCAGATTTTCGAGGTGGCAGCCGGCGTGGAATCGCCGCTCGTCGTGCCGGGATGGTTGGGGCCGGCCACGATGAACCCCGCCTCGGCCAGCACCCTGGCGATCCAGGCCATACCTTCCATCCGCGAACCGGACCCATGCGAAAGCATCACCAACGGAAAACGGCCCGTTTCGATAGAGGCGTTCTTTAAGGCTGGCGTGCCTTCAAAAATCCTGTTCTCGCCGATCAGTGCCGATTCGCCATCGTCCTTCGATGGATACCAGATCGTCACCGCAAGTGCGCTGCCGCGTTCATGCGAGAAGATGCGGATATCCTGCAGGCCGACTTCACCTGCGAAAACGGGTGCGGTTGAAGTCACGACAAAGAAAAAAGCTGTAAATGCTGTGGTCAGCCGCATGAGAACCTCGTCCGGCTTGAGAAACGATGACTGAGCTTCGATGGAAGACACGGCCGTTTCGACCTCGATCATGTTCCAGGACGTTCTCGAACATGATGCGGTCCTTTTAAAGCGTCGAGCACACGAAGGATTCCCGTCCCGTCAAGCGGCGTGAGGGCCGCGGGTTGGCGATGGGTTTAGCGTAATCGAGCTCTAGGGCACGCCGTCAACGCAGACGAAAGTCTGCGAGGTCGAGACAACCGGTCCACCGACATGCGGCCGCGGGCCGGGATCGATCATCGTGCAGACATGCATATGGTCTTTGAGGGTGACAGAACGACCAAAGATGTTGAACTCCTTGTCTTCGAAACAACTTGACGCGAGCCTGGGCAGCGGCCCCCCCGACAGTTCAAAGCGGCAACCGTGCGCGGCCATCCAACTCGCACATGGCGGAAGGCTGTTATTGGAGCCTGTCGATTGACAGGCGTTCCGGCAGGTCGGAAATTCTCCTCGGGTCAGCGGCTCGAACGTCGGCCAAGGAACACCCTGGACCAACCGACCTCCATGTTCGCAGGAATCACACAAGATGGAGGAATTCTCATTTGGCAACGAGTTTCCTGCCATCCACGAGTTAGAGATCCAGAGTTGGAACGGCCGATCTGCACCCGCAGCTTTGAGGTCTGATTCCTCCCTGAGAGCTAAAGGTGGAGCTGGCCTTATACGAAGAAATACTCCTGCAATGAGCTTCACGCTAGGTTTGCGGGGCCAACGGTGACCCCGTTCGAGCCACGGGTTCACCGCATATGGCCGCATTTGGCCATGGCATTGGGTGTCATGGACGACGCAGGCCACGAAGCTTGCGCTCCTCTGGGTTGCAATGGTATGAAGCACTCGGGTTCGCCGAGCGGGCAAAGACTCGGGCGAGCTGTTCAGCTTGGAACCTCCAAGAGGCGCTAAGGGGTTCTCCAGCGATTAGCGCCACGATCAGTTGGCGGGCGAATAGCTGCGCATGCAAATGGAAACGCGCCATGGGACGGCCGGTACGATTCGGACCTAAGATAACGCGCGGCACCTGTCATTGCGGCGCTGTGCGTTGGGAGTACCGAGGGGACATACCCGATGCCACGATCTGCAATTGCACGGTCTGCCGCCGCTATGGAGTGCTCTGGACCTACGGATATGATGGTCGTGAAGTCGCCGTGGAAGACCCAGGCAATGCTATGGCAGCGTATATTTGCGGTTCTCGCAGGATCTCATTCAATTTCTGCAAACTCTGCGGCAACCTTATCAGCTGGCGCAGCTTGAGGCCAAACGACGACGGCCGAACAAGAATAGCTGTCAATCTTCGCCTTGCTGATCCGCAGCAGGTGGCGGAAGTTCCACTGCGCCGCTTTGACGGCCTCCACAGCTTTCATGACCTGCCGCTTGATGGACGCACGGTTGCTGACGTCTGGTTCTGAAGTTGAAATAGACGATGTAACTTTCACCGGTGCAGCAGGACCGAACAGTCTGCGAATGGGTGAATATCTGAACTGCCGGCCGCAGGTTGTCTCTCAGGCCAAGCTTTTTACCACCGGCTGCCATCTCTTCGGCGAGCCTGAAATTGCCTTCGAGCGCAAGCGTGGAACTAACGGAGGCGACATGAACCGTGCTATTGCGGCAGCGGCCTAGTCGCGATAGCGTTCGAGATCGGCGAGAGCGCTCAGCAGCCGTTGCTGCACCTCCTGCTCCTGTTGACTGATCGCGGTCAATAGCCGGCGCATGGTTCCGCGCAGCCCGTGAAGCTGGTCTACCAGGTCCATAACGACATCGACGCCGGCCTCGTTGAGTCCCATCTTCCGGCTAAGATCGAGGATCAATTGCGCGCGGGCGACGTCGCTGTCGTGGAACTGCAGCCGTTCCTCCACGGCATCAGGCACCAGCCATCCCTCCTCGATCCAAAAATTCAACTCGGTGACGTCGATCCTCAGGAAACGCCGGAATTCAACATCATCCATGCTCAGACTCCATGCTCCTTCTTGGATCCTGCGCGCTCGTTGTGGCCCAATCCTTGACTAATGCGGTCAACCGATCATCCGGCTTGTCGGGCAGGACGATCTTGAGAGTGACATAGACATCGCCTTGTTCACCGCCGCGCCTTACAACGCCTTTGCCCTTCAGTCGCAACACCTTGCCTGTATTCGAATGCGGCGGCAGCGTCAGATTGACGGGACCCGAGGGTGTCGGCACGCGGACCTTGCCGCCGAGCACAGCTTCGCTGAGGGAGACCGGCAGTTCCAGGCGAATATCGTCACCATCACGAGTGAAAAAACGATGCGGGCGGACACGGATATCGATCAGCGCATCGCCCGCCGGTCCGCCGCCAATTCCCGGCTCGCCCTTGCCGCGCAGTCGCAACATCTGTCCGTCTCGGGTGCCTGGCGGAATCTGCACATCGAGGGGCGGGCCATCGGGCAACCTGACCTGCTTTTTGGCGCCGTTGACCGCATCGAGGAAGTCGACCTCCATAGAGAACTGCCGATCCATGCCCTTGGCGCGGAATTGCGCGCCACCTCTGCGGCGCGAAAAGAAACTTGCAAAAGGATCGTCGGCGTCGCCGAAATCGGCGAAGCCGGAGGCATTATGGTAGGGGCCGCCAGGGCCGCTCGCCGAGGCGTAGTCGCGATAATAGTTGCGCGGCGCCTGCTCGGCGCCTGTCATATC